>NZ_JBBHZF010000025.1:2341-164973 GCF_037482365.1 Pseudokineococcus sp. 1T1Z-3
ACCGGGACGCCCACCGGCGACGAGCAGCGACGCGGTGCCCGCGTCGTCGCCGCGCAGGAGCCGCAGGGCGTCGACGGCGACGGCGAGGCTCTCGACCGCCACCCCGTCGGCGACGCCGCGCAGGGCGGCGGCGACGGCGTCCTCGTAGCCCGGCTCGACGTCGACCAGCTCGGTCACCGGCCCGAGCACGCCGGGCAGGCGGTCACCGGCCGCCAGCAGCGCGCCGGAGCCGTCGCGGCGGGCGAGCCCCAGCTCCAGGGCCTCCAGCCGGGCCTGCGCGCTGCCGCGGTCGCGCTCCGCGGCCCGCTCCTGCTCGCGGGCGCGCTCGACGTCCTCGCCCGCGCTCGCCAGGGCGGCCGCGGCGCGCTCGTGCGCGTCGTCGAGGCCCTCCTCGCCCTCCTCGACGTCGGCGACCTGCGACTCCAGCAGCGCCCGCTCCCGCTCGGCGTCGCGGCGGCGGGCACGGGCCCCGTCGATGGCGCCCTCCAGCCGGCCGACCTCGGCCTCCCCCGCCTCCAGGCGGCTGCGGCGGGCCCCGACGGAGCCGGTGAGCCGGGCGAGGCCCTCACGGCGGTCCGCGGCGGCGCGGGCCAGCGCGGCGACCTGACGCTCGGCCTCGGCGAGCGCCTGCTCGACGTCGACGCGCCCGGACTCGGCGGTCGTGAGCGCCGCCCGCGCGGTCGCGACGTCCTGCTCCAGGGCGGCGGCCTCGGCGCGCAGCCGCTCCGCCTGCGCGCCGAGCTCGGCCGGGTCCGGTCCCGAGGGCCCGTCCTCCTGCGTGCCCAGCAGCCGGCTGCGCTCGGCCGCGAGCTCGGCGGTGCCCCGCAGCCGCTCCCGCACCCGGGCGAGGCGGTGCGTGGCCTCCTCGGCGGCGACGAGCCCAGGGGCGGCCTCCCGCTCGGCGGTCTCGACGGCGGTGACCTCCTCGCGCGCCGCGGCCAGGCCTTCCTCCACCTCGGCGCGGCGGGCGCGCAGGGCGGAGTCGTCGACGGCGTCCTGCGCGAGGACGGCGCGGAGCTGGGCGAGGTCGTCGGCGAGCAGCCGGGCCCGGGCGTCGCGCACCTCCGCCTGCACGAGCTGGGCCCGGCGGGCCACCTTCGCCTGCCGGCCGAGCGGGCCGAGCTGGCGGCGCACCTCGGCCGTGAGGTCCTGCAGCCGGGCGAGGTTGGCGGCCATCGACTCCAGGCGCCGCAGGGCGCGCTCCTTGCGGCGGCGGTGCTTGAGGACGCCGGCGGCCTCCTCGACGAAGCCGCGCCGGTCCTCGGGCGTGGCGCGCAGCACCTGGTCGAGCTGTCCCTGCCCGACGATGACGTGCATCTCGCGCCCGATCCCGCTGTCGGAGAGCAGCTCCTGGACGTCGAGGAGGCGCGCGGGAGCGCCGTTGACGGAGTACTCGCTGCCGCCGGTGCGGAACATCGTCCGCGAGACGGTGACCTCGGTGAAGTCCAGCGGCAGCGCGCCGTCGGTGTTGTCGATGGTGAGGGAGACCTCGGCGCGCCCCAGGGGCGGGCGCCCCGGGGCGCCGTCGCGACCAGCCGTGCCGGCGAAGATGACGTCCTGCATCGACCCGCCGCGCAGCGTCTTGGCGCCCTGCTCGCCCATGACCCAGGCGAGGGCGTCGACGACGTTGGACTTGCCGGACCCGTTCGGCCCCACGACGCAGGTGATGCCCGGCTCCAGACGCAGCGTCGTCGTGGACGCGAAGGACTTGAAGCCCTTCATCGTGAGCGTCTTGAGGTGCACGTCGCCTCTCCGGTCCGGTGGCGCAGGTCAGGTCGTCGCGAGGGCCTCCCGGCGCAGGTGGCCGCGAGCGTAGCCGTGCCCCCTCACCTCGCCCCGGCACGACGACGACGGCGTGCCGGGCGAGTGGTCGGCCCGGCGGGGCAGGCGCACCATGGGTCGATGGGGGGCCGGTGAGCCGTGACGCCGTCGGGCGCGCCGCGGGCGGGCCCGACCCGGCACGGCCGGGACCGGCGGACCTCGACGACGAGACGCCGGGTGCAGCGGGCTCCGTCGCCGGCGGTGGGCGACGTCGGCAGGCGCTGGCCGGCCTCGCCGGCCTGCTCCTGCTGGTGGGTGGCTTCGCGGTCGGCCAGCGCGCCGGGGACCCGGCCGCGGCCCCGGCCTCGGTCGGGCGGCCGGCGGTGACCGACGTCCCCCGCCCCGACGGCTTCGCCGTGCACACGCCCGACGTGGGCGCGCCGACGGCGTCCCGCCTCGTCGTCAGCTGGTCCCGGGCCCAGGGCCTGGGGGGCCGGCAGGTGGTCGTGCTGGTCGCCGTCGACGAGCGCACCGAGGTCGACGTGCGCCTCGCCGTCGGCGACGAGCGGCGTGACGGCGCCGGCCCGGGCACCGACCCCGGCGTCGACGCGGACTCCTCGCCCGGGAGGTGGCCCGCGCCGACGGCCCTCGTCGAGCCGGCGGCCGACCGCAGCGACCTCGGCGGGCCGACGCGCGGGGTGGGCGACGAGCGGTACGCCGTCGCCCCGGCCGTCGCGACGGCCGTCCTCGCGGCGGCAGGCGAGGACCCCGCAGGCGGCACGGCGCTCGTCGGCGTCGCCGGCAGCGCCAGCGGCTACGTCGTCCTGGAGCTCCGCGGGGACGACAGCCCCTTCCTCGGGACCCGGACCGCTCCACGCGTCCACCTCGCCGTGGTCGAGGGCACCGAGGTGCTCCACCTGCTCGCGGTGCCGGTCGTCAGCCGCCGCGACGCCTGGGCCGCGCCGCCGGAACCGGCGACCGGCACGTCGACCGCTCCCGCGCTCGTCGGCTGAGCGGCACCGCCCCGCTCGTCCGCACGTCACCTCGCGGGGTGGAGGACGCGGCGGGGCGGCTCAGGCCTCGACGAAGCCCTCGACGTCGCCGCGCGGCTCCAGCCACTGCACGCCGACGCCGGTCACCGAGCCGGGACGACGCCGGGTCGCCTCGTCGCCGTCGGGCGCCTCCAGCATCGCCAGCAGCTGCTCGCACGCGGCGCGCGAGCCCTGCGCGCCCACCTCGACCCGGCCGTCGGGCAGGTTGCGCGCGACGCCGACCAGGTCCAGCTCGAGGGCGCGCGCACGAGCCCACCACCGGAACCCGACCCCCTGCACGTGCCCGCGCACGTGCGCCAGCAGCCGGACGACGTGCTCGCCGCCGGCCGACCCGGCGCTCACCAGCGCGCCCGTCGCGGGACGGGCTGGCACCGGGGGCAGCGGTAGGAGCTGCGGTTCATGAAGGCCTCCCTCGTCACGGGCGCGCCGCACCGCGGGCACGGCTCGCCCTCCTGGCCGTAGACGGCGAGCGAGCGGTCGAAGTACCCGCTCGCGCCGTTGACGTTGACGTACAGCCGGTCGAAGCTCGTGCCGCCCTGCGCCAGCGCCGCACGCATCACGTCGGCGACGTCGTCGAGCAGCCGCCGCACCGCCGGGCGGGTCAGCGTCTCCGTCGGCCGCGCGTGGTGCAGGCGTGAGCGCCACAGCGCCTCGTCGGCGTAGATGTTGCCGACGCCGGACAGCAGCGTCTGGTCCAGCAGCGCCCGCTTGACCCCCGTGCGACGGCGCCGCACCCGCTCGACGAAGGCCTCGACGTCGAGGTGCGGGTCCAGCGGGTCGCGGGCGACGTGCGCGACCTCCGGCGGCAGCAGCGGGTCGGACTCCCCCGCCGCCGACGTCCCCGCCGGCAGGCCGTCCGGGGTCGGCACGAGCCCCGCGACGAGGAGGCCGCCGAACATGCGCTGGTCGACGAAGCGCAGCTGGGCGCCGTCGTCGAGGTCCATCCGCACGCGCAGGTGCCGCTCGGCGGGCGCCTCGGGTCGCTGCACGAGCATCTGCCCGCTCATCCCCAGGTGCGCCGACAGCGCGTCGCCCGTGCCCAGCTGCAGCCAGAGGTACTTGCCGCGGCGGACGGCGGCGTCCACGCGGGCCCCGGCGAGCCGCCCGACGAAGTCCAGCGGTCCGGCGAGGTGACGGCGCACGGGCCGGGTGTGCAGGACGGCGACGTCGGTGATCGTGCGCCCGACCACGTGGGCGTCGAGGCCACGACGGACCACCTCCACCTCGGGGAGCTCGGGCACGGCTCCTCCCTCGCCCCTGCCGGCCGGCTCAGCCGGCCACGCCGGCGGCGCGGGCGAGGGAGTCCTCGCCCGTCCCGCCCATGGCCCGCCACGCCGCCTCGGCCGCGTGCTGCTCGGCCTCCTTCTTGCTGCGCCCCGTGCCCTCGCCCCGCTCGACGTCGGCGAGGAGCACGACCGCGGTGAAGGTGCGCGCGTGGTCGGGACCCTCGCCGACGACGCGGTAGACCGGCGCACCCAGGCCGCTGCTGGCCCCCAGCTCCTGCAGGCTCGTCTTCCAGTCCAGGCCCGCGCCGAGCACCGCCGAGGAGGCGAGCAGCGGGTCGACGAGCCGGTGCACCAGCGCACGGGCGTCGTCGAGGCCGCAGGAGAGGTAGACCGCGCCGATGACGGCCTCCACCGTGTCGGCGAGGATCGACGTCTTGTCGCGCCCGCCCGTCGCCTCCTCGCCCCGGCCGAGCAGCACGTGCTCGCCCAGGCCCAGGCCGCGGCCGACGCCGGACAGCGCCCGGGAGCTGACGACGGACGCGCGCAGCTTGGCCAGCTGCCCCTCGGGCAGGTCGGGGTGGCGCCGGTAGAGCGCGTCGGTGACGACGAGCCCGAGCACCGAGTCCCCGAGGAACTCCAGGCGCTCGTTGGTCGGCGCGCCGTCGTGCTCGTAGGACCAGGAACGGTGCACGAGCGCACGCAGCAGCAGGCCCGGCTCGACGTTGAGGCCGAGCCGGGCCGTGAGCTCCGGCGCGCGGGGCACGAGCTCTGCCAGCGCGGCGGCCGCACCGGGGTCGACCGGGGTGACCTCGGTGCCGCCGCCCGCGGGGCTCGGGGCGTCGCCGCTCAGAGGTCCTTGACCTTGCGGCCCTTGTACTCCAGGTACAGGGGCGTGCCCTGGGAGTCCGTGACGACGCGGGCGTGGTGGCCGCGGGCGTAGGTGGTGCGCCCGTTCTCGACGGTCGCGACGAGCGGGGTCGCCTCCGCCTTCCACTGCGAGCGGCGGTGGCGGGTGTTGCTGCGGGACATCTTCCGCTTCGGGACGGCCATGTGTCAGTCCTCCTCCTGGCCCCGGTCGGAGGCCAACGCCTGGAGCGCCGCCCATCGCGGGTCGACGCTGTCGTGCTGGTGGCCGGGCCCGGCGTCCGCGAGGCGGACGCCGCAGTCGGCGCACAGTCCCGGGCAGTCCGGCGAGCACACCGGCTGGAACGGCAGCGCGAGCACCACCGCGTCCCGGAGCACGGGCTCGACGTCGAGGTGGTCGCCGTCCAGCTCGTGCAGGTCGTCCTGGGTGCCGTCGGGGTCGTCCTCCGGCGCCCGGCCCGGGTAGGTGTACAGCTCCTGGAGGTCCACCACGAGCTCACGCTCGAGCGGGTCCAGGCACCGCACGCACTCACCGGTGGAGGTGCCCCGCGCCGTCCCCGACACGAGCACGCCCTCCATCACCGACTCGAGCCGCAGGTCGAGCTCGAGCGGGCTGCCCTCGGCCACGCCCACCACCGCGGTGCCGAGGTCGGCCGGTGCCTCCACGCTGCGTCGCACGGTCCGCATGGACCCCGGACGGCGGCCGAGCTCCCGCGTGTCGAGCACGAGCGGGGAGCGGTGGTCCAGCGTGGTCACGGCGGTCCTCCTCCGCGACACCCAGGAGGCGTCGAGGTGGTGCGGTCTCGCCCGGTCCACGACGTGCGCGGGGCTCGGGCGGGGGTGCGGCGGGCGCGGGGGCCCTGGTCGTCCTCGGCCTGCCGCGGGTGCGTGCGGACCGACCGGCAAGGCTACCGCAGGCGTGAGGACGCGCCGTCCGGCCGCGGGGCGACCTCTCGCGCGGCCTGCCGGGGACGACGGGCGCCGGCCCCTGCCGCTCACGCCGACCGCTCCGACGCCTCGCGCAGCGCGGCGGCGACGGGTGCGGGCACGAGGTCGGCCACGTCGCCGCCGAGACGCGCGACCTCGCGCACGAGGGAGGACGCCACGTGCTGCCAGCGCGGGTCGCCCGGCAGCAGGAGCGTCTCCAGGCCCGACAGGTGCCGGTTCATGAGCGCCATGGGCGTCTCGGCGTCGACGTCGGCGCCCCCACGCACGCCCTTGACGACGCACGCGGCCCCCACCCGTCGGCAGGCGTCGACGAGCAGCCCCCCGGGCACCGGCTCGACGCGGACCCGGCCGGCGGCCTCGCCGAGCGCGTCCGGGAGCACCTCCTCCAGCAGCGCGACGCGGTGCTCGGGCGTCAGCAGCCCCGCCTTGCCCGGGTTGTGGACGACGAGCACGACGACGTCGTCGAAGAGCGCCGCGGTGCGCGCGACGACGTCGAGGTGCCCGTGCGTCACCGGGTCGAAGGAGCCGGGGCACGCCGCCGTGGTCATGGGCCGAGTGTGCCGGTCGGCACCGGCACCGACCGGTCGCTCGCCGCCCCGACCGCCCACCGGGGACGCGCAGCCGGGTGCCCTGGGCCGCGAAGGACGGCAGGGCGTCCCCGGACCCCGGCTCGTCCTCCTCGCTACCGTGCCCACGTGCCGGGCGTGACCACCGTCGTCCTCGACCTGGGCCGGGTGCTCGTGCGCTGGGAGCCCGAGCGCGCCTGGGCCCACCTCGACCCCACCGACGTCGAGACCTTCCACGCGGACGTCGACTTCCTCGCCTGGAACCGCACGCTCGACGCGGGCGTGCCCTGCGCCGAGGCCGTCGCGGCCCTCCCGCCGCAGCACGCCGCGGTGGGCCAGGCCTACGTCGACCGCTTCCTGGACGCCCTGCCCGGCCCGGTGCCGGGCACGCGCGCGGTCGTCGAGGAGCTGGACGCCGCCGGCCTGCATCTGATCGCGCTGACCAACTGGTCGGCCGAGCTCTTCGAGCGGGCGGGTGAGCTGCTGGAGGACGTCGTCGGCCTGTCCACCTTCGACGGCGTCGTCGTCTCGGGGCGCGAGGGCCTCACCAAGCCCGACCCGGCGCTCTTCCGCCGCCTGCTCGACCGCTTCGACCTCGACCCCGCCGCGACGGCCTTCGTCGACGACTCCCCCGCCAACGTCGAGGCCGCCGCGGCCCTGGGCCTGCGCGCCGTCGGCTTCACCACCGCCGAGGCGCTGCGCGACGCGCTGGCCGACCTGGGCCTGCCCGTCCGCCGGCCTGCTCGCTGACGGCGCCGGCGCTCACCCGGGCACGACGCCGGCCCGGCGCAGGTAGCCGAGCAGGTCCGCCGTCAGCGGGACGCCGTCGAGCTCGGCCGGGGTGAACCAGCGGACGTCGGCGGCGTCGTCCCCGGCCGCCAGCCGGCCACCCACGACGTGGGCGGCGAAGTCGTGCACCTCGAACTCGCGCCCGTCGCCGGCGGGCAGCCGCAGCGACCACAGCTCCGCGCCGACCTCGACGTCCAGCCCCGTCTCCTCGCGCACCTCGCGCACGACGGTCTCGCGCAGCGACTCCCCCGGCTCGCTCTTGCCGGCGGGCACCGACCAGCGGCCCCGCTCGGGATCGCGACCCCGCAGCACGAGCAGCACCCGCCCGGTGTCGTCCGTGACGACGGCACCGGCGGCCAGGACGACGGCGGAGTCCTCCACCCGCTCAGCCCTCCTCGGAGGGAGGGCTCGCGTCGAGCAGCTCGGCGAACCAGACGACGGTCTCGCCGTAGCGCCGAGAGGCGTAGCGGGACAGCCCGTCGGGCCACGCCGGCTCCGGGGAGCGGGAGGAGCGCTCGGCGACGACGACCGCCTCGGGCGCCAACCATCCCGCCGAGACGAGCGCACGCAGCACCGCACCGAGCGCGTCGTCGGCGACGTCGTAGGGCGGGTCGAGCAGCACGAGGTCCGCCCCGCCGTCCAGCGGCGGCCCGGGCGGCGCGGCGAGCACCCGCTCGACGGGCGCCTCGCGCACCTCGACCCCCGCCAGCCCGGTGCTCGCGACGTTGGCGCGGCAGGCGCGCGCCGCCTCGCGCGCGGCCTCGACGAGCACGACGGCCGCCGCCCCCCGGCTCGCGGCCTCCAGCCCCAGCGCCCCCGAGCCGGCGTAGAGGTCGAGGACCCGGGTGCCGTCGAGCAGCCCCTCGTGCTCCAGCCGGCTGAAGAGGGCCTCACGGACCCGCTCGGACGTCGGGCGGGTGGCGCTGCCCCGCGGGACGAGAAGCGTGCGCCCGCCGGCCGCCCCGGCGACGAGGCGGGTCACGACGTGACCTCCGCGGCGGGCTGCGGCGGCCGCCGCCCACCCTCGCCGGCCCCCTCGGGTCCCGGCGGGCGCGCCCCCGACGCCGCCACGGCGCCGAGCCCCGCGCCCAAGAGCAGCGCGAGCACGACGAGCGTCCCCTCGGCGACGGGTCGCAGCTGCTGGCCGTCCCCCAGCGCCAGGGCACCGACGGCCAGCGGCAGCAGGGCGACGACGGCGACGTCCGGCCCCCGCGTCAGGCTCGTGAGCAGGCCCACCGGCAGCGGGCCGGCCGGCGTCGTGACGACCGCGGACGCCGGGTCGAGCTCGGGACGGGAGGCCCCGCGCAGCGCCGCGGCGGCCAGCCCCGGCCCGCTCGCCGCGACCAGCGTCAGCGGCAGCGAGCCCGGCGCGAGGACCGCCAGGGCGCCAGCGGCGACGGCGAGGGCGGTCGTCGTCAGCATCGCGAGGGCGAGCAGGTGCGCCGTGGCCGCCGCGCCCGGCGTCAGCGGCCAGGTGGCGTCGAGCGTGGGCACGAGCACACGCTCGCGCACCGGCTCGGCCAGCGTGGTCGCCGCGCCGTAGCCGGCGACGAGCAGCACCACGAGCACGAGCACCCTCGCGTCGCCCGCGGCCGCGGCGGCGCCCGCCGGCACGAGCGCCAGCACCGCCGCGGTGACCACGCGGCGCCGGGAGCGGAGCACGGCGAGGACGTCGGCGAGCAGCAACGCCCGCACCGGCCCGTGGACGAGCCGGCCACGCGTCACCCGCGACCGCCGGCGGCGGCGCGTGCGCGGCGGGGCCGAGAGCGCCCGGCCCAGCGCCCGCGTGTCCAGCAGCAGCCCCGAGCCGGTGACGTAGGACGAGAGCGCGCCCGCCGACGTCAGCGACACCGCCGGCACCCGCCCCGCACGCACACCGAGCAGGGCGAGGGCGACGGCCGCCAGGAGCGCGGCGAGGACCGGGACGAGCACGAGCGCCGCGGACGGGCCCCCGCCGAGCACCGGCGCGAGCACCGGCACGACCCCCGGCAGCGCCGCGGCCGCGACGAGCAGGGGCGCCAGCAGGACAAGGGCGTCGGCGAGGACGACGAGCGGCCAGGCGGTCCCGCGCGTCGCCTGCACGAGGCCGGCGACCGCGACGAGCACGAGCGCGAGCCCGGCGACCGAGAGGACCAGGACGACCGGCGTCACCACGCCACCGCCGGCGGGCAGAAGGAGCAGCAGGACGGGCACGCTGGCCCCGACCGCCAGCACGGCCGTCACGAGCGCCCGCCGCAGGACGACGGGCCGCAGCAGCGCCCCGCGCGAGACCGGCAGTGGCAGCCACCAGACCGCCTGCGCCGGAGGCAGCGACAGCGGGCCGAGCCGGGCCAGCAGCCCGACCACGCCCCCGAGCACGAGCAGCAGCGCGGCGACGACCAGCACCTCCACCGGCAGGCTCACGCCGTCCGGGGGCTCTCCCGGCGCGGCGACCCCGCCGAGCGCCCCGAGGCGCCCCTGCACGCCGGCGAGCAGCAGCAGGGACGTCGCGACGCCGAGGACGCCGCTGTAGACGTCGGAGAGCAGGCGGCCGAGGGTCGCGCCGCTCGCCCGCCGAGCGGCTCGTCGCGCGTCGGCCCGCAGCTGCCGCGCGGAGGTGCCCGGGCCGTCCACGACCGGTCGCAGCAGGTGCTCGGGGACCCCGCCCGCCGGCTCCTCGCTCACCGGCCCAGCTCCCGGGCCGCCTCGGCGGCGGTGACGGGCAGGACGCCGTCCTCGGACAGGAGCAGCACCTCGTCGGCGACCTCGGCCAGCAGCAGCGGGTCGTGCGTGGCGAGCAGGAGCCCGACGCCGGCCTCCTTCTCCTCGACCAGCCGGTCGACGACGTCCTCGCGCCCGGCCAGGTCGAGCCGCTGCTCGGGCTCGTCGAGGACGAGCAGCCGCCGCGGCCGCACGAGCGCCGCGGCCAGCAGCATCCGCCGTCGCTGCCCCGAGGACAGCGCGGTGGCCGGGTTCTCGGCGACGGGCTCGAGCCCGAGGTCGAGCACCGCCTGGTCGACGACGTCGTCGGCGTCGCGGACGCCGTGGCCGCGCGCGACGAGGTCGAGGTGCTCCCGGACCGTGAGCCCGGGGAGCTGGACGTCGACGTCCAGGACGCTCGCGACGGCCCGCCGGAAGGCCACCGACCGCTCGTCGACGGGACCGCCGAGCACCTCGAGCTCGCCGCCGAGGGGCGCGAGCTGGCCGAGCACGGCCTTGAGCACCGTCGTCTTGCCGGCGCCGTTCAGCCCGACGAGCGCCGTCGCGGCTCCGGGCACCACGGCGAAGGTCGTGGGCGGCGAGACCGGCTGGCCCGTGTACCCGACGAGGAGGTCACGGGCTCGGACCAGCAGCCCGCCGTCGGCCGCCGTGCCCGGAGCGGCGCTCGGGGGCTCCGCCGGCCGGCCGGCGCGCCTCACCCCCGCTCCAGGAACTGCTCGTGCTGCGGCCGCAGCAGCTGCGTCACCGCGCCGGCGAGCGCCGGGTGGCGCCGCAGCTCGGGGTCGGCGGCGAGGACCTCCGCGGCGTCCGCGCGCGCCGCCGCGATGACCTGCTCGTCGCGGACGACCCGCAGCAGCCGCAGCGACGAGCGGCCACCGGACTGCCGGGCGCCGAGCACGTCGCCCTCGCCGCGGGCCTCGAGGTCGAGCTGGGCGAGGGCGAAGCCGTCGGTCGTGGCGGCCACCGCCGCGAGCCGCGCGACCGCCGGGGCGTGCTCGGGCAGCGGCGAGAGCAGGAAGCAGACGCCGGCGTGCTGACCGCGGCCGACCCGCCCCCGCAGCTGGTGCAGCTGGGAGATGCCGAAGCGGTCGGCGTCCAGCACCACCATGCACGTCGCGTTGGGGACGTCGACGCCCACCTCGACGACGGTCGTGGCGACGAGGACGTCGACCTCGCCGGCCGCGAACGCCCGCATGACGGCGTCCTTCTCCTCCGGCGGCATCCGGCCGTGCAGGACGGCGCGGCGCACGTCGGCCATCGACGGCTCGCTCGCCAGCAGCTCGCTGACGGCCGCGGTCGAGACCAGGACGCGGTCCTCCGCAGGCCTGCTGGGGGCTCGTCCGCCGCCACGACCGCTGCGACGGCCGGCCCCCGTCCCCGGCAGCGTGCCGTCCTCGGCGTCCTCCTCGGGTGCCGGCTCGTGCCCGCGGACGCCGGCGGGCTGCTCGTCCCCGATCGTCGGGCAGACGACGTAGGCCTGGCGCCCGGCGTCGACCTCCTCGCGCACGCGCCGCCACATCCGGGCGACCCACGCCGGGTTCTGCGCGTTGACCGCGTGCGAGGCGATGGGCGAGCGCCCCGCGGGCAGCTCGTGCAGCGAGGACGTCTCGAGGTCGCCGAAAGAGGTCATGGCGATGGTCCGGGGGATCGGCGTCGCCGTCATGACGAGCAGGTGCGGCGCCGCGGAGGCCTTCGCGCGCAGCGCGTCCCGCTGCTCGACGCCGAAGCGGTGCTGCTCGTCGACGACGACGAGCCCGAGGTCGGCGAACTGGACGGCGTCCTGCAGCAGGGCGTGGGTGCCGACGACGACGCCGGCCTCGCCGCTCGCGGCCTGCAGCAGCGCCTCCCGCCGGGCGCGCGCCCCGAGGCTGCCGGTGAGCAGCGCCACGCGGGTCGCGACGTCGGCGCCGCCGAGCGTGCCGGCCTCGGCGAGCTCCCCGAGCAGCCGCGTGAGCGAGCGGTGGTGCTGCACGGCGAGCACCTCGGTGGGGGCCAGCAGGGCGGCCTGCCCCCCGGCGTCGACGACGGCGAGCATCGCCCGCAGCGCGACGACCGTCTTGCCGGAGCCGACCTCGCCCTGCAGCAGCCGGTGCATGGGCTGCGGCCGGGCCAGATCGGCAGCGATGTCCTCCCCCACGCGCCGCTGGCCCTCGGTCAGCGAGAAGGGCAGACGCTCGTCGAAGGCGGCCAGCAGGCCGTCGGCGACGGCGCGTCGGGGCACCGCCTGCTGGGCCGCCGTCGCGAGCCGGCGCCGGGCCAGCTCGGCCTGCAGGACGAAGGCCTCCTCGTGGCGCAGCCGCCGCAGGGCGGCGTCCTGCTCGCCCGCTGCGGCGGGCCGGTGGGCCGCGCGCAGGGCGTCGAGGAGCCCGGGGAAGCCGTGGCGCGCGAGCACCATGTCGGGCAGCGGCTCGGGCACGTCGTCCTCGCCCAGCGTCGCGAGCACGGTCTGCACGGCCTTGGCGACGGTCCAGCTCTGCATCCCGGCGCTCGCCGGGTAGATCGGGAGCACGTCGGTGAGGAAGGAGTCCATCGCCGTGCCCTCGGCGGCGAGGACCTCGGCCCCGCCGTCGCTCGTGCTGCCCGGTGGACCGCCGGGCACCCCCGTGAGGTGGTACTCGGGGTGCACGAGCTGCAGCTCGCCGCGGTAGGCGCCGACCTTGCCGGAGAAGAGGCCGGGGCGTCCCGTCACGAGGTCGCGCTTGAGGCGCGCGAGGCCCCCGGTGTGGCGCGGGAAGAAGGTGAGGCGCAGCCGGGTCGTCCCGTCGGTGACGACGACGTCGACGACGAAGCCCGCACGGCGCTGCATCTTCCGCGCGCCGAGGGAGACGACGCGCGCCAGCACCGTGACGTGCTCGTCCACCTCCAGCCCCCGCAGGTCGGTGAGCTGGCCACGGCGGCGGTACTCGCGCGGGTAGTGGCGCAGCAGGTCCCCGACGGTGGCCAGACCCAGGTGCGCCTCGAGCGCCGTGGCCGTCGGCGGGCCCACCCAGCGCGCCAGCGGCTCGTCCATCCGGCCCACCTGCGCGAGGATCCCGCCGGAGTCCTCCGCGCCGCGTGGTGCCGGCAGGCCCCGGGGGCGCGACGCGCCGCCCGAGGAGCCCTCTGCCATGGCGCGCACAGTAGGGCCGCCCCCCGACGTCGACAGCGGACACGAGCGCCGGCACCGCGGCGTTGGGCACCGGACGGGTCCTCGGCTACCCTGGTCCGGCTCGCGCCGAGTGCCGCCCGCCCGGGCGGACGCGGCGCGCCTCCCGAGACGAGTGCTCGACCACCGCGACACCCGCACCGGCCGAGCGACCAGCCAAGAACAGTAGGAGACGACCGTGGCTGCCACCTGCGACATCTGCGCCAAGGGGCCGGGCTTCGGCCACTCCATCTCGCACTCCCACCGCCGCACCAAGCGTCGTTGGATCCCCAACATCCAGCGGGTGCGCGTGGTCGAGGGCGGCACGCCCAAGCGCCGCAACGTCTGCACCTCCTGCCTCAAGGCGGGCAAGGTCTCGCGCTGACGCGACCTGACGGCGCCGTGGTCTGACGGCGGCGCGCACCGGGCACGAGGCCGGCACCTGCGGGTGCCGGCCTCTCGCGCGTCCGGAGCGGCCCGACGTCCGACGTCTGCGCCTGGCACCTGGGCCCGACGGGCCTGGCTCCTGGGCCGGAGGTCACGACGCGAAGTGGTCCCACCCGCCGGCGCCGCCGTAGGCCTCACCGTCGAGCAGGACACCGGGCAGGGCCGTCTCCCGCACGACCCCCACCGGGGTGAAGCCCTCCGGCAGCACCGCCTCCGGCGGGAAGGTCGCGAGGAGCCCGTGGTCCTCGCCGCCCTCGAGCACGAGCTGCCACGCGTCGACGCCGAGGAGCCCGGCGGTGCGGGCGAGGTGCTCGCGGTGGGGCATCAGCCGCTCGGCAGACAGGTCGAGGACCACCCCGCTCGCCCGCGCCAGCCGGCCGGCGTCACGCACGAGCCCGTCGGAGACGTCGAGCATGGCGCTCGCCCCCGCCTCGGCGGCGGCCGGGCCCGCGGCGACCGGCGGCCGCGGACGCCGGTGCGCCCGCACGAGGTCGGCGACCACCTCGTCGGCGGCCGACTCGACCCCGCTCCCCCCGTGCGCCGCCGCCCCGGGCCGCGGGCGGCGCTCGAGGACGGCGAGCCCCGCGGCGGAGCGCCCCAGCGTGCCGGCCAGCGCGACGACGTCGCCGGGCCGGGCGCCGTCGCGGCGCACGGGCGCCAGCCCCCGCAGGTCCCCCAGCGCGGTGACGGCGACGACGACCTGGGCGCCGCCCGTGAGGTCCCCGCCCACGACGCCGCAGCCCTGCGCGCCGGGCAGCCCGGCGCAGGCCGCCGCGAGACCCCGCGCCAGCGCGCTCGTCCACCCCGGCGACCACGGCTCCGGTGGGCGCCGGGGCACGACGAGCGCGACGACGAGCGCCGTCGGCACCGCACCCATCGCGGCGACGTCGGCGAGGTTCTGCGCGGCGGCCCGCCACCCGACGTCCTCGGGCGAGGCCGTGCGCGGGCGGAAGTGCCGCTCGGCCACGAGGGCGTCCGTCGTCACGACGACCCGGCCGTCGTCGGCGCGCACGACGGCGGCGTCGTCACCGGGACCGAGGTCCGTGCGGTCCCCCGTCGGCAGCTGCGGGACGATGCCGGCCAGCAGCTCCTCCTCCCCGACGAGGGCGTCGAGGGGCTCCTCCTCCGGGAGCGCACGGGCGTGACGTCCGGGCACAGCACCTCTCCTCGACCGGCGGCCTCGGCCGCGCTGGGCTCGCGCCGGCCTCCCCGGGGGCCTCGTGCGCCGGTTGGGGAGCACGGCCGCGGTCACGGTAGCGTCGCGCGCGCCCGTCCCGGCGGTCGCCCGAGACGGCGACCTCCTCGCACGCGCCCCCAGGGGCCGGTGCGACGACGCCCGGCCTCGGCCCCTCCCCGGGGCCGCGCCCGGAGGTCCGTGAGGGCGCCGACGACCGGCCGGCCGCCCCGGCGGACCGCAGCAAGCAGGAGGTGCCTCGTGGAGCAGGCGTACGTGCTCGTCCAGACCCAGGTCGGCAAGTCCTCGGAGGTCGCCGCGTCGCTCGCCGCGATCCCCGGCGTCGTCCTCGCCGAGGACGTCACCGGTCCCTACGACGTCATCGCCCGCGTCGAGGCCTCCTCGACGCCCGAGCTGGGACGCCTGGTCTCCGCCCGCGTGCAGGGGGTCGCGGGCATCACCCGCACCGTCACGTGCACCGTCGTGGGCTGAGCCGCGCGGCCGCCCTGGCCGTGGCGGCGCTCGGCGGCGTGCTGCTCGGCGGGTGCGGGGTGTCGGTCCGGGAGGTCCCGGCCGCGGAGCAGGCGACCGACCCCGGCTGCGCGCAGGTCTTCGTGCTCCTGCGCGAGGTCGACGAGCTCGCGGGGCTGCCGTCGGTGCCCACGACAGGGCAGTCGACCGCCGCCTGGGCCGCTCCCGACGGCTCCGCCGAGGTGGTCCTACGCTGCGGCGTCGCCCTGCCCGGCCCGACGACGGACGCATGCCTGGCCGTCGACGGCGTCGACTGGCTCGCCGCCGACGAGGAGGCCTCCCCGCCCTGGACCACCTACGGGCGGGTGCCGGCCACCGAGGTCGCCGCGACGGGGGGGCTGTCGGCCGCCGACGTCCTGCCCGCCCTCTCCGCGCTCGTCGAGCCGTTGGAGCAGCGGCGAGAGTGCCTGTGACGGCCTGCGGAAGGCTCAGCGCAGCCCGGTCGGCCGCTCGAGCGCCAGCAGCAGCAGCCGCTCGACGAGCGCGGGGTAGGTCAGGCCGGAGGCCTCCCACAGGCGCGGGAACATCGACGACGGCGTGAAGCCGGGCATGGTGTTGACCTCGTTGACGACGACGCTGCCGTCCGCGCCCGCGAAGACGTCGACGCGGGCGAGGCCCTCGCAGCCGAGCGCGTCGAAGGCCGACAGGGCCACCTCGCGCACCGCTGCCGCGACGTCGTCGTCGACGTCGGCCGGGCAGGTCAGCGCGACGGCGTCCCCGTCGAGGTACTTGGCCTCGAAGTCGTAGAAGTCGCGCCCGTCGGTGACGGCGACCTCGCCCACCGCCGAGGCCTGCGGGGCGGCGCCGCCGAGCCCGCCGAGGACGCCGCACTCCAGCTCGCGCCCGGCCACGCCGGCCTCGACCAGCACCCTCGGGTCGTGCTGGCGGGCGGTCTCGACCGCCGCGGTGAGCGCCTCGCGTGCGCCGTCGACCTCGGCCCCGTCGCTGCGCACGAGCACCCGGGTGACGCCCATGGAGGAGCCTGCGCGGCTGGGCTTGACGAAGACGGCGTCCGCCCCGGCCTCGGCCGCCATGGCGAGCACCGTGCCGAGGCGGCCGTGGCGGTCGGTGCGCCAGGACCGCTCGGTGAGAAGCACCCACGGCGCGACCGCGATGCCCGCGGCGACCAGCACGGTCTTGGCGTAGTGCTTGTCCATCGCGAGCGCGGAGGCGAGCACGCCGGAGCCGACGTAGCGGGTGTCGGAGAGCTCCAGCAGCCCCTGCAGGGTGCCGTCCTCCCCGAAGGGCCCGTGCAGCAGCGGCAGGACGACGTCGACCGCCCCGAGCGCCCGCGGGACGTCGCCGGGCTCCAGCGCCGTGAGCCCCTGGTCGACGGGCGAGCGCGGGGCCAGCACGGCGGGCCCGTCGTCGCCGTCGACCTCGGGCAGGACGCCGTCGCGCAGCTCCCAGCGGCCCGGGTCGTCGGCCGCGAGCACCCACCGGCCGTCCGGGGCGATGCCGACGGGGACGACGTCCCAGGCCTGCCGGTCCAGCGCCCGCAGGACGCCCGCTGCGGTCACGCAGCTGATGGCGTGCTCGCTGGAGCGCCCTCCGAAGACGACGGCGACGCGGCGACGACGTCCCTCGTCCGCGAGCACGCGGGTCTCGTGGTCGCCGGCGTCGGTGCGGGGGGCCAGCTCGTCGTCCACCGCCGGGACGCTACCGGCGCCCGGTCGCGGCGCCGGGGAGGTCGTCCTGGACCCCGACCCGCGTCGCGCGGGCGTCCGGCCGGCCGGGCTCCTGGACGTCCTGCCCGCCCCGCTCACCGACGTGCTCGCCGGTCTGCACCGACCACAGCCCGGCGTACGTCCCGCCGAGCGCCAGCAGCTCATCGTGCGTGCCGTGCTCGGCGACGCGGCCCGCCGAGAGCACCCAGATCCTGTCTGCGTCGCGGACCGTGGAGAGCCGGTGGGCCACCACGAGCGCCGTCCTCGTGGCCGCGACGCGGGCCAGGGAGCGCTGGATCGCGGCCTCGGTCTCGGTGTCGACCGCGGAGGTCGCCTCGTCGAGCACCAGCAGCGCCGGGTCGCGCAGCAGCGCCCGCGCCAGGGCGAGGCGCTGGCGCTGCCCGCCGGAGAGGGTCTGGCCCCGCTCGCCCACCACGGTGGCGTACCCCTGCGGCAGCGCGGCGACGAAGTCGTGCGCCTCGGCGGCGCGGGCGGCCTCCTCGACCTGGGCGTCGGTGGCGTCCGGGCGGCCGTAGGCGACGTTCTCGCGCACCGTGCCGTGGAAGAGGAAGGCGTCCTGGCTGACGTAGCCGATGGCCCCGCGGAGGGAGTCCCACGTGAGCTCGCGCACGTCGCGGCCGTCGAGCAGCACCTGCCCCGAGCGGGGGTCGGCGAAGCGCAGCACCAGGCGCAGCAACGAGGACTTGCCCGCGCCCGTCGTGCCGACGACGGCGTGGGTCTGCCCGGCGGGCACGACGAGGTCGAGCGTCTCGCCCGGCCCCCCGAGCACGTCCGGGCCGTCCTCGTAGCCGAAGCGCACGCCGCGCAGCTCCAGCGCGCCGCGCACGGGGACGGGCAGCGACGCCACGCCCTCGGCGGCCCGCGGCTCCAGCTCGAGCAGCCCGAAGATGCGGCGGGTGGAGGCCATGGCGCGCTGGTAGAGGTCGAGGGTCTGCCCGACCTCGGTCAGGGGCCACAGCAGCCGCTGCGTCAGGAAGACCAGCACCGAGTACAGCCCCACCTCGAGGGTGCCCTGCAGCGTGTACCAGCCGCCCAGCAGCAGGGTCGCCGTGAAGCCGGCGAGGATGGCCATGCGGATGAGCGGCACGAAGGCCGAGCTGGCGCGGATGGCCCGGGCGTTGGCCAGCCGGTAGCCCCGCGAGGCGCGGGCCACCCGGGCGCTCTCGCGGCGCTCGGCGGTGAAGGCCCGGATGGTCGAGACGCCGCCGAGGTTGCCGGCGACGACGGCGGAGACCTCCCCCGCGCTCTCGCGGACGTCGTCGTAGAGCGGCTCGAGGCGGCGCTGGTAGCGGATCGAGCCCACGACGATGAGGGGGACGGGCAGGAAGGCGAGCACCGCCACCGGCCAGCTGGTGGCGAAGAAGACGACGCCGACGAGCAGGACGGTGAGCACGGTGCGCAGCACGGTCCGGGCGCCGACGTCGAGGAAGCGCTCGAGCTGGTTGACGTCGTCGGACAGGACCGCGAGCACCTGGCCCGTGGGGGTGCGCTCGTGCCAGGAGAGGTCCATCGCCTGCACCCGGGTGTAGGCCTGCGTGCGCAGCTCGTCCTCGACGGTCTGAGCCAGGCCCCGCCACAGCAGCGAGGCGGCGTAGTCGGTGAGGGACTCCACGACCCAGACCACGACGTTGAGGGCGGCCAGCACGAGCAGCTGCTCGAAACGCCCCTCGACACCGAGCAGCGTGCTGACGATCGACTCGTCGCCCTGGACGACGACGTCGATGGCCACGCCGAGCAGCAGCTCGGGGGCGATGTCGGCCGCGGTGTTGAGCGAGGTCGTCGCCACGGCGAGGAGGAACTTCGGTCGGTGGTCGCGGTGGTGGCGCCACAGGGCGCGCAGCGGGGGCGTGCTGCTGCCCCGGCGGCCCAGGCCGTCGGGCGTGGTGGTGGCGCTCATGGGGGTGTCCGCCTCGTCGCAAGGGGTGGGCCGGTGGCGCAGGAGCCGCCGGCCCCGCGGGAGCCCAGGCGGCTCCGTCGGGAGCCGTCGTACCGGTGCCCGCCGACAGCTGCGCGAGCGGCGGCCCGCGGTGAGGGCAGCCTAATGACGAGGAGCCCGGCCGACGGTGGGGGTGCTTCTGCGGTGGCCCGACCGGCCGTCGACGTCGACCGCGGTCGCTGTCGTCCCACGACCGATCCCCTCGGCGGACGCCGCGGGCAAACCGGGCGCGAGGTTCCCGGCCCGCAGCTCGACCCAGCTCCCGACAGCCGGACAGGAGGCTCAGCCGCGTCTCCCTGGTCATCGGCGCAGTCGAGCGGGCCTGCGGCGACGGCCCGGTACCCGCACGAGGACGACTTGCTGGGATGCCCCCCGGAGCCGCACCGGGGGCGTCTCGGAGGGACGACCTTCAGTCCGGTGGTGGCTGAGGACGACGCGCAGGCTCTCGTGAGGCCGGCTGGGAGGCCTCGGACGAGAGACCTCACTGAAGCCCGAGGGGCTCCTCCGTCACGCCGCGACCCCCGACCGCGCCGTGCTGCTCCTCGACCTCGATCACACCGGCGAAGCCGTCGCACCACCTGCGAGCCGGTGCCGACGCGGGCGACGCCCTCGCGGCTCGCGCTCGGGGCGAGATCCTCGACGAGAGAGACGAGGGCTGAGCCGAGACATCCCGGCGTCGAAGAGGTCGTCGCCGCGGCCCGCGACAGGAGGCACCTCCTCGTCGACGTCGCACCAGGCGTCCCTCCACGCTGACGCAAGAGGCCCGGCCACCCGGTGCCCGTCGAAGGTCACTGGCCGGTCAGCGTCCCGTTCACGACCCCCTGAGACCGCCGACCGGCCGCGGCACGACGGGCGGAGGCGCCAGTCAGGCGATCGACGCTGGTGTGAGCGCGCTGATCAGTCGTGGACGAAGCAGAACTCGTTGCCCTTGGGGTCCTGCATCACGTGGAAGGACCCGGTCTCGCCGGTGACAGTGCCGCCGACGACCCGGAGAGCTCCCAGCTCGACCGCCTGCTCGACCGCGGCCTCGATGTCGTCCACCTCGAGATCCAGGTGCAGACGGTTCCGGCTGCTCTTGCCCTCCGGGTCAGGCTGGAAGGCGAGGCGCAGCGAGCCTGGCACCGCCACGTGGGACCAGCCGCGGGCCCGGTCGACGGGCTCGCCACCAAGGACCTCCGCCCAGAAGCGCACCAGGACGCGTGGGTCGCGTGCGTCGATCACCAGCTGCTCCAGCCGTGCCTTCACCGACGGAGGCTAGAGCGGAGAACGGCGCAGGCGGAGGTCGACGTCCCTCGTCACCGACTGCGCGATCTCCGCGTCGCCGTCGGTCGCCGCCCCGGTGGCCGATCGACGTGCGGACAGGCCGCCGTACCGAGTGGCGACAGAGACGAACAGCGCCCCTTCTCCACGCCCGCGCTCTGCGCGAGATGGAGCTTGTTGTCACTCACGGAGCGAAAGCATGACCACGACCTCCATCTCGGCGACGAGACCGATGCTGCGGTCATAGACGGCCGCCGCGGT
This sequence comes from Pseudokineococcus sp. 1T1Z-3, assembly GCF_037482365.1. Lineage (NCBI taxonomy): Bacteria > Bacillati > Actinomycetota > Actinomycetes > Kineosporiales > Kineosporiaceae > Pseudokineococcus > Pseudokineococcus sp. 1T1Z-3. Next base: position 22,669 of record NZ_JBBHZF010000025.1, read on the forward strand.
GACGGCGGCCTCGATGTCGTAGCTGGCCGGAACACGACCCAGCCGCCGTCCCAGCCAGAGCCCCCTGCCGGCAACGCCGCAGGTACGCGCACCGCGCGGCCGCGCCCGCGTCAACGACGTCCGACAGACCCGTCCGGTCTCGAACCTCACGCACGAGCGTCAGACGGGGCAGCGACAGGCCCGAGCGGGTGCCCCGGCATGCTGGCCGCCGTCCGCGGTGCCTCGCAGCCGCTCAGCCACCTGACGTTGGCTGCGTGACGACGCCTCGCGTCCGAGTACCTGGCATGGGCCATGACGGGTGACGAGAGCCGGGGAGGCCGACGTCGCGAGCAACGAGGACAGCGCCAGGAAGGCGTCGCTACGGTGAGACCGACCCACCGGGCTCCACCACCCGCACGGAGGCAGGCGTGGACGACGCGACCACCGCACCCGGGCGGCCCTCCACGGACCCGACCGTCAGGGCACGGCGCCTCGCGGTGCAGCTGTCCGCCGAGGTGGAGCGGCGCTTGCTGCTGAGCTGGCGCGCTGACCCCGACGTCGTGGCGCCGTTGCTGCCCGCCCCCTTTCGGCCTCAGCTCGTGGACGGCGCCGCCGTCGTCGGCGTGTGCCTCATCCGCCTGGGGTCGGTTCGCCCGCGCGGCCTGCCCGCGGCCGTCGGGCTGCGGGCGGAGAACGCCGCGCACCGGATGGCCGTGACGTGGGACGAGGACGGCGAGGAGCGGTCCGGCGTCTGGATACCGCAGCGGCACACCGGGAGCCGCCTCGTGGCCCTCGCCGGCGGGCGCCTCTTCCCCGGCACGCACGGCCGGGCCCGCTTCGACGTCGAGGAGTCCGAGGACCGCGTGCGGGTCGCCATGGACGCCTTCGACGGCACGTCGCTGGCGGCCGACGTCGAGGTCGTGCCGGAGCTGCACGGCAGCGCCCTCTTCGCCGACCTGGCGGCAGCCTCGGCCTTCTTCGAGGCGGGGTCCACCGGGTGGTCGGCGACCGGGGGCACCTCCCACGACGGCATGCACCTGGGCACCGACGCCTGGAACGTCGACGCCTGCCGCCCCCTCGACGTCCGCTCCAGCCTCTACGACGACCCCGCCGTCTTCCCGCCCGGCAGCGCGGTCCTCGACGACGCCCTGCTCATGCGCCGCGTCCCCGTGACCTGGACGGCGCTGCCCTCGCTCATGCCCACCTGACCCGGTCCCCACCCTCCAGCACATCGACGTCGCTCTCGCGTCTCCCGGGCCGATCTCCGGCGTGAGGCGCCGGCGCCGGGTGGGGTGTACGCGCGTGGTGTCGGGACGAGGCGTCGGGCCTAGCCTCCGGGCATGGCTGACCGTGACGGCGACGCGCCCGACCACACCTCGGCGGGGCCGGTCCACGGGACGCGTGCGGACGGCAGCCCCTGGTCGACGGCGACCCGGGTCGTCGCGGGCGGACGACCGGCGCGCGAGCCCGACGCGCCCGTCAACCACCCGGTCGCCCTGTCCTCGACCTTCGTCGGCGCGGGGGCACCGGCCCCCGGCGCGCGGACCTACGCCCGGTCCGGCAACGCCTCGTGGGACCCGCTGGAGGAGGTCCTCGCCGACCTGGAGGGCGCCGGCCCCGACGGCGGGGCGCTCGTCCTCGCCTCGGGCATGGCCGCCGTCGCAGCGGTCCTGTCGCTCGTGCCGGTCGGCGGGCGCGTCGTCGCCCCGGGCTCGTCGTACAACACGACGGTCGAGCTGCTGGAGCGCCTGGCCTCCGAGGGCCGCGCACACGTGACCTTCGTCGACGTCGCCGACACCGGCGCGGTCGAGGACGCCCTCGACGACCGCGCCGACCTGCTGTGGCTGGAGTCGCCCACCAACCCCCTCCTCGAGGTCGCCGACCTCCGCGCCTGCGCCGACGCTGGCCACGCGGCCGGGGCGCTCGTCGCCGTCGACGGCACCTTCGCCACCCCGCTGGTGCAGCAGCCGCTGGCCCTGGGCGCCGACGTCGTCGTCCACTCGGTGACCAAGCTGCTGTCAGGGCACTCCGACGTCCTCCTCGGCGCCGTCGCGACCTCCGACGCCGGTCTGCTGCAGCGGCTCTCGACCTACCGGCGGATCCACGGCGCCATCGCCGGGCCGATGGAGGCCTGGCTGGCCCTGCGGGGGCTGCGGACGCTCGCGCTGCGGGTCGAGCGGACCGGCGTGACCGCCGCCGACCTCGCCCGGCGCCTCGACGCCCACCCGGCCGTCGGCCGCGTCCGCCACCCCTCGCTCGCGCACGACCCCGGCCACGAGCGCGCCCGCGCGCAGATGCGCGGCTTCGGCAGCGTCCTGTCCTTCGAGCCCGCGGGGACAGAGGGGCTCGACGACGCCGAGGTGGCCCGCCGCGCCGACGCCTTCGTCGCCGCCCTGCGGCTGTGGACGCCGGCGACGAGCCTGGGCGGCGTCGAGTCCCTCGTCGAGCGCCGGCGGCGTCACGCCAACGAGCCCGCGTCCACACCGCCGGGGCTGCTGCGCCTGTCGGTCGGGCTGGAGGACGCCGACGACCTGTGGGACGACCTGGCGCAGGCGCTCGCCGCTCTTCCCTGACGCCCGCCGACCTCAGCCGCTCGAGAGACCGGGCAGGACGCGCGCGCCCAGGTGCTGGGCCAGGACCGTGGCGAAGGAGACCGCCTGCGCCTGCGCGAGGACGACGCCCCGCAGGTCCCCAGGCCCCGTCACCGCGGCGACCTCGACGTCGCTGATGTCGAGGTCGTCGAGCCGCGAGTCGCTGAGCACGAGGCGCCCGACCCGGCCGCCGACCAGCCGCACCGCCGTCGCCGACGCCTGCGTCAGGTCGATCTCGCCGACCACGCAGTCCTCCAGCACGACGTCGGAGAGCTCGGCGCCCCGCAGGTCGAGGTGGTCGACCCGGCTGCCCGACAGGCGGACCCGCGCCAGCGAGGCCCCGACGAGGCCGAGGACGCCGAAGCGGCACCGCGTGAGCACGAGCTCGCGCAGCGTGGCGTCGTGCAGGTCCACCGCCGTCGCGCCGACCTCCTCGAGCAGGCACGAGACCAGCCGGGCGCCCCGCAGCACGGCGCCGTCGAGGCGCCCGCCGGCGACGGCGCAGTCCATCAGGCGGACGTCCGCCAGGACCTGCCCGGACAGGTCCAGGCCCGCGAGCCGGACGCCGTCGAGGCTCTCGCCCGGCGCCGGAGGCTCCTCGCGGTCGAGCAGCCCTTCCAGGACGACCTCGACCCGGGACTGCGCGCCCCGACGACTCCTCGCCACGCGGCTCAGGCGCTCTCGTGCCGCACGTCGCGCCCCAGCAGGACGCGCGCGCCCTCCGCGGCGGTGGTGCGGCCCTCGACCACGTCGACGACGAGCTCGACGATCGACATGGCCACCCCCACCTCCCGGGCCAGCGCCAGCACCGCTGGCGCCGAGCGCACGCCCTCGGCGGTCTGCTGCACCACCTCCGCCGCGGCGGCGACGTCCAGCCCCCGGCCGAGCTGCACCCCGGTGCGGTGGTTGCGCGAGAGCGGCGAGGCGCACGTGGCCACGAGGTCCCCCATGCCGGCCAGGCCCGCGACGGTCGCCGCCTCCGCGCCGAGCGCCACGGCCAGCCGTGAGGTCTGCGCCAGGCCGCGCGTGATGATCGAGGCCTTGGCGTTGTCGCCGTAGCCCATGCCCTCGGCCATGCCGACGGCGAGGCCGACGACGTTCTTGACGACGCCGCCGAGCTCGACCCCGAGCACGTCGTGGTGGGTGTAGGGCAGGAAGGTCGGTGTGCGACAGGTGGTCGCGACCGTCCCGGCGACACCGGCGTCGCTCGCGGCGACCACCGCGGCGGTGGGCTGGCGGGCGGCGATCTCCAGGGCGAGGTTGGGCCCGGAGAGCACGGCGACCCGGCCCGGGTCCACGCGCGCGGCCTGCACGACGACCTCGCTCATCCGCAGGCTGGTGCCGGCCTCGAGCCCCTTGGCCAGGCTGAGGAGCGGGACGTCGGCCGGCAGGTGCGGGGCGAGGTCGGCCAGCACCGGGCGCAGCACCTGCGAGGGGACGGCGAGGGCGACCATGTCGGCCCCGGCAAGAGCGGCCTGGGCGTCGGTGGTCGCGGTGACCGACGGCGGCAGGTCGACGCCGGGCAGGTACGCCGGATTGCCCCTCCCGGCGGCGACGTCGGCGCAGACGTCCTCGCGCCGCCCCCACAGCACGACGTCGGCGCCGGCGTCGGCGAGGACGAGCCCGAAGGTCGTGCCCCAGCTGCCGGTCCCGAGGACGGCGACGCGGGTCATGGACGTCCCGCCGGCGGTGGCAGCATCGCGGCGTGAGCGCCGCCCCGGGTCCCGGTCGCGGGACCGCCGCTCCCACCCGCTGGCGCGTCGTGCTGCCCGTCAAGGGCGGCCCGACGGCGAAGAGCCGCCTGGGCGGGGAGGCCGCCGCCCGCGGCGAGCTCGCCCTCGCGATGGCGATGGACTGCCTCGAGGCCGTGCTGCGCACGCCCGGCGTCGAGCGGGCGGTGGTCGTCACGGGCGACGCCGAGGTGGGCCGCCGCGCCCACGGGGTGGGAGCCGTCGTCGTCGTGCCCTCGTCGCCCGTCGGGCACCGCACGCCGCTGGACGCCGCGGTGGCCGATGGCGTCCGCGCCGCCGCCGGGGGGCAGCTCGACGGGGCGGGCACGGGCGTCGCGGTCCTGCTGGCCGACCTTCCGGCGCTCGACCCGGTCGAGCTCGCCAGGGCGCTCGCCGAGGCCGCGGGTGCGCTCGCCGACGGTGCCTGCGCCGCGCTGCTGCCCGACGCCGAGGGCTCCGGCACGGCGCTGCTCGCCGCCGCAGGCCCCGAGGGGCTGCGCACCGCCTACGGCGCCGGCTCCGCCGAGCGGCACGAGGCCCTCGGCGCCCGGCGCCTCGCGCCCGTGCCTGACCTCCCCACCGTGCGCCGCGACGTCGACACCCCCGCGGACCTGCAGGCGGCCCGGCGGCTCGGCCTCGGCCGCCGCACGCGCGCGCTGCTCGGTGTCGGCGCCTGACGAGATCAGCAGGTCGGGGCGCCGGGGCGCCGGGCTCGCCGGGTGGTGCCGCACCCGGGGGTCGCACACCTGGCGGCACGGGCTCTCACGACGCCGAGGACGAGGCCGACGAGCCGGAGGACGGTGTGCTGCGGGGCGCACCCGCACCTCAGGCGACCGCCGGCACACGCCCGCGGGCGGGGGCGGCCGAGGGCGCGTCGGACCAGTCGACGTCGGCGCCGAGCGCCTCCAGCTTGGCCGCGAAGCGCTCGTAGCCGCGGTCGATGAGCTCGATGCCGGCGACGCGGGAGACACCCGTCGCCGCCAGCGCGGCGACGAGGTAGCTGAACCCGCCCCGCAGGTCGGGCACGACGATGTCGGCCCCTCGCAGCGGCGTCGGCCCGGAGATGACGGCCGAGTGCCGGAACTGCGCGCCGCCGAAGCGGCAGGGCGTGGAGCCCAGGCACTCCCGGTACACCTGGATGCGCGCGCCCATCCCGCCGAGCGCCTCGGTGAAGCCGAAGCGGTTCTCGTACACCGTCTCGTGCACGATCGACAGGCCGTCGGCCTGCGTCAGCGCGACGACGAGGGGTTGCTGCCAGTCGGTCATGAAGCCCGGGTGGACGTCCGTCTCCAGCGCGAGGGAGCGCAGCGGCCCGCCGGGGCTGAAGAAGCGGATGCCGTCGTCGGTGACGTCGAACTCCCCGCCGACCTTCCGGAAGACGTTGAGGAAGGTCATCATCTCCGGCTGGGTGGCCCCCTCGACGAAGACCTGCCCCCGGGTGGCGAGGGCCGCGCAGGCCCAGGACGCCGTCTCGATCCGGTCGGTGAGGGCGCGGTGGTCGTAGCCGCGCAGCCGCTCGACGCCCTCGACCCGGATCGTGCGGTCGGTGTCGACGCTGATGATCGCGCCCATCTTCTGCAGCACCGCGACGAGGTCCGCGATCTCCGGCTCGGTCGCCGCGCCGTGGAGCTCGGTGAAGCCGGAGGCGCGCACGGCCGTCAGCAGCACCTGCTCGGTGGCGCCGACGCTGGGGTAGGGCAGCTCGATCCGGGTGCCGCGCAGCCCGTCCGGTGCGCTGATGCGGATGCCGCCGCGGCGCTTGTCGACGACGGCGCCGAACTGGCGCAGGACGTCGAGGTGGTAGTTGATCGGCCGGTCCCCGATGCGGCAACCACCGAGGTCGGGGATGAAGGCCTCCCCGAGGCGGTGCACGAGCGGGCCGCAGAAGAGGATCGGGATGCGGCTGGAGCCGGCGTGGGCGTCGATGTCGGCGACGTGGGCCGACTCGACGTCCGTGGGGTCCAGCACCAGGACGCCGTCGTCCGGCCGGGAGACGTCGACGCCGTGCAGCCCCAGCAGTCCTGTGACCACGCCCACGTCACGGATCTCGGGGACGTTGCGCAGCACGCTTGGCGTCTCGCCCAGCAGCGCGGCCACCATCGCCTTGGAGACGAAGTTCTTCGCCCCGCGCACGGCCACGCTGCCGTCGACCGGCCGCCCGCCCTGGACGGTGAGCACCTCGCCAGTCGGCACGTGGACCTCCACTCCGGCCGCGCCCGGCTGGCGCCGCCTCGGCGACCCATCATGCCCCCGGGCAGGCCGTGCTCCTGGACACCGGCCCGGCGCGCCGCCCTTACCGAGGCCCGCCCGCCCGCAGAGCGGGCACGACGGACCCCCGGCCGGCCGGTCTCCGGCGGCCGGGGCAGGCGGACGCCCTCAGGACTTCTTCTTGGCCTTCTTGCCGTCCTTCTTCTTGGCGTCCTTCTTGGCCTTCTTCTTGGTCTTGGCGTCCTCGCCGGGGTCGGCCTCGACCACCGGCTCGGCCACCGGCTCGGCCTCCGCCGCCGGCTCCAGCGGCGGCAGCCCACCGGCCGGGATCTCGAGGTCGACGCCGCTGCGGCGCGTCGTGACGGCGCGCAGCCCACCGACCGGCTCGGCCTCGGGCGCGGGCACCTGGCTGGGGTCGGCGACCAGCGCGCGGAACGCCGTCCCCGGCTTGAAGCGCGGCACCGACGTCCCGGCGATCGGCACCGTCTCCCCCGTACGGGGGTTGCGCCCCGTCCGCGGTGCCCGGTCGGCCCGCTCAAAGGTGCCGAAGCCGCTGATGGCGACGCGCTCGCCCTTCGCGACCGACCGCACGACCGCGTCGAGCACCGCCTCCATGGCGTCGCTGGCGGCGCGGCGGCTGCCCAGCCGCTCCTCCAGGACGTCGACGAGCTCACCCTTGTTCATGGCCCCTCCTCCGGCACGACCCGACCCTCGGGCGCGCGACCTGGCGCCGAAGGTAAGGCCCGCGGCGGGCGCTGAGAAGACCCGGAAGGGGTTGTCGTCCCGGCATTTTCGCCCCGACGGGGCAGGGCCGGCCGGATCGGTGACGGTCCGTCGGAGGCGCTCACGCACCGTCCACGACGGTGCAGCGGAGAGGTCAGGCAGGGGTTCTCGGCAGGGGCTCCGGCAGCGTCCGGGGCAGCCAGGCGTGGCGGCCGGTCTCGAAGGCGTCGATCGCGTCGACCTCGCGCAGGGTGAGGCCGACGTCGTCGAGCCCCTCCAGCAGGCGCCAGCGGGTGTAGTCGTCGACCTGCAGCGGCGCGACGAGCTCCTCGCAGACGACGACGCGTTCCTGGAGGTCCACCGTCACCTCGGTGCCGGGGCGGGCCTCCAGCTGCTTCCAGATCAGCTCGACGTCCTCCTGGGCCAGCTGTCCGGCGACGAGACCCTGCTTGCCGGCGTTGCCGCGGAAGATGTCGGCGAAGCGGCTGGACAGGACGGCCCGGAAGCCGTAGTCCTTCAGCGCCCACACGGCGTGCTCGCGGGAGGAGCCGGTGCCGAAGTCCGGGCCGGCGACGAGGACGCTGCCGCGGGCGTAGGCCGCCTGGTTGAGGACGAAGCCGGGGTCCTGGCGCCAGCCGGAGAACAGCCCGTCCTCGAAGCCGGTGCGCGAGACCCGCTTGAGGTACACGGCGGGGATGATCTGGTCGGTGTCGACGTCGCTGCGCCGCAGCGGGACGCCGGTGCCGGTGTGGCGGGTGAAGGGGTCCACGAGACTCCTCGTCGATGTGCTGGGGGCGGTGACCGGGGCCGGCGTCGGCGTCAGGCGGGCTGCAGCGTCGCCGGCGCGTCGAGGTCCGAGGGCGAGGAGAGCGTCCCGCGCACCGCGGTCGCGGCGGCGACGACGGGCGAGACCAGGTGCGTGCGGCCGCCCTTGCCCTGGCGGCCCTCGAAGTTGCGGTTCGACGTCGACGCCGCCCGCTCCCCCGGCGCCAGCTGGTCGGGGTTCATCCCGAGGCACATCGAGCAGCCGGCGAAGCGCCACTCGGCGCCGAAGTCGGTGAAGACCCGGTCGAGCCCCTCGGACTCGGCCTGCAGGCGCACCCGCGCCGAGCCGGGGACGACGAGCACGCGGACACCGTCGGCCTTGCGCCGGCCACGGAGCACCTCGGCCGCAGCCCGCAGGTCCTCGATGCGCCCGTTGGTGCACGAGCCGAGGAAGACGGCGTCGACGCCGATGTCGCGCAGCGGCGTCCCGGGCGCGAGGTCCATGTACGCCAGCGCCCGGCGGGCCGCGGCGGCCTGGCCCTCGTCGCCCATCGCGTCGGGGTCGGGCACGACCCCCGAGAGCGGCAGCCCCTGCCCGGGGTTGGTGCCCCAGGTGACGAAGGGCTCGAGGTCGGCGGCGTCGAGCACGACCTCGGCGTCGAACTCGGCGTCCTCGTCCGTGGCCAGCGTGCGCCAGTGCGCGAGCGCGGCGTCCCAGTCGGCGCCCGTCGGGGCGTGGTCGCGGCCGGCCAGGTAGGCGAACGTCGTCTCGTCGGGAGCGACCATGCCGGCGCGCGCACCCGCCTCGATCGACATGTTGCAGATGGTCATCCGCGCCTCCATCGACAGGGCGCGGATGGCCGAGCCCCGGTACTCCAGCACGTACCCCTGGCCGCCGCCGGTCCCGATCCTGGCGATGACGGCGAGGATCACGTCCTTGGCGCTCGCCCCCTCGGGCAGCTCGCCGTCGACCGTGATGGCCATGGTGCGCGGCCGGGTCAGCGGCAGCGTCTGGGTGGCGAGCACGTGCTCGACCTCGCTCGTGCCGATGCCCATGGCGAGGGCGCCGAACGCCCCGTGCGTCGAGGTGTGGGAGTCCCCGCAGACGACCGTCATGCCGGGCTGGGTCAGGCCGAGCTGGGGCCCGACGACGTGCACGATGCCCTGCTCGGCGTCGCCGAGCGGGTGCAGCCGGACGCCGAACTCGGCGCAGTTGCGGCGCAGCGTCTCGATCTGGGTGCGGCTCGTCAGGTCCGCGATGGGCTTGTCGATGTCGAGGGTCGGGGTGTTGTGGTCCTCGGTGGCGATGGTGAGGTCGCGACGGCGCACGCCCCGCCCCTCGATCCGCAGACCCTCGAAGGCCTGGGGGGAGGTGACCTCGTGCAGGAGGTGGAGGTCGACGTAGAGCAGGTCCGGCTCACCGCCGGTGCCGTGGCGCACCACGTGCTCGTCCCACACCTTCTCGGCCAGGGTCCGACCCATCATCCACCTCAGTCCTCCGGCCCACGCCTCTCGTGGGCAGCCTCCGCGCCGCTCTCCGACCTCGTGCACCGACGGCACCGACGGCGCTCCGCCGCGCCGGGCGACCCGGCCGCCCATCCTGCTTGCGATCTCACAGTGAGAGACGGCAGTATCGCCCTATGGACAAGTCTAGCGGGGTCGGCGTCCTCGACAAGGCCGCCACCGTGCTGGCGGCGCTCGAGGCCGGCCCAGCCAGCCTGGCCCAGCTCGTGGCCGCGACGGGGCTCGCGCGCCCGACGGCGCACCGCCTCGCCGTGGCCCTGGAGCATCATCGCCTGGTCGGCCGAGACCTGCAGGGCCGCTTCGTCCTCGGACCCCGCCTGCCGGAGCTGGCCTCGGCCGCGGGCGAGGACCGCCTCCTCGCGGCCGCCGGCCCCGCCCTGACGGCGCTCCGCGACCACACCGGCGAGAGCGCCTCCCTCTTCCGGCGCCAGGGCGACGCGCGGGTCTGCGTCGCCGCGGCCGAGCTCCCGATGGGCCTGCGCGACTCCGTCCCGGTCGGCGCGACGCTGTCCATGCACGCCGGCTCGGCGGCGCAGGTGCTGCTGGCCTGGGAGGAGCCCGACCGCCTCCACCGCGGCCTGCAGGGCGCCCGCTTCACCGCCACCGTGCTCTCGGGCGTCCGCCGTCGCGGCTGGGCCCAGAGCGTCAGCGAGCGCGAGGCCGGCGTCGCCTCCGTCTCGGCGCCCGTGCGCGGCCCGGCCGGGCGCGTCGTCGCCGCCGTCTCCATCTCCGGCCCGCTGCAGCGCCTCACGCGCCAGCCGGGGCGGATGCACGCGGCCGCCGTCGTCACCACCGCCCAACGGCTGTCCGAGGCGCTGCGCCGCGCCGAGGGCTGAGCGCCGGCCGCGCCGACCTCCCGCTGCCGGGCGGCGCTCACGCCGTCGCGCCGCCACCCTCCCGCGGGCGCATGCCGTGCGTGCCGTCCGAGCGCGGCAGCACCAGGTTGAGGACGAGGGCCGCGAGACCACCCGTGGTGATCGGCGAGCTGAAGATGGTCGCGGCCGTCGTCGGCAGGCCCGAGAGCGCGTCCGGGACGAGCCGGACCCCGAGCCCCAGCGCCAGCGACACGGCGAGGATGAGGACGTCGCGCCGGTCGAGCTTGTCGTCGCTCGTGGAGATGATCTTGATGCCCGCCGCCGCGACCGTGCCGAACAGCACGATGGTCGCCCCGCCGAGCACGGGTCGCGGGATCGCCGTGACGACCGCCGGGATGATCGGGAAGAGCCCGACGAGCACGAGCATGCCGGCGAGGATCATCCCGACGAAACGGCTGGCCATCCCCGTCAGCTGGATGACGCCGTTGTTCTGGCTGAAGGTCGTGTTGGGGAAGGAGTTGAGGACGGCAGCCAGGGCGGAGTTCACGCCGTCGCCGAGGACGCCGCCCTTGATGCGCCGGATGTAGGTGGGCCCCTTGACGGGCTGGCCCGAGACCATCGAGGTGGCGGTGAGGTCACCCGTCGTCTCCACCGCCGAGATGAGGAAGATGAAGGCGATGGGGATGAACAGCGCCAGGTCGAAGTCGAAGCCGTACCGGAAGGGGATCGGCACGCTGAAGACCGGGGCGTCCCCGACCCCGCTGAGGTCGACCATGCCCATGACCGCGGCGACGACGTAGCCCACCACGAGACCGATGACGATGGCCGACATCCGCAGGAAGCGGTTGCTGGCCCGGTTGACCAGCACGATCGTCGCGAGCACCAGCCCGGCGAGGCCGAGGTTGCGCAGGCTGCCGAAGTCCTCTGCCGCCGCCCCGCCCGCCGCGTCGGTCATCCCGGACCCGATGAGGCTCAGGCCGATGAGGGTGACCACGGTGCCCGTGACGATCGGCGTGATGACCCGCTTGAGCAGGTGCATGACCCGGCTCAGGGCCATCTGGAGGAAGGAGCCGACGAAGGTCATCCCGAAGAGGGTCCCCAGGGCGGCCGTGCCACCGCCGAGGGCGGCGCCGGCGGCGCCGAGCGGTCCGAGGAAGGCGAAGCTCGTGCCCTGGATGCTGAGCAGCCCGGACCCGACCGGCCCGAAGCGGCGCACCTGGATGAAGGTCGCGACGCCGGAGACGACGAGCGACATGCTCACGAGGTACGTCGTCGTCGCCGCGTCGAGCCCGAGCGGGCCCGCGAGGATGAGGGTGGGCGTGACGATGCCCACGAAGATCGCGAGGAGGTGCTGGACGGCGGCCAGCAGCGCGGCCGGCAGCGGCGGCCGGTCGTCGAGGCCGTAGACGAGCTGGTCGACGGCGCCGTCGGCGTCGGCCGCCGTCGTGGCCCCCGTGTCGGTGACCTCCTCCGGTGGCTCGGCGGCCGCACCCGCCGCCTGGGACCCCTTGCCCCTGCGCGTGCTCCTGCCGATGGCCATGCCGGCCCCCTCCGTCGGTGGGCCTCCAGGCAAGTCGCCGCACGTTCCGCCGGTGTGACACGCACATGAACTGTGCGCGGCACGGGCGCACGAGCGCCTGGGACGACGAACGGCCCGGCCTCACGAGGAGACCGGGCCGTACCTGTAGCCCCGACCGGATTCGAACCGGCGCTACCGCCTTGAGAGGGCGGCGTGCTAGGCCGCTACACAACGGGGCCGTCGCAGCTGGATGCTGCACTGCTTTCGCAGCGGTGGTGCCGTGGTCCGCTCTGGTGACGGACCGGGTCAAGCGCTGGGGTACCAGGACTCGAACCTAGACTAACTGAACCAGAATCAGTCGTGCTGCCAATTACACCATACCCCACCGGGGTATGCGCCTGGCCGCGGGGCCGAGCGCCGTACCGGCACCCGACAGTAGCGCGCGTCCCGGGCGGCTCCCAAATCGGCTGGCGACGGACCGGACGAGGCCGACCTCACCCTTCGAGGCGACGTCGCAGCGCCGCCAGCCGCAGCATCGTGCTCTCGCGGCCGAGCAGCTCCATCGACTCGAACAGCGGCGGGGAGACCCGCCGGCCGGTCACCGCGGTGCGCAGCGGGCCGAAGGCGAACTTGGCCTTCAGGCCGAGCCCCTCGACCAGGGCTGCCCGCAGCGCCGCCTCGACCGCCGCGGTCTCCCACTCGGCGAGGTCGACGAGGGCTGCGGCGGAGGCGTCGAGGACGTCGGCCGCCTCGGGCCGCAGGGCCGCCAGGGCGTCCTCCTCGACGACGAGGTCCTCGTCGGCCACGAGGAGGAAGCCGAGCATCCCCGGCGCCTCCGACAGCACGGCCATGCGCGTCTGCACCAGCGGGACGGCCCCCTCCAGCAGGCGTCGCTGGGCCGGCGTCAGGTCGCCGTCGAGCAGGCCGGCGGCGCGCAGGTACGGCAGCACCCGCTCGAGCAGGTCCTCGGGCGCGAGCATCCGCAGGTGGTCGCCGTTGATGGCCTCGGCCTTCTTCTGGTCCCACCGCGCCGGGTTGGCGCCGATGTCGCGGACGTCGAAGGCCGCGACCATCTCCGCGGGCGTGAAGACGTCCCGGTCGGGGGCGATGGACCAGCCGAGCAGGCCCAGGTAGTTGACCATCGCCTCCGGCAGCAGGCCGCGCTCGCGGTGGAGGAAGAGGTCGGACTGCGGGTCGCGCTTGCTGAGCTTGCGGTTGCCCTCCCCCAGCACGAGCGGCAGGTGCCCGAAGCGCGGGACCCGCCGGGAGAGACCGAGCTCGACGAACGCCCGGTGCAGCACCACCTGGCGCGGCGTCGAGGAGAGCAGGTCCTCCCCGCGCAGCACGTGGGTGATGCCCATGAGGGCGTCGTCGACCGGGTTGACGAGCGGGTACAGCGGCTGGCCGTTCGCCCGGACGACGACGAAGTCGGGCACCGAGCCGGCGGGGAAGGTCACGGTGCCACGCACGAGGTCCTCGACGACGACGTCCTCGTCCGGCATCCGCACCCGCAGCACGGGCTCGCGGCCCTGGTCGCGGAAGGCCTGCACCTGCGCCGGGGTGAGGTCGCGGTCGAAGCCGTCGTAGCCGAGCTGGGGGTCGCGCCCGGCGGCGCGGTGGCGCTCCTCGACCTCCTCGGGCGTGGAGAAGGACTCGTAGGCGTAGCCGCCCTCGACGAGCCTTACGACGACGTCGGCGTAGGTCTCGCGGCGCTCGCTCTGGCGGTACGGCGCGTGCGGGCCGCCGACGCCGGGGCCCTCGTCGTAGTCGATGCCGACCCAGGCCAGCGCCTCGACGATGGCGTCCATCGACTCCTGGCTGTCACGTGCGGCGTCGGTGTCCTCGACGCGGAAGACGACGGTGCCGCCGCAGTGGCGCGCCCACGCCCAGTTGAACAGGGCCGTGCGCACGAGGCCGACGTGCGGCGTCCCCGTCGGCGAGGGGCAGAAGCGGACGCGGACGTCGGCGCCCGTCGCCTCGTCGAGGCCCGCAGCACCAGAGGTGTCGGGGCTGGTCGCGGTGCTCGCCGGGCTCACCGGAACACCACCGGGTTGCCCAGCGTGCCGATGCCCTCGACCTCGACCTCGACCCGCTGGCCGGGCTCCATGCGCCCGACGCCGGCCGGGGTCCCGGTGAGGATGACGTCGCCGGGCAGCAGCGTGAAGGCCGCGGAGACGGCGGCGACGAGGTCGGGGACGTCGAAGACCATGTCCGCGGTCGTGCCGTCCTGCACGAGCTCGCCGTCGAGGCGTGTGCGCAGGGACAGACCGCTCGTGTCGAGCTCGGTGGAGATCCACGGGCCCAGCGGGCAGGAGGAGTCGAAGCCCTTGGCGCGGGCCCACTGCCCGTCGCCGCGCTGGGCGTCGCGCGCCGTCACGTCGTTGGCGCAGGTGTAGCCGTAGACCACCTCGGAGGCACGCTCGCGCGGCACGTCCTTGCAGATCCGGCCGATGACGACGGCGAGCTCGCCCTCGTAGTCGACCTCGCTGGAGAACTCGGGCAGCACGATCGGGTCGTCGGGGCCGACGACGGCGGTGTTGGGCACGAGGAAGAGCAGCGGCGACGTCGGCACCTCGTTGCCCATCTCGCGGGCGTGGTCGCGGTAGTTGCGCCCGACGCCGACGACCTTGCTCCGCGGGATCACGGGGGCGAGCAGGCGCACCTCGTCCATCCCCACCACGACGCCCGTCGGCTTGAGCTGGGTGTACAGCGGGTCGCCCGTGATGACGTGCAGCCGCTCGTCCCCGGGCTCCCCCTCCACGAACCCGTAGCTGATGTCGTCGTCCCGGGTGAACCTCGCGATGCGCACGCCGCGAGGGTAACGACGCCGTCACCCCTCGCCGTCCGTCCGCTCCCCCGGCCTACCCGCCCCTCCCCGGCGCTTCGACGACTACCCGCCGATCGGAGGCGCCCTCTCCCGGCACTTCGACGACGACCTGCCACCCGGAGGCGCTCTCCCCCGTCACGTCGACGTCGACGTGACGGGGGGAGACCCCGTTGGCGGACTGTCGACGTCGAGGTGCCGGGGGTCGCGCGCCTACCGTGGGCGGGTGCTCCAGGCCGAGGTGACGACCGTGCTCGCCGAGCAGGAGTGGGTGCCCCTCGCCGACGAGCACCGGCGGGCCGTCGAGGCGCTGACGGCGGGGCACCGGGAGCGCGCGTTGGCCGGCGAGCCGCACCCCGTCGAGGACTTCCTCTTCTCCTACTACCGCTTCCGGCCCGGGCAGCTGGCGCGCTGGCACCCCGGCGCCGGCGTCGTCCTGCGCGGGGAGGCGGCGCGCGAGCGCCTGTCGTGGAAGGGGTACGCGCCGTGGCGCGACGGCGAGGGCGTCGTCGTCGACACCGCGGCGGTCGCCGCGTCACAAGGCCGCCGGCTCGGGCACGTGCGCGACGTCGTCGCCGCGACCCGTGCCCGGGCCCCGGAGCTGGGCTGCTTCGGCCTGCACGAGTGGGCGATGGTGCACGGCTCCGGCGACGACCCCTCCGTCCTGCGGCACGAGCGCCAGCCGCTGCGCCTGGGCGCCGAGGGCACCGACGCCGTCGTCGAGGAGGGCGCCCGTCGCGGCTGGCTGCGGTGCACCCACGTCGACGCGTTTCGCTTCTACCCCGGCAGCGCCGTCGCGCTCAGCCCGCTGCGCCCGACCCGGGAGACCCAGCCGGCGCTGGAGCAGCCCGGCTGCCTCCACGCCGGGATGGATCTTTACCGTTCGGCGTCCCTCCTCGTGCCGCTGGCGCCGTCCTCGCTCGTGCTGGCGGCCTTCCGGCTCGCCCGGGACATCCGCGAGCTGGACATGCGCGCCTCGCCCTACGACCTGTCGGCCTACGGCCGCGAGCCGGTCCGGGTCGAGACCGCGGCGGGACGGGCGCAGTACGTCAGCGAGCAGAAGGCCTTCGCCGAGCGCGGCCAGGAGCTGCGCGAGGCGCTGCTGCCGTTGCTCGACGCCGTCACGACCGGCGGCGGCTGACGGCGTGTGGGCGCACGACGCCGTCCTGCGCGTCGTGGGTCCACACGCCTCCCTGTGCGCTCAGACCAGCCGGTGCATCCACCCGTGGACGTCCTCGGCCCGGCCGAGCTGGACGTCGGTGAGGCGCCGGCGGATGGCCGCGGTGACCTCGCCGGTGCCGCCGTCGCCGGGGACGGCGCGGCTGCCCGGTTCGACGAGCGCCCCGACCGGGGTGACGACGGCCGCCGTGCCGCAGGCGAAGACCTCGCGGACCCGGCCGGAGGCGCACCCGTCGCGCCACTCGGCGACGTCGACGCGGCGCTCCTCCACCTCGTGCCCGAGGTCGCGGGCGATCTGCAGCACCGAGGTGCGCGTGACCCCCTCGAGGATCGTGCCGGTGAGCTCGGGCGTGACGAGCGTGCCGTCGTCGAGGACGAAGAAGAGGTTCATGCCGCCGAGCTCCTCGACCCAGCGGCTCTCGACGGCGTCGAGGAAGGCCACCTGGTCGCACCCGTGCGCGGCCGCCTCCGCCTGCGCCTGCAGGCTCGCGGCGTAGTTGCCGCCGCACTTGGCGGCGCCCGTCCCGCCCGGGGCGGCGCGCGTGTACTCCTGCGACAGCCAGATGGAGACCGGCTGGATCTCGCCGTCGCCGAAGTAGGCGCCCGCGGGCGAGGCGATGCAGAGGTAGGTGACCTCCTTCGCCGGCCGCACGCCGAGGAAGCTCTCGGAGGCGAACATGAACGGCCGCAGGTAGAGGCTGTTCTCCCCGCCCGTCGGCACCCAGTCGAGGTCGGCCGCGACGAGCTGCTCGATCGACCGCAGGAAGGCGCTCTCCGGGAGCACCGGCAGCGCCAGGCGCCGGGCCGAGCGGGCGAAGCGCCGGGCGTTGGCCTCCGGGCGGAATGCCCAGACCGAGCCGTCCTCGTGCCGGTAGGCCTTGAGCCCCTCGAAGATCTCCTGCGCGTAGTGCAGGACGGCGGCCGCCGGGCTCAGGACGAGCGGGGCGTGCGCGACGACGGCGTCCTCGCCCCAGCCGTCCGGCGTCCAGACCGCACGGGCCATGTGGTCGGTGAAGTGCTTGCCGAAGCCCGGCGCGTCGAGGATGCCGGCGCGCTCGGCGTCGCCGCGGCGCGCGACGCCGTCGGCGAGCGGGAAGTCCAGGCGCACGTCGGCGTCCGGCTCGGTGGGCACGCCCGGTGCGGGGGTCGCCTCGGCGTCCGGCGCGGAGGCCGGCGCCGGTGTGGACGTCGCGCTCGACATGGCGGTCACCGTAGCCGTGCCGCCGGGCGCCCGGGCGGGGTCCACGCGGCCCCGGAGCGACGGCCGGTCACGAGAGCGCCTGCGCCAGCGCGTCCCCGACCTGCGACGTCGTCCGCGCGGGCGCACCGGCCCGCCCGGCCAGGTCGGCCGCGACGGCGTCGACGACGCGCTGCGCGGCGTCCGCCTGCCCGAGGTGCTCCAGCAGCAGCGCGACGGACAGCACCGTCGCCGTCGGGTCGGCCCGGCCGGTGCCGGCGATGTCGGGAGCCGAGCCGTGCACCGGCTCGAACATGCTCGGCGCCTCGCCGGAGGGGTTGATGTTGCCGGAGGCCGCGAGCCCGATGCCGCCGGTCACCGCCGCCGCGAGGTCGGTGACGATGTCCCCGAAGAGGTTGTCGGTGACGACGACGTCGAAGCGCGCTGGGTCGGTGACGAGGAAGATCATGGCGGCGTCGACGTGCAGGTAGTCGACGGCGACGTCGGGGTGCTCGGCGCCGACCGCCTCGACCGTGCGCCGCCACAGGTCGCCCGCGTAGGTGAGCACGTTGTGCTTGTGCACGAGCGTCAGCCTCTGCCGCGGGCGGGCCTGGGCGCGGGCGAAGGCGTCGCGGACGACCCGCTCGACGCCGAAGGCCGTGTTGACGCTCACCTCGGTGGCGACCTCTTGCGGCGTGCCGACGCGCAGCGCGCCACCGTTGCCGGTGTACGGGCCCTCGGTGCCCTCCCGGACGACGACGAGGTCGATCTCGCCGGGCTCGGCCAGCGGGGACGTGACACCGGGCAGCAGCCGGCTCGGCCGCAGGTTGACGTGGTGGTCGAGCGCGAAGCGCAGGCGCAGCAGCAGCCCCCGCTCCAGGACGCCGCTCGGCACGCCGGGGTCGCCGACCGCGCCGAGCAGGATGGCGTCGTGCCCCCGGATCTCCTCGAGCACGCTGTCGGGCAGGGTCTCCCCCGTGGCGTGCCAGCGCCGGGCGCCGAGGTCGTAGTGCGTCGGCGCGACGTCCAGGCCGGTCGACGGCGCGAGCGCGTCGAGCACCTTCAGGCCCTCGGCCACCACCTCCGGGCCGATGCCGTCGCCCCCGACCACCGCCAGCCTCACCGTCTGCGCCATGCGGCGAGGCTAGCCAGCGGTCCCGAGGGGTGGGACCGGCGTCCCGGTCGGCGGACAGGGGCACCCCGGGCGCAGGGCGCGTCGCTGGGGGACCATGGGGCATGCCCGTCATCAAGATCAACGCCATCGAGGTGCCCGAGGGCGCCGGCCCCGAGCTGGAGCGCCGCTTCGCCGCCCGCCTGGGCGCCGTCGACGGCACGCCCGGCTTCCTCGGCTTCGAGCTGCTGCGACCGGTCGCCGGGGAGGAGCGCTACTTCGTCCTCACCCGCTGGGAGGACGACGCGTCCTTCCGCGCCTGGAGCGAGGGTGGTGACGCGGCCCGGGCCCACTCCGGCGAGCGCGCCAAGCCCGTGGCCAGCGGCGCGAGCCTGCTCGAGTTCGAGGTCGTCGACCTGCAGGCCGTCGCCCGGTCGTCCTGAGCCGACCGCGCGCTCGGCGCGCTCACGACGTCCGCTCGATGAGCAGCCGCCGCACCTGCGCGGCGGCGCGGCCGAGGGGGACGTCCTTGCGGTGGGCGACGCCGAGGGTCCGGTGCAGCGCCGGACCGCGCAGCGGGACCCAGCGCAAGCCCTCGCCGGCGCCGTCGACGACCGTCCGCGGGAGCACCGCCGCGCCGACACCCGCACGCACGAGCGCGACGACGACGTCGAGCTCGCCGCCGTCGGCGACGACGCGGGGCTGCACCCCTGCTGCCGCGCACGCCGAGAGCGCGCTGGCGCGCAGGTCGTAGCCCTCCCCCGGGAGCACGAGGTCGACGCCGTCGAGGTCCTCGGCGCCGGCGCTCGGCCCGGGCACGGGCGGCGGTCGGTCGGCGGCGCTCGCGAGCACGAGCGCGTCCCGTAGCAGCGGCGTGCTCGCCAGCGCCCCCGCGTGCGCGGAGACCGGCAGCACGAGGACGGCGAGGTCGAGGCCGCCGACGGCCAGCTGCTCGACGAGCGCCCGCGAGCCGCCCTCGGCGATCTCCAGCCGCACCCCGGGGTGGGCGTCGTGGAAGCGCCGCAGCACGGGTGGCAGCAGCGCCGTGCCCGCGCTCGGCGTCGCGCCGACGCGCAGGACGCCCGTCTCCAGGCCCCGGACGCGCGCCATCTCGGCGGTCGCGGCCGCGGCGTCGGCGAGGATCCGCCGTGCGTACGGCAGCAGCCGCTCCCCCGCCTCGGTGGGGCGGACGGCGCCGCGCTGGCGGTGCAGCAGCGGGCCGCCCACCTCGCGCTCCAGGCCGCGGACCTGCGCCGACAGCGACGGCTGCGCCAGGTGCAGCGACTGCGCGGCCCGGGTGAAGTGGGCCTCGTCGACCACCGCCACGAAGCACGCGAGCTGCTGCAGCTGCACAGGCTCCACGGTAGCCCGCGCCGTCGCCGTCGATAGGAGATACCTCTCACCGGCGGCCGCCCGATCGTCGACGTCGACCGTCGAGAGCCTTACCGTGGTGGGCACGACGGGCGCTCTCCGCCCGTCCCGCGCACGACAACGGCGACCCGGCACGACGACGACAGGAGCCCCCGTGGTCCAGACGCACATCTTCGACGTGGTGATCGTCGGTGCCGGCGGCGCCGGCATGCGCGCCGCCATCGAGTCCGGCCAGCGCTCGCGCACCGCGGTGCTGACGAAGCTCTACCCGACCCGCTCCCACACCGGCGCCGCGCAGGGCGGCATGTGCGCCGCCCTCGCGAACGTCGAGGAGGACAACTGGGAGTGGCACACCTTCGACACCGTCAAGGGCGGGGACTACCTCGTCGACCAGGACGCCGCCGAGGTGATGTGCAAGGAGGCCATCGACGCCGTCCTGGACCTGGAGAAGATGGGCCTGCCGTTCAACCGGACGCCCGAGGGCCGCATCGACCAGCGCCGCTTCGGCGGCCACACGCGCAACCACGGCGAGTCCGCCGTGCGCCGCTCGTGCTTCGCGGCCGACCGCACCGGCCACATGATCCTGCAGACGCTCTACCAGCAGTGCGTCAAGCACGAGGTGGAGTTCTTCAACGAGTTCTACGTGCTCGACCTCGTCATGGGCGTCAACGACCTCGGCGAGAAGGCCGTCGCGGGCGTCGTCTCCTACGAGCTGGCGACCGGAGAGATCCACGTCTTCCGCGCCAAGTCGGTCGTCCTCGCGACGGGCGGCGTCGGCAAGGTCTACAAGACGACGTCGAACGCCCACACCCTCACCGGCGACGGCATGGGCATCGCCTACCGCGCGGGGCTGCCGCTGGAGGACATGGAGTTCTTCCAGTTCCACCCGACGGGCCTCGCGGGCCTCGGCATCCTGCTGTCCGAGGCCGCCCGCGGCGAGGGCGGCATCCTGCGCAACGCCGAGGGCGAGCGCTTCATGGAGCGCTACGCGCCGACGATCAAGGACCTCGCGCCGCGCGACATCGTCGCCCGCTCGATGGCCAACGAGGTGCGCGAGGGTCGCGGCGCCGGGCCGAACAAGGACTACGTCCTGCTCGACCTCACCCACCTCGAGCCGGCGCACATCGACGCCAAGCTGCCCGACATCACCGAGTTCGCCCGGACCTACCTCGGCGTCGAGCCCTACACCGAGCCCGTGCCGGTCTACCCGACCGCGCACTACGCGATGGGCGGCGTGCCGACCAACGTCGAGACCGAGGTGCTGTCGGACAACGAGAGCATCGTGCGCGGGCTGTACGCCGCCGGCGAGGTCGCCTGCGTCTCCGTGCACGGCTCCAACCGCCTGGGCACCAACTCCTTGCTCGACATCAACGTCTTCGGCAAGCGAGCCGGCCTGCGCGCGGCGCACTACGCCAACGCCGAGACGACGACGCTGCTGGAGATGCCCGAGGACGCCGAGCACGGCGTGGTCGGCACCATCGAGGCCATCCGCGGCCGCGAGTCCGGCGAGCGCGTCTCGACCCTGCGGACGGCGATGCAGGAGACGATGGACGCCAACGCGCAGGTCTTCCGCACCGAGGCGAGCCTCAAGCAGTGCCTCACCGACCTCGCCGGGCTGCGCGAGCGCTACAGCCGGGTCGTCGTGCAGGACAAGGGCCGCCGCTTCAACACCGACCTGCTGGAAGCCGTGGAGCTGGGCTTCCTGCTGGAGCTGGCCGAGGTCGTCGTCGTCGGCGCCCTGGCCCGTCAGGAGTCGCGCGGAGGCCACTTCCGCGAGGACTACACCTCCCGCGACGACGTCAACTTCATGCGGCACACGATGGCCTACCTCGCCGTCGACGAGGACGGCCGCGAGGCCGTCCGGCTGGACTACAAGCCCGTCGTCCAGACGCGCTACCAGCCGATGGAGCGCAAGTACTGACGCGTGAGCGCGCCCGACGACGACGCCCGCCCCCGCTGCTGCGGGGGCGGGCGTCGTCGTGCGCGGGGCTCGGCGCTGCGGTCCCGGCCTGCCGGCCTGGGTCTCCGAGAGCCTGCCTGCCCGGGCCTCGGAGACCGTGTGATCAGGGCTTGAGCTGCACCTTGACGCAGCCGTCCTCCTTGCGCGCGAAGGAGCGGTAGGCCTCCGGCGCCGCGTCCAGCGGCAGGCGGTGCGTGGCGAAGGTGTCGACGCCGAGCGGGTCGTCGTCGGTCAGCAGCGGCATGATCTCGGGGACCCACCGCTTGACGTTGCACTGCCCCATCCGCAGCTGGATCTGCTTGTCGAACATCGTCATCATCGGCATCGGGTCCGCCGCGCCGCCGTAGACGCCCGACAGCGAGACGGTGCCGCCGCGCCGGACGACGTCGATCGCGGTGTGCAGCGCCTTGAGGCGGTCCACGCCGGCGGTCTTGAGCAGCGGCGCCGCCACGGCGTCCGGCAGCAGGCCCGCCGCCTTCTGGACGGCGGTGGTCGCGGGCGAGCCGTGGGACTCCATGCCGACCGCGTCCACGACCGCGTCGGGGCCGCGGCCGTCGGTCATGTCCCGCAGGAGGTCGCCGAGGTCCTCCTCGTGCTGGGAGAGGTCGACCACCTCGACGCCACGGGCGCGGACCCGCTCGAGCCGTTCGGGCACGAGGTCGACGCCGATGACCCGGTAGCCCCTGTGCACCCCGATGCGTGCGGCGAAGTCGCCGATGGGGCCGAGACCGAGGACGACCATGGTGCCGCCGTCGGGGACGTCGGCGTAGGCCACGGCCTGCCAGGCGGTGGGCAGGATGTCGGACAGGTAGGCGTACCGGTCGTCCGGCGGTCCCTCGGGCAGCTTGACGTGCGTGAACTGGGCCTGCGGGACGCGCAGGTACTCCGCCTGCCCGCCGGGGACCTGGCCGTAGAACGTCGAGTACCCGAAGAGCGCGGCGCCCGTGCCCTGCTCGCGCACCTGCGTCGTCTCGCACTGGGTGTACAGCTGCCGGTCGCACATCCAGCAGTGCCCGCAGGAGATCTGGAACGGGACGGAGACCCGGTCCCCGACGCGCAGGTCTCCGGTCTCGGGGCCGACGGCCTCCACGACGCCCATGGCCTCGTGTCCCAGGACGTCGCCGACGTCCATCAGCGCGCCCAGCGGCTCGTACAGGTGCAGGTCGGACCCGCAGATGTTCGTCGTCGTGACCCGGACGACCGCGTCGGTCGGCTCCTGGATGGTCGGGTCAGGCACCTCCTCGACCCGGACGTCCTTCGCCCCGTGCCACGTGACGGCCTTCACGCCCGGACCAGCTCTCGGCGCGGCGCCCGACCGGTCGTCGGGGCGGCTGCCGCCCTCGCGCGCCGCTCCCGGCCGTGCTCGTGGTCGTCGGTGTCCTGGGTACCTCTGGTGTCCTTCACCGCCCCACCGTGGGGGGTGGGGCGACGTCCCGCGAGGCGGGTCTCAGGCGTCGACGAGCTCCGGGGCCTTCTCGCGGGCCGCCGAGGGCCTCGGGTAGAGCAGCGTCAGCCCCTCGCAGACCACCGGCAGGTCGCGGGTGAAGGAGCGGCCCACCTGCTCCAGCGCCTCGGTGAAGAAGCGCTCGTGCACCTCGCGCCAGTACGCGAGAGACAGGTCTCCCTCCCCCTCGGCGCGGGCATGCTCGGCGCCGACCTCGCCGAACGGGACGACGTCGACCGACGTCGTCCGCACCAGCGCGCGGGGGTGGCCGGCACCGTCGAGGACGATCGAGAGATCACCGGCCCGAGGCAGGTCCTCGCCCTCGTGCTCGTACTCCCAGCGGGCGCTCGCCGTCGCCGTCTTGGTGCCCGCGAGGACGAGCGCGAGCAGCTCGTCGGCCATCTCCGGCGAGTCGCCGAAGGCCCACGCGGGCGGCGGGAGCGCCGTCGACGACGTCGTGCCGGTGACGACGGCGAGGCGGCCGATCCCCGCGCGCCCGCGCGCGGTCTCCCAGAACCGGACGATCTCCTCCGGGGCGACGGGCGCGGCGTCCTGCGGTGCGGGGTCCATGGCCCCATCCTCCCCGGTGCTGCTGCTCCTCCCGACCGACCCCTCGGGCACGAGAGGGGAGCACGGACGAGGGAGCACGAGAGCGACGAAGCGCAGGCCACCAGGCTCCGGTGACCTGCGCTTCGTCGCTCTCGTCGACCGCCCGCGCGATGGTCGCGGCGGGTCGGGCCGGCGTCAGCGCGCCGCGGTGCCCTCGACGTAGTCGTCGTCGCTCTTGACCCAGCTCATGAGGCCGCGGAGCTTGCGGCCGGTCTCCTCGATGGGGTGCGCCTCGCCCTGCTCGCGCAGGCGCGTGAACTCGGGCTTGCCGGCGTCCTGGTCCTCGATGAAGCGGCGGGCGAAGGTGCCGTCCTGGATGTCGGAGAGCACCGCCTGCATGTTCTTCTTCACCTGCGCGTCGACGACGCGGGGGCCGGAGACGTAGTCGCCGTACTCGGCGGTGTCCGAGACGCTCCAGCGCTGCTTGGCGATGCCGCCCTCGTACATGAGGTCGACGATGAGCTTGAGCTCGTGCAGGCACTCGAAGTAGGCGACCTCGGGCTGGTAGCCGGCCTCGACGAGCGTCTCGAAGCCCGCCTGGACGAGCGCCGAGGCACCCCCGCACAGCACGGCCTGCTCGCCGAACAGGTCGGTCTCGGTCTCCTCGGTGAAGGTCGTGC
Organism: Pseudokineococcus sp. 1T1Z-3; assembly: GCF_037482365.1. Lineage (NCBI taxonomy): Bacteria > Bacillati > Actinomycetota > Actinomycetes > Kineosporiales > Kineosporiaceae > Pseudokineococcus > Pseudokineococcus sp. 1T1Z-3. The sequence continues at coordinate 46,818 of NZ_JBBHZF010000025.1, forward strand.
GGATGCCGCCGGCGCGCAGGCCGCCGATCGCCTTGGCGTAGGACAGCGCCAGCGGCCAGGCCTGCCCGCTCGCGTCCTGCTCGACGGCGACGATGACGGGCACGCCGCGGCCGTCGACGTACTCGCGGCGCACGAGGTGGCCGGGGCCCTTGGGGGCGACCATGACGACGTCGGCCGTCTCCGGCGGCGTGATGTAGCCGAAACGGATGTTGAAGCCGTGCGCGAAGAGCAGCACGTCGCCGTCCTGCAGGTTCGGCTCGATGGCCTCGGCGTACAGGCCGCGCTGGACCTGGTCGGGCGTGAGGACGACGACGAAGTCGGCCTCGGCGGCCGCCTCGGCCGGCGTCACGACGCGCAGGCCCTCGGCCTCCGCCTTGGCGCGGCTGCGGCTGCCCTCGGCGAGGCCGACGCGGACGTCGACGCCGGAGTCGCGCAGGCTCAGCGCGTGCGCGTGGCCCTGGCTGCCGTAGCCGATGACGGCCACGGTGCGGCCCTGGATCAGGGACAGGTCGGCGTCGGCGTCGTAGAACATGTCGGCCACGGGAAGGGCTCCTCAACGGTTGCGGGTGCAGGACGGTCGGTGGTGCGGGACGGACGGTCTGGTGCGGCTCGGGCGCCGGCGGGCCAGGGCGTCGCGCCTGCGGCGCGAGGCACGAGGCGTCGGACGTCAGGCTGAGCGCAGCGGCCGGTCGGCGGGCCGGTCGGTCATCGAGCGGGCGCCGCGCGCCAGGGCGACCTGGCCGGACTGCACCAGCTCGCGGACGCCGAAGGGCTCCAGCACGCGAAGCAGGGCGGCGTGCTTCTCGGGCTCCCCGACGGCCTCGATCGTCAGGGCCTCGGGGGCGACGTCGACGACGTGCGCCCGGAACAGCTGGACGACGTCGAGCACCTGCGAGCGCGTGGCCGCGTCGGCACGGACCTTCACGAGCAGCAGCTCCCGCCGGACGGCGGCGTCCTCGTCCAGCTCGACGATCTTGAGCACGTTGACGAGCTTGTTGAGCTGCTTGACCACCTGCTCCATGGGCAGGGACTCGACGTCCACGACGACCGTCATCCGGGACGTCCCGACCTGCTCGGTGGGCCCGACGGCGAGGCTCACGATGTTGAACCCGCGGCGGGAGAACAGCCCGGCGACCCGGGCCAGGACACCGGGCACGTCCTGGACGAGCACGGACAGGGTGTGCCGCGTCGTCGACCGCCCCTGCTGCTGGGCGGGCTGCAGGAGACTCATCGCCCCTCCTCCGTCGCGTCGGCGACGGCGACCGGCCCGGCGGGTGCGGCCGCGTCGTCGTCCTCGGTGCTCGTCTCCTCGTCGCGGTCCCACACCGGGGAGATGCCGCGCGCGTACTCGATCCGGTCGTTGCTGACGCCGGCCGCGACCATCGGCCAGACCATCGCGTCGCGGTGGACGACGAAGTCCACGACGACGGGCCGGTCGGTGACGGCCATGGCCGCCTCGATCGTCGCGTCGAGGTCCTCGGGCCGCTCGCACCGCAGGCCGACGCAGCCGTAGGCCTCGGCGAGCTTGACGAAGTCGGGGATGCGCTGGCCCATCGCCACGGCCGCCCCGGTGTGCAGGTCGGTGTGGGAGTAGCGCCCGTCGTAGAAGAGGGTCTGCCACTGGCGCACCATGCCGAGGCTGGAGTTGTTGATGATGGCGACCTTGATGGGGATGCCGTTGAGCGCGCACGTCGCGAGCTCCTGGTTGGTCATCTGGAAGCAGCCGTCGCCGTCCACGGCCCACACGACCCGGTCGGGGTCGCCGACCTTCGCGCCCATGGCGGCGGGCACGGCGTAGCCCATGGTCCCGAGGCCGCCGGAGTTGATCCAGCTGCCGGGGCGCTCGTACCGGACGAACTGCGAGGCCCACATCTGGTGCTGGCCGACGCCGGCGACGTAGGTCGCCTCGGGCCCCGCGATCTCCCCCAGCCGGGAGATCACGTGCTGCGGCGACAGCGAGCCGTCCTCGGCCGGGGTGTAGCCGAGCGGGTAGTCCCGGCGCAGCTGGTCGAGCTGGCGCCACCACGTCGACAGGTCGGCGCGGTGGCCCTCCTCGTGCTCGCTGCGCAGCGCCGGCAGCAGGTCGGCGAGGACCCGGCGCGCGTCCCCGACGATGGGGACGTCGACGGCGCGGTTCTTGCCGATCTCGGCCGGGTCGACGTCGGCGTGGACCACGCGGGCGTCCGGCGCGAAGCTCGAGAGCAGGCCGGTCACGCGGTCGTCGAAGCGCGCCCCGAGGGTGACGAGGAGGTCGGCCTTCTGCAGCGCCGTGACGGCGGCGACGGTGCCGTGCATGCCCGGCATGCCGAGGTTGCTGGGGTGGCTGTCGGGCAGGGCCCCGCGGGCCATGAGCGTCGTGACGACGGGAGCGCCGGACAGCTCCACGAGCTCGGCCAGCTCGGCCGAGGCACCCGCCTTGATGACGCCGCCGCCCACGTAGAGCACGGGACGCTCGGCGGCCGCGAGCATCCGCGCGGCCTCGCGGACCTGGCGCCGGTGCGGCGTCGTGGTCGGGCGGTAGCCGGGCAGGTCGAGGTGCTCGGGCCACTGGAACGTCGTCCGGGCCTGCAGGGCGTCCTTGGCGATGTCGACGAGCACCGGGCCCGGGCGACCGGTCGAGGCGATGTGGAAGGCCTCGGCGATGGTCTGGGGGATCTTCGCGGGGTCGGTGACGAGGAAGTTGTGCTTGGTGACGGGCATCGTCATGCCCACGATGTCCGCCTCCTGGAAGGCGTCGGTGCCGATGGCGGCCGAGGAGACCTGGCCCGTGATGGCGACCATGGGCACCGAGTCCATGTGCGCGTCCGCGATGGCCGTCACGAGGTTCGTCGCGCCGGGGCCCGAGGTCGCCATGCAGACGCCGACGCGGCCGGTGGCCTGCGCGTAGCCCTGCGCCGCGTGCCCGGCGCCCTGCTCGTGGCGGACGAGCACGTGACGCACCGTGGGGCTGTCGAGCAGCGGGTCGTATGCGGGCAGGATCGCCCCGCCGGGGATGCCGAAGACGACGCGGACGTCCGCCTCCTCCAGGGACCGCACCAGGCTCTGCGCGCCGGTCATCGGCTCCGGCTCGGCCCGCGCGCTCGGGCCGGGGTGCGCGCTCCCCTGGCCGACCGTCCGCTGCGCGTGCGCCGGCGGGGCGGGGCGGGGCGCCGGGGCGGGCGGGCCGGGGCGAGGGGCGGTGCGCTGGTCGGCGGTGGCCATGGCGGTCCTCCACGTGGGGCGGCACGGGCCCGGGTCGGGCTCGTGGTGGTGCGGGTGCTCGTGGCGGTGGTGCGGGTGGTGCTGGTCGCCTCGTCAGGAGCTCGTTCGCTGCGCCGCGGCGGCCCCGGACATGACAAGACCCCTCGGCCGGCGCGGTGCGCGGGCGGTGCGAGGGGTCGCGTGCGGAGCCGTCAGGGCGTCGGGCTCACGCACGCCCGAGAACTACGAGGAGGTCCTGAGGACTCGACATGGGCCAACAGTGCGCCCGCTCGGCCGCCGTCGTCAACCGACGAGACGCCCGTCCCGAGGGGTGGGACGGGCGTCTCGCGCAGCGGATGCTCTCCGCGGGCCCGCGGAGGCCGACGGGCGCTCAGCCGAAGTCGACGCCCTGGGCGAGCGGCAGCTCGTCGGAGTAGTTGACCGTGTTGGTCGCCCGGCGCATGTAGGCGCGCCAGGAGTCCGAGCCGGACTCGCGGCCGCCGCCGGTCTCCTTCTCCCCGCCGAAGGCCCCGCCGATCTCGGCGCCGGAGGTGCCGATGTTGACGTTGACGATGCCGCAGTCGGAGCCGTCGGCGGCCAGGAACGCCTCGGCCTCTCGGGCGTCGGTCGTGAAGATGGCGCTGGACAGGCCCTGCGGGACGTCGTTGTGCACGGCGACGGCCTCGGCCAGGTCGTCGTAGGTCATGACGTAGAGGACGGGCGCGAAGGTCTCGGCGCGCACGACGTCGGTCTGCGCCGGCATCCGCACCAGCGCGGGCCGCACGTAGCGGGCCGCGGGCGCCTCCTCGACCAGGACCCGCTCGCCGCCGACGAGCACCTCGCCGCCGTCGGCGCGCGCCGCCTCCAGCGCCGCCTCCATCGCCTCGGCGGCCCGGGGGGCGACGAGCGGGCCGACGAGAGCGCCTGGGGCCGTCGGGTCCCCGACCGCGAGCCGGCCGTAGACCTCGACGAGCCGCGCCAGCAGCTCCTCGGCGACCGAGGAGTGCACGAGGAGGCGGCGCAGCGTCGTGCAGCGCTGCCCCGCCGTGCCGGCGGCGGCGAAGACGATGCCGCGGACCGCCAGGTCGAGGTCGGCCGACGGCGCGACGACGGCGGCGTTGTTGCCGCCCAGCTCCAGCAGCGAGCGGCCGAAGCGGGCGGCGACCCGGGCGGCGACGTCACGGCCCATCGGCACCGAGCCGGTGGCCGAGACCAGCGGGACGCGCGGGTCGTCGACGAGCTGGCGGCCGACGTCGGCGCCGCCGAGCACGACCGGGAAGAGGCCCTCGGGCGCACCGCACTCACGGGCGGCCCGCTCGGCCAGGGCGGTGCAGGCGAGCGCCGTCAGCGGGGTCAGCTCCGACGGCTTCCACACGACCGGGTCGCCGCAGACGACGGCGAGGGCGCTGTTCCACGACCACACCGCGACGGGGAAGTTGAACGCCGAGACGACGGCGACCGGCCCGAGCGGGTGCCAGGTCTCCATGAGGCGGTGGCCGGGGCGCTCGGACGGCATCGTCCGGCCGGTCAGCTGGCGGGAGAGGCCGACGGCGAGGTCGCAGACGTCGACCATCTCCTGCACCTCCCCGCGCGCCTCGGACGGCGTCTTTCCGACCTCGGTCGTCACGAGCGCCGCGAGGTCGTCCAGGTGCTCGACGAGCAGCTCGCCGAGGCGCTTGACGAGGGCGCCGCGCACGGGCGCCGGCGTCGTCCGCCAGACGCCGAAGGCACCGGTTGCCAGGGTGACGGCGGCCTCGACGCCGTCGGGGCTCGTGGCCGGCAGGGCCAGGAGGTCCTCGCCGGTGATGGGGGTGCGCGCGGTGACGACGGCGGCCCCGCGGGCGGCAGCCGCCTCCCCCTCGGCGGTGAGGGCGTCGACGTCGACCCCGCACGCCCGCAGCGCGGCGAGGGCGTCCTCGCGGATCTCGGCGGTGCTGCGCCGCAGCCCGAGGACGTGCTCGCCGCCGGGGGTTGCGGCGCCCTCGAGGGGCTCCCCCTCGGTCGGCCGGTCGGTCGTGGTGGCGGTGGTGCTGGTCACGAGAGGTGCTCCTCGGGGATCGCCGTCAAGGGCGGGTGGGCGGGTCGGGCGAGGTCCGGCTCGAGGGCTGGACCGGGTCGGGCCAGCGTGGCAGGCGACCGTGTCCTCAGGCGTGCTCGAGGACCCCGCCCCGGCCGGACGCCGCCGCGTCGGCGACGGGCAGGTCCAGCGGCGGGAGGTCGAGGGCGCGGGCGACGCCGTCGGCGCTGGCGCGGGAGGTGGCCGCGTAGAGGTCGACGGGGTCGAGGACGTCACGGCCGAGGGCTTCGGCGAGCCAGGCGAGGTCGCGGTGGCTGGCGCCGCCGTCGCCACGGCGCCCCCCGGGCTCGTCGTCGCGCCGGTCGAGGTTGGAGGCGAAGATCCCCGCGGCCGAGGCGGGCAGGAAGTCCTCGTAGACGACGGGCTCGGCGCGCACCCACCCGTCGGCGAGCAGCCGCGCCAGGTCGCCCACCGGGGTGCGCCCGTCCGCGGGCCGGTCAGCGACGGGCACCCAACGCACGCTCGTCAGACCCGCGGCGGCCTGGGCGTCGGCGTCGGCGGGGAAGAGGTTGCGCCAGTGCGCTTCCCGCTCCTGCGGGGTGCCGCCGGCCGCCATCCAGGCGTCGTAACGGGCCCGGCCGGCCGGGGTGAGCGCGCACCCGCGGGCCTCGACCTCGCCGAAGCGCACGCGCAGAGCCCCCTCGCGCACCGAGCCGTCCGGGTCCCGCATCGCCCGCGGCTCGGCGAGCGCTCGGAAGCTGGTCTGCCGCAGCAGCACCGGGTCCCCGCCGCCGGGCGGGCCCTGGATCGCGTCGATCATCGTGACGCCGCGCTCGGTCATCCGGGCGTAGAGCGCGTCGATGTCGAGCACGCGGGGCGTCAGGTGGTTGACGTGGGTGGAGCCGACGCCGCCGATGTCGGCCGCGACGCCCGAGACGCGCTCGAGCTCGGCGTACCAGGCGGCGTCGACGGGCTCGGGCGAGAGGGCGAAAGCCGCCGTCGCGAGACGGACTAAGACGTCGGCGTCCTCGCTCCCCAGGCCACCGTCTGCCTCGGCCCGTGCGGCCAGGGCGAGGAGCTGGGGGCTGAAGAGCTCGCGCTGCGCCAGCCGCGCCTCGAGGCGCTCCTGGAGGTCGGCGTCGAAGAAGCGGCGGTCGTCCGTCGCCAGCACCGAGGTGAAGACGCGGAACGGGTTGGCCGCCAGCTCCTCCTCCTCGACCGGGCGGAACGCGGTGGAGACGACCGGGACGGGCTGGCCGGCCTCGCGCAGGTCGTAGAAGCCGACGGGGTGCATGCCGAGGGCTGCGAAGACCTGGCCCACCTGGCCCAGCTCGCGGGCGGTGCCGACCCGGATGGCGCCGTGCCGCTCGGCCGTGACCCGCTCGATGCTGCCGAGGCGCTGGGCCGTCGCCGGGTCGCCGGCCATGACGGCCGCGTTCACCGCACCGGCGACCTCGACGAGCGTGCCGTAGGCCGGGACCTCCCCCGCGTAGAGGCTCGAGAGGGCGGCGGCGAAGCGGGCGCGCAGCGCGGTGGTGCCGACGAGCGCCCCGGAGCTCATCGGCCGCTCGGCAGGGGGGCCGGCACGGACCCGACGCTCGCCCCGGCGGCGGCGCCGGCCATGTGCGGGTCCCCGGAGGCCGTGCCGGAGAGGGCGGACAGGCTGCGGTCGAGGGCGGCGAGGGCCTCGTCGAGCTCGGCCGTCGTGACCGTGAGCGTCGGCCGGAAGCGCACGCTGCGGGTGCCGCAGCCGAGGGCGAGCACGTGCTCGTGGGTCTCCAGGTGGGCCAGCAGCGCGGCGCGGCGCTCGCCGTCGGGCAGGTCGAAGGCGCACATGAGCCCGCGGCCCCGCACGCCCGTGACCTCCGGGTGGCGGGCGGCGAGGTCGTGCAGACCGGCCACGAGGTGCGTCCCGGCCCGGGAGGCGTGCCCGAAGAGGTCGTCGCGCTCGCAGACCTCGAGGATGCGCCGGGCCCGGACCATGTCGACGAGCCCGCCACCCCACGTGGAGTTGATGCGGCTCGAGACACGGAAGACGTTGTCCGGCACCAGGTCCACGCGGCGGCCCGCCATCACGCCGCAGACCTGCACCTTCTTGCCGAAGGCGACCACGTCCGGCTCGAGCCCGAGCTGCTGGTGCGCCCAGGCGGTGCCGGTGAGGCCGCAGCCGGTCTGCACCTCGTCGCAGACGAAGAGCGCGTCGAACTCGTGGCACAGCGCCTGCAGGCCCTGCAGGAAGCGCGGCGTGAGGTGGTTGTCGCCGCCCTCGCCCTGGATCGGCTCGACGATCGCGCAGGCGACGTCGTGCGGGTGCGCCTCGAAGGCGGCGCGGGCCTGGGCGAGCGCGGCGTCCTCGCGGGCCCGCAGCACGCTGTCGGCCTCCCCCTCGACGGGGTGCGGGTTGTCCACGCGCGGCCAGTCGAACTGGGGGAAGCGCGCCACCTTGGTCGGGTCGGTGTTCGTCATCGACATCGTGTACCCGGTGCGGCCGTGGAAGGCCTGGCGCAGGTGCAGCACCTTGGTGCCGAGCGCCGGGTCGAGCCCATGGGCCTCGTTCCAGCGGCTCTTCCAGTCGAAGGCGACCTTGAGCGCGTTCTCGACCGCCAGGCCGCCGCCCTCGACGAAGAACAGGTGCGGCAGCTCGGGGACGCCGAGCACGCGGGCGAAGGTGTCGACGAAGCGGGCCCGCTCGACGGTGACGATGTCGGAGTTGCTCGGCTTCGAGAGCGCCGCCTGCAGCAGCTCGGCACGGAAGTCCTCGTCCTCGGCGACGTCCGGGTGATTCATGCCCAGGGCCGACGAGGCGAAGAAGGTGAACATGTCGAGGTAGGAGGTGCCGTCGCGCGCGTCGACCAGGCGCGAGCCGCGGCTGGCCGCGAGGTCGAGGACCAGCCCGAGGCCGTCGTCCAGCATGTGCGCGGCCACGTGCTCGTGGGCCGTGGCGGCGGTGACGGCCTCTGCCTCCCCGACGTGCGGGGCGGCCTGCGGACGGTCGACGGTGGGAGCGCTCATGCCCGCAGGGTAGGCGGGAGATCCTCCGGCGAGCAAGGACCGTGCGCGGTGTTCATCCCGTCGCCACCCACTCCCTCCGGACGATCGGCCACCGGACGCGTCTTCCCCGCGATGTACGACCGTGACGCGTCCCTCCCCCGGCGACGGGCGGCGACCGCGACGCGCAACGAGCAGCTCGAAAAGCCCTGTGAGGTCGCTCCGCGGAGAGAGGAAGGTGTGCTGCGTGGGGTCGGAAGGACGGACGAGGTCGGAGGAGGACGTCGTGGTGAGGGTCGAGGCGCCGCGTGACGACGACGCCCGCGCGCTCGGCGTCATGCACCGGCAGTCCTGGCTGGAGACCTACCCGAGCGCCCGAGCACGGCGTCGACGCGGCGTGGGTCGAGGAGCTCTTCGTGCCCCTCCTCAGACCTCAGGCCGAGGAGTACCGACGTCGCACCTTCGCCGCGCAGCGGTCCGACCCGAGCCGGGTCTACTACCGGGTCGCGCGCAGCGGCGACGACGTCGTCGGCTTCGTCCACGCCGAGCAGCCGGCGGACGGCGAGCCCGACGAGGGGCCGGAGGACGAGAGGCCGGGCGGCGAGGAGCCGGACGCCACGCTCGCGGCGATCTACCTGCTGCGCGCCCACCAGGGCACCGGCGTCGCCGAGCGCCTCATGAGCGGTGCCTTGGCGTGGACGGGCGGGCGCGGCGTCCGCGTCGAGGTGGCGAGCTACAACGAGCGCGCCATCGCCTTCTACCGGCGCCACGGCTTCTCCCCGACGGGGGCGACGGGCTGCTTCCGGGAGCGGGTGCCGACGCTGCACATGCGCCGCGAGCCCACGGCGTGAGCGACGTCAGCCTGGCTCGCCCGCCGGCATCTCGCGCGCGTGGCGGCGCCCCTCGAACGGCGTCGAGAGGATGACCGTGGTGCGCGTGGCCACCGACCCGACGGTGCGGATCTCGGCCAGCACCTCCTCCAGCCGCCCCGGGGTCTGGGTGCGCACGAGCAGCACGTAGCTCTCCTCCCCCGCCACCGACCAGCACGACTCGACCTCGGCGACCCGGGCGAGGCGCTCGGGGACGTCGTCGGGCGCGGCCGGGTCGAAGGGCGTCACCGAGACGATGGCCGAGAGCGGCAGCCCGAGCGCCTCGTGGTCGACGACGGCGGTGTACCCCTTGACCACGCCCCGCTGCTCCAGGCGCCGGACGCGCTGGTGGACGGTCGACGTCGGGAGCCCGACCTGCCGGCCCAGGTCGGTGAAGCTCGTGCGCCCGTCCGCCACGAGGGCGGCGACGATCGCGCGGTCGACGTCGTCGACCTCGGGGCCGGGCGTCGGCGCGGGCATGGCCGGGACCGTACCCAGACGCCCTCCGCTGCGCGCCGACGGGCACCAGCCGACGAGCGCGGCGACGTGGTCGTCCACCGAGCCTGGACGACCGTGACGACGCCCTCGGGCCTGGACCTCAGGCCAGCACGGCTCCCCCGGACGCGGAGCCGACGAGCTTGGCGTACTTGGCGAGGACGCCGCGGGTGTAGCGCTGCGGCAACGGCTCCCAGCCGTCGGCGCGCCGCCTGGCCAGCTCGTCGGCGTCGACGAGGACGTCGAGGGTCTTGGCGGTGACGTCGAGGCGGATGCGGTCGCCGTCGCGGACGAAGGCGATGGGGCCGGCGTCGACGGCCTCGGGGGCGACGTGCCCGACGCACAGCCCCGTCGTCCCGCCGGAGAATCGCCCGTCGGTCAGCAGCAGCACGTCCTTGCCGAGACCGGCGCCCTTGATGGCGCCGGTGATGGCCAGCATCTCGCGCATGCCGGGCCCGCCCTTGGGCCCCTCGTACCGGATGACGACGACGTCGCCCGCGGCGATGGTGCCGTCCTCCAGGGCGTCCATGGCGGCACGCTCCCGGTCGAAGACGCGCGCGGTCCCCTCGAACACCTCGGACTCGAAGCCGGCGGACTTCACGACCGCGCCGCCGGGGGCGAGCGAGCCGTGCAGGACGGTGATGCCGCCCGTGCGGTGGATCGGCGCGTCCATCGCCCGCAGGACGGCCCCGTCGACGTCCGGCGGGGCGATCTCGGCGAGGTTCTCGGCCATGGTCCGGCCGGTCACGGTCATCACGTCGCCGTGCAGCAGCCCGGCGTCGAGCAGCGCGCGCATGACGACGGGGACGCCGCCGACGCGGTCGACGTCGGTCATCACGTGCTGCCCGAAGGGCTTGACGTCGGCCAGGTGCGGGACGCGCGAGCCGATCCGGTCGAAGTCGGCCAGCGTCAGCTCGACCTCGGCCTCGTGGGCGATGGCCAGCAGGTGCAGCACCGCGTTCGTCGAGCCGCCGAAGGCCATGACGACGGCGATGGCGTTCTCGAACGCCTCCTTCGTCATGACGTCGCGGGCCGTGATGCCGCGGCGCAGGAGCTCGACCACGGCCTCGCCGGAGCGCCGCGCGAAGCCGTCCCGGCGACGGTCGGTCGCCGGCGGCGCCGCGGAGCCGGGCAGCGACATCCCGAGCGCCTCGGCGGCGCTGGCCATCGTGTTGGCCGTGTACATGCCGCCGCAGGCACCCTCGCCGGGGCAGATCGCACGCTCGATGGCGTCGACGTCCCGGCGGCTCATGAGCCCGCGCGAGCACGCGCCGACGGCCTCGAAGGCGTCGATGATGGTGACCTGCTTCTCGCTGCCGTCCTCGAGCTTCGCGATGCCGGGCAGGATCGACCCGGCGTAGAGGAAGACGCTCGCGAGGTCCAGGCGCGCGGCCGCCATGAGCATGCCGGGCAGGGACTTGTCGCAGCCGGCCAGGAGCACGGAGCCGTCGAGGCGCTCGGCCTGCATGACGGTCTCGACGCTGTCGGCGATGACCTCGCGGGAGACGAGCGAGAAGTGCATGCCCTCGTGGCCCATGGAGATGCCGTCGGAGACCGAGATCGTGCCGAACTCCAGCGGGTACCCCTGGGCGATGTGCACGCCGTCCTTCACGGACTTCGCGAGCCGGTCGAGGGAGAGGTTGCAGGGCGTGATCTCGTTCCACGAGCTCGCGACACCGATCTGCGGCTTGGCGAAGTCGTCGTCGCCCAGGCCGACGGCGCGCAGCATCCCGCGGGAGGCCGTGGCCTCCAGGCCGTCGGTCACCTGCCGGCTGCGGGGCTTGGGGTCGACGCCCGGGAGCCCCTCGGGCGGTGCGGGGGAGGTGGTGACGGGCGCGTCGGCGGTCCCGGAGGTCATGCCCGGAGTCTAGGAGCGTCCTCGGGGCGTCCCCGGCCGGTCCGTCCCGGCGTCAGCCGTCGGTGGCGACGACGTTCTCCAGCTCGCGGCCGTCGACGAGCGCGGCCAGCTGGCGGCGCAGCAGCGCGACGACGCGCGGGCGCATCGCGTCGGTCGCCCCGCCGACGTGCGGGGTCACGAGCGCGCCGTCCAGCCGCCACAGCGGGTGGTCGGGCGGCAGCGGCTCGGGGTCGGTGACGTCGAGAGCCGCCGCGAGTCGGCCGCTCTCCACCTCGGCGACGAGGGCGCCCGTGTCGACGACCGGCCCCCGCGCGACGTTGACGACGACGGCGCCGTCGGGCAGCGCGGCCAGGAAGTCGACGTCCACGAGACCGCGCGTCGCGTCGGTAAGCGGGACGGCGAGCACCACGGCGTGGGCCGTCGGGAGCAGGTCCGCCAGCTCCTCCATCGCGCGCACGGGCCCGAGGTCGTCGGTCCGCGCGCTGCGGGCGACCCGGACGACGTCCACCTCGAACGGCAGCAGCCTGCGCACGACGGCGTCTCCGATGCCGCCCGTCCCGAGCACCAGCACCGTCCTGCCGGCGAGCCCCGGCCGCAGGCGCTCCGGCGCCCGCCACCGCCCCTGCGCGGCGTCCCGGACCGCCTCGTCCAGCCGGCGGATGCTCCCGAGCAGCAGCGCGAGCGCGATCTCGGCGGTCCCGGCGTCGTGCGCACCCGCGGCCGAGACGAGCGTGACGCCGTCCGGCACGTGCGCGGACGCGGCGTCGACGCCGGTGGTCTGGGTCTGGACGACCCGCAGACCGGGCAGGTCCCCAAGCGAGCCGACCGCCGCCGGGGTGCCGTGGTAGGGCAGGACGACCAGCCGCACCCGGTCGACGTCCTCGCCCAGCGCCTCGCGCGGCGGCTCGGCGACGTCCCAGACGACCGCCTCGACGCCGTCGACGACCTCGCCGTCCGCAGGCCCGGCAGCGGCTCCGGCACCCGCGAGCGGGGCGCCCACCTCGCGGGCCAGGTCGGCGTCGGGGAAGGAGACGAGCAGCGGGCGGTCGCGGGAGTCCACGCGGCCATCGTGCCGCGTGCGCGCCCGCTGGCCGCGCGCGGACCGTCCCCCGACCGGCGGGGTGGTCGCGGGTGGACGCACACGACGGCGCACCATGGGAGGACCGGCGAGGGTCGCCGGGAGCAGTCCTCCGCTCTGGCACGTTGGGAAGCGCATGGTCAGCGTCGACACCTCTGCCGCCCGCCGACGGCCCGCCCCGGCCCGCCGGGGCCGGTCCGGCCTCGCGGCGGCCGCCGCCACCGCTCTCCTCGTGCTGGGCGGGTGCGGGCAGGAGGCGACGTCCTCCTCCCCCGTCCCGACCGGCCAGGTGCCTCCGGCGTCCCCGCCGTCCGTGCCGACGCCGCGAGAGACCTCGACCACGCCGCCCCCGCCGCCGGACCCGTCCGTGGCCGGACGGCCGAGCGGCGAGGTGACCGAGGTCGCCGGCGACCTGCCCCTGCCCTGGTCCGCGGTCGCGCTGCCCGACGGCACGACGCTCGTGAGCCTGCGGGACGAGGCGCGCGTCGTCCGGGTCGACGAGGAGGGGGCCCGGACAGACGTCGCGACGACGTCCGCCGACGGCACCGTCGGCGGCGCGGCCCCCGCGGGCGAGGGCGGCCTGCTCGGACTGGCGCTGTCGCCCACCTTCGCCGAGGACTCCCTCCTCTACGCCTACGTGACGCGGGCCGACGACAACGCCGTCGTCCGCGCCGTCCTGGACGGGGACTCCCTCGGCGAGCCGGAGGTGGTCCTCGAGGGCATCCCCCGCGCCCGCACGCACAACGGCGGGCGGCTGGCCTTCGGGCCCGACGGGATGCTCTACGTGACCACCGGGGACGCCCAGCAGCCCGAGCTGTCGCAGGCCCCGGGCTCCCTCGCCGGGAAGGTGCTGCGCCTGACGCCCGACGGCGACGCCGCGCCCGGCAACCCCGTCGAGGGCTCGCCGGTGTGGAGCCTGGGCCACCGCAACGTCCAGGGGCTCGGCTGGGACGCCCAGGGGCGCCTGTACGCCAGCGAGTTCGGCGCCGACACCTGGGACGAGCTGAACCTCGTCACCCCCGGCGCCAACTACGGCTGGCCGGAGGTCGAGGGCCCCGGCGGGGACGCCTCCCGCTTCACCGACCCGATCGTCTGGTGGTCGCCGGCGCAGGCGTCGCCGAGCGGGCTCGCCGTCGTCGACGACGCCGTGTGGGTCAGCGCCCTGCGTGGCCAGCGGCTCTGGCGCGTCCCGGTGTCGACGAGCCCCGGCGGCGGCCCGGTCGGCGAGCCGGAGGCCTACCTCGTCGGCGAGCACGGCCGCCTGCGCGACGTCTCCCCCGCCCCGGGCGGGGGTGCGCTGCGCGTGCTCACGAACGACGGGGACGGCCAGGACCAGCTGCTGCGGGTGCCGCTGCGCTGACCGGCCGCTCGCCCCTCAGACCGGCTCGGGCACGTCGCCCTCGCGCTCGACGCGGACGTCGCCCGCCCGGTGGTCGGGCGCGTCGTCGAGGCGCCGCGGGTGCGTGGCGGCGAGCAGGCCGAGCTGCTCGACCGCGTCACCGACCTCCTCGGTCCGGCCGGTCGTGCGCAGCGACAGCCGCTCGCCGTCCGCCAGGTCCAGGCGCAGCGTGAAGCCCCATGGCCGGATGTGCGTCGACGCGTACCGCACCTGCTCGACGGGCAGCCAGCGACCGCCCTCGGCGAGCAGCGTGGCGGGCTCGCCGAGCGCGAGCTCCTCCGCCCGCGCCCGGCACCGCCGCGCCGCGACGGGCTCGAGGAGGCGGCTCCACCAGGGCAGCGGCGCGGACGGCACCAGGAGCAGACCCTCCCGGGCCACGACGACGTCGCGCCGGACGCCGCGCGCGGGGGACATCGCCACCACGACCCCGGCCACGTCGAGACGCAGGTCCGGCACCCCACCCGCGGCCTCCGACGACGTCGTCAGCGACGGGACGGTCGACGAGAGCTCGCCGCCGAGCCCGACGAGCGTCCGGGACAGCGCCGCGGCACCGCGGGCCGGGTCCTCCAGCACCGGCACGACGAGCGCCTCCAGGTCGAGCTCCGCTCCCGGGGTCCCGTCGGCGGCGAGGGCCCGCACCCGCCAGGGCCCGGTCCAGCACACCTCGGCCCGGGCCCGCCCGGCGGTCGCGAGGACCGACCCCGCGAGACCGGCGAGCAGCTCGTGCAGGGCCTGCCAGCGGTCCTCCTCGGAGAGCCCGCGCTGCACGGCGCCCACGAGGCGCAGCCCGTGCCCGGCGGCGACGGCGTCGAGCAGCTCGGCGGGGCTGCCTCCCGGCGCCAGCCCGGTGCGCTGCCCGGCCCGGACGAGGTCCGCGTGGACGTCGGCGACCTCGACCCGCCACGCGGCGTCGACGACCTCGTCCCACGAGGCGAGCGGGTCCTCGCCGCGCAGCGGGGTCCCCTCCAGCAGCCGAGCCTCCAGGTCGGCGAGGGCCGCCTCGCCGCCGCCGAGCAGGGACAGCGCGGCCTCGTCGTCGCCCGGCCCGGCGTGCGGGATCGGTACGTCCAGCCTGCGCAGGTGCTCGACGCGGCTCGACGTCGACGGGTGGGAGTCGAGCAGCGCTCCGATCGAGAGGAGGCTGCCACGGCCCTCCCGCGCCACCTCGTCCGCCACGGCCTCCTCGAGCGCGGGGGCGTCCTCCCGCAGGAGGGCGGCGAAGCCCTCGGCCAGCCGAGGGCGCCGGCGCGCCGGCACGCCGAGCCCGAGGTAGCTCTCGCAGTAGTGCTCCCACGCCATGACGAGGGCTGGAGCGCGTCGCAGGGCGGCGGCCACCACGTCGGGACCTGCCACAGTCGCCGCCAGCTCGTCGGCGCGCAGCTCCTGCTCTCGCGTCGCCACGTGGGCGAGCGCCTCGTAGGTGAGGACGTAGGGCAGCAGGAGCAGGCGCACCGGGGTGCCCACCTCGTCCAGCGCCGAGCCGAGCAGGGCGCTGGCACGGAAGGCGGCCCGGCGGACGCCGGTCGCGGCCGTGTCACCGCCGAGCACGTGCCCCACCTCGTGCGCGAGCACCGACCGGAGCTCGTCCCGCCGCAGGCCGACGAGCAGCGGCAGCCCGACGACGACCTCCCGCCAGCCGGCCACCTCCGCCACCGAGGCGTTGACCTGCAGGTCCACGACGACGCGGTCGGGCGAGCTCGTCCCGGCCGCCGCGGCGACGGCGTCGACCTCGGCCCACAGCGCGGGGTGGTCCGCGCGCGTCAGCTCGGGGCCCGCCGCCGGGGCCGGGCGGGCGCGGACGGCCGCGACGACGGCACCGACGAGCGCCACGACCAGGGCGACGGCGCCCCAGCCGAGGACCTGCGGGACGACGGGGACGTCGCCGGACAGGGAGACGGCGGCCACCGTCATCCCGGCGGCGAGAACGAGGACGACGAGGGGGAAGGCGACGAGGGCCACGAGCGCCAGCGCGGCGCTCACGGGGACGAGACGGCTCACAGGGTCCTCCGGGCACCGACCTGGTGCGGGCGGGCACGCACGTCGTGCCGCGGGCAAGCATCGGCGACCGACGACGTCGCCCGCAGGAGAACCGGCACGATCACCCGGCCGGAGCCAGCCCGGGAGGCTCAGGGGGCCGTGGCCCCTCGTCCGTCGTCGACCTGCCCCTCGCCGCGGTCCCGGCAGGCGACGCTCAGAAGTAGTCGAGGACCTCCACGAGGTCGCCGCAGGCGAGGACGTCGAGGCCCGCGAGCGCGGCGCGCTCGTCGCCGAGCACCTGGGCTCCCCCGGTGCGGACGGCGCCGAGCGGCGTGACCGCCCCGGCGTACAGCGCCGCGAGGCCGCTCGGGGTGAGCCGGGCGACCGGCTCGGCGTCGGTGCGCACCGCCCGGCCCTGCCCGCCGGAGACGGCCAGCTCCCACGTCCCGGTGTTCCACGGCGCGAGGTCGTCGGTGAGGTCCACGACGACGGAGCCGGACACCGCGGCCGGCCAGCCCCGCCCGCTCATGGCGACCTCCACGTCGACGACGCGGTGCATGACGACCTTGCGGTCGACGACGCGGGCCAGCTCGACGGGCAGCGCCGCGGCGACGGCGTCGTTCCGCAGCAGCCGCAGGTGCAGGTTGCGCGCGACCGGCGCCCACCCGGCGAGGACGCCGAGGAGCGTGCGCGCCGCGGGCGCGGTGTCCGCGACGACGTCGCGCACCGTGAAGACGGCCTCGCGCCCGTACCCGCGGCCGCGGTGCCAGCTGGCGGCCGCGACGAGGACGCCGTCGTCCTCGACGAGGGTGAGCCCGTCGACGCCCTCGGGCAGGCGGTCGGTCGGTGGGGCCGGACGCACGAGCATGCCGCTGCGCGCCTGCGCCTCCCGCTCGTAGAGGGCCGCGACGGCGGGCAGGTCGGCCGGCCCCCCAGCCCGGACGGCGAGGCCCGGGGCGGGACCGCCGCGGGCGAGCGCGTGCGTCGGGACCTCGACGGTGGTCAGCGTGCTCGTCACCTCCCACCCGGCGCGGCGGTAGAGACCGGCGACGGTGGGGAAGAGCGCCGAGACGGCGGCACCCCGCTCGTGCGCCGCCTCCAGGAGCGCGCGCAGCAGGCCGGTGGCGACGCCGGCGCCGCGGGCCTCGGGCTGCACGGCCACGTCGGTGACGTCCCCGGCGGGAAGGCGCCGTCCGCCCCACCAGTGCTCGGCGGGCCGCAGCGTGACGGCGCCCAGCAGGTCGCCGTCCGGCGACAGCGCCCCGAAGCGCACGTCCCCCTCGGGCTCGCTGCCGGCGGGCGGCGGCGAGGAGAGGTCCTCGCCGAAGGACAGGGCGTGCAGCCGCCACTGCCGGTCGTGGTCCTCCGGGGTGAGGACACGGATCTCGACGTCGGAGGAGGAGGGGCGGGAGGGATCGCTCACGCCTCGACGCTAGCGCCGGACCGCGGGTCCTCCCGACGCCGCAGCCCACCGAGCCGAGCGCGCGAGGCGGCGGGCGGGTGGCTCAGCCGCCCGCGACGCCGACCCGCTCCAGCACGAGCTCGCGCACCCGCTTGGCGTCGGCGGCCCCGCGGGTGGCCTTCATGACGGCACCGACGACGGCGCCGGCGGCCTGCACCTTCCCGCCGCGGATCTTCTCCGCGACGTCGGGCTGGGCGGCGAGCGCCTCGTCGACGGCGGCGACGAGCGCGGAGTCGTCCGAGACGACCTCCAGCCCACGGGCGCTGACGACCTGCTCGGGGCGGCCCTCCCCCGCGAGGACGCCCGCGAGCACCTCCCGGGCCATCCGGTCGGTGATCCGGCCCTCGGCGACGAGCCGGTCCAGCTCGGCCACCTCGGCCGGCCCGACGGGCAGCTCGGTGACCTCGACGCCCCGGTCGTTGGCCGTGCGCGCCAGCTCCCCGCCCCACCACTTGCGGGCCGCCGCCGGGCTGGCCCCCTCGGCCACGGTCGCCGAGATGACCTCCAGCAGGCCGGCGTTGACGACGTCGCGCATCTCCAGGTCGCTGTACCCCCACTCCCCCTGCAGGCGGGCGCGCCGGGCGACCGGCATCTCCGGCAGCGTGGCGCGGACCTGCTCGACCCACTCCCGCGACGGGGTGAGCGGCACCAGGTCGGGCTCGGGGAAGTAGCGGTAGTCGTCGGCGTCGGACTTCGGGCGCCCCGACGTCGTGACGCCGGTGTCCTCGTGCCAGTGCCGCGTCTCCTGGACGACGGCGCCGCCGGCGTCCAGCACCGCCGCCTGCCGGGAGACCTCGTACCGCACGGCGCGCTCGACCGACCGGAAGCTGTTGACGTTCTTCGTCTCGGTCCGCGTGCCCAGCGGCGCGTCCGGCGAGGGGCGCAGCGACACGTTGACATCGGCGCGCATCTGGCCCTGCTCCATCCGCGCCTCGGAGACCCCGAGCGCCCGCAGCAGGTCCCGCAGCGCCGCGACGTAGGCGCGCGCCACCTCGGGCGCCCGCGCACCGGCGCCGAGCACCGGGCGGGTGACGATCTCCACGAGCGGGATGCCGGCGCGGTTGTAGTCCACGAGGGAGTGGTCGGCGCCGTGGATGCGCCCGGTGGCCCCGCCGACGTGCGTGGACTTGCCCGTGTCCTCCTCCAGGTGCGCCCGCTCGACGTCGACGCGCCACGGCGTCCCGTCCTCGAGCGCGACGTCGAGGAAGCCGTCGGCAGCCAGCGGCTCGTCGTACTGCGACGTCTGGAAGTTCTTCGGCATGTCCGGGTAGAAGTAGTTCTTGCGCGCGAAGCGGCACATGCCCGCGATCTCGCAGGACAGCGCGAGGCCGATCCGGATGCCGTGCTCCACGGCGAGCCGGTTGACGACCGGCAGCGCCCCGGGCAGCCCGAGGGAGACCGGCGAGACCTGGGTGTTGGCGTCGGCGCCGAAGGCCGTGGAGCAGCCGTCGAACATCTTCGTCGCCGTGCCCAGCTCGACGTGCACCTCCAGCCCGACGACGACGTCGTACCGGGCCGCGGCGTCGTCGTAGGGGACGAGGGCGTCGGTGCGCGTCACGGCCGGGGCGGTGGACAGCGTGCTCATGCGGTGACGGCCTCCGAGCGGTCAGCGGTGGCGAGGGCGGGCAGCTCCGGGAGCGCGTCGAGCAGCGCCCCGCCGCGCTGCTCGTCCAGCAGGGCCTCGAGCGCGCCGCCGAGGCGGTAGAGGCGCTCGTCGGCCCGGGCCGGGGCGAGCACCTGGAAGCCGACGGGCAGCCCGTCCTCGGCCAGGCCGCTCGGCAGCGACATGCCGGGCACGCCGGCGAGGTTGGCCGGGATGGTCGCGATGTCCCCGGCGTACATGGCGAGCGGGTCGTCGAGCTTGCTGCCGAGGGGGAAGGCGGTGGTCGGCGCCGTCGGGGAGACGAGGACGTCGGCCTGCTCGAAGGCCGCGGCGAAGTCGCGCTGCACCAGGGTGCGGACCTTCTGCGCCGAGCCGTAGTAGGCGTCGTAGTAGCCCGCCGACAGCGCGTAGGTGCCGAGGATGATCCGCCGCTTGACCTCGGGCCCGAAGCCGGCGCCGCGGGTGGCCGCCATGACGCGCTCGGCCGTCACGGGCCCCTCGGCCGGCTCGACCCGCAGCCCGAACCGCATGCCGTCGAAGCGCGCGAGATTGCTGGAGGCCTCGCTCGGCATGATCAGGTAGTAGGCGTCCAGGGCGTGGGCGAAGGTCGGGCAGGAGACCTCGACGACCTCGGCCCCGGCGTCAGCCAGCAGGTCCAGGGCCGCGCGGAAGCTGGCGCTCACGCCGGCCGAGAACCCCTCCCCCGTCAGCTCGCGGACGACGCCGACCCGCATCCCGCGCACGTCCCGGGTGCGGGCGGCGTCGGCGAGCGCCCCGACCGGGTCGGGCAGCGACGTCGCGTCGCGGGGGTCGTGCCCGCCCATCACCTCGTGCAGCAGGGCGGCGTCCAGGACGGTGCGGGCGCACGGCCCGGCCTGGTCGAGGCTGGAGGCCATGGCGACCAGGCCGTAGCGGGAGACGCCGCCGTAGGTCGGCTTCACCCCGACCGAGCCGGTCACCGCCGCGGGCTGGCGGATCGAGCCGCCCGTGTCGGTCCCGACGGCCAGCGGCGCCTCGAAGGCGGCGACGGCGGCGGCGCTGCCGCCGCCGGAGCCGCCCGGGGTGCGGGTGGTGTCCCACGGGTTGCGGGTGGGGCCGTAGGCCGAGTGCTCGGTCGAGCTGCCCATGGCGAACTCGTCCATGTTCGTCTTGCCGAGCACCGGCATCCCCGCGGCGTGCAGCCGCTCGACGAGCGTCGCGTCGTAGGGCGGCACCCAGCCCTGCAGGATCCGCGAGCCCGCCGTCGTCGGCGTCCCGCGGGTGACGACGACGTCCTTGACGGCCACGGGCACGCCGGCGAGGGCGTGCAGCGGCTCACCGGCGGCACGCCGGGCGTCGACGGCGCGGGCGCTCGCGAGCGCCTGCTCGCCGCTGACGTGCAGGAAGGCGGCCAGGCCCTCGCCGTCGCCGGGCGCGCCGTCGACGGCGGCGATGCGGTCCAGGTGGGCGCGCACGACGTCCTCGCTGCTCACCTCGCCGGCGGCCAGGCGCCCGGCGAGGTCGGCGGCGGTCGCGCGCACGAGGGCGTCGGGAGTCGCGGACGCGGCGCCCATCAGTCCTCCTCGAGGATCTGCGGGACGAGGAAGCGGCCGTCCTGCGCGGCCGGCGCGCCAGCCAGCACCTCGTCGCGGTCCAGGCCGCCCTCGACGACGTCCTCGCGGTAGACGTCGGTGAGCGGCAGGGGGTGGCTCGTGGCCGGGACGTCGTCGCCGACGACCCGGGAGACCGAGGCGACGGCGGCGACGACGGCGTCGAGCTCGCCGGCCATCCGCTCCATCTCGGCCGCGTCGAGGTCGATGCGCGCGAGGGCGGCCAGGCGGGCGACGTCCGCGGCGGTCAGCGCGGTGGCACGCGGCGCGGCGACGTCAGGTGCGGTGGAGGTCGGGTCGGGCATGGCGGTGAGTCTAGGAGCGCACGGCGGGCGCACCGACGGCTGCGGGGCGACCCCGAAGGGCCGTGCCCCACGGAGGTTCACCGACGCGACGGCGCGCGGTCGCGTCGCGGCCGCCGAGGACGCCACCGTCGGCCGTAGGCAGTCCCCGTGCGTGTGGTGGTGGTCGCCGAGTCCTGGTCCCCGGCCGTCGACGGCGTGACGCGCTCGGTCGCGCGGGTGTGCGAGCACCTGGCCCGGCGCGGGCACGAGTGCCTGCTCGTCGCGCCCGAGGCGCGCTACCGACCGGTCCTCGACACGGTCCCGACCGTCCGGGTGCCCGCCGTGCGCCTGCCCGGGGCCGACCTGTGCCTCGGGCTGCCGAGCCCGCGCGTCGCCGAGGTGCTCCGGGCGTGCGCGCCCGACGTCGTCCACCTGGCGTCACCGTTCTCCCTCGGCGCGCAGGCCGCCCGGGCCGCCGACCGGATCGACGCCGCGAGCGTGGCGGTCTACCAGACCGACGTGGCCGCCCTCCGCGCCCCGCCTCGTCGGCCCACGACGCCACTGCGCCCCCGGCACCAGGTGGCGGTGGGCTGAGGCAGGCCCGGGGCGAGAAGGCGTGCGGGCAGGTCGAGGGGCCCACCGCCGCCGACCGTCCCGGGCGGCGCCCAGGCCAGGCCCCGCCCCTCAGGAGGGAGGGCCGTCACCCTCCTCGGCCGCACCGCCGACGGCCCCGCTCTCGCTCCGGGTCTGCGTCTGGTCCGGGCTGTGGTCCGGGATCCGGTCCGGGCTGTGGTCCGAGGTCGCGGGCTGGGTCTCGGCGTCGGTCTCGTCCACCACCGGCGGCAGACCGGCGGGGCCCTGCTCCAGCAGCGTGCGGAAGCCCTGCTCGTCGAGGATCCGCAGACCGAGCTCACGGGCGCGGGCCTCCTTCTGGCCGGCGTTCTCCCCGACGACGACGAAGTCGGTCTTCTTCGACACCGAGGAGGACGCCTTGCCGCCGCGCGTGAGGATCGCCTCCTTGGCGCCGTCACGGCTGAAGCCCTCCAGGCCCCCCGTCACGACGACCGTGACGCCCTCCAGGTGCCGCGGCGTCGAGGCGTCCTGCTCGTCCTCCAGCCGGACGCCGGCGTCCCGCCAGGACTCGACGATGTCGCGGTGCCAGTCGACGTCCCACCAGGCGAGGACGGCGTCGGCGATGACCGGCCCGACGCCGTCGGCGGCGGCGAGCTCCTCGGCGCTCGCGCCGACGACGGCGTCGAGGCTGCCGAAGCGGGTCGCGAGCGAGCGGGCCGCCGTCGGCCCGACGTGGCGGATCGACAGCGCGACGAGCACGCGCCACAGCGGCCGGTCCCGCGCGGCGGCCAGGTTGTCCAGCAGCCGCCGGCCGTTGGCCGACAGGTCGCCGTTCGCGTTGCGGAACAGCGGGACGCGCAGCAGGTCGGGCTCACCCAGGTCGAAGAGCCCGCCCTCGTCGAGCAGGACGCGGTCCCCCGCCGGGTCCTCCTCCTCGTCCACCACCGGGTCGGCCCCTGCCGCCTCGGCCCCCTCCCCGGTGGTCCCCCCGCCCGAGCGCTCGCCGTCGCGGCTGCCCCCGGCGTCGGGCACGCCGCCCAGCAGCGCACCGGCCGCCTCCCAGCCCAGCGCCTCGACGTCGAAGGCACTGCGGGAGGCGATGTGGAAGAGCCGCTCCCTCAGCTGGGCCGGGCACGTGCGCGCGTTGGGGCAGCGGATGTCCTTGTCGCCCTCGCGCTCGTGCGCCAGGCGCGTCCCGCAGGAGGGGCAGTGCGTGGGCATGACCCACTCCGGCCCGCGCCCGGGCACCTCGGCCTCGTCGCCCGTGCCGTCGCCGCCCCCGCTGGCCCCGGCCGCCGGCAGCACCGGCCCGAGCACCTCCGGGATGACGTCACCGGCCTTGCGGACGACGACCAGGTCCCCAGGCCGGACGCCCTTGCGGCGGACCTCGTCGGCGTTGTGCAGCGTCGCCAGCTCGACGGTCGAGCCGGCGACGAGCACCGGCTCCATCCGGGCGAAGGGCGTCACGCGCCCCGTGCGCCCCACGTTGACGGAGATGGCGAGCAGCCGGGTCGTGACCTCCTCGGGCGGGTACTTGTAGGCGATGGCCCAGCGCGGCGCCCGGCTGGTGGCTCCCAGGCGGCGCTGGAGGGCGAGGTCGTCGACCTTGACGACGACGCCGTCGATCTCGTGCGTGACGTCGTGGCGCCCCTCGCCCGTCGCGGCGACGAACGCGCGGACGTCGGCGACGTCGTCGAGGACGCGGGCGTACGGGCTCACCGGCAGCCCGAGCGCGGCGAGATACTCGTACGCCTGGGACTGCGTGCTGACGTCGAGGCCCCGCCGGGCGCCGAGCCCGTGCAGCAGCACCCGCAGCGGCCGGCGGGCGGTGACCCGCGGGTCCTTCTGGCGCAACGAGCCCGCCGCCGAGTTGCGGGGGTTGGCGAAGGGCTGCTTGCCCGCCTCCACCAGTCCGGCGTTCAGCTCGGCGAAGTCCTCGACCGGGATGAAGACCTCCCCGCGCAGCTCCAGGAGCTCGGGGACGGGCACGCCCGCGTCGTCGCGCAGCCGGTGCGGGACGTCGCGCATGGTGCGGACGTTGAGCGTGACGTCCTCGCCCGTGCGGCCGTCCCCGCGGGTCGCCGCGCGCACGAGCCGACCGTCCTCGTAGACCAGGTCGACGGCGAGCCCGTCGATCTTCGGCTCGCACAGCCACCGCAGCCGCGCGCCCTCGCCGGCGTCGCGCACCACCCGCTCGACCCACTCGCCCAGCTCCTCGGCGGTGAAGACGTTGTCGAGGCTGAGCATCCGCTCCAGGTGGTCGACGGGGGTGAACTCGGTGGAGAAGGCGCCGCCGACCCGCTGCGTCGGGGAGTCGGGCGCCGCGAGCTCGGGGTGGGCGGCCTCCAGCTCCTGCAGCTGCCGCAGCAGGGCGTCGAAGGTGGCGTCGGGGACCGTCGGGGCGTCGCGCAGGTAGTAGGCGAGCTGGTGGCCCCGCACCTCCTCGGCGAGCTCGGCCCAGGTGCGGCGGTCCTCCTCGGACGCCGGCGCGCCCACCGCCGCACCGCCCTCGGGAGTCACCCGGGCCTCCTCGTCCGCGCTGCTCCCGGCGGTCGGACGGACGTGCTCGGCGGGGGTCGGGCTCACGTCGCGCATCTTGCCGGAGGGCCCCGGCAACGGCCCGCCCCGGGGCGGCGCGCGCTCCCCGGGGCGGCGCGCGCTCCCCGGGGCCCGAGACGGGAGGGCCAGACGCGACGAGGCCGCCTCGCCGGGTCCGGGAAGGACCCGCCGGGGCGGCCTCGTCAGGGAGCGTCTGGGGTGCGGGACCTCAGAGGTCGATCGGACCAGCCTCGACCGCTGCGGCCTCGGCCTTCGCCGAGCGCTCGGCCAGGCGGGCAGCCGTGGTCTCCGAGCGCTGGGTCACGCTCTCCACCGTGAGGTCCGCCGACGACGGCTCGCTCGCGGCGGTCCGGGCGATGGAGGCCTCGAGCGCCTGCGGCGCGATCGTGGCACCCGCCTCGCCGCCCGCGGCGAACTGCCCGCCCAGGGACCCGCGCACGCGGTTGGCGTCGCCGACCGTCGGGGCCGGGTCGTTGCCGGTGCCGCTGAGCGAGCCGGCGACGATGTTCTGGTCGACGAAGACCTCGGCCATGTTGTCCGAGATCGTCACGTCGCTGCCCCAGAAGCTGGCCATGTCGCAGGGCTCGACGGGGCCGTCGGCACCGATCTGCAGGAGGACGCCGTTGCCCGTGTAGGTGGCCGGTCCGTAGACCTCGCTCTCGCAGAAGACGCCACCCTCGGCGTTGTCGACGACGTCGAGGCTCTGGCCGATGGTCGAGTCGACGACGTCGGCGAACACGGTGCCGATGGCCCGGACGGGACCGGAGACGCTCGACGAGGTGAGCTCCAGCTCGCCGGTGCGCACGTCCACCTGGCCGTCGACCGTGCTGGCCTCCAGCGTGGTTCTGCTGTCGACCGCGGAGCCGTCGACCATGCGCACGACCACGGAGGTCGCCGAGCTGTCGAAGAGGGCGACGCCCCAGCCCTGGCGCGAGGTGACGCGGCCGTCGACCTCGGAGCCGTTGACCTCGAAGTAGCTGTCCTCCGCGACGAGGACGGCGTTGCCGAAGGTGGACCCCTCGGCGACGAGGTCGGCGCCGGGGGCGACGCGGGTGCTGCCCTGCACGACGACGTCGGTGAGGACGCAGGCGCCCTCCGGCGGGACGACGAGGTCGCCGGGGATGGTGACGCCGGTGGCGGTGCCGTCGCACCGCGTCGTGAGGCCGGAGGCGCTCGTCGCGGGGACGGCCACGGCCACCACACCGCCGGCGGCCAGCAGGGTGCCAGCGGTGAGGGCGCTGATCAGCTTCATGTTCCGGGGGGCTCCTTCGTCGGCCTCGGGCGAGGCTCTGTCATGGACGCGCAGGCCCGGGCGGGCCGCGCCGGCCGCACGGTGGTCGGTCACGCGGACGCCCGTACCGTGGCAGAACGATCACCCAGAGGCAATGACCTGGATGTGAACGCTCATGCAACGGGCCCGGTCGACACCGTCCGGTGGCGCCGTCACCCGAAGGAGTCCCTGACCAGACCCCCGCAGGGTCACGGTGCGTGGTAGAGCCGGCCCGGAGGCTCGACGGGGCGCACCGGTGACGGGCGTCGGCCGGGTCGACCTGCCGCAGCGGGCAGGACGCCGCAGCTCACCCCGCGGAGACGTCGAGCAGCGCGTCGGCGGCCTCCCGCAGCCGGCGCAGGACGGCCCTGGCCCGCGCGGGCGTGGCGCCCGCGAGCCCCCCGGCGGGGGTGAGGGCCACGCCGGCCAGCGCGGCTGGCGGGAGGCCCAGCCGTGCCCACGGCCGGCGGACGTCCTCGACGAGGTCAGCCGGCCGGCGCAGCGCCCCGTCCGGGCCGTCGGGGCGCAGGCCTGCCCACAGCGTCCGGCCGTCCTCGAGCAGCGGGGCCAGCGCCTCCCACGCCGCGTCGTCGAGGCCGGCGAGGTCGACGCCGACCCCGTCGGCGCCCGTGCGCCCCAGCAGGTCCAGCGGCGCCCCGGCCTCCCCGCACCGCACGAGCACGTGGCGGGCGCCGGCCCGACGGCCCGCCTCGACGACCGTCCGCAGGCCGACCTCGACCTCGTCGGCGGGGACGGGTTCCACGCGGCCGAAGCCGCTGGCGCGGCGCAGCGTCCCGTCCAGGACGGCCGGCAGGGACGGCTCGTCGACCTGCAGCGCCAGCTCGGCGCCCGGGACGGCCCGCCGGACCTCGGCGAGGTGCTCGCCCAGCCCCTCGGCGAGGGAGTCGACGACGTCGCGACGCGCCCCGGGGTCGGTGCTGGCGCGCTCGCCGCGCAGCAGCCGGACGGAGGCGGCGAGCGTCCACGGGCCGGCGAGCTGGACCTTGAGCTCGCCGGCGTACCCGTCGGCCGCCTCGGCGAGGGCGTCGAGGTCGCTGCGCCGCAGGCTGCGTGCCCGCTCGGCGTCGCGGCCGGCGTGGTCGACGAACCGCCAGCCGGAGGGCTGCAGGTCCACCGGCAGGTCCACGAGCACCGACGCCGTCCGCCCGACGGGCTCGGCCCCCGGGCCCCGCCCCGGCTGCTCGACGACGAAAGGCAGGCCCGGGGCCGTGCCGAGCTCGTCGAGGACCGTGCGGGCCGCCTCCAGCGGGTGCTCGACCGGCCAGGACCCGGTGCCGCTGAGGCGTCCCCGCAGCGGGGCCGGCCGCGCCACCGCCTCGGCCTGCGCGCCGCCGCCCTGCTCCTCCCGCACGTCCACGCGGCGACGGTAGCCGCGCCCACCTCCCCCGGCCGCCCGGCGCCGGGGCCGTCCCCGCGGCCGGGGCGGCCTCAGCGGGAGGAGGAGATGGTGGCCGACCCGACCACGCGCGTCCCGTCGTAGAGCGCCAGGGTCTGGCCGGGGGCGACACCGCGCACCGGCACCTCCAGGCGCACCTCGAACGGGTCGACCCCGGTGACCTCGCAGGCCACCTCTGCCCCGTGCGCGCGCAGCTGGGCCCCGAGCCGGGCTCCCGGCGCCGGCGCCGGGCCGGCCCAGGTCGGCGCGCTCCCCCGCACGAGCGTGCGGTCCAGGCGCTCGACGGGGCCGACGGTGACGTCGCCCGTGGCCACCTGCACCTCCAGGACGTACCGCGGACGGCCGTCCGCGGCGGGCCGGCCCACCTTCAGCCCGCGGCGCTGGCCGACGGTGAAGCCGGCGGCGCCGTCGTGCTCGCCGAGGACCTCGCCGTCCTCGGCCCGCACGAGACCAGGCTGGGCGGGCACCCGCTCGCGCAGCCAGGCCCGGGCGTCCCCGCCGGGCACGAAGCAGATGTCGTGGCTGTCGGGCTTGTCGGCGACGGCGAGGCCGCGAGCGGCCGCCTCGGCGCGCACGTCCGCCTTCGCGGCGACGTCCCCGAGCGGCAGCAGCGCCCGGGCCAGCCGGTGCGGCGGGAGCACGGCGAGCACGTAGGACTGGTCCTTGGCGGCGTCACGGGCACGGTGCAGGGCGGGCGGCCCTCCGTCCGGGTCCGGCTCGAGCCGGGCGTAGTGACCGGTGGCGAGCGCGTCGAAGCCGAGCGCCAGGGCCCGGTCCAGCAGCGCGGCGAACTTCACGCGCTCGTTGCACCGCACGCACGGGTTCGGCGTGCGCCCGGCGGCGTACTCGGCCGTGAAGTCCTCGACGACGTCGACGGCGAAGCGCTCGGAGAGGTCCCACACGTAGAACGGGATGCCGAGGACGTCGGCCGCGCGGCGCGCGTCGCCGGCGTCCTCGACCGTGCAGCACCCGCGGGCCCTCGCCGGTGCCGGCTCCCCCGCCGCGGAGGCACCGCGGGAGAGCGCCAGGTGCACCCCGACGACCTCGTGGCCGGCGTCGACGGCGCGGGCGGCGGCGACCGCCGAGTCGACACCTCCGCTCATGGCGGCCAGTACTCGCACGGCTCAGCCCCCGACCCGCGCGGGCACCCGCGACCGCGTCGGAGCCGCTGCGCCCCGGAGACCACCGGCCGTCCCGGGGACGGGTCCAGGAGCCGTCGCCGCCCGGGCCCTGCGGGCGGCGGCGACGACCTCCGGCAGCGCGTCCAGCAGCGCCGTCACGTCCGCGCGGGAGCTGGTGCGCCCGAGGCTGACCCGCAGCGCCCCGCGGGCGAGGTCGCCGTCGACGCCCATCGCGGCCAGCACGTGGCTCGCCGTGGGCGCGCCGGCGCTGCAGGCGCTCCCGGTGGAGACGGCGATGCCGCGGGCGTCGAGGAGGTAGAGCAGCGCGTCGCCGTCGCAGCCCGGCAGCAGGAGGAGCGCCGTCCCGGGCAGCGAGGTGCCGAGGCCGTGGCCACCGGCGACCACGAGGTCTGAGACCTGCTGCGCCGCACGGGCGAGCAGCTCCGCGCGCAGGGCGGCCAGGCGCCCGCCGACCTCGTCGCGCTCGGCCACGGCCGCGGTGAGCGCGACGGCGAGGCCGCGGGCGAGGGCGACGGGCGAGCTGCCCGGCCGCAGCCCCCGCTCGTGCCCGCCGCCCACGGCGAGGGGCGCCAGCGCCGTGCCGCGGCGCAGCAGCAACGCGCCCGTCCCGACAGGGGCGCCCACCTTGTGGCCCGAGACCGACACCGCCGCGAGCCCCGAGGCGGCGAGGTCGACCCGCTGGGTGGCCGGCGCCTGGACGGCGTCGCTGTGCACCGGCACGCCCGCGGCGGCGCAGGCGGCGACGACGTCGTCGAGCGGCTGCAGGACGCCGGTCTCGTTGTTCGCCCACATGAGGCTCACCAGGGCCACCTGCCCCGGGGTGCGCGCGAGCTCGCCCTCCAGCGCGCCGACGTCCAGGCGCCCGCGCTCGTCGACGGGCAGCACGGTGAGGTCGACGACGCCGTCGGCGGCCAGCCGCCGGGCGGGCTCCAGCACGGCGGGGTGCTCGACGGCGCTGACGAGCAGCCGGCGCCGGCGCGCGTCCTCGCGCTGGCGCGCGCGCACGAGCCCGGTGACGGCGAGGTTGTCGGCCTCGGTGCCGCCGGAGGTCAGCAGCACCTCCTCGGGCCTCGCGCCGAGGGCGGCGGCCACCTGCTCGCGCGAGTCCTCCAGCACCCGCCGCAGCGCGCGCCCCTCGGCGTGGGCGGAGGAGGCGTTGCCGGGCATCGCCAGCACCTCGGCCATCGCCGTCGCCGCCGCGGGCAGGACGGGCGCGCTCGCGGCGTGGTCGAGGTAGACCCGGCGCTGCTCCACCCGCCCGAGGGTAGGTCCCCTCCGCGCAACCCCGGGCCGGCTCCTGGCCGGCTCCGGGCTGTCCTCCGGTGCAGCCGCTCGCGGTGGAGCACCGGGCCGGCCGTGCCGGGGCCGGGTGAGGCGGACGTCACCACCCGAGCCGTCCGCGCGCACCGACCGCCGCTGGCACAGTGGTCGCCCGTGCCTGCCGATGGACCTGCCGTGAGGAGCGCGACCGCAGCCGGCGACGCCGCCGGCCGCCCCAGCCGACCGCACCCGCTCGGCGTGCACCTGCTGGAGGGCGGCGGCGCGTCGGCCGCCGTCTACGCCCCGCACGCCGAGAAGGTCGAGATCGCCCTGCTGCAGGACGACGGCGCCGGCGGG
Organism: Pseudokineococcus sp. 1T1Z-3; assembly: GCF_037482365.1. Taxonomy (NCBI): domain Bacteria; kingdom Bacillati; phylum Actinomycetota; class Actinomycetes; order Kineosporiales; family Kineosporiaceae; genus Pseudokineococcus; species Pseudokineococcus sp. 1T1Z-3. The sequence continues at coordinate 76,195 of NZ_JBBHZF010000025.1, forward strand.
CTCGCCGAGGAGCGCCTCGCCCTGCCCGGGCGCACGCACGGCGTCTGGCACGGCGTCCTGCCGGGCGTCGGCGCCGGCCAGCGCTACGGCGTGCGGGTCACCGGCCCGTGGGAGCCCGAGCGCGGCCACCGCTTCAACCCCGCCAAGCTGCTGCTGGACCCCTACGCCCGGGCGGTCGCGGACGAGGTGCGCTGGGACGCCGCGCTCTTCGCCCACGAGGTCGACGAGGCGTGGAAACCCGTCGACGGCCCCGCCCGCGAGGGCGGCGCCCGGCGCCGCAGCGACCAGGACTCCGCCCCGTTCGCCGCGCACGGGGTCGTGCTGCCGGCGCGGCACGCCGACCCGGGCCTGCGCCCGCGCACGCCGTGGGCCGACACCGTCGTCTACGAGGCGCACGTGCGCGGCCTGACCATGCGCCACCCCGACGTCCCGCCCGAGCTGCGCGGCACCTACGCGGCCCTGGGCCACCCGGCCGTCGTCGAGCACCTGCTCGGCCTCGGCGTCACGGCGCTGGAGCTGCTGCCGGTGCACGCGATCGCCGAGGAGCCGCACCTGGTCCGCCGCGGCCGGCGCAACGCCTGGGGCTACAGCACGCTGTCCTACTTCGCGCCGGCGCCGCGGTACGCGAGCGCGGCGGCCCGTGCCCTCGGCCCGGCCGCCGTCGTCGCCGAGCTCGCCGGGGCGGTCGAGTCGCTGCACGCGGCCGGCCTGGAGGTGCTGCTCGACGTCGTCTACAACCACACGGCCGAGGGCGGCGTCGAAGGCCCGGCCCACTCCTTCCGCGGCCTCGACGCCGAGGCCTACTACCGGCTCGACTCGGCCGGCCTCGACGTGGACGTCACCGGGTGCGGCGGCACGCTCGACTTCTCCTCCGCGCGCGTCGTCGCCCTCGCCCTGGACTCCCTGCGGCACTGGGTGCAGAGCTACGGCGTCGACGGCTTCCGCTTCGACCTCGCGCCCGCCCTGGCCCGCGGCCGGGACCTCGGCTACGACGCCGAGCACCCCTTCCTCGTGGCCGCGCGCGCCGACCCGGTGCTGGCCGACGTCAAGCTCGTCGCCGAGCCGTGGGACGTCGGTCCGCACGGCTGGCGGACCGGGCAGTTCCCCGTGCCCTTCGGCGAGTGGAACGACCGGTTCCGCGACGACGTCCGCAGCTTCTGGCTGGCCGACGCCGCCCGCGCGCGACGCGGCGAGCACCCCGGCGACGGCGTCCGGCACCTGGCGACGCGGCTGGCCGGCTCGGCCGACCTCTTCGCGCACGGCGCGAGCACCGACGCCTCCCGGCGCGGCCCGCTGGCCTCGGTCAACTTCCTCGCCGCCCACGACGGCTTCACCCTGGCCGACGCCTGCGCCCACGAGACCAAGCACAACGAGGGCAACGGCGAGGACAACCGGGACGGGCACGGGGACAACCGCTCCGACCACCACGGGGTCGAGGGCCGCACGCAGGACGCCGACGTCCTCGCCGCGCGACGGCGCTCGGTGCGCAACCTGCTCGGCACGCTGCTGTGCTCGACCGGGGTGCCGATGCTGCTGGCGGGCGACGAGATGCTGCGGACCCAGGCCGGCAACAACAACGCCTACGTCGTCGACGACGAGCAGGTGTGGCTGGACTGGCCGGCGCTCGCCCGCGGCGGCCCCGAGGCGGACCTCCTCGCGACGACTCGGCACCTCACCCGGCTGCGGCGCGAGCACGCCGTGCTGCGCCAGGACACCTTTGCGAGCGGTCGCCCCGTCCACGAGGACGGCAGCACCGACCTGGCCTGGTTCGGCCCCGACGGCCGCGCGATGACCGAGGAGCGCTGGCACGAGGCCCAGCTGCGCACCCTGCAGATGTTCCTGCACGGGGGGCCCGCGGACGGCCGGTCCTTGCTCGTCGTGCTGCACTCCGGCGCCGGCAGCACGCCGGTCACCCTGCCCGGCCGCCCGTGGGCCGAGCAGTGGGAGCTGCTGTGGCAGAGCGAGTGCGAGCACCCCGACGACATGGTCGCGAGCACGCACCGGGCCGACGCCGTCGTCGAGCTGGGCGAGCGGTCGATGCGGGTCTACGCCGCCGAGCGCCCGGCCTGACCACCCCGACGCCCGCCGGGCGGTGGTCGCCGGGCCGCTACGGTCGGCAGATGCCTGACGACACCTCCGGCTGGGTCCTGCTCGTGTGCGGCGCACTCCTCGTCGTCGCAGGCGCGGCCGTCGCCGCCGGCCTCACCCTCCGGTGGCTGCCCCGTCGGGTCGAGGTCGACGGGACGGACGTCACGGCGTCGGTCCGGCGCAGGCACCGCCTCTCGGGTCTCGGCCTCCTGCTCCTCGGCCTCACCTTCTGGACGGTGCAGCTCCTCACCGGCTGAGGCGGACGCCGGGCGGGGCGGGCCCCCGGTGCCGGCCGACCGACCGAGCCTTCGGGCGCCGTCGGGGGACCCCGGCTTGCACCCACTCCCCTCCACGCGGGATAGTCGTTGCCCTGGGCACCGGGAAGCCTCGCTGGCTCCACCCCGAGCCGACCAGCAGGGCCGCCCCGCGGCCTCACGGCCCGGCCCGCGACCGCGCCCAGCCCCGCGACGACGCGTGTCGTCCCGGGCGGGAGGCGCGTCGACGGCGACACCACCCACCGAGAGGTCCTCATGATCACGATGACGATGTTCCTCAAGCGCAAGGCGGGCCTGAGCGCCGAGGACTTCGCCGAGCACCACGAGCGTGTCCACGGCCCGCTCATGCGCTCCATCCCCGAGGCGCGTGAGCACCTCGTGCGCTACTCCCAGGTCCACCCGCGCGGCCTCACCACCGACGCCGTCCCGCTCAGCGGCTTCGACGGCGTCGCCGAGCTGTGGTTCGACTCCATGGCCGGCCTCGAGGCCGTGATGGGCTCGGAGACCTTCCGGACCCAGGTGGCCGCCGACGAGGCGACCTTCCTCGACCGGGACGCCACGACCGTCGTCGTCGGCGAGCGGACGGAGGTCGTCGGCGACGCGAGTGCCGAGCTGGCGGCCCAGCCCCTGTCGCAGGAGGAGGACCGGTCCCTGCCCCGCGGCATCAACCACGTCGGCCTGACGGTGCCCGACCTCGAGGCGGCGACGACCTTCCTGGCCTCGGCGTTCGGCGCGAAGGTCGCCTACGACGGCCTGACGGCGCAGGAGCCGCCGCGCGAGGGCGCCGAGACCGAGCGCCAGCTCGGCCTGCCCTCCGGTGCGCGCATCCGCGCGCAGCGGATGCTGCAGATCGGCACGGGCCCGAGCCTGGAGATGTTCGAGGTGGAGACGCCCGAGCGCCAGGACGCTGCCGGGCTGGCGGACCTGGGCTGGCAGCACGTCGCCCTCTTCGTCGACGACCTCGAGGCCACGCTCGCCCGCGCCGTCGCCGCGGGCGCGACCGCGCTGTCCGAGCCGCACCCCAACTCCCGGCACGAGGACACCGAGGGCAACGCCAGCGTCTACGTCCGCCCGCCGTGGGGCGGCCTGCTGGAGCTGCAGCAGCTGCCGGCAGGCCACTGGTACGGCGAGGACAGCGAGAGCACGGTGTGGACGCCGCCTCGACGCACGGCGGCCTGACGCCCCTGGCCAGCGCCCACGACCCACCGGCCGTCCTGCCCCCGGCCGGCGGCCGCCCCCCGCGGGCCCGTGCGCCGGCTCAGGCGTTCGCGACCAGCCCCAGCTCCATCGGGGACGCGAGCAGCTCGTGCCGAGGCAGCACGCGGACGGTGTAGCCGACCGCACCGGTGCGCCTGAGCGGGATCTCGCCGGCGTAGGAGTGCCGGCCGTCCTCCAGCGCCTCGACGTGGGTGAGGGTGACCGCGGCCGTGCTGACGAGCTCGTCGGCCTCGGTGACGCGGCCGTGGACCACCTGCACGTCGACGTCCTCGGGCGAGAGGCTGCCGAGGGAGACCCAGGCGCGGACGGCGAGGACCTCGCCGAGCTGCGGGCTGTCGGACAGGCCGACCGACTCGGCGTGGTCGACGCGCACGCCCGGCCAGCCGCCGCGGACCTCGTCGACCCAGGCGGCGAGGCGGCGGGCGCCCTCGTGCCCGCTCGCGGCGACGACGCGTCCGGCCGAGGCCGCCGGGACGTACAACCGCTCGACGTACTCGGCGACCATCCGGGAGGCGAGCACCTTCGGGCCCAGGGTGGTGAGTGTGTGGCTCACCATCTCCAGCCACCGCTCGGGCGGGCCGCTGCCGTCAGCGCCCGAGGTGTCGTAGAAGCGCGGGGCCACCTGGTTCGCGACGAGGTCGTAGAGCGCCGCCGCCTCGAGGTCGTCGCGCCGGTCGGGGTCCTCGACGCCGTCGGCGGTGGGGATCGCCCAGCCGTTCTCGCCGTCGAACCACTCGTCCCACCACCCGTCGAGGATGGAGAGGTTGAGCCCGCCGTTGAGCGCGGCCTTCATGCCCGAGGTGCCGCAGGCCTCCAGCGGGCGCAGCGGGTTGTTGAGCCACACGTCGCATCCCGGGTAGAGCGTCTGGGCCATGCCGATGTCGTAGTTCGGCAGGAAGACGATGCGGTGGCGCACCTCGGGGTCGTCGGTGAAGTGCACGAGCTGCTGGATCAGGCGCTTGCCGGAGTCGTCGGCGGGGTGGGACTTGCCCGCGATGACGAGCTGGACCGGGCGCTCGGGGTCCAGCAGCAGGGCCTTGAGGCGGGCCGGGTCGCGCAGCATGAGCGTGAGGCGCTTGTACGTCGGCACGCGGCGGGCGAAGCCGATGGTCAGCACGTCGGGGTCCAGGACGTCGTCGACCCAGCCGAGCTCGGCGGAGGTGGCCCCCCGCTCCAGCCAGGACGCCCGCAGCCGCCGGCGCACGTCGGCCACCAGCGCCGCGCGCATGTCGCGCCGGGCGGCCCACAGGTCCGCCGGCGGCACGTCGACGGCGCGCGGCCAGACCTCGGGGTGCGTCGTCGGGTACTCCCCCGCCACGGACTCGACCAGCTCGTTGAGGCGGCGGTCGACCCAGGTCGGCGCGTGGACGCCGTTGGTCACCGACGTGATGGGCACCTCGACGTCGTCGAAGCCCGGCCACAGGCCGTCGAACATCCCGCGGCTGACGGTGCCGTGGAGCATCGAGACGCCGTTGGCGCGCTGGGCCAGCCGCAGACCCATGACGGCCATGTTGAAGATGCCGGGCTGGCCGCCCGGGTAGCTCTCCGCGCCGAGCGCCACGAGCCGCTCGCCGTCGACGGCCGGGACGGCGGTCGTGACGAAGTCCCGCACCTGGCCCGCGTCGAAGCGGTCGATGCCGGCCGGCACCGGCGTGTGCGTGGTGAAGACCGTCGCCGCGCGCCCGGCCTGCAGGGCGGCCTCGAAGCCGAGCCCGGCGCCGAGGGCCTCGCCGATGCGCTCGATGCCGAGGAAGCCGGCGTGGCCCTCGTTGGTGTGGAACACCTCCGGGGCGGGCGCGCCGGACAGGCGCGACCACAGCCGCAGGGCGCGCACGCCACCGATGCCGAGCAGCATCTCCTGCAGCAGCCGCTTCTCCCCGCCGCCGCCGTACAGGCGGTCGGTGGTGGCGCGGACGTCGGCGTCGTTCTCCTCGACGTCGGAGTCCAGCAGCAGCAGCGGCACCCGGCCGACGTCGGCCTTCCACACGTGCGCGTGCAGGGTGCGGCCGCCCGGCAGGGCCAGGGACACGCGGCACGGGGTGCCGTCGGCCTCGCGCAGGAGCGTGATGGGCAGGTTGGCCGGGTCGAGCACCGGGTAGGTCTCCGTCTGCCAGCCGTCGCGCGAGAGCGACTGGGTGAAGTAGCCCTGCCCGTAGAGCAGGCCGACACCCGTGATGGGGACGCCGAGGTCCGAGGCGCTCTTCAGGTGGTCCCCGGCGAGGATGCCGAGCCCGCCGGAGTACTGCGGCAGCACCGAGGTGACGCCGAACTCCGGGGAGAAGTAGGCGATCGAGGCGGGTCCGCCGCCCTCCCACCCCGAGCTCGCGCCCTGGTACCAGCGCGGCTGGGTGAGGTAGGTGTCCAGGTCGGCCTCCGCGGCGCGGACACGCTCGACGAGGGCCGCGTCGCCGGCCAGCTCGGCGAGCCGGTCGGGCCCCAGCTCGGCCAGGAGTGCCACCGGGTCCTGACGGACCGCGTCCCACACGCCCGGGTCCAGGTCGCGGAAGAGGTCCCGCGTCGGCGGGTGCCAGGACCAGCGCAGGTTGAGGGACAGGCGGCCCAGCGCGGCGAGGGGCGCGGGGAGCGCGGTACGGACGGTGAACCGTCGGATGGCTCTCACGAGCGGGAGGGTAGCCAGAGCACCTCCCCCCACGGGGCGCCCCGCGCGTCCGTCCCGCGCGGGAGTCCGGCGGGCGGGGCTGTCGGTGCGGGTGAGCCGGAGCACCGCTCGTCCACGTGTGTGCCGCCGCCGCTCTCGGTAGGTTCGCCAGGTGCCGACCTCGCAGAGCCCCACGACCACCCGCAGCGGCTCCCCCGGCGCCGGGCGCACCAGCGCCGAGGGCGCGGCCGGCGGCCCCGGGACGCCGATGGACGCCGACGACACCACGACCGCGACCGCCGCAGCCGCGCCGGGGCCGCCCTCCCCCGCGCAGCGAGCGCCGCACTGCGTCACCGGGCGCATCCCCGTGACGGACCTGTCGCCGGTCGTCGACGGCGGCCGCTGGCCGGCCAAGGCGGTCGTCGGGGAGGCCGTGCCGGTCACCGCGACGGTCTTCCGCGAGGGCCACGACGCCGTGGCGGCGGAGGCGGTGCTCCTGCGCCCCGACGGCACCGAGGCCGCCCGCACGCGGATGACGTGCACGAACGCCGGCCTGGACGCCTGGCACGCCGTCGTGCTCCCGGACGCGACGGGCGAGTGGTCCTTCCGCGTCGAGGCGTGGTCTGACCCCTTCGGCACCTGGGAGCACAGTGCCGGCGTCAAGGTCGCCGCGCCCGGGCTGCCGGACGCCGACGTCGAGCTCGCGCTGGCCGACGGCGCCCTCGTCCTGGAGCGGGCCGCCGAGACGGAGGGCCGGACCCCCGCCGACGCGCAGCACCTGCGGGCGGGCGCCCAGGGCCTGCGCGACGCGGGGCGACCCTTCGCGGCCCGCCTCGCCGCCGGCACGTCCCGAGAGGTGCTCGGGGCGCTCGAGCGCCTGCCGCTGCGCGACCTCGTGACGACGACGCCGCCGGCGCGGCTGCTCGTCCAGCGGCCGCTGGCCCTGGCGGGCTCCTGGTACGAGATGTTCCCGCGCTCGGAGGGTGCCCACTTCGACGAGGGCGAGGGCCGCTGGGTCTCCGGGACGCTGCGGACGGCGGCCGAGCGGCTGCCGGCCGTCGCCGAGCAGGGCTACGACGTCGTCTACCTGACGCCGATCCACCCCATCGGGCGGACCTTCCGCAAGGGCCGGAACAACACCCTCGACGCCGGCCCGGAGGACCCGGGCTCGCCCTACGCGATCGGGTCCGAGGCGGGCGGGCACGACGCGATCCACCCCGACCTCGGCACCTTCGAGGACTTCGACGCCTTCGTCGCCCGCGCCCGCGGGCTCGGCCTGGAGGTGGCGCTGGACCTGGCGCTGCAGTGCTCGCCCGACCACCCCTGGGTGCGCGAGCACCCGGAGTGGTTCGTCCAGCGGGCCGACGGCTCCATCGCCTACGCCGAGAACCCGCCGAAGAAGTACCAGGACATCTACCCGGTCGACTTCGACCGCGACCCCGAGGGCATCTACGCCGAGGTCCTGCGCGTCGTCCTGCGCTGGGTCGAGCACGGCGTCACGGCCTTCCGCGTGGACAACCCGCACACCAAGCCCGTCGAGTTCTGGGAGTGGCTCATCGCGGAGGTCAACCGCGACCACCCCGACGTCCTCTTCCTCGCCGAGGCCTTCACCCGCCCGGCGATGATGCACACCCTCGCCAAGGCGGGCTTCCACCAGAGCTACACGTACTTCACGTGGCGCAATACCAAGGCCGAGCTCGTCGAGTACGGCGAGGAGGTCTCCGGCGAGGCCGCGGCCTACATGCGACCGAGCTTCTGGCCGACGACGCACGACATCCTCACGCCCTTCATGAGCCAGAACGGGCGGGCGGCCTTCGAGCTGCGCGCCGTGCTCGCCGCAACCATGAGCCCGACCTGGGGGATCTACGCGGGGTACGAGCTCGTCGAGGACGTCCCGCGCCCCGGCGCGCAGGAGCAGATCGACAACGAGAAGTACCAGTACAAGCCGCGCGACTTCGAGCGTGCCCTGCTCGAGGGCCGCAGCATCGGCCCGCTGCTGGCCCGGCTCAACGAGCTGCGCCGCGAGCACCCGGCACTGCAGCGTTTGCGCGGCACGGTCTTCCACCCGACCGACTCCGACCAGGTCGTCGCCTACACGCGGCACCTGCCGGCCGAGCACTCCCCCACCGGGGTCGAGGACCTCGTCCTCGTCGTCGTCTGCCTGGACCCCCAGCAGTGGCACCAGACCTTCGTGCGGCTGGACATGGCGGCGCTCGGGCTCGAGGCTGACGAGCTCGTCCGGGCCGAGGACGGCCTCACCGGCGGTGCGTGGACGTGGGGGCGCGACATCTACGTCGAGCTCGGGCCCGGCCGGCCCGCGCACGTCGCCAGCCTCGTCCGCGGAGGTGGCGCGTGAGCAGCCACTCCTCCAGCCCGTTCACCGGTCCCAGTCCCGCGGTCGGGGTCTCCCCGACCGGCGAGGGCCCCTCGACCGGCTCGCTGCCCGTCGTCGGGTCCTCGACCGGGTCGGCCCCGGTCGTCGCTCCCGCGCCCTCGACCGGTTCGACGCCGGTCGTGGGGCCGGGCGTCGGCGGCGGCGCCTCGGCCGGGGAGGACGCCGCCCTCGCGAGCGGCGCCGGCTTCTTCGGCGCGCTCGGCAGCGGCCTGTCCGACGACCCCGACTGGTACCGCAAGGCCGTCTTCTACGAGGTCCTCGTCCGCGCGTTCTCCGACTCCAACGGCTCGGGCTCGGGGGACTTCACGGGCCTGATCGGGCGGTTGGACTACCTGCAGTGGCTCGGCGTCGACTGCCTGTGGCTGCCGCCCTTCTACGCCTCGCCCCTGCGCGACGGCGGCTACGACATCTCCGACTACTACTCGGTGCTCTCGGAGTTCGGCACCCTCGCCGACTTCACCGAGCTGGTGGCGCAGGCGCACGCCCGCGGCATCCGCATCGTCACCGACCTGGTGATGAACCACACGAGCGACGCCCACCCCTGGTTCCAGGCCAGCCGCAGCGACCCCGAGGGTCCGTACGGCGACTTCTACGTCTGGAGCGACACGACGGAGCGGTACGAAGACGCCCGGATCATCTTCGTCGACACCGAGACCTCGAACTGGACCTTCGACCCGGTGCGCCGGCAGTACTTCTGGCACCGCTTCTTCTCCCACCAGCCGGACCTCAACTTCGAGAACCCCGCGGTCGGCGAGGCGATGTTCGACGTCGTCCGCTACTGGCTGGACCTCGGCATCGACGGCTTCCGCCTGGACGCCGTGCCCTACCTCTTCGAGGAGGAGGGCACCAACTGCGAGAACCTCCCCCGCACGCACGACTTCCTCAAGTCCCTGCGGCAGATGGTGGACCGCGAGTACCCCGGACGGATCCTGCTCGCCGAGGCCAACCAGCCCCCGGAAGACGTCGTCGCCTACTACGGCGAGGCCGACGACCCCGAGTGCCACATGTGCTTCCACTTCCCCGTCATGCCACGGCTGTACTCCTCCGTGCGCGAGGGGCGGGCGGCGCCCATCCTGGACACCCTCGCCGAGACGCCGGAGATTCCCGCGGGCGCGCAGTGGGGCACCTTCCTGCGCAACCACGACGAGCTGACGCTGGAGATGGTCTCCACCGAGGAGCGCGCGGCCATGTACGGCTGGTACGCGCCCGACCCCCGGATGCGGGCGAACGTCGGCATCCGCCGACGTCTGGCGCCGCTGGTCGACGGCTCGCGCGCCGAGGTCGAGCTCCTGCACGCCCTGCTGCTCTCGCTCCCCGGCTCCCCGTGCCTCTACTACGGCGACGAGATCGGCATGGGCGACAACATCTGGCTCGACGACCGCGACAGCGTGCGGACCCCGATGCAGTGGACGCCCGACCGCAACGCCGGCTTCAGCACCGCCGACCCCGGCAAGCTGTACCTGCCGACGGTGCAGTCCCTCGTCTACAGCTTCGGGGCGGTCAACGTGGAGGCCGCGCTCGCGAGCTCCTCCTCCCTGCTGCACTGGGTGCGGGCGCTGTTGGCGCTGCGCCGCCAGCACCCCGTCTTCGGCGTCGGCACCTACGTGCCGCTGCACGCGGACAACCCGGCGGTGCTCGCCTTCCTGCGCGTCGTCGACGACGAGGAGTCCGCCCGCAGCGGTCTGGAGCCCGAGACGGTGCTCTGCGTGGCGAACCTGGCCGCCGCGCCGCAGGCGAGCTCCCTGCGGCTGCCGGGGCGCGAGGGCCACGACCTGGTCGACCTGTTCGGCGGCGCGGGCTTCCCCCGCGTCGGTGACGACGGGAGGCTGCCCGTGACGCTCGGAGCCCGCGACTTCCTGTGGCTCGCGGTGGTGGACCGGTGAGCGCGCGCGCCAGGGCGGTGACCTCGGCGCCGGTCCCCGAGCTGGTCGCCCTCCTGGACACCTGGATGCCGGCGCAGCGCTGGTACCCGGCGAAGGGGTCCGGCGCCACGCACGAGCTCCTCGGCTCCGTGCTGCTGCCCCCCGTCGAGCCCGCGGGCGAGCCCTCGGAGGGCGTCGAGCTGGCGCTGCACCTGCTCGCGGTGCGCACGCCGGAGGAGACCGCCGTCGTGCAGGTGCCGCTGGCCCTGCGCCCGCAGGGCGCCGGCACGCCGCCCGCGGCATCCGTCGTCGGCGTCCTGCCCGACGGCCGCACGGTCGTCGACGGCGCCGCCGACCAGGGGCTGGTCGCGGCCCTGCTGGCCCTGATGGCCGACGGCGCCCGCTGCGGGGACGGGGCGGGCGAGGGCGCCGCCGCCGAGGGGCACACAGGTGCCGGCGCCCCGGTGGACCCGGGGGCGGGCTCGCGCCTGCTCGGCGGCGAGCAGTCGAACACGAGCGTCGTCGTCGGCGCCGGCGGCGAGGCCCCCTCGATCCTCAAGGTCTTCCGGGTGCTCTCCCCCGGCGAGAACCCCGACGTCGTCGTCGCGCGGGCGCTGTGGGAGGCAGGCTCGGAGCAGGTCGCGCGCCCGTTCGGCTGGGTCAGCGGCCGGTGGACCGACGCTGACGGGCAGGCGGTCGACGGCCACCTGGCCGTCCTGTCGGAGTTCCTCACCGGCGCCCAGGACGCCTGGCGCGAGGCGTGCCGCGCCGTGGAGGCCGGTGCCTCCTTCGCGGACGGCGCCCGCTCGCTCGGGCGCGCGACCGCGCTGGTGCACCGGGCGCTCGCGGAGTCCTTCGGCGAGACCCCCGTCACCGACGAGGGGCGCGCGGCCCTCGTGCGTGGCCTCGGGGAGCGGGTGCAGTGGGCGCTGGCGTCCGCGCCCGCCCTCGCCCCGCACCGGGAGGCCCTCGAGCGCCACGTCGCCGCGCTGGAGGACCTGCCCGGGCCTGAGGACCTGCCGCCGCTGCAGCGGGTCCACGGGGACTACCACCTCGGCCAGGTGCTGTCGGTGCCCGGGCGCGGGTGGGTCGTTCTCGACTTCGAGGGCGAGCCGCTGCGCCCCCTCGCCGAGCGGGTCCGCCCCGACGTCGCCGTCCGCGACGTCGTCGGGATGGTCCGCTCGCTGGACTACGCCGGCGCCCACGTGGTCGCCGGCCGCGACGACGAGGGGCTGACCGCCCGGGCCGCCGCCTGGACGGCCGAGGCGACCGAGGCCTTCCTCGCCGGCGCCGCTGAGGTGGACGACGACCCCCGTGCCCGCCCCGGCACGCTGCTCCACCGGGCCCTCCTGCTCGACAAGGCGCTGTACGAGGTGGTCTACGAGACCCGTCAGCGTCCGCAGTGGCTGCCCGTCCCGCTGGGAGCCGTCGAGCGCCTGCTCGCCGGCGATCCCGCCCCCCGTCCCGAGGAGACCCACGTGGCCGACCCCACCGCACCCGCCCTCGCCGAGGCCAGCAGCGAGGCCGCGACCGAGAGCAGCACCGGCACGCCCTCCCGCGCACCGGTCGACCTCGGCGCCCTGGACGCCGTCGCGCACGGCGCCTCGGCCTTCCCGCACGACGTGCTGGGCCCCCACGCCCACGACGGCGGCGTCACGGTGCGGGTCCGACGTCCCCTCGCCGAGCGCGTCGTCGTCCTGACCGCGGACGGGCGCACGGAGGCCGAGCACGAGCACGACGGCGTCTGGGTCGCCGTCCTGCCGTTCGAGCAGGTGCCCGACTACCGCGTCGAGACGACGTGGCCGGGCGGTGCGCCGGACACCGCCGACGACCCCTACCGCTTCTGGCCGACGCTCGGCGAGGTGGACCTTCACCTCATCGGCGAGGGCCGCCACGAGCAGCTGTGGACGGCGCTCGGGGCTCGGGTGCTGCGCTACGAGGGCGATGCTCTGGGTGACGTCGTCGGCACCGCCTTCACGGTGTGGGCCCCGCACGCGCGCGGCGTGCGCGTCGTCGGCGGCTTCAACCACTGGGACGGGCGCTCCCACGCGCTGCGCTCGCTCGGCTCGACCGGCGTGTGGGAGATCTTCGTCCCGGGCGTCGGGGACGGCGAGGTCTACAAGCTGGAGCTCCAGGGCCAGGACGGCGTGTGGCGGCAGAAGGCCGACCCGATGGCCCGGATGGCCGAGGTGCCGCCGGCCACGGGCTCGGTCGTCACCGAGTCCTCCTACACCTGGGGCGACGACGAGTGGCTGCGCCGACGGGCCGCCACCGACCCGCACTCCGGCCCGATGAGCGTCTACGAGGTGCACCTCGGCTCGTGGCGCCAGGGGCTGTCCTACACCGACCTCGCCGAGCAGCTCGTCGGGCACGTCACCGCCCTGGGCTTCACCCACGTCGAGCTGCTGCCGGTCTCCGAGCACCCCTTCGGCGGGTCCTGGGGCTACCAGGTGTCCTCCTACTACGCCCCCACCGCGCGCTTCGGCAGCCCCGACGAGTTCCGCCACCTCGTCGACGCGCTCCACGCCGCAGGCATCGGCGTCATCCTCGACTGGGTGCCGGGACACTTCCCGAAGGACGAGTTCGCCCTCGCCCGCTTCGACGGCGAGCCGCTGTACGAGTACCCCGACCCCCGCAAGGGCGAGCACCCCGAGTGGGGCACCCTCGTGCCCGACTACGGCCGCCCCGAGGTGCGCAACTTCCTCGTCGCCAACGCCGTGTACTGGCTCGAGGAGTTCCACATCGACGGCATCCGCGTCGACGCCGTCGCCTCCATGCTGTACCTGGACTACTCGCGCGAGGCCGGGCAGTGGATCCCCAACCGCTACGGCGGGCGCGAGCACCTCGAGGCAATCGAGCTGCTGCAGGAGTTCAACGCGACGGCCTACCGGCGCGTCCCCGGCATCGTCACCATCGCCGAGGAGTCCACCGCCTGGCCCGGCGTCACCCGCCCCACCGACGGCGGCGGCCTCGGCTTCGGCCTGAAGTGGAACATGGGGTGGATGCACGACTCGCTGGACTACGTCGGCGAGGACCCGATGCACCGGGTGCACCACCACCACAAGCTGACCTTCTCGCTCGTCTACGCCTTCTCCGAGCAGTACGTGCTGCCCATCAGCCACGACGAGGTCGTGCACGGCAAGGGGTCCTTGCTGCGCAAGATGCCCGGTGACCGCTGGCAGCAGCTGGCCAACGTCCGCGCCTTCCTGGCCTACATGTGGGCCCACCCCGGCAAGCAGCTGCTCTTCATGGGGCAGGAATTCGCGCAGGACCGGGAGTGGGCCGAGCAGCGCAGCCTCGACTGGTGGCTGCAGGACGACCCGGGCCACCTGGGCGTCCAGCGCCTGGTCTCCGACCTGAACGCGATCTACCGCGACCACCCGCAGCTGTGGGAGAAGGACTTCGACAGCTCCGGTTTCGAGTGGCTCGACGCCGACGACGCCGGGCGCAGCACGGTCGCCTTCGTGCGGCGGGACGCCGGCGGGCGTCCGCTGGTCGCCGTCGTCAACTTCGCGGGCACGCCGCACGAGGGCTACCGCGTCGCGCTGCCGCAGGGCGGGGCCTGGACGCAGCTGCTCAGCACCGACGACGCGGTCTACGGCGGGTCGGGCGTCGTCAACACCGGCACGCTGCAGGCCGAGGACGTCGCCTGGGCCGGTCGCGACCACTCGCTGGCGCTGCGGGTCCCGCCGCTCGGTGCGGTGTGGCTCGTGCCCGAGGGGGTCGACGACGCCGCCGCGGCCGCGGGCGTCGGCGCGGAGACGCTCGGCTGACGCGTCCTCTGCAGGGCTCTGGGGCGGGAGCGCCCGTCCCGTGGGCCGGCGGCCCTCTGGCCTCCGGGCCGGGCGTGCTCGACCTCGGTGACCTCACCGGCGCTGCGGCGGACGCCGCCGGTCTGGCTCGCCGCCTGGCCGCCGAGCTCGACGCGGCCCTCGCCTCCGGGGCTCGGCGGGTGCAGGCGGTGCACGCCGTCGCCGACGAGGCGGTGGCCTGGGTAGCGGCCCGCGGCGGTCTGCGACGCGAGGGTGTGCTGCGGGGTGTGGCGTGCGTCGGCGGCGAGGCCCCGCGCGACCTGGCGGTCGTGGCCTGGGTCGCCGGTGACCCGCTGCCGGCGCAGGACGGCCTGCCGGCGCTGCTCCCGCTCCTCGCGACGTCGCTGCTCGCCGCCGGGCTGGTGCTCCGCGACCCGGCGGGGCGGGTGCTGCTCCTGCGGACCTCCTACAAGGTGCCGTGGGAGGTTCCAGGCGGTCTCGTCGAGGAGGGCGAGGGCCTGCGGGCCGCCGCCGCGCGGGAGGTGGGCGAAGAGCTCGGGCTCGGCCTCGTCCCGGGCCGGCTGCTCGCCCTCGACCGGCGCAGCGCCGACGGCCGCCAGCCCGGGCGCCTGCTCGCGCTGCTCGACGGCGGCGTGCACGACGTCGACCTGCCGGTCCGGTGCCGCTTCCTCGACGGCGAGGTCCTCGAGGCGGCGTGGTGCACGCCGGCACAGGTGCGCGAGCGGACGGGCCGCGGGCTGGCGGAGCGGGTGGAGGCAGCGCTGCGGCAGCTGGTCTCCGGAGACCTCGCGCCCGCCGTCCTGCTGGACGGCGTGCCGGAGGGGTGAGGCCACGGCGCCCGCCCGTGAGTCAGCCGTCGGCGGCCCGGTAGAGCTCCGCGACGTCGATCTTGCCCATGCCCAGCATGGCCTGGAAGGCGCGGCTCGCCCGGCCGGGGTCAGCGGCGGTCCGCAGCTCCTCCAGGGCGTCGGGGACGACCTGCCAGGAGACGCCGAAGCGGTCGGTGAGCCAGCCGCACCGCGACTCCTGCCCGCCACCGTCCAGCAGCGCCGTCCAGACCCGGTCCACCTCGGCCTGGTCGGCGCAGGCGACCGAGAGCGAGACCGCCGGCGTCTGCGGGAAGGCCGGGCCGCCGTCGAGCAGGACCAGCGGCGTCCCCGCCACCTCCAGCTCGACCGTGGCGACGGCGCCCGAGCGGTCGGCGCCCGACCCCGGGTCGACGAAGCCGTCCGGGTACCGGCTCACCTCGACGACGCGTGAGCCCGCGAAGACCGAGACGTACAGCTCGGCCGCCTCCTCGGTGCGCCCGTCGAACCACAGCGTCGTGGTGATCGTGCGCCGGTCGCTCCTGCCCATGGTGCCTCCCCGCGACGGGGGCGGCTGGTCCGCCCCGACGCGAGGGGAGACCGTCGCCGGCGGCGGCGCTCATCGGCCACGACCACGACGCGCGGCCGACCGACCCCGGACGCGAGACGCGCCGCACCGCCGTGGCGGTGCGGCGCGTCGACCTCAGCGGCCGCGGCTCACATCCCCGCGCCCGCCATGCCGCTGGAGACGATGAGGACGACGGCCAGGATGCTGAAGATCAGACCGACGTACCCGATGATGAGCCCCGCCAGGGCGATGCCGGCGCCGCCCTCGCCGGTCTCCCGGATCTGCTTGCGGGCGATGTGGCCGCAGACGATGCCGCCGAGGGACACGAAGAAGGAGAGCACCAGGGCGATGATCGCCAGGGTGTTGGTCTTCTGGGCGGCCGGCGCGCCGGCGCCGCTGGCCGGCTGCGGGTGGGTCGACATCTGTTTCCTCCGGGGCGAGAGAGCTGGGCACGCGGTCGCGTCCCAGGACGATCATGCGTCACAGCGCCGCCGATGTCCGGCATATCGCGCCCACCACCCGTCCGACGGCGGCCTGGCCCGGTCGGGCCCCTGGGCGGGTCAGCGCTGGGCGAGGAGCCTGCGCGCCGTCGTCGAGTCGACGACGAGGTCGGTGACGAGGCCGGCGGCCAGCGCGGCGCCCAGCGCGACGACCTTGCCGCTGCCGGCGACGGCGCAGACCCGGCGGGGGATCCGCGTGAGAGCGGGTGGTGGCGGACCGCTGGAGCGGGCGTTGAGCGGGACGCCCTGCCAGCTGCCGTCAGCGCGGAGGAAGACGGTGCAGACGTCACCGACGACGCGCTCCTCGGCCAGGGAGAGCCGGTCGGCGTCCGTGAGGTAGCCCGCCGTGTACACCCGGCTCGGCACGCCGGCGTCGACGGTGCCGACGCCGAAGAGCGCGACGTCGCAGCGCTGCTGGAGGGCCAGGACGCCCTGGACGCTGCGCTCGCGCCACATGGCCCTGCGTGTCGCGACGGCGTCGAAGAAGGCGGGGACGGGGAACTGGTGCACCTCGGCCCCCCAGGCGGCGCCGAAGCGGTCGACCACCTCGCCGGCGTAGCCGACGCCCGAGCTGCGCGTGTTGGCCGCGCCGTTGAGCTGGACGACGTGGGCGTCGACGGTCGGGCGGGCGGGCAGGTGGCGGGCGACGGCGCTCGTCGTCGTGCCCCAGGCGACGCCGAGGACCATCCCGCTGCCCATGAGGTCCGCGAGAAGGGCGCCCGTCGCCGCGGCGACGGCCTCGAGCCGGGCGAGGTCGGTTTCGCCCTCGGCGGTGGGGGCGACGACGGCGTCCACGCCGAAGCGGTCGCGCAGCGCAGCCGCCAGCGCGGGTGCACGTCCGTGCACAGAGCCGACGGTGATCTGCACGACGCCTCGAGCGCGAGCCGCGTCGAGCATGCGCGAGACGGTGCTCCGCGACACCCCTTCCTCCCGCGCCACGACGTCCATCGTCACCCGGTCCAGCCAGTACCGGCGCGCCACCCGCTCCAGGTCGTCCTCGTCCATCCGGCACCTCCCCCGCCGTGCGCCGTCGCCGTCCGCACGGCGACCTGCCCGGTCGGGCGGCGACCTGGCCAGTGTGCACGTCCGTGCACACGGTGGTCACGACGAGCGCCTGAGGCCACAGTCGACGCACCGGACGAGGACGCCACAGGGGCGCGCTCCCCGGTCGACTGCGGGCCGACGGAGGTCTGCGCAGGAGGCAGCCGCCATGAGCAGCACCGCCTTGTCCGCCGCCAGCCGCACCGAGGCGCTGGAGCGGATGGCCACCGAGGAGCTCGACGTGCTCGTCGTCGGAGGTGGCATCACCGGAGCCGGGGCCGCCCTGGACGCCGCGAGCCGTGGGCTCTCCGTGGGCGTCCTCGAGCGTCGCGACTGGGCCGCCGGCACCTCCAGCCGCGCCAGCAAGCTCATCCACGGCGGGCTGCGGTACCTGGAGATGCTCGACTTCCACCTGGTCCACGAGGCGCTGCGCGAGCGGGGGCTGCTCGTGGACTCCCTCGCGCCGCACCTCGTGCACCCGGTGCCCTTCCTCTTCCCGCTCGAGAAGCAGTGGCAGCGCTTCTACATCGGCGCCGGCATCGCGCTGTACGACACGATGGCCGGGCTCGTCGGCCGCGGCGGCGCCGCTGGCCGGCGCACCGTGCCGCTGCACAAGCACCTGCTGCGCGGGGGCCTGCACCGCAGGTTCCGGGGCCTGCGCCGCGACGCCGCCGTCGGCGCCATCCAGTACTGGGACGCCAAGGTCGACGACGCGCGCCTCGTGCACGTCGTCGTCCGCACGGCCGTCGGCCACGGGGCGCTGGCCGCCTCGCGCACGCAGGTCGTCGGCTACCTGGAGGAGGGCGGCCGGGTCGTCGGCGTCCGCGCCGTCGACCTGGAGACCGGCCGCGAGATCGCCGTCCGCGCCCGGCACGTCATCGGGGCGACCGGGGTGTGGACCGACGAGATCCAGGAGCTGTTCCGCACGCGTGGCCTGGAGGTCAACGCGTCCAAGGGCGTGCACATCGTCGTCCCGAAGGACGCCGTCGACGGCGAGTCCGGGCTGATCCTGCGCACCGAGAAGAGCGTCCTGTTCGTCATCCCGTGGGAGACGCACTGGGTGATCGGCACCACCGACACCCCCTGGGACCTCACGAAGGACCACCCCGTGGCCACCGCCGAGGACATCGACTACCTGCTCGACCACGCCAACGCCGTCCTCACCCGGCCGCTCGGGCGGGAGGACATCCTCGGCGTCTACACCGGCCTGCGGCCGCTGCTGCAGCCCACGGCCAAGGGTGCGCTGCCGGGCGAGAAGGGGGCGGAGAAGGGCGGCAAGGGCGGCGGCGACCCGACGACCACGACCAAGGTCAGCCGCGAGCACACCGTCGCGACGCTGCGCCCGGGCCTGACGGTCGTCGCCGGCGGCAAGTACACGACGTACCGGGTGATGGCCCGCGACGTCGTCGACGCCGCCCTCGCCGACGTGGCACCGGGCGACCGGCCGGCCGGCCCCTCCCTGACGGCCTCCCTGCCGCTGGCGGGGGCCGAGGGCTACGGCGTCCGCTGGGCGCAGCGTCACCGCCTCGCGGCCGAGCGCGGCTGGAGCGTCGAGCGGGTCGAGCACCTCCTGCACCGCTTCGGCGGGCAGGTCGACGAGCTGCTCGCCCTCGTCGACGCCGACCCCTCTCTCGGCCAGCCGCTGGAGGGCGCCCCGCACTACCTGCGCGCCGAGGCGCTGTACGCCGCGACGCACGAGGGGGCGCTGCACGTCGAGGACGTGCTCACCCGGCGCACCCGGCTGTCCTACGAGCAGGCCGACCGCGGCACCGCGAGCGCCCGCGCCGTCGCCGACCTCATGGCCGGCGCCCTCGGCTGGGACGCCGCCCGCGTCGAGGAGGAGGTCTCCTCCTACCTCGCCCGGGTCGAGGCCGAGCGGGCCGCCGAGGTCGAGGACGACGACGCCGCCGCCGAGCGCCGGCGGCTGGAGGCCCCGGACATCCGGCCCGACGTCCCCGTGACGTCGGCCACCGCCGCCTGACCGACGTCCGCGAGCGGCAGCGGCGCCTTCCGGTGCCGCTGCCGCGGCCTCGCCCTGACCACCCTTCCTGACCGCCCCACCACCTGCCCCTGTCTGGAGACCGGGCCGACCCACCTGGTCGACCGGCGCACCGCCCGACCACCTGCACCACCACCGCTTCCGACAACGCCGTCACGAGGAGCCCTGCATGCCACCGTCCCTGCTCGACATCGTCCTGTCCGAGGTCCTCGGGACCGCCACGCTCACCCTGCTGGGCTGCGGCGTCGTCGCCAACGTCCTGCTCACGAGGTCCAAGGGCTTCGGCGGCGGCTGGTTGCTCATCACCTTCGGGTGGGGCCTCGCCGTCTTCGCCGGCGTCTACGTCGCCTTCGCCTCCGGCGCCCACCTGAACCCGGCCGTGACGGTCGGCCTGCTCGTCTCGGGCAACGAGTACGCACCTGGCGTCCCGGCAACCCTCCTCAACACCCTCGTGTACTTCGGCGCCGAGCTCGTCGGCGGCTTCCTCGGCGCGGTCGTCATGTACCTCGCCTACAAGAAGCACTTCGACATCACCGACGACGCCGGCGCCAAGCTCGGCGTCTTCTCGACCGGCCCGGAGGTCCGCTCCTACGGCTGGAACGTCCTGACCGAGGTCATCGGGACCTTCGTGCTCGTCTTCGTCATCCTCATGTTCGGCAACACGCCCGCCGGGCTCGGCCCGCTCGCCGTGGCGCTGCTCGTCGTCGGCATCGGCGCCTCGCTCGGCGGGCCCACGGGCTACGCCATCAACCCCGCCCGTGACCTCGGCCCGCGCATCGCCCACGCCCTGCTGCCCATCAGGGGCAAGCGCTCCTCCGACTGGGGCTACTCGTGGGTCCCGGTCGTCGGCCCGGTGGTCGGTGGTGCGCTCGCCGGTCTCGTCTTCTACGTCATGCCGGTGGCCGCCGCCTGACCGCCGCCTGCCCGCACCCGACCCCACCCCGAGGAAGGACACCGAAGTCCCATGAGCGAGAACACCTCCGCCAGCAGCGCCCGCTACGTCGTCGCCATCGACCAGGGCACGACCAGCACGAGGGCCATCGTCTTCGACCACTCCGGCTCCATCGTCTCGACGGGCCAGCTGGAGCACGAGCAGATCTTCCCGCGGGCCGGCTGGGTCGAGCACGACCCGGCGGAGATCTGGCGCAACACGCGCGAGGTCATCGGCCAGGCCCTCTCGCGCGCCGACATCACCCGGCACGACGTCGCCGCCGTCGGCATCACCAACCAGCGCGAGACGACGGTGGTGTGGGACAGGACCACCGGCGAGCCGGTCTACAACGCCATCGTCTGGCAGGACGTGCGGACGCAGCCCATCGTCGACCGGCTCGCGGCCGACGGCGGCGTCGACCGCTTCCGCGAGGTCTGCGGGCTGCCGCTCAACCCCTACTTCGCCGGCACCAAGATCATGTGGGTCCTGGAGAACGTCGAGGGCGCCCGCGAGCGCGCCGAGGCGGGCGAGCTCATGTTCGGCACGACGGACTCCTGGCTGCTGTGGAACCTCACCGGGGGCACGGACGGGGGGCTGCACGCCACCGACGTCACCAACGCCAGCCGGACCCTGTTCATGGACCTCGCGACGCTGTCCTGGGACGACGACGTCCTCGCCGCCATGGACATCCCCCGCTCGATGCTGCCCGAGATCCGCTCCAGCAGCGAGGTGTACGGCAAGGTCGAGGGGTCCAGCCTGCTGCGGGAGACGCCGATCGCCGGCATCCTCGGCGACCAGCAGGCGGCGACCTTCGGGCAGACCGCCTTCTCCCCCGGCGAGGCCAAGAACACCTACGGCACCGGCAACTTCCTCATCGTCACGACGGGAGAGGAGCTGGTGCGCAGCGACAACGGCCTGCTCACGACGGTCGGCTACCAGATCGGCGACGCCAAGCCGGTGTACGCGCTGGAGGGCTCGATCGCCGTCACGGGCTCGCTCGTGCAGTGGCTGCGCGACAACCTCGGCCTCATCGGCTCGGCGCCCGAGGTGGAGACGCTCGCGGCGAGCGTGGAGGACAACGGCGGCGTGTACGTCGTCCCCGCCTTCTCCGGGCTCTTCGCGCCGTACTGGCGGGGCGACGCGCGCGGCGCCGTCGTCGGCCTCACGCGGTACGTCACGAAGGCGCACATCGCGCGAGCGGCGCTGGAGGCCACGGCCTTCCAGACGCGGGAGGTGCTCGACGCGGCCAACGCCGACTCCGGCGTCCCGCTGGAGGAGCTGCGCGTGGACGGCGGCATGGTCGTCAACGACCTGCTCATGCAGTTCCAGGCCGACGTCCTCGGCGTCCCCGTCGTGCGCCCGCAGGTTGCGGAGACGACGGCGCTGGGTGCCGCCTACGCCGCGGGGCTCGCCGTCGGCTTCTGGTCCGACCTCGACGAGGTCCGCAAGAACTGGGCCGAGGGCAGGCGCTGGGAGCCGCAGATGGACGAGGCCGAGCGCGAGCGCGTCCTGCGGCTGTGGAAGAAGGCCGTCACGAAGACCTTCGACTGGGTCGACGAGGACGTCCTCTGACGCCTGCACGCCGTCCACGGGCGGCGGTCAGCTGACACCTGCAGCCCGAACGCCCGCCGTCGGACGCCCGGCCCCTCACCCGAGGAGCCGGGCGTTCGGCCCGTCCCACCCCTCGCTCCCCCGCGATGTGCGACCTTGTCGCGGACTCCCCCCGCGATGTGTGGCCTTGTCGCGGGGTCAGCCGCCGCAGGACTCCGCGTCAAGGTCGCACATCGCGAGTGGGCCGGACGTCGCGAGAGGTGGGGCGTCAGAAGAGGGCGCTGGCGAGGGCGCGACGGGCGCGCAGGACGCGCGGGTCGGTGGGGCCGACGACCTCGAAGAGCTCGACGAGACGGACCCGGACCTGCTCGCGCTCCTCGCCCGACGTCGCTCGGACGGCCGCGACGAGGCGGGCGAAGGCGTCGTCGACGTGCCCGCCCAGCAGGTCGAGGTCCGCGACGAGCATCGCGGCGTCGACGTCGGCCGGGTCGGCGGCCGCCGCCGCACGGGCAGCGTCGAGGTCGGCCCCGCGGGAGCGACGCAGCAGCTCGACCTGGGCCAGGCCGACGCGGGCGTCCTCGTCGGCCGGGGCCTCGGCGAGCGCGCGGCGGTAGGCGTCGGCCGCGGCGTCGAGGTCGTCGCGCTCGATGGCGTCGAAGGCCTCCTGGTGCAGCGGGGGCAGCGGCGGCTCGACGGCCTCCTCGGGCTGCCCCTCCTGCGCACCGACCTCGAGCCGCCCGGTGACGCCCTGACGCTGGGCCAGGTCCAGCAGCGCGTCGAGGTACTGGCGCACCTGGTCCTCGGGCAGCACGCCCTGGAACAGCGGCACGGGCTGGCCGGCGACGACGGCGAGCACCGAGGGCACCGTCTGCACCTGGAAGGCAGCGGCGATGCGAGGGCTCGCGTCGGCGTCCACCTCGCCCAGCAGCCACTGCCCGGCGTCCTCCTGCACCAGCCGCCGCAGCGTCGCCGTGAGCTGCTCGGCGCCCGTGGCCCGCGACGACGACAGCGCGATGACGACCGGCACGCTCGTCGACTGCTCGACGACGCCCTGGAAGGACTCCTCGGTCACCGTGACGACGAGGCCCGGGGTGCCGTCACCGCCGCCGGCCGCCGGAGCGGGCGGCGCCGCGGTCGGCTGCGGGCGACCGAGCCCGGACAGGTCGACGGCTCCTCGTAGGTTGAGACCTCCGGTACCCGCGGGGCCTCCCGGTCCGGCGCTGCGCTGGCTCATGCGGTGCTCTCCTGTCGGGGCTGCTCGTCTGGGCTTGGTCGTCGGGCTTGGTCGTCGGGCTTGGTCGTCTGGGCTTGGTCGTCTGGGCTCGTCGGTCCGGGCCTTCTCGCCTCGACCAGCCGTCGGGCTCGTCGCCGGCCCGACCGACGGCGCCCGTGCGCTGCGCACCGCCTCGGCACGCGCGCCGGCCGCGGAGATGCTGCCACGGCACGAGGCACCGCGGCACGGCGCAGGGAGCTAGCTCGCCTCCGCCTCGACGAGGACACGGTCGGCGCCCACCACCTGCACCGGCCCCGGCTCGGCGCCCTCCTCGGGTGCCGGCGGGACGGCGAGCGCGACGACCTCGAGGTACCGCGACGCGACACGCTCCTCGGCGTCCTCCGTCCCCGCGAGGGCCGCGACCGCCTCGGAGAGCGTCAGGACGGCGCCCGCCTCCTCGACCTGCTGGACGACCTCGCTGTCCATGACGCCGACGACGAGCGCTCCGCCGTCGGCCGTCGGCACCGCCGTGACGGAGCCCGGGCGGACCCCGCGGCTCGTCTCGACCGCGAAGAAGTCGACGGCCTCGGCGGCCGCGCGCTCGGCGAGGACGGCCTCACGGAAGGCGTCGTCGCCGAAGCGCGCCGCCTCGGCCGCGTCCGGGTCCTCCAGCGCTGCGGCGTACTGCGAGAGCGCCTCCTCCGGGGCGAGCGCCAGTCCCTGCGCGTCAGGGGCCAGCAGCGGGGCGCCGACCTCGGGCGCCAGGGTCTGCGGCAGCTCGGCACCCGGCAGCAAGGACGTCGTCGCGACGGCGCGGTAGGGGCTGCGCGCGTCGTCCTGCACGAGCACGACGAGCTGGGGAGCAGCCCCGGGAACCTGCGTCACGCCCATCCAGGTGCGAGGGAAGGTCGCCGCGGCCTCGGCGGGCGGCACGGCGCGTGCGGGCGCCTGCCCCTGCTCGGCCCCGGGCACGCCGACGGCGGGGACGACGTCGAGCAGGACCTCCCCGTCCAGGGGCGTCGGCCCAGGCGCCTCCTCCAGCAGCTCTTGCAGCCGGTACCGGGCCTCGCGCAGCTCAGCGGCCGCGCCCGTGACCCGCGGCTCGAGGAGAGCGACGTCCCGGGCGGCGTCGGCCTCCGCGGCGTCGGCGGCGACGGCCGCGTGGACCTGGGCCGCCCGCTCGGCCGTGACGGCCGGTGCGGCGCCGGCGACCTCCTGCGGCGCGGGCGCGGGCAGCGGCTGCTCGGCGCAGCCGGCGAGCACGACGGCGAGGGCCAGGCCCGCGCCGGCGGCGCCGGCGCGGCGGCTGGCGAACATGCGGTGGCTCATCGGCTCTCCTCCACGGCCCTGGTCGGCCGGGTGTCGTCGCGGGCGTCCGGGCTCGTCGGCTCCTGAGGTCCCGAGGCCGGTCCGGGGGCCTCGTCGCGGGCCTGCTCCAGCGCACGGTGACGGCGCGTGCGCGAGGTGCGGGCGTGGACGACGGCGAGGGCCAGCGCGAGCAGCAGCGCGGTGCCGCCGCCGACGAGCAGCGGGGTGGCGTAGGGCGTCACGACCTCCTGCGGCCAGGTGAGGGTGATCTCCTCGGGGGCGGCGCCCTCGCCGTCGGCCGCGGCGAGGACGAGCCAGCGCCCCTCGGGCACGTCCAGCTGCATCGTCGCGGTGCCCTCCCCCGTCTCGACGCGGGTCCAGAGGTCGGAGCCGGCGACGTCGGTCAGGTCCACCTGCGCGGCCGCGGCAGCCGGCGGGTCGACGCCGAGCGTCGTCTCGCTCGTCAGCCCGCCGACGACGGCGGTCGGCACGTCGGCGGTCCACGCCTGGACGTCCACCTCGCGGCCGAGGACGAGGACGACGGGGCCGCCGTCGGGGGACGTCGCCGTCACCGTGACCGGGCCGGGCCGGGTCTCCAGGACGCCCGGCGCCGTCACGACGAGCCGGGCCGGTGCGTCGCCGCCCGTGGTGGTGGTCGCGGTGGCGCTCACCTCGTCGTCGGGGAGCCACACCGTCCGCTGGGCGACGCCGAGCCCCACCGCGGCCAGCCCCACGGCGGCGAGCAGGGCCAGCGCCACCCAGCCCGCCACGGCGCGACGGCGGGCCGAGCGCACGGGCGGGGCGGCGCGGAGGTCGGTCTCGGGCACGGGTGGTCCTCTCGTCGGCGCGCGGTGCGGCCTGCGGGTCGGGGTCGGTGCTGCCGGCTGAGGCCGCCGGGCCGCGCGCGGTGGACGTGCGGACGCCTCGGGCGCCGACGGGCGCGACGGGTCAGGACTCGTCGGTCGTGCTGGCGAGGACGTCGGTCGGGCGGCCGGCGGCGGCCGAGCCGGCCCGGCCGAGGGCGTCCTCGAGCCGGTCGAGCTTGGCCTGCATCTCGCCCGCGCGACCCGCGGCCGCGCCGGTCCGCAGGTCGGCCTTGAGGACGAGCGAGACCCGGTCGCCGTGGCGCCCGACGGCCTCGGTGGCGCGGCGGACGACGTCCATGACCTCGTCCCAGCTGCCCTCGAGCGTGGTGAACATGCTGTCGGTGCGGTGCGGCAGCCCGCTGTCGCGGACGACCTGCACGGCGTCGGCCACCGCCGCCGAGACGGAGTCGCCGACCCCCGAGGGCGCGACGGAGAAGGCCACCAGCACGAGCGCCACCGTACCTGCCCCGTGACGGCCTCGTGACATGCCCGTGACCTGGGCGTCACCTGCTCGCACCCGGTCCCCCTAGGTTCGCGGGCGTGAGCGGTGACCTCGAGGGCCCAGCCCTATCGAGAGCCGGCGCACTGGGCGGGGTCGGCGACGAGTCGCTGCTGCTGGGCCTGGACCACGTCGGGGTGGCGGTCCCCGACCTCGACGACGCGGTCGCCTTCCACACGCAGCAGCTCGGGATGACGCTCGTGCACGAGGAGACCAACGCGGAGCAGGGCGTGCGCGAGGCCATGCTCGCCGTCGGGGACCCCACCCGCGGCGGCGCCCTGGTGCAGCTGCTCGCGCCGCTGGACGAGGGCTCGCCGGTCGCCCGCTTCCTGGACCGCCGCGGGCCGGGGCTGCAGCAGGTCGCCTACCGCGTCGCCGACGTCGACGCCGCCGCACAGGTGCTGCGCGGGCGGGGCCTGCGACTGCTGTACGAGCGTGGGCGGCGCGGCACGGCGGGCAGCCGCGTCAACTTCGTCCACCCCGCCGACGCGGGCGGTGTCCTCGTCGAGCTCGTCGAGCCCGCTCCTGCACGAGGCTGAGACGGCACAGGGCTGGGACGGCTCGGGGCTGGGCCGCTCAGCGAGGTCGGCGGACGGCTCGGCGCTCCCAGCAGGGGCGGTGCCAGTGCCGGCGGTCGGCGAGCGCGGCCTCGGAGCCCAGCAGCCCGTCCGCGGGCCACGCCACGACATGAGGGCTGCCGGCTGGCACCAGCTGGTCGCAGCCCGGGCACCGGTAGGAACGGCCCTCCGCCGCCGCCGGGCCGTGGCCCGTCACCACCTGGACGACCCACTCGCCGTCGCCGTGGTCCTCGACCCTGCGCAGGCCAGCGCCGAGCGGGCGGGCGCCGTCGCCGGAGGGGCCGCCGCCCCCGCGGGGCGCGCGAGGCAGGGGTCTGCCTCCGCGGCGGGGGCGGTTGCTGCGGGGCACGCCCCCATCGTGCCCGCGCCGGCCCCGCACCACGCCCCCAGCCGGCCACGCCCCCAGCCGGCGACGCCCCCAGCCGGCCACGCCCTGGGCCGGCACGGCGAGCACCAGCACCGACGGCAGCTAGGGTCGCCGCCCGTGAGGCTCGTCGTCGCTCGGTGCTCCGTGGACTACGCGGGACGTCTGACCGCCCACCTGCCCCTCGCGACCCGCCTGCTCATGGTCAAGGCCGACGGCAGCGTCCTGGTGCACTCCGACGGCGGCTCCTACAAGCCGCTCAACTGGATGAGCCCGCCGTGCACCCTGCTGACGACGCCGGCCGAGGGTCCCGCCGCCGAGGCCGGCGCCACCCAGACGTGGCGCGTCGCGAGCACCAAGAGCGACGACGTCCTCGTCGTCTCCGTCCACGAGGTGCTCTCGGACACGAGCGTCGACCTCGGCGTCGACCCGGGCCTGGTCAAGGACGGCGTCGAGGCCCACCTGCAGCGCCTGCTCGCCGAGCAGATCGAGCACCTCGGCAGCGGCTACGCCCTCGTCCGGCGCGAGCACCCGACGCCCATCGGCCCCGTCGACATCCTGTGCCGCGACGCCGTCGGCGGCAGCGTCGCCGTCGAGATCAAGCGGCGCGGCGACATCGACGGGGTCGAGCAGCTCACCCGCTACCTCGAGCTGATGAACCGGGACCCGCACCTCGCGCCCGTCGCCGGCGTCTTCGCGGCCCAGGAGATCAAGCCGCAGGCGCGGGTGCTGGCCACCGACCGCGGCATCCGCTGCGTCGTCCTGGACTACGAGGCGATGCGCGGCGTCGACGACCCCACCACCCGCCTCTTCTGACCCAGGCGACGACCCCGGACCTCCTGGCCCCTCTCCGGGACCTACCCGACGAGCCGGTCGACGAAGCACCAGCGCCACGCCTCGCCGGGCTCCGCGCTGCGGACGACGGGGTGCTCCTCACCTCGGGCGTGCGCGCTCGCGTGCCGGTGCGGCGAGGAGTCGCAGCAGCCGACGTAGCCGCAGGACAGGCACTGCCGCAGGTGCTCCCAGCGCGCCTCGCCGAGCGCCACGCAGCCCTCGCAGGCGTCCGCCCCCACGTCGCCGTCCGACACCGGCGCGGAGTCCAGGTGCTCGCAGCCACCCTCGCGCGGCGAGCGCAGCGCCCGGGTCCGCTGGGAGGAGTCCTCGTCGGTCGCGTCGAGGATGGACTCCTCGACGTCGAGCTCGGCCAGGACGGCACGCAGGACGTCGTCGGGCACCCGCCCCTCGTCGCGCACCCGCAGCACCTCGGCGCGCTCGGCGTCGAGCATCTCCAGCCGCAGCCGGACCCACGCCTGCCCCGGCCCGCGCAGGTCGCCGCCGCGCCCGAGCCGCTCCCACGCGCGGTCACGCCGACGGCGCAGCCGGTCGTGCAGAGCGTCGACGACCTCCTGGGGGTCGCCCTCGCCGCGGACCTCCTCCAGCCGCCGCTCGGCGGCGTCCCGGGTGCGCTCCAGCAGCGCGGCGTGCGCGAGCACGTCCTCCCCCGGGTCCGGCGCGGGCAGCCGCACGAGCCGCACGAGCGCCGGCAGGGTCGTGCCCTGCAGCAGCAGCGTGCCGCCGACGACCGTGAGCGCCGCGAGCACGAGCACCTCCCGCAGCGGCGTGCTCGTCGGCAGCGACACCGCGGCGGCCAGCGTCACCACGCCCCGCATCCCCGCCCAGCCGATGACCGCGACGACGCGCCAGGGCGGCACCTCGCCGCGCCCTCCCGCCAGCCGCGCCAGCCGCAGCACGACGGCGACGTACCCGAGGCGCAGCAGGACCACGACGGCGAGCACGACGCCGCACACGAGGAGCGCCCGGCCCAGCCCGAGCTCGCTCTCGACGGCGCCGGCCACGACGTCGGCCGCCTGCAGCCCGATGAGGAGGAAGACGCCGCCCTCGAGGACGAACTGCACCGTGCGCCAGGTGAGCCGCTCGGCGATGCGCGAGCGCGCCGTCTGCTGCACCGCCGAGCGGTGCCCCAGCAGGAGCCCCGTGACGACGACGGCGAGCACGCCCGAGGCACCGACCTGCTCGGCCGGCAGGTAGGCGACGAAGGGCGCCGCGAAGGAGAGCGTCGTGTCCAGGACGGCGTCGTCGAGGCGCCGCCGGAGCCGCCCCGCGGCGGCCGCGACCACCACCCCGACGAGCACCCCACCGCCGGCCGCGAGCAGGAAGCTGCCGGCGACCTCGACGGCCGAGACGGTCCCCGCCACGGCGACGAGCGCCGTCCGCAGCAGCACCAGCGCCGTCGCGTCGTTGACGAGGCTCTCTCCCTCCAGGACCGTCACGAGCCGGCGCGGCAGCCCGACGCGCCGGGCCACGGCGGTGGCGGCCACGG
This sequence comes from Pseudokineococcus sp. 1T1Z-3, assembly GCF_037482365.1. Classification (NCBI taxonomy): domain Bacteria; kingdom Bacillati; phylum Actinomycetota; class Actinomycetes; order Kineosporiales; family Kineosporiaceae; genus Pseudokineococcus; species Pseudokineococcus sp. 1T1Z-3. The sequence continues at coordinate 104,970 of NZ_JBBHZF010000025.1, forward strand.
CGTCCGGCGGGGCCACGACGGCGCCGAGGGCCACCCCCACCGCGAGCGGGACGCCGAGCAGCGCGCTGACGACGACCCCGACGACGAGCGCCGTGACGACGACGAGACCCACGGACAGCAGCGAGATGGCCCGCAGGTTGTGCTTGAGGTCCCCGAGCGAGGTCTGCAGCGCCGAGGCGTACAGCAGCGGCGGGAGCAGACCCACGAGGACGAGCTCGGGGTCGAGCACGACCGGCGGCACGAACGGCAGGAAGGAGGCCACGACCCCCAGGACGACGAGCACGAGCGGCGTCGACCCGCCCAGGCGTCGGACCGCGACCTCGACGGCGACCACGGTGACGGCGATGACGACGAGCACGAACGCGGTCTGCACGGGCGCATCGTGCCCCGGCCTCGCCCCGTGCGACGAGGTGCCCGCCGCGGTGGGACCGGGGCCGGTCGACCACACCGGCGCACGGAGGAGCACACTTCGGGGATGCCGGGCTGGGGGAGCTACTCGATCCTCTTCGGACCCCTCGTCGCCCTGGTCGCCGTCGCCGTCATCGCGCTGCTGCTGCGCTGGGGCTGGAGCCGTGGGCACTCCCTCGTGCCCGGCCGCGCCCGCGCGGGCGGGGAGGGCGACTACGGCCTGCTCGTGCCCGTCGCCGAGCCGACCACCTTCGTCGAGGCCGAGGCGCTGCGCGCCCGCCTGGAGGCCGAGGGGCTGCGCGCCACGCTCGCCCCGACGACCGACGGCCCACGCGTCCTCGTCTTCCCCCGGGACGAGCACGTCGCGCGAGACATCCTGCGCCGCAGCGCCTGAGGTCGGGCGCTCGCCCACGGACCCTCAGACGTGCTCGGAGACGAGCACGGCGCTGGTCCCTGGCGACAGCGCCTCGAAGACGTGCCGGGCGTCGCCGGGATAGGTGACGTAGTCGCCCGGGGCCAGCTCGACGGGTCGCTCGGCCGGCCCGACCCGGGCGCGGCCGGCGGCGAGGACGACGTGCTCGCGCACGTCGGGCAGGTGCGGGGCGGAGACCTGCGCGCGGCCCGGCTCGGCGACGACGCGGTAGACGTCGCGGCGAGCCCCCGGCGGGCAGGGCGCCAGCAGCGTCGCGAGGTAGTCCGAGGCCTCGGCGGCCAGGACGAGGCCCTCCCCCGCCCGGACGACGTGCACCTGCGGCGCCTGCGCCTCCAGCAGCCGCGTCAACGGCACCTCGAGCGCGGTGCTCAGCGCCCACAGCGTCTCCACGCCCGGGTTGCCCGCCCCCTGCTCCAGCTGGGAGAGCGTCGACTTGGCGACCCCTGCCCGGCGCGCCAGCTCCGTGAGGCTGATCCCTGCGCGGCGGCGCTCGCGCGCCAGCGAGGCGGCGATGACGTCGAGCGGTGCGCTCGTGCGTCCGTCCACGAGCCCTCCTCGGTGTTCACCACGACGGTCGTCGCGTTCGTCTTGACGAACGCCTTTGTCGTCGACCACCGTACCGGCCATGCGTTCGGCACGGCGAACAGAGGCCACGGCGGCGGTCCTGCGCGACGCCGCCGTGGCCGCCTGCGCCGGGGGTGTCGTCGGCGTCGCCTTCGGCGCCGTCGCCGTGGCGGGGGGCCTGCCGGCGTGGGTGCCGGTGCTCATGTCGGTCGCCGTCTTCGCCGGCTCGGCGCAGCTCCTGCTCGCCGGGCTGCTCGTCAGCGGCGCGGCGCCCGCCGTCGCGGCCGCTGCCGCCCTCGTCGTCAACCTCCGGCACGTGCCCTACGGCATGGCCCTCGCCGACGTCCTCGACCACGGGTCGCTGCCGCGCCGGCTGCTGGCCCGCCACCTCCTCGTCGACGAGAGCACCGCGCTCGCGCTGGCCCAGCCCGGCGGTGCCCCGCGCCGCCTCGCGTACTGGGCCGCCGGCCTCGGGCTCTTCGTCACCTGGAACCTCGGCGTGCTCACCGGCTCGCTCGCCGGCCGCGGCCTGGACACCACGGCCCTCGGGCTCGACGCCGCCCTCCCCGCGCTGCTCCTCGCGCTCGTGCTGCCGTCGCTGCGCGCCGACCCCGCCGTGCGCCGGGCCGCCGCCGCCGGCGCCGTGGTCGCCCTCGCCCTCTCCCTGGTCGCACCGGCCGGCACGGCGGTGCTGGCCGGGCTGCTCGGGCTGCTCGCCCTCGGCCGGCGCACGTCACCGTCGCCGGGCGGCACGGGCTCCCGGGCGTGCGCGGCGCAGGACCAGCCATGACCCCCCTCGCCCTGCTCGTGACCGTCCTGTGCGTCGCGGCCGGCACGTACGCCCTGCGGTCCGCCGGCCCCTGGGTGCGACGACGGGTCGCGCTGCCGGCGTCCTTCGCGCGGCTCGTGACGGCGTCCGCCGTCGTCCTGCTGCTCGTGCTCGTCGTCACCGCCGGGCTGCTGGACGCAGGGACGCCGGTCGGGCCGGCGCGCCCGGCCGGCGTGCTCGTCGGCGGCCTGCTCGCCTGGCGACGCGCCCCGCTCCTGCTCGTCGTCCTCGCCGCCGCCGCGACCGCCGCGCTCCTGCGGCTGCTCGGCGTCCCCTGACGGCCGACGACGCTCAGGCCAGCGCCGTGAACGTCTCCGTGCCCGTGACGGTCTCGCGGCGGACGTCCGCCCCCAGACCGCGCAGCGAGGCGACGACGTCCTCGTAGCCCCGGTCGACGTGCGCGACGCCGTGCACCTCCGTCGTCCCCTCGGCGCGCAGCGCCGCGACGACGAGCGCTGCGCCGGCGCGGATGTCGCTCGCCTCGACCGGTGCGGCCGAGAGCCCCGGACGGCCGCGCACGAGCACGTGGTGGCCGTCGACGACGAGGTCGGCCCCGAGGCGCTCCAGCTCGTGGGCGAAGCGGAAGCGCGCCTCGAAGAGGTTCTCGGTGACGACGCAGCTGCCGTCGGCCACCGCGGCCAGCGCGAGCGCGAAGGGCTGCAGGTCGGTCGGGAAGCCCGGGTAGGGCAGCGTCGCGACGTCGACGGGACGCGGCCGGGCGGGCCCCTCGACGACGAAGCCGCCCTCGACGGGCTCGACCCGCGCGCCCGCCGCCTCCAGCTTGGCGACCGCCATCGTCAGGTGCTCCACGCGCCCGCCGCGCACGTCCACGTGCCCGCCGGTGATGGCGGCGGCGTACGCCCACGTGCCCGCCACGACCCGGTCGGGGACGACGACGTGCCGCGCGGGCGCGAGCGCGTCGACGCCGTCGACGACGAGCCGGCCGCCGCCGCGGCCCTGCACCCGCGCCCCCATGGCCACGAGCAGGTCGACGAGGTCGTCGATCTCGGGCTCCCGGGCGACGTTGTCCAGCACCGTCTGCCCGCGGGCGAGCGTCGCGGCCATGAGCAGGTTCTCGGTCGCGCCGACGCTCGGGAAGGCGAGGGTGATCTCGGCGCCGCGCAGCCCCCCGGGCGGCGCCTGCGTCACGAGGTACCCGTGGTCGACGTGGACCTCCGCGCCCATCGCGCGCAGGCCCTCGACGTGCAGGTCGAGCCCGCGCGAGCCGATGGCGTCGCCCCCCGGCACGGCCACGTCGGCGCGACCCACGCGCGCCGTCAGCGGCCCCAGCACGCTGATGGACGCGCGCATCGCGCGCACGAGCTCGTAGTCGGCGACGTGCCCGACCTCCTCGGGCACGTCGACGCGGCAGGTCCGGGCGGCGGCGTCGTGCTCGACGTCCGCGCCGAGGCGGCGCAGCAGCTCGGCCATGATGCTCACGTCGAGGATGCGGGGCACGCCCTCGAGCACGGTCGGCCCGCTCGCCAGCAGGCTCGCGGCCATGAGCTTCAGGACGCTGTTCTTGGCCCCGGGGACGGTGACCGAGCCTTCCAGGGCGGCACCGCCGGTCACGAGGATGCGGTCCACGCGGGCGAGGGTAGGCGCCGCGCCGCCACGACGCGGGCGACCCGCCCCCCGGCGGGCGCCGGACGGGGACCTGGACGAGCGCCCGGCACGGCACAGGACGTCCGGCCGTCGCCCGGCGGTGCCCACGCCGGCCCGGACCACCCGGCTAGGGTCGACGCCGTGCTGACCGGCCGCAGCGTCGCCGTCCTGGGTCTCGGGCCCATGGGCGCACCGGTCGCCGCTAACCTGCTGCGCGCCGACGTCGACCTCACCGTCTGGAACCGCACGGCGGCGAGGGCCGACCAGCTGGTGGAGGCGGGCGCACGCCGCGCCGAGACCGTCGCCGACGTCGACGCCGACGTCGTCCTGTCGCTCCTGCCCGACGTCCCGCAGCTGCTCGAGCACCTCACGGACGACGTGCTGGCGGCCTGGGGCCGGCGCGGCACGACGCTCGTCGTCATGAGCACGACGTCTCCCGGCCGCGTCCGCGACCTGGCCGACCGGTGCGAGCCGGTCGGGGTCCACGTCGTCGACGCCCCCATGAGCGGTGGCGACAAGGGCGCCCGCGAGGCGACGCTGAGCCTGATGGTGGGGGCCACGGAGCCGGACATGGAGCGGGTCAGGCCCGTCCTGGAGGTCCTCGGGACGACGGTCGTGCACCTCGGCGGGCCTGGCGCAGGCTCGGTCGCCAAGCTCTGCAACCAGGTGGTCGTCGCGGGCACCGTGACCCTGCTCGCCGAGGCCCTGGCGCTCGCCGCCCGCTCGGGGGTGGACCCCGGGCAGGTCACGCGGGTGCTGGCGGGCGGCCTGGCCGCCAGCGCCGTCCTGGACCAGAAGCGCGACAAGCTGGTCGGGCGCGAGTACTCGCTCGGCGGCAGCGTGCGCAACCAGGTCAAGGACCTCGACTACGCGGCGGCCGCCGCAGCCGACGCCGGTCTCACGCTGCCGCTGCTGGAGGCCGTCTCGCAGGCCTTCCGGGACGTGGCGGCCGAGCACGGCGACGACGACCACACGGCCGTCCAGGAGCGCTACCTGCGCGGCTGAGCGCCGGCTCGGCTCACCAGATCCGCACCCGCTCGGCCGGGTCCATCCACATCCCGTCGCCGGGCTCGGTGGCGAAGGCGGTGTGGAACTCGTCGAGGTTCTTCACCACCTGGTTGCAGCGGAACTCCTCCGGCGAGTGCGGGTCGGTCGCCAGCCGCCGCAGGCGCTCCTCCGGCCGCGCGACGCCCCGCCAGGCCCGGGCCCACGAGAGCATGGCGTCGCGCGCCTGCGCCGCGTCGAGGTCGTCGCCGTCGGCCTGACGGGCCAGGCGCAGCGCGACGAGCGCGATGCCGAGACCGCCGAGGTCCCCGATGTTCTCCCCGACCGTCAGGGCGCCGTTGACCGTGCGCCCGGGCGTCTGCTCGGGCTCCAGGACGTCGTACTGGGCGACCAGCCGCTGGGTGAGGGCGTCGAAGGCCTCCCGGTCCGCTGGCGTCCACCAGTCCCGCAGCTGGCCCCGCCCGTCGAAGCGCGAGCCCTGGTCGTCGAAGCCGTGCCCGATCTCGTGCCCGATGACCGCGCCGATCGCGCCGTAGTTGGCGGCGTCGCCCGCCGCCGGGTCGAAGAAGGGCGGCTGGAGGATGGCGGCGGGGAAGACGATCTCGTTCATGCCCGGGTTGAAGTAGGCGTTGACCGTCTGCGGCGTCATGAACCACTCGCCGGTGTCCACGGGGCGCCCCACCTTGGCGAGCTCGCGGTCGGTCTCGTGCGCCGTGGCGCGCCGGACGTTGCCGACGAGGTCGTCGCGCTCGACGACAAGACCCTCGTAGCTCTTCCACTCGTCGGGGTAGCCGACCTTGGGCGTGAACAGGTGCAGCTTCTCCAGCGCCCGGTCGCGCGTCTCCTGGGTCATCCACGCCAGGCCCGAGATCTCCTGCGCGTAGGCCTCCACCAGGCGGTCCACGAGGAGCTGCACCTGCGCCTTGGCCTCGGGCGGGAAGTGCCGCTCGACGTACACCTGGCCCGCGGCCTCGCCCAGCGCGCCCTCGACGAGGGCGACGCCGCGCTTCCACCGGTCGCGCATCGCCTCGGCGCCGGACAGGCGACGGCCGTAGAAGGCGAAGCCCTCCTCGACGAAGGGGGCGCTGAGGTAGGGCCCCGCCGAGTGGACGACCCGCCAGGTGAGCCAGGCCCGCCAGGCCGGCAGGCGCCCCGGCACCACGAGGGCGCCGAGCGCCTCGACGAAGGAGGGCTGGGCGACGACGACCTCGTCGACGAGCCCCGCCGGAGCGCCCAAACCCTCCAGCCACGCCGACCACGGGATCCCGGGCGCCAGGGCCTGCAGCTCCTCGACGGTGCGCAGGTTGTACATCTGCTGGACGTCGCGGCGCCGCACCCTGTCCCAGTGCGCGGCCGCCAGCTCGGTCTCCAGCGCGACGACCGTGGCCGCGAGCCCCTCGGGGTCGTCGCAGCCGGCCAGCCCCAGCATGGCGGTGACGTGCGGGGTGTAGGCGGCCAGCACCTCGGCGTGCTGCTCCTCGCGGTAGTAGGCCTCGTCGGGCAGGCCCAGCCCGCCCTGCCCCAGGTAGGGCAGGTACCGGTCGGGGTCGCCGAGGTCGGTGTGCACCGACAGGGAGAAGAGCCCGCCGGAGCCGACCCGGTCGAGCTCGCCGAGCAGGCGGAAGAAGCTCTCGACGTCCCCGACGTCGGACACCCGTGCCAGCGGACCGGCGAGCGGCGCGGCCCCGGCCTCCTCGACGGCGGCCTCGTCGAGGAAGCTGGCGTACAGGTCACCCACGAGCTGCTCGGCCGCGCTGGCGCCCGCGCCGGCGTCCCGGGCGTCCTCGCAGATGCCGCGGACCGCCGCCTCCGCGTCGTCGCGCAGGTCGACGAAGACGCCGGCCACCGACCGGTCCGGCGGGATCGTCACGTGCTCCAGCCACTCGCCGTTGACGGCGCGGAACAGGTCGTCCTGCGGACGCGCGAGGGTGGTCGTGCCGGGGCGCGCGTCAGCACTCGTGCCGGGGCGCGCGTCGGTGCTCGTCATGGTCCAGGAGCCTACGTCGGGCCGGTGGTCAGGCCACGTCGACGCGGAAGCCCGGCGGCGCGCTCTCCAGCCAGGAGGCGAAGGCCGTGTAGGCCTCCTCGCTCATGGCGAGGTCCAGCCGCTCGCCGTCGTGGTGGCACTCGACGACGACGGCGTCCGGCAGCACCGCGAAGGCCTCGCTGCCCTGGGGACGGCGACGCCGCAGGACCTCGACGGCGTGACGGTCCCACGTGCGCCCGGCGCCGACGTCGACGCCGAACACCCGGTGCCAGACCATGTGGTCGCCCCTGAAGCCGGCGACCCCGAGGACCCACCGCCGGCCCTCGCGGCGGGCGGAGCAGTCGAAGGCCCCGAGGCGCCGGGTGAGCCCCCGGCGCCTCACGAGGAAGAGCAGCACGACGAGCCCGAGGAGGCCCAGCAGGACGGCGGTGACCTCCAGGGAGAGGAGGGCTGCGTCCACCGCCGCCGGCCCGGTCTCAGCGACCGGTGGAGCCCGGGGCTCCCTGCACGTCGACGTCCTCGGCCACGACCACGACGGTGTCGTGGTCGACAGACAGGAAGCCACCGCCGATCACGGCCTCGAGGGAGTCCCCCTCGGAGCCCGCGATCTCCACCGTGCCGTCGACGAGGACGGCCAGGAGCGGCTCGTGGCCGGGCAGCACGCCGAGGTCGCCCTCGGTCGTGCGGACCAGCACGCGGCGGGCCCCTCCGGCCCACACCTGGCGCTCGGCCGAGACGAGCTCCACCTGGAGGTCGGCCATCAGGCGCCGGTCTCCTTCTGGATGCGGTCCCAGTTGCGCTCGACGTCCTCGATGCCGCCGACGTTGAAGAAGGCCTGCTCGGAGACCTGGTCGTACTTGCCCTCGGTGATGCGCTTGAAGGACTCGACGGTCTCGTCCAGCGGCACGGTCGAGCCGACGACGCCGGTGAACTTCTCGGCCATGTACGTGTTCTGGGACAAGAACTGCTGGATGCGGCGGGCCCGGTTGACGATCACCTTGTCGTCCTCGGACAGCTCGTCCACACCGAGGATGGCGATGATGTCCTGCAGCTCCTTGTTGCGCTGGAGGATCTGCTTGACCGCCGTCGCCGTCTCGTAGTGCTCGCGCGAGATGTACTGCGGGTCCAGGATCCGCGAGGTCGACGTCAGCGGGTCGATCGCGGGGTAGAGCCCGCGCGAGGCGATCTCGCGGGAGAGCTCGGTCGTCGCGTCCAGGTGGGCGAACGTCGTCGCCGGCGCCGGGTCGGTGTAGTCGTCGGCCGGCACGTAGATCGCCTGCAGCGAGGTGATGGAGTGGCCGCGCGTGGAGGTGATGCGCTCCTGCAGGACGCCCATCTCGTCGGCGAGGTTGGGCTGGTAGCCGACGGCCGAGGGCATGCGGCCCAGCAGCGTCGAGACCTCCGAGCCGGCCTGGGTGAAGCGGAAGATGTTGTCGATGAAGAGCAGGACGTCCTGGTTCTGCACGTCGCGGAAGTACTCGGCCATCGTCAGCGCCGAGAGCGCGACGCGCAGGCGGGTGCCCGGCGGCTCGTCCATCTGGCCGAACACGAGGGCCGTCTTGTCGAAGACGCCGGCCTCGGCCATCTCCGCGATGAGGTCGTTGCCCTCTCGGGTGCGCTCCCCCACCCCGGCGAAGACGGAGACGCCGCCGTGGTTCTGGGCGACGCGCTGGATCATCTCCTGGATGAGCACGGTCTTGCCGACGCCCGCGCCGCCGAACAGGCCGATCTTGCCGCCCTGCACGTACGGGGTGAGCAGGTCGATCGACTTGATGCCCGTCTCGAACATCTGCGTCTTGGACTCGAGCTGGTCGAAGGCCGGCGCCTGCCGGTGGATGGGCCACCGCTCCGTGATCTCCAGCCGCTCGCCCTCCTCGAGGTTGAGGACGTTGCCGGTGACGTCGAAGACGTGCCCGAGGGTGACGTCGCCCACCGGCACCGTGATGGGGCTGCCGGTGTCGACGACGTCGGTGCCGCGCACGAGCCCGTCGGAGGGCTTGAGGGCGATGGCCCGCACGAGCCCGTCCCCGAGGTGCTGGGCCACCTCCAGCGTCATGGAGGTCTGGGTGCCCAGCAGGTCGTAGGTGATCGTGAGGGCGTTGTTGATGTCGGGGATCGCGTCGGGCGGGAACTCGACGTCGACGACGGGGCCGATGACGCGGCTGACGCGCCCGGTCGCGGACTGGCCGCTCTCGGTGCGGGGCTCGGTGGCGGTGGCGGTCATGGGCTTCTCCTTGGGCCTGGCGGTGACGCTCGGGACGGGTGAGGCTCGGTGGCTGGTCGGCCCGGGCTCCCGGGCGGGTGCGTGCTGCTCTGCTGGGCTGCCGGGACTGACGGGCCTAGCCGCGCGAGCTCGCCGCCAGGGCGTCCGCCCCGCCGACGATCTCGGTGATCTCCTGGGTGATCTCGGCCTGGCGGGCCTGGTTGGCCAGCCGCGTGTAGGTCTTGACGAGGTCCTCCGCGTTGTCGCCGGCCGTCTTCATGGCCCGCTGGCGGGACGCGTGCTCGCTGGCGGCCGCCTGCAGCAGGGCGTTGTGGATGCGGCTCGTGATGTAGCGGGGCAGCAGGTCGTCGAGGACGTCCTCGGGGCTCGGCTCGAACTCGTACAGCGGCAGCAGCTCGCTCTCGTCGGGGGCCTCGACGCCGTCGACGACCTCCAGCGGCAGCAGCCGGGCCACCCGCGGGGTCTGGGTCACCATGCTGACGAAGGCCGTCGAGACGACGAGGATCTCGTCGACCCCCGGCTCGCCCTCCTCCGGTGCGGAGGTCTGCACGAACTGCGCGACGAGCTCCTCGCTGATCTCGCGGGCGTCGTCGAAGGAGGGCGCCTCCGAGAAGCCGGACCACGTCTGCGCCATGTCGCGGCGGCGGAAGCGGTAGTAGGCGACACCCTTGCGGCCGACGACGTAGAGCACCGGCTCGGAGCCCTCCTCGCGCAGCCGTGCCACCTGGCGCTCGGCCTCGCGCAGCACGGAGGCCGAGTAGGCCCCCGCCATGCCGCGGTCGCTCGTGACGACGAGCACGGCCGTGCGGCGGATCTCCGGGCGCTCGGTCGTCAGCGGGTGGTCGGCGTCGGAGTAGGTGGCGACCGCCGAGACCGCCCGGGTGATCGCCCGGGCGTAGGGGGTCGAGGCGGCGACGGCCTGCCTGGCCTTGACGATGCGGGAGGTCGCGATGAGCTCCATGGCGCGGAAGATCTGCTGCATCGACTTCGTCGACCCGATCCGCTGCTTGTAGACCCTCTGCTGGCCGGCCACGGTCTGCTCCTCCTGCGTGGTGGTGGTGGCCCGCCGGGCCCCGTGGGCTCTCGGCGGGTCGGGGGCCGGCACAGGCTCCCGCGAGGGGCCCGTGCCGGCGGCGCCTCAGCGCTTCTGGCGGACGATCTGCTCCTGCGCGCCCTCGTCCTCGGCGCTCTCCTCCTCGACGGGGGCGGCGCCGCCGTCGTCGGAGGAGCGGAACCCGCCCTTGAAGTCGGCGACCGCCTGCTCCAGGCCGGCGATCGTGTCGTCCTCGAGCTTGCCGGTCTCGCGGATGGTGCGCAGCAGGTCACCGCCGCGCAGGGACTCCAGGAGCTGGGACTCGAACCGACGGACGTCCTCGACGGCGACGTCGTCCAGGTGGCCCTTCGTGCCCGCCCAGATCGAGACCGCCTGCTCCTCGAAGGGGTAGGGCGAGTACTGCGGCTGCTTGAGCAGCTCCATGAGGCGCTGCCCACGGCCGAGCTGCTGACGAGAGGCGGCGTCGAGGTCGGAGGCGAACATCGCGAAGGCCTCGAGCGAGCGGAACTGCGCGAGGTCGATCTTCAGCGTGCCGGAGACCTTCTTCACGGCCTTGGTCTGGGCGTCGCCGCCGACCCGGCTCACCGAGACGCCGACGTTGACGGCCGGCCGCTGGTTGGCGTTGAAGAGGTCCGACTCCAGGAAGATCTGGCCGTCGGTGATGGAGATGACGTTCGTCGGGATGAAGGCCGAGACGTCGTTGCCCTTGGTCTCGATGATGGGCAGGCCCGTCATCGACCCGCCGCCCATCTCGTCGCTGAGCTTGGCGCAGCGCTCGAGCAGGCGGGAGTGCAGGTAGAAGACGTCGCCGGGGTAGGCCTCGCGGCCCGGCGGGCGACGCAGGAGCAGCGAGACGGCGCGGTAGGCGTCGGCCTGCTTGGAGAGGTCGTCGAAGACGATGAGGACGTGCTTGCCGCCGTACATCCAGTGCTGGCCGATGGCCGAGCCGGTGTAGGGGGCGACGTACTTGAAGCCGGCCGGGTCCGAGGCCGGGGCCGCGACGATCGTCGTGTACTCCATCGCGCCGGCGGCCTCGAGCGAGCCGCGCACGGCCTGGATGGTCGAGCCCTTCTGGCCGATCGCGACGTACACGCAGCGGACCTGCTTGGTCGGGTCGCCCGACTCCCAGTTCGCCCGCTGGTTGATGATCGTGTCGATGGCGACGGCGGACTTGCCCGTCTGCCGGTCGCCGATGATGAGCTGGCGCTGGCCGCGCCCGATGGGCGTCATGGCGTCGATCGCCTTGATGCCCGTCTGCAGCGGCTCGTGCACCGACTTGCGCTGGACCACCGTGGGGGCCTGCAGCTCCAGGGCCCGGCGGGACTCAGCCTCGATCTCCCCGCCGCCGTCGATGGGACGTCCGAGCGGGTCCACGACGCGGCCGAGGTAGGCGTCGCCAACGGGCACCGAGAGGACCTCCTTGGTCCGGTGGACCGCCTGGCCCTCCTCGATGCCGCTGTAGTCGCCGAGGATGACGACGCCGATCTCACGGACGTCGAGGTTGAGCGCCAGGCCGAGCGTGCCGTCCTCGAAGCGCAGCAGCTCGTTGGCCATCGCGCTGGGGAGCCCCTCGACACGGGCGATGCCGTCAGCCGTCTCGGTGACACGCCCGACCTCCTCGCGGTCGACGCCCGAGGGGTCGAAGGACTGCACGAAGGAGTCCAGCGCGTCGCGGATCTCCTCGGGCCGGATGGTCAGCTCCGCCATGGGGGCCTCTCAGTCGTCGTCTCTGTCGTCGTCCTCGCCGGCGGCGAGGTGGTGGCGCACCCTCCAGGGTGCGGCCTGCTGTCGTGCGGGTCTAGCGGCGGGGCGGTCGAGCGGTGGAGACCGGACGGTCCGGTCTCAGAGGGCCTAGCGGGCGAGTCGCTGGCGGGACTCCGCCAGCCGCGCCGTCATGGTCGCGTCGACGAGCTCGCCGTCGACCTCCAGGCGCACCCCGCCGACGACGCCGGGGTCGACCACCTCGTCGAGGTGCACGCGGCGTCCGTACTGGCGGGTGAGGACCTCGACCAGCCGGGCGCGCTGCCCGGCGCTCAGCGCGACGGCCGTGGTGACCAGGGCGACGACGCGCCGACGCCACTGCGCGGCCAGCTCGCCGTAGGTCTCCAGCGCGCGCTCCGGGGTCAGCCCCCGGCCGCGCAGGACCGCGCGTCGCACGAGCAGGAGGGTCCCCGGGCTGACCTTGTCGCCGAGCAGCTCTTCCAGCAGGGCCTGGCGGGAACGCTCGGGGGCGTAACGGTTGGCGACCGCGGCGCGCAGCGCGCGGTCCCCGGCGAGGAGTCGCTCGACCCGGAAGACCTCCTCCTCCACCTGGTCGACCGCGTCGGCCGAGCCCGTCCCCGACGCGGAGCCGGAGACCGTCGCCAGCACGGCGAGCTGCTCGAGGGCGTCCGCGAGGTCGCGCGCCGCCGACCAGCGGCCGTCGACGAGGCGTCGGACGACGTCGAGCGCCTGGTCGCCCACCTGGCCGGAGAGCAGCCGCTCGGCGAGCGCCACCCGGTCAGCCCCCGGGCGCGCCGGGTCGGTGAGCGCCCGACGCAGCGGCCCGGAGGAGTCCAGGAGGTCGACGACGGCGAAGAGCTGCTCGCCGAGGTCGGTGCCCGTGGCGGCGTCGAGCGCGGGGCCGACGTCCTCGGTCACCTGCCCCAGCGTGCGGCTGCTGGCACCTCGCATCAGCGCGCCTGCCCGGTAGGCGTCGCCGCGGCGGTCTGGCCGGAGGCCGACGGGACGTCACCGGAACGCTCCAGGTCGTCGAGGAAGCGGTCCACGACCCGCGACTGCCGCGCCTCGTCGGCGAGGGACTCCCCGACGATGCGCGAGGCCAGCTCGGTGGCCAGCCCGCCGACCTCGCTGCGCAGCGAGGCCACGGCCTGCTGCCGCTCGGTCGCGATCTGGCGCTGGGCCGACTCCGCGACCCGCTGCGCCTCGGACTCCGCCCGCTGGCGCATCTCCTCGAGGATCTGCGCGCCCTGGGCGCGCGCCTCCTCCCGGATCCGCGCCGCCTCCTCGCGCGACTCGGCCAGCTGCTCCCTGTACTCCGCGAGCATGGCCTCGGCCTCGGCCTGCGCCTTCTCGGCCTTCTCCATGCCGCCCTCGATGGCCTCCTGGCGCTGGGAGAGCACCTTCTCGAAGCGCGGGACGACGAGCTTGGAGACGACGACGTACAGGATCGCGAAGGCCACGAACCCCATGACGAATTCGCCCGGCTGCGGCAGCAGCGGGTAGGGCCAGTAGAGGTTGCCCTGCTCGTCGATCAAGCCGGTCGCGAGGACCGGGGCCGTGAGGACCGGCATGGACGCTCCTGGTGCTTCGAAGGGAGGTACTCGATCTGGAGAGCTCAGCGCGTCATGCGGGGCCGAGCTGACGCCTGGGGCGTCAGTTGATGAACGCGAGCACCAGGCCGAAGAGGGCGAGGGCCTCGGCGAGGGCGAAGCCGAGGATGGCGATCGGCTGGAGCAGGTTGCGCGACTCCGGCTGGCGGGCGACGCCGTTGATGTAGGCGGCGAAGATCATGCCCACGGCGAGGGCGGGGCCCAGCGCCGCGAGGCCGTAGCCGAGGACGTTGATGCTGCCGGTGAGGCCTTCCATGGTGTTCCTTCCGTTGGCGCGCCCTGCGGCGCGTCGGGCGGTCTCTGCGGTGGTGCGGGTGGAGCGGTCTGGTCGACGCCGGCGGCGTCAGTGGTCGTCGGCGATCGACGTGGCGATGTAGCTGGCGGAGAGCAGGACGAAGACGTAGGCCTGCAGGAAGTAGATGAGCAGCTCGAAGCCGGTGAAGACGATGCCCATGAGGAAGGCGCCGACGCTCGCCACGTTGATGAGCAGGCCGTCGGCCTCCACCAGCATGTAGGTCCCGCCGAGGAAGAAGACAAGCAGCAGGATGTGCCCCGCGAACATGTTGGCGAAGAGCCGGAGCGACAGCGTGAGCGGCCGCGTCACGAAGTAGGTGAGCAGCTCCAGCAGGAAGATCACCGGGACGACCAGCTTCGGCAGGCCGGACGGCACCATGCCTCTGAAGTAGCCCCCGAGACCCTTCCGCCGGATCCCGACGACGTGGTAGACGACGAAGACGATGAGGGTCACCGAGAGGGCGAAGCCGTAGCGGCTGAAGGTGGGGAACTGGATGACCGGCACGATGCCGAAGAGGTTGTTCGTGAAGATGAGCAGGAACTGCGTCAGCAGCAGCGGGACGAAGGCCAGGAACTCCTTCGAGCCCAGGGAGTCCCGGGCCACCCCGTTGCGCACGAAGGTGTAGATGCCCTCGGCGACGAACTGCCCCGAGCCCGGCACCAAGGACATCCGCCGGGTGACGACGAAGGCCAGAGCGGTGATGAGCAGGACCGAGAAGGCCATGAGGAACATCGGCCGCGTGATCGCCGTCGCGCCCTCGCCGATGAGGGGGTGCCAGAAGCTCGAGGGGCTGGGTGGGCTGTAGCCGGAGGCCAGGACGTGCGGGCTCACAACATCTCCTCGTCGAGGCCGTTAGGGACGCGTGCCGCGGGCTCTGCGCGAAGGCTCACGCGCCGGATCCCCCGCCGGGAGCGGGTCCGCCGGCCGTGGAGCCGTCGCCGCCGTCCTCCGGCGGGCGGCGCCCACCGTAACGGACCCAGACGAGGTAGAGCCCCAGGCCCATCCCCAGCAGCAGGCCCACCAGCGTGAGCAGCGACGTGCCCAGCCAGCGGTCGAGCAGGTACCCGCTGCCGCCGAAGAGGAGCAGGCCCGACATCAGGTACGCGAGGACGTTGTAGGCGACGAGGTCGCCCCCACCGCCACCGGCGCGGACGGGCACGTCCTCGGCCGCCGGACGCAGCACCGGGCGGCCGGGGCCGGCGCCCTTGCCGGCGCGGGGGCCGCGCCGCTCCTGCGACGCGCTCATGCGGGCGCCTCGACGAGCCCGCGGTGACGCCAGGTGGCGACGACGTGACCGACGAGCCAGGCGCCGGCGCAGGCGAGGACGGACGCCGCGACCCAGGTGGGCTCCACCCACGGCTGGCGCTGCAGGAGCGCCAGGGCCAGGGCGGTCGCGACGAACTTCACGAGGTAGGTCGAGACGCAGAGCGCCATGAGCATCTGCGGGCCGGCGTCACGCCCCAGGCGGGCAGCCAGCAGCGTGAGCCCGAGGAAGACCGGGGCGACCGAGGCGCCGACGGCTGCGCTGAGCGCAGCGAGGTCACCGCCGAGCAGGGCGGCGACGGTGACCACGACCGCGGCGACGAGGAGCGTGGACCCGCCGACCGGTCGTGCGAGCGCGGGCATCGGCTGCCCAGTCATCTCCTCGCGCGGCACGGTGGGCCTCCAGGCGGCGTCCCTCTCGGGATGGTCGTCGGGTCGGCCGGCGCTGGCCAACCGCGCGGAAAACTACCACGCGTCGGACTTCTGGCCGCTCAGGCGACCGGCGCCCTCACGGCGTCCGAGCGTCGGATGCGGACCGTGACGACGACGCAGGCGAGGAGGGCGGCGCCCCACACGGGCAGGGCCACGTCCAGGGGCACGACGGCGGTCGAGACGGCCCCGAAGGAGATCACGGCCGCCCAGGCGTACATGACGCCGACGGCGCGGGCGTGGCTGTGCCCGAGGTCCATGAGCCGGTGGTGCAGGTGCAGGCGGTCGGGGGTGAAAGGTGACTGGCCCTTCGCCACGCGGCGCACGACGGCCCAGACGAGGTCGAGCAGCGGCAGCAGCAGGACGGCGAGCGGCAGCAGCAGCGGCAGGAAGACCGGCGCCACCTGCACCTGGGAGACGACGGCCGGGTCGACCCCGGAGGCGGCCACGCCCGAGGCGGCCAGCAGGAGCCCGAGCAGCATCGAGCCGGAGTCGCCCATGAAGATCCGCGCCGGGTGCGCGTTGTGCGGCAGGAAGCCGAGGCAGCAGCCGACGAGCGCGGCGGCGACGAGGGTGGCGAGGTTGGAGTAGTCCTCCGGGCTCGCGTCCTGGCTCAGGAGGTAGGTGTAGACGAAGAACGCCGACCCACTGATGAGCATGACGCCGGCGGCCAGCCCGTCGAGCCCGTCGATGAAGTTGACGGCGTTGACCGCCACGAGGACGGCGAGCACGGTGAGGGCGAAGAAGGTCGGTCCTGAGCCGACCGTGACGCCGAACACCGGCAGGGAGAGCAGCTGCACCCCGCCCCAGGCCAGCAGCGAGGCGGCGAGCACCTGGCCGCCGAGCTTGGCGAGCGCGTCCAGGCCCCAGACGTCGTCGGCGACCCCGATGAGGGAGAGCAGCGCGGCTGCGCCCAGGACGGCCCAGGGCCCCCGCGACTCGGCGTAGACGGCGTCGAGGAACGGCAGCTGGCTCGCGACGACCAGCGCGGCCGCGAGGCCGGCGAGCATCGCCGTCCCCCCGAGCCGCGGCGTCGGCACGGTGTGGACGTCGCGGGCACGCACCGGGGACATCGCCCCGAGCCGCTCCGCGAGACGGCGCGCCAGCGGCGTGCAGAGGTACGTCACCGCCGCCGCGGTGAGCAGGACGAGGAGGTAGGCCCTCACCGGTTCTCGGGCGGGGCCTCGGCGGCGTCGGGTCCCGCCTCGCCGTCGGCCGGCGGCTCCGGCGCGACGTCCGCCGAGCCGTCCTGCGCGGACCCGGGCGCCGGGCGGGGGGCGCGCACGTCCGGCACGACGCGGCGCAGCTCCTGCAGGCTCACGACGCCCTCGCGCAGCACCTCGGGGCGGGGGCCGGTGAGGTCGAGCACCGTCGAGGGCTGACCGCCGTCACGGGGCCCGTCCTGCAGGTAGCACGCGACGGCGTCCCCCAGCTGGGCACGGGCGGCCTCGGCGTCCTCCCCCGGCGGCCGGCCGGTGAGGTTGGCGCTGCTCACGGCGAGCGGGCCGCTCTGGGCCAGCAGGTCACGGGCCAGCTCGTCGGCGGGCACGCGGACGGCGACGGTGCCGCCCGTGTCCCCGAGGTCCCAGCGCAGCGACCCCTGCGCCCAGCAGACGAGCGTGAGCCCGCCGGGCCAGAAGGCGTCGGCCAGGTCGTCGACCGAGGTGGACGCCGCACTGCCGGTGCGCTCCAGCAGCGCGTCGACCGCCCGCACGTCGTGGACGAGCACCGGTGGGGGCATGCTGCGGTCGCGACCCTTCGCGGCCAGCAGGGCCGCGACCGCGCCGGGGTCGAAGGCGTCCGCCGCGACGCCGTAGACGGTGTCGGTGGGCAGCACGACCAGCTCGCCCCGGCGCAGGGCGTCGACGGCGGCGGCCAGCCCGGCCTCGCGGCCGTCCGGGACCCGGCAGTCGTGGAGCGTGCTCACGGGGCCGCATCGTGGCACGGCGCCGCGCCCCGCACGGCGCAGACCCACCGGGGACGCCCCGTGAGGTCGCGCTCGCCCCGTGCGCCCGTCCAGGTGGGCGCAGCCAGCGCCGCCAGCATCGCGGGCTGCTGCACGTCGGCGTGCTCGACCAGGACGACCCCCCCGGGCCGCAGCAGCGCCGCCGCGCGGGCCACGACGGCGCGCGGCGCCGCGAGCCCGTCGGACCCGCCGCCGTAGAGCGCCAGGTCGGGGTCGTGGTCGCGCACCTCGGGGTCGACGGGCACCGCGTCCGGCGGGATGTACGGCGGGTTGCTGACGACGACGTCGACGGCGCCCTCCCACCCCGCCAGCGCGCTCCCCGCGTCGCCCGCGACGACCTCGACCGGCCCGCCGAGCCGCTTCCGGGGCACCTGGGCGGCGTTGCGGGAGAGCCACACGAGCGCCTGGTCGCCCAGCTCGACCGCCAGCACCCGCGCGTCCGGCACGCCCGCCGCGACGGCGAGGGCGATGGCCCCCGAGCCGGCGCACAGGTCGACGACCACGGGCGCCCGGCCGGCGTCGACCACGGCTCGGGCTGCGGCGACCGCAGCCTGCGCCACGAGCTCGGTCTCGGGCCGGGGCACGAAGACGCCGGGGCCGACGGCGAGGGTGAGCCCGCAGAAGTCGGCGGCGCCCGTGAGGTGCTGGAGCGGCTCGCGCCGCTCCCGGCGGACCACGAGCTCGGCGAGGGCGCGGCGCACCGCCGCGTCGGGCCCGGCGTCCCCGCGCAGCGCGGCCAGGCGCACCTGCTCGCGCTGGCGTCCCCACGCGTGCGCCAGGAGCACCTCGGCGTCGGGGCGCGGGCTCGCGACACCCGCCGCCGCGAGCCGCGCGGCGACCGCCCGCAGCAGCGCCCCGACGTCGGAGCCGTCGGGCCTCACGCCGTCAGGGGAGCCGGCGTCGGGACGCTCGCCGGTGCTCACCCGCGGCCGGTCTCGGCGGCCTGCAGCCGGGCGTCCTCGTCGGCCTGCACGCACGAGGCGACGACGGCGTCGAGCTCGCCGTCGAGCACGGCGTCGAGCGTGTACGCCTTGAAGCCGGTGCGGTGGTCGCTCACCCGGTTCTCGGGGAAGTTGTAGGTGCGTATCCGCTCGGACCTGTCCACCGTGCGCACCTGCGCCCGGCGCGCGCCCGACGCGGCGGCGTCGGCCTCCTCGGCGGCCAGCGCCCGCAGCCGCGCGCGCAGGATGCGCAGGGCCTGCTCGCGGTTCTGCAGCTGGCTCTTCTCGTTCTGGCAGGAGACGACCAGACCCGTGGGCAGGTGCGTCAGGCGCACGGCGGAGTCGGTCGTGTTGACGCTCTGCCCGCCCGGCCCGGAGGAGCGGTAGACGTCGACCCGCAGGTCGGCGGGGTCGACCTCGACCTCGTCGACCTCCTCCGGCTCGGGCAGCACGAGCACGCCGGCGGCCGAGGTGTGGATACGGCCCTGGCTCTCGGTGACCGGGACGCGCTGCACCCGGTGGACGCCGCCCTCGAACTTCAGCGAGGCGTAGACGCCGTCGGCGGGCTCCCCGCCGCGGCCGCGCACGGCCAGCGCCGCCTCCTTGACCCCGCCCAGGTCCGAGGCCGTCGCGTCGAGCACCTCGGCGCGCCAGCCTCGGCGCTCGGCGTAGCGCAGGTACATCCGCAGCAGGTCACCGGCGAACAGGGCCGACTCCTCCCCGCCCTCCCCGGCCTTGACCTCGAGGATGACGTCGCGGCCGTCGTCGGGGTCGCGGGGCACCAGCAGGCGCCGCAGCCGCTCGGCCGCGACCGCCTCGGCCGCCTCCAGCGCGGGGACCTCCTCGGCGAAGGCCGGCTCCTCCTGCGCCAGCGCCCGCGCCGCCCCGGCGTCGCCCGCTGCCGCCCGCCACGCGGACTCGGCCCGGACGACGGCGCCGAGCTCGGCGTACCGGCGGCCCACCCGGCGGGCACGCGCGGCGTCCTCGTGCAGCAAGGGGTCCGCGAGCTGCTGCTCGAGGGCGGCGTGCTCCTCCAGCAGCGGGGCGACGACGTCGCGCACGCGGGGCTCCTCGGGTCTGGTCGGGCGCGCGCCGAGAGGGGCGCCGGGGCGGGCGGCCGGTGGTCACGGCCTGGACGCAGCGACGGCGCCGACCCGCCCAGCAGGGGCGGACCGGCGCCGTCGGGGGCGCGCTACTTCTTGCCGTACCGCTGCTGGAAGCGGGCGACGCGGCCGCCGGTGTCCAGGATCTTCTGCTTGCCCGTGTAGAAGGGGTGGCACGCGGAGCAGACGTCGGCCTTGATCTCGCCGCTCGTGTCGGTGCTGCGCGTGGTGAAGGTCTCGCCGCACGTGCACGACACGGTCGTCGTCACGTACTCGGGGTGCTGACCGGTCTTCATGGTGTCCTCTCGTCATGGCTGCCGGGTCGTGCGGCGCGGCGCGCGCACGTGAACCGGGGCCCGAAGGTGCGATGGTGCCAGAGCGGCGGCCTCGTCCGGAAACCGGCAGCAGGCCGCGTGGTCACAACGCCGGCAGCCCACGCGCGCTTCCCGCGGCTGCCGGCGCGTGCCGCCGCTCAGGTGCGGGGCGCCAGCTCGCTGGCGGCGTCGCCGCCCGGGCCGGCCGGGGCGGTGCGCTGGACCTGCATGAGGAACTCGGCGTTGCTGCCGGTCTCGCGCAGCTTGCCGAGCACGAGCTCGATGGCCTGGGTGGAGTCCAGCGCGCCGAGCACCCGGCGGAGCTTGTAGACGACCTTGAGCTCCTCGGCGGACATGAGGATCTCCTCGCGCCGCGTGCCCGAGGCGTTGACGTCCACGGCCGGGAAGATGCGCTTGTCCGCGAGGTGGCGGGCCAGGCGCAGCTCCATGTTCCCGGTTCCCTTGAACTCCTCGAAGATGACCTCGTCGGCCTTGGAGCCGGTCTCCACGAGCGCCGAGGCGAGGATGGTCAGGGAGCCACCGTTCTCGATGTTGCGGGCGGCGCCGAAGAACCGCTTCGGCGGGTAGAGCGCCGAGGCGTCGATGCCGCCGGACAGGATCCGTCCCGACGCCGGCGCGGAGGTGTTGTAGGCCCGCGACAGGCGGGTCAGCGAGTCGAGCAGCACGACGACGTCGTGGCCGAGCTCGACGAGGCGCTTGGCCCGCTCGATCGCCAGCTCCGCGACCGTCGTGTGGTCCTCGGCCGGGCGGTCGAAGGTCGAGGCGATGACCTCGCCCTTCACCGTCCGCTGCATGTCGGTGACCTCCTCGGGCCGCTCGTCGACGAGCACGACCATGAGGTGGACGTCCGGGTTGTTGCGCGTGATCGCGTTGGCGATCTGCTGCATGACGATCGTCTTGCCGGCCTTGGGCGGCGCGACGATGAGGCCGCGCTGGCCCTTGCCGATGGGCGCGACGAGGTCGATGACCCGCTGGGTGTACTGGCCGCGCTCGGTCTCCAGGCGCAGGCGGTCCTGGGGGTAGAGCGGCGTGAGCTTGGTGAAGTCCGGGCGACGCCGGGCGGCGTCGGGCGTGACGCCGTTGATGGTGTCGACCCGCACGAGCGGGTTGAACTTCTGCGCGCGCTGCTGGCGCTGCTGGCGTCCGCCGCGTCCACCTCCGCTGGGCGCGTCCTGGCCGTCACCGCCGTCGTCGGAGCGGTTCTTCACCGCACCGGTGATGACGTCGCCCTTGCGCATGCCGTGCTTCTTGACCTGCGCGAGCGTCACGTAGACGTCGTGCGGGCCCGGCAGGTAGCCCGACGTGCGGACGAAGGCGTAGCTGTCGAGGACGTCGAGGACGCCGGCCACGGGGGTGAGGACGTCGTCGTCGGCGACGTCCGGCTCGGCCTCCTGGCCGCCGCCCTGGGCGGGCTGGCCGCTCTCGCGGCCCCGGCGCTTGCGGTCGCGGTAGCGGCCCCGGCGCCCGCGGCGGCCGCCGCCCTCCTCGTCGTCGTCCTGGCCGCGGGTGTCGCGCGGGTCCTGGCCACCGTCCTGCTGGCGGTCCTGCTGGCGGTCCTGCTGGCGGTCACGGTCCTGGCGGTCCTGCTGGCGGTCGGGGACGTCACCGCGCTGCCGCTCGCCGTCACCGTCGCCGTGGCGGGCCCGCTCGCGCAGGTCGAGCGACTGCTCCAGCTGGGCGCGTGCGCTCAACCGCTGGTCGTCGGAGCCCCTGCTGTCGGCACCCCTGTTGTCGCCGCGCTGGTTGTCGCCGCGCTGGCCGGCTCGGTGACCGCCGGCGTCCTGGCCGTCGCGCTCGGGGCGGCCGTCGCGCTGGGCGTCCTCGCCGGAGCGGCGCTCGCGGCGCCCGCCCGCACTCTGCGTCCGGTCGTCGCCGGCGTCGGTGCGTGCAGCGGCTGGGCCCGTCGCGGTCGAGCTCTGCTCGCCGCCCGGGGCTGCTGCGTCGCCGCTGGTGGCCTCGCCCCCCGCGCCCGGGGCCCCTGCCGGCCGCTCGGCGCGGCGGCCCCGCGTCCGACGCGGCGCGGTCTCCTGCTGGTCCGAGGCCGGCTGGTCCTGAGCCTGCCGGGCAGGCCTCTGGGCGTCCTCGCCGCCGGCGGGGGGCTGCGGGCGCTCCCCCTCGTCGTCCCCGCGGCGCGGCTGCGGCGGGGAGACGTGGTCGCCGGCGGGCGCGGCGGTCTGCGTGCTGGCGGACCCGTCGCCCTGGCCGGAGCCGGGACGGCGTCCGCGCGGTGAGGGGCCCTGCTCGGCGCGGATCGCGCTGAGGAGGTCGCTCTTGCGCATGGTCGCGGTGCCCGAGACGCCCAGGGAGGCGGCGAGCTCCTGCAGCTGCCCGAGGCGGAGCTGGGAGAGCGGCGCGCGGCGCGCCGGTGCGCCGCCCGCCTCCTGCGTGGTCGCGGGCTGCGCGATGTCGGTGGTGTCTGTCACGAAGGTCCTTCCCCCTCGTCAGCGGCTCGGCAGATGGCGGCCGCAGGGTGCACCGGCGCTCAGAGGCCGGCAGGGACCACCCCCAGCTCGGCGTGCGCTCGGCACGTCCGCCTGCGTGCGGGGCACGAGGTCGGTCCGCCCGCGGCACGTCGCCGGTACTTCGGTACCGGGAGGGGTGTGGGCGCCGGGGGCTCCCACGGGCTGCGGCTCCGGCACCTCGTCACGGAGGCCCCGGGGTCGTGCCCGGAGCAGGTCCGGCGCCAGAACTGTAGCACCGGGGTCCGGGCACGTCGGGGGACCGGCCTCGCTCACCCACCCGGGCGAGCACCCCCGCGCTGCAGGTGACATGTCGAAGGTGCGGTCGTCCACCTCCGGTGGGAGGGCCTGCCGCCACCTCGGCCCCGGGCAGGTCGTGCCCAGGACCCGTGCCGACGGACCTGCCGAAGCCCTGGCCGCGCTGCGTCACGCCTGCTCAGGGGCTCGAGTCGTCGGCGCGGGGAGCCTCGTGCCGGTCCTCGCGCACGCGCTCCACCTCGCACGACGACGTGCTGACGTCGCAGCTGTGCGCCCTCGTGCCTGCTCGGCGGCCTGCGCCGCTGCCGAGGGCGCACTCCCGGCGGACGACCGTCGTCGTCGCCCGGCCTCGTCGCCGCCCGCGGGCTCGCAGCCCTGCAGGTCGCCGGGCCGGCTCAGGCCGGCGCCCACCGCGCGCCCTGGCGGGCGAGGCCGGGCGCCAGGAGCTCCCAGGACGGCCCGGCGACGCGGCGCACCTCGGCGAGCGCCTGCGCGGCGCCGCCTCGCCGGCCGGCGAGGAGCACCAGGACGCTCGGCCCGGCGCCCGAGACGGCCGCGGGCAGGCCCGCGGCGCGCAGGTCGGCGACGAGGGCGGCGGTCGCCGGCGCGGCGGAGGCGCGCTGCGGCTGGTGGAGCCGGTCGTCCGTCGCCGGCAGCAGCAGCTCGGGCCGGCGCGTCAGGGCCTCGACGAGCAGAGCCGATCGGCCGGCGTTGAAGGCAGCGTCGACGTGCGGCACCGACGCCGGCAGGAGAGCACGGGCGTGCGCGGTCAGCAGCTCGGCACCCGGCACGCAGAGCACCGCGACGACGTCGGGGTGCGGCTCGACGCGCACGGCTCGCCACCGCTGCTGCGCCGGCTCGGGCGCGCCGTCGGCGCCCGGGATCTCCCCGGACGGCTCGGACCACCCCAGCGTCGCCCCGCCGAGCAGGCTCGCAGCGGCGTTGTCGCAGTGGCCCTCCACGCCGGCGGCGACGTCGAGGGCGACGTCGTCGTCCAGCCGTGAGGGGTCGGCCAGCAACCCGCGGGCGAGCACGACGCCGGCGACGACGGCAGCGGCCGAGGAGCCGGCACCACGGCCGAAGGGGACGCCGTTGCGGCAGGTCAGGTGCAGGTCCGGCTGCGGCGCGCCGACGCGCTCCAGCGCGCGCCGCAGCGCCCGGACGACGAGGTGGTCCTCCCCCGCGCCGACCCGGCCGGCGCCCTGCCCGCTGACGTCGACCCGCACGCCGGAGCCCGGCTCGGCGACCTCGACGCGCAGCTCGTCGCGCAGCTCGAGCGCCAGGCCGACGGCGTCGAAGGCAGGCCCGAGGTTGGCGCTGGAGCCGGGAACCGACGCCGTCGCCGCGGTGCCGGGAGCGCCGCCGTCGCGCAGCGGGGCGGGAGCGTGCGGGGAGCCCTCGGCCATGCCCCTCAGCCCTCGAGCCCGAGGGCACCCGCCGCCGTCATCGCGTCGACGGGGACCTTGACGGGCTGGACGTCACCGCCGTCCGCCGCGCGCAGCGCCCACTGCGGGTCCTTGAGGCCGTGACCGGTCACCGTGACGACGACGCGCTGGCCAGGGTCGAGCCGGCCCGCGGCGTGCTGCTGCAGCAGCCCGGCGACGCCGGCGGCCGAGGCGGGCTCGACGAAGACGCCGTCCTCGGCGGACAGCAGCCGGTGCGCGGCGAGGATCTCCTCGTCGGTCACGGAGGCGACCAGCCCGCCGGACTCCTCGCGCGCTGCGACGGCCTGCTGCCACGAGGCCGGGTTGCCGATGCGGATGGCCGTCGCGAGCGTCTCGGGCGTGTCGACGGGGTGGCCGAGGACGATCGGTGCGGCACCGGCGGCCTGGAACCCCCACATGCGCGGGGTGCGCGTCGCCGGCCCGGGCTCGTCGGCGTCGGTCGTGTACTCGGTGTAGCCCTTCCAGTACGCCGTGATGTTGCCGGCGTTGCCGACGGGCAGGCAGTGGATGTCGGGTGCGTCGCCGAGGACGTCGACGACCTCGAACGCGCCGGTCTTCTGCCCCTCGATCCGGTAGGGGTTGACGGAGTTGACGAGCTCGACGGGGTAGGACTCGGCGAGCTTGCGCGCGAGGGTGAGGCAGTCGTCGAAGTTCCCGTCGACCTGCAGCAGGGTCGCGCCGTGGGCGATGGCCTGGCTGAGCTTCCCGAGGGCGATCTTGCCCTCGGGCACGAGCACGCCGCAGGCCATGCCGGCCGCCGTCGCGTACGCCGCCGCCGACGCCGAGGTGTTGCCCGTCGAGGCGCAGATGACCGCCCTGGCGCCGAGCGCCTTCGCGCGGGAGATGGCTGACGTCATCCCCCGGTCCTTGAAGGAGCCCGTCGGGTTGCACCCCTCGACCTTGACGAAGACCTCGCACGACGTGCGCTCGGACAGGGCGTGCGCCGGCACGAGCGGCGTCCCGCCCTCCCCCAGCGTGACCACCGGGTCCTGCGGCCCGAAGGGCAGCCGGTCGCGGTACTCCTCGATGACGCCGCGCCACACGTGGGCCACCGGCTCCTCCTCGCTGGTCTCGAACGGTCAGGGCACCGCCGGCCGGAGCCGGCGGGCGGGGCTACACGCCCTCGACACGCACCACGGACGTGACGCCGAGGACCGCCGGCGACGCGGCGAGGGCCTCGACCGTCGCGGCGAGAGCGGCGTCGGGCGCTGCATGCGTGGAGACGACGAGCGCTGCGCCGCCGTCGCTCTCGCCGCCGAGCGGGGTCTGGCGCACGGTCTCGACGCTGACGCCCTGGTCGGCGAAGACGAGCGCCACCTGGGCGAGCACGCCCGGACGGTCGTGCACCTCCAGCCGCACGTGGTAGCGGGTGAGCGCCTCGCCCATCGACCGCACGGGCAGGTCGGCGTAGGCCGACTCCGAGGAGCCGCGGCCCCCGCCCACCCGGTGCCGGGCGACGGCCACGAGGTCGCCGAGCACGGCGCTCGCCGTCGGGACCCCGCCGGCGCCCTGGCCGTAGAACATCAGCGAGCCCGCCGCGCGCGCCTCGACGAAGACGGCGTTGAAGGCGCCGCGGACACCCGCGAGCGGGTGCTCGCGGGGCACCATCGCCGGGTGCACGCGCACCGAGACCCCCTCGGGCCCTCCCTCACCACCGCCGGTGCGCTCGCAGATGGCGAGCAGCTTGAGCACCATCCCGGCCTCGCGGGCGGCGGCGACGTCGGCGGCGGTGACGCCGGTGATCCCCTCGCGGTGGACGTCGGCCGCGCGCACGCGGGTGTGGAAGGCCAGCGAGGCGATGATCGCGGCCTTGGCGGCGGCGTCGAAGCCCTCGACGTCGGCCGTCGGGTCCGCCTCGGCGTACCCGAGGGACTGCGCCTCCTGCACGGCCTCGCCGAGGTCGGCCCCCGTGGAGTCCATCTGGTCGAGCACGAAGTTGGTCGTGCCGTTGACGACGCCGAGCACGCGCTCGACCCGGTCGCCGACGAGGGAGTCGCGCAGGGGGCGGACGATGGGGATGGCCCCGGCGACGGCGGCCTCGAAGTAGAGGTCGACGCCGGCGGCGTCGGCGGCGGCGTAC
This sequence comes from Pseudokineococcus sp. 1T1Z-3, assembly GCF_037482365.1. NCBI lineage: Bacteria > Bacillati > Actinomycetota > Actinomycetes > Kineosporiales > Kineosporiaceae > Pseudokineococcus > Pseudokineococcus sp. 1T1Z-3. Next base: position 130,985 of record NZ_JBBHZF010000025.1, read on the forward strand.
AGGCGCGGCCCGTCCTCGGCGAGGAGCGCCTTGTTGGCCGTGACGACCGACGCGCCGTGCTCCATCGCCCGCAGCAGCAGGCCGCGGGCGGGCTCGATGCCGCCGACGACCTCGACGACGAGGTCGGCGCGGGTGACGAGCTCCTCGGCGTCGGTCGTCACGAGCGCCGGGTCGACGCCCTCGCGCGTGCGGCCGGCGCGGCGGACGGCGACGCCGACGAGCTCCAGGCGTGCGCCGACCCGCGAGGCCAGCTCCTCGGCGTGCTCCTGCAGCTGACGGGCGACCTCCGAGCCGACGACGCCGCAGCCCAGCAGCGCGACGCGCAGGACGGGCGTGCCCATGCGGTGCCTCCAGGACGACGACGGTGCGCGGGTGCGGACCCCGCGATCCTCTCGCGGTCCACACCTCGGCCGCCTCGCATCCCACCACCTGGGACCGAGGGGGTGGCGGGTGGGTGGCAGGTAGGTGGCCCCACCGCCGTCACCGCGCCTCAGCAGCGCTGGTCCGCCATCCCGCGGTTGCACTCCCCGAGCAGCGTGACCGTCGCCGTCGACCCGTCCCGGTAGCCGACCCGCACGTCGATCCCCTCCGGGGCGGTGGTGTCCTCCAGCTCGTCGCCGGGGAACCACAGCGACCAGACGCCGCCGGCGACGGTGGCCTCGACGTCGCCGTGCTCCCGGCTGCGGTAGGTGACGTCGGTGACGTCCTCCCCGGCCAGGCCGGTGAGCTCCGACTGGTCCCCGACCTCCTGCGTCGTCGTGCCGAAGCTCCGGATCGTGACCTCGGCAGGCCCGGGGACCCGTCCGCCCGCACTGGCGCCGGCCGAGTAGCTCTCCTCCCGCGGCTCGGTGGACAAGCAGCTGGCGAGCAGGCCGTCCGGGCCGGTGAGGACGACGTTCGTCCACGTGCCCCGACGCTCGGCGAGGGCGAGGGCGAGGTCGGCGCCGGCGACGTCTCCTACCTGGTCCACCGCCCCCGCCCCCGATGACGTGCCGGCGAAGACCTCACGGCAGTGCGCGACCGCCACCGCGCTCTCCTCGGCGCCCAGGACATCCGGCGTCGCGGTCCAGCTCGCGAAGGCCGACCCTTCGCCGAGGGCCGACGGCAGCACGAGAAGACCGGCCGTGGCCGCGGCGACGACCCCGCCGGCGAGGACGACGCGACGTGTGGTGCGGGCGTGCGGGCGTCCGGGTGCGGCCGCCCGGTCGCCGGGGCATGACGACGGCGTGGTGGTGAGGATCCGGTGCAGGTCGGCGGCCGCGCGGGTGCCGTCGTCGGCGGTCGCCGCGCGGTCGAGGCTCCGCAGAGCGGCGTCGAGCTCTCGGTCGGTGGTCATCGGGTACTCCTCAGGACGGTCGGGGCGACGGCCGGGGCTGCGACGGAGGCGGTCGCCGGCGCAGGAGGCGGCCGGTGACACAGGTGAGCCCTCAGCGCCCGCCGCGCCCGGGACAGCCGGAGGCGCACGGCGACGGGCGAGATGCCCAGGACCACTGCTGTCCTCGAGGCGTCGAGGTCCTCGACGACGGCCAGGGCCAGCACCTCCTGGTGCCGGGCGGAGAGCAGCCGCCAGGCCCGCGCGAGGTCCACCCGGTCGACGACGCCCTCGACCTCCCCCGGCGTCTGCCGGGCGACCTCGCGCTCGGTCTGCAGCCGGACGGCGAGGGCGTCCCGACGGCCGAGACCGCGACGGTGGTTGAGCAGGAGGTGGCGGGCGATGCCGAAGGCCCACGCACGGGCGTCCTCGTGCGCGGTCGGGGCCTCGTCCAGCCGCCGCCAGACGACGAGCAGCGTGTCGGCGACGAGGTCCTCGGCGACCTCTGGGCCGGCGCGACGGCGGAGAAAACCCAGCAGGTGCGGGCGGATGTCCTCGTAGAGGAGGCGGAAGCGCTGCTCCCTCTCCGGTGGCGGGCTCATGCCAGGTCCCCTGTCCGGACCAGGGCCAGGTGTGTCGCCCGGGCAGCCGAGGCCACCTGCGCCGTCGCCCGGCGTCAGAGCGAGGCGAGCAGGTGGTCCCGCCGTCGGGCGAGCAGGTCCGGCGACGCCGTCGCCGACGCCGGCCCCGGCACCTCCTGGCGCAGCCGTCGGTGGACGACGGCGTGCGGCACGCCCGACCTCGCGGCGACCTGGCCGACGAGCTTGTTGACCTCGCGCCGCAGCTCGGCGGTGCCACGCCAGGCGGCGACGTCCGCCTCGGGCGCCGGCTCCGGCGCCGGGGCGGGCTCGGGCGCCTCGCGGCCGGCGGCGATCCGGCGGCGGGTCTCCTCGTCCCGGCTGGCCAGCAGCGACGCGGTCTGCTCGGCGGTCAGCAGGCCGGGGATGCCGAGGAAGTCCTCGTCCTCCGGCTCGACCGGCGCGCCGTCCCCCGCGGGGGCCGACGCGCCCATGACGGCGCGGCCGCCGTGCAGGACGTGGGCGAACTGGGCGTCGGCCTCGAGCGACTCGTGCTGGCCGACGGCGTCGCCCGCCTCGCGCTCCGGCGGAGGCAGCAGGTCGAGCGCGTCGTCGGGCGCCTGGGCGGGCGCCGGGATGACGTGCTCGCGCTCGCTCTCGAGCTCGGCCGCGAGCGTGAGGAGCGGGCGGACGGCGGGCAGGAAGACGGTCGCGGACTCCCGCGGCGTGCGGGCCCGGACGACCCGCCCGACCGCCTGGGCGAAGAAGAGCGGCGTGCGGTAGCTCGTCATCCACGCCAGGCACGCCGCCCGCGGGATGTCGACGCCCTCGGAGACCATGCGGACGCACACGGCGATCCGCTGCGTGCCCTCGGCGAACTCCTCGATGCGCTGGGAGGCCTTGGGGTCGTCGGAGAGCACGAGCACCGGCCTGGTGCCCGTGACCCGTTCCACCACACCGGCGTAGGCGCGGGCGTCGTCCTGGTCGCTCGCCAGCAGCAGACCGGCGGCGTCCGGGACGCCGTTCTCGCGCAGGTGGGTGATGCGGTCGTCCATGGCCGCGACGACGTGCGGCACCCAGCCCCCGCGCGGGTCCAGCGCCGTCTTCCACGCCGCCGCCTCGACCGAGCGGGTGCCCGGCTCGGACAGCGACGCCGCCACGACCTCACCGGCGCTGTTGCGCCACCGCGAGGTGCCCGTGTACGCGGCGAAGACGACGGGCCGCACGACCGCGTCCGCCAGCGCCTCGCGGTAGCCGTAGGTGTAGTCGGCCCGGCTGCGCAGCTCCCCGCCGCCGACGTCCTCGTAGTGCACGAAGGGGATGCGCTCGCCGGGCTTGGTGCGGAACGGCGTGCCGGTCAGGCACAACCGGCGCCGCGCCCCGGCGAAGGCCTCCTCCACGGCGTCGCCCCACGACAGGCCGTCACCGGCGTGGTGGACCTCGTCGAGCACGACGAGCGTGCGGCGAGCCGTCGAGCGCGCCGCGTGCAGGGCGGGCTTGCCGGCCACCTGGGCGTACGTCGTCACGTACCCCTGCGCACCGGCGGGCACCGGACCGACGCTGTTGGGCAGCGCCGGGTCCAGGACGACGCCGGCGCGGTCGGCGGCGTCGGCCCACTGCGTGCGCAGGTGGTCGGTGGGGCAGACGACGACGACCCGGTCCACGACGCGGCGCTCCAGCAGCCGCGCGGCGAGCGTGAGCGCGAACGTGGTCTTGCCCGCGCCCGGCGTCGCCGTCACGAGGAAGTCGGTGCGAGCGGGCTCGGTGTCGTAGAGCTCCAGCGCCGCGCTCTGCCACGCCCGCAGCGGACGGCGGCCTGCTGGCGTGACCGCCGAGGTCGCGGCCGCGGCGCGCGGGGCGGGGAGGTCGGCGGCGCGGGAGGTGCTGGGACCGGCAGGGGTGGGACCGGGGCTCACGCGGCCGGGCGTCCGCCGGCGCGAGCCGTCCGGACGGGGCTCACTGCCCGCCCCCGCTGCCGGGACCGCCGTCGGCCGGCGGCTGCAGGCCCTCGTAGATGTCCTTGCACGTGGGGCAGACGGGGAACTTCTTCGGGTCCCGGCCCGGCACCCAGACCTTGCCGCACAGCGCCGTGACGGGCTCGCCCGACAGCGCCGACTCCATGATCTTCTCCTTGCGCACGTAGTGCGCGAAGCGCTCGTGGTCACCCGGCTCGGAGAGCTGCGGCTCCTCGACGAGCTCGCGCTCCAGGACACCGGTGGCCGAGCGCGAGGGCTCGCCCGGGCCGGACGGTCCGCGGGGAGGCTCGGGCGAGGAGGTGCTCATGGCCGCCGATGCTACGACGCCCCGACCGCCCGCCGGGCTCGCGGCCTGCCTGCTCGCGGGTACTAGCCTCCCGGCATGGTAGAGAAGCGGCAGTTCAACGTGTACCTGCCAGAGGACCTGGTCCGGGAGTCCAAGCACGCCGCCATCGACGCCGACATGTCGCTGTCGCGCCTCACCGAGGAGGCGCTGCGCAGCCACCTGGCGGCCCTGGCCGCCAGCACGCCGGACCGCACCGGGACGACCGGCACCACAGGGACGACGGGCACCACCGAGAGCATCGGGGAGAACCGATGAAGGTCATGCCGATCCGCTACGTGCGGGACGTCGCGGCGTCCGAGCACTTCTACGCCGCCCTCGGGCTCGCCCTCGAGCAGCGCTCCAGGACGGGTGGCTGGGCCGAGATGGGGGGCGCCGGCGGTCTCGTGGCCCTGCACGCGACCGACGGCACGAGCAGCGCGCAGCCACCGACGCACGTCGAGCTGTGCTTCGTGGTCGACGGCCCGCTGGAGGAGCTGGCCGCGCGGCTGGAGCAGCACGGCATCGCCCACGACGGCATCGTCGACGAGAGCTTCGGGCGGTTCCTCGCCGTCACCGACCCGGACGGCCTCGTCGTCCAGGTCAACGAGCACGACCCGTCCCTGTACACCTGAGCCGGGCCGGGCCGGCGCGGGGGCTCAGTTGAGGGACGCGTCGTCCGGGAAGCTCGCGAGCAGCGAGAGCCGCCCGGGCTGGCGGCGCAGGACGTCGGCCCAGAGGTCCTGCGGGCGGGCGCTGACCGCGTCGCCGGGCTCGGCGTCGACGACGACCCACGCGCCCTCGGCGACCTCGCCCTCCAGCTGGCCGGGGCTCCACCCGGCGTAGCCGGCGAAGATGCGCAACCCCGACGCCGAGCGCACGACACCGGCCGGGTCGGCGTCCAGGTCGACCAGCCCGACGGCACCGAGGATGCGGCGCACCCCGACGGGCTCGGGCCCGTCGCCGGGGACGACGACGAGCCCCAGCGCCGAGTCGAGGCCGACGGGGCCTCCGCGGAAGAGGCGCGCCGGTGCGCTGACGTGCTCCTGCCATGGCGGCAGGACGGCGTCGACCCGCACGGGGAGGGGGCGGTTGACGACGACGCCGAGCGCGCCGGCACCGTCGTGGTCGAGCACCAGGACGACGCTGCGGCGGAAGTCCTCCTGCTCCAGCGACGGCGCCGCGACGAGCAGCCGCCCCACGTAGCTGCCCGCCGCCGTCCCTGCCACCCCGTCATCCTCCACCCGAGGGCCCCGACGGGCGACGACGTCCGCCGACGCCGCGCCCGAGCCCGGCCGCCGGAGCCTGGCGTCAGGTCGCCGCTACGGCGCGCCCACCGACGCGCCCGCCGCGGCAGCGGCCTCGGTGGCGGCGACGGCGGGCGAGGGCTCCACGCCGGCGCCGGCGGCTCGGGCAGCGGCCTCGACGGCGTCGGCCACGACGCTCGCGACGTCGGGGTGGAAGACGCTCGGGACGATGTAGGCGGCGTTCAGCTCGTCGTCGCCGACGACGGCGGCCAGCGCGCGGGCTGCCGCGAGCAGCATGTCCTCGTCGATGGAGTGCGACTGCGCGTCGAGCAGGCCTCGGAAGACGCCGGGGAAGGCCAGGACGTTGTTGATCTGGTTCGCGAAGTCGCTGCGACCGGTCGCGACGACGGCCGCGTGCTCGGCGGCCGCCGTCGGGTCCACCTCGGGCACGGGGTTGGCGAGGGCGAAGACGACCGCGCCGTCGGCCATCGTCGCGATGTCCTCGCCGGAGAGGATGTTCGGCGCGCTCACGCCGATGAAGACGTCCGCGCCCGCGAGCGCGTCCTTCAGCGTGCCGGTCACGCCGCGCGGGTTGGTGTGCTCGACCGTCCACGCGGCCGAGGGGTGCAGGTCCTCCCGGCTCTCGTGCAGCACCCCGCCGATGTCGGCGACGACGACGTCGTGGGCGCCCGCGGCCAGCAGCAGCTTGAGCACGGCCGTCCCGGCGGCCCCGGCACCGGACATCACGACGCGCACGTCGGGCAGCTCCTTGCCCACGACCTTGAGGGCGTTGAGCAGCGCGGCGGTGCAGACGATCGCCGTGCCGTGCTGGTCGTCGTGGAAGACCGGGATGTCGAGCTCCTCGCGCAGCCGCGTCTCGATCTCGAAGCAGCGCGGCGCCGCGATGTCCTCCAGGTTGATGCCCGCGAAGACCGGCGCGATGGCCTTGACGGCGCTGATGATCTCCTCGGTGTCGGTCGTGTCGAGGCAGATCGGGAAGGCGTCGATGCCGCCGAACCGCTTGAACAGCGCCGCCTTGCCCTCCATCACCGGCAGCGCCGCGAGCGGGCCGATGTCGCCCAGCCCCAGCACCGCCGTGCCGTCGGTGACGACCGCGACGGTGTTGCGCTTGATGGTCAGGCGCCGGGCGTCCGCGGGCTCCTTCGCGATGGCCTCGCAGACCCGGGCGACCCCGGGGGTGTAGATCAACGAGAGGTCGTCGCGGGTGCGGATCGGCATCTTGGGCTCGACCGAGATCTTGCCGCCGAGGTGGGCCAGGAAGGTCCGGTCCGAGACCCGCCCGATGCTCACGCCCTCCAGGCCGCGCAGCTGCTCGACGATCTCGTCGGCGTGGTCGGTGCCCCGGGTGGCGCAGGTGACGTCGACGCGCACCTTGCCGGCGCCCGAGGCCGTGACGTCGAGGGCCGTGACGATGCCGTGCCCGCTCTCGATCGCCGAGGTGAGCTCGCTGACCGCCGTCGGACGGGCGGGCAGCTCCAGGCGGACGGTGATCGAGTAGGAGACGCTCGGTGCAGCAGGCATGGGCGGCATCCTGCCGCAGCCTCGTGCACGCACCGACGACCGGCCGGCCCGTGGACCGGCCCTCTCGCCGGCCTCGCTCACCGGTCCCGGCGCACCGCGGCGAGCAGCTCGGGCCCCCGCCGGTCCAGCAGCGCCCCGCCGCGGCGCACGCCGGCGCGCAGCTCGAGGAGGCCGAGCCCGACCGCGACGACGAGCGCGGGCAGCCCGAGCACCGGCAGCGCCCCGGCCGCCAGGACGCCGACGCCCACCGCCGGGAGGGCGAGCACGAGCGTCGCCAGGAGGCTCAGCAGCTGCGCGAGCGCACCCGGCAGCGCCGCACCGGGCGGCTGTGAGAAGGGGTTCTCCCCCGGCTGCTGGACGGGGTAGGGCCGCACCGCCGACAGCACGCACGAGGCCGCCGTCCCCGCCAGCAGCAGGCCGGTCGAGACCGCGAGGACGCCAGCCACCCGACCCGCGCCCTCTCGGCCCAGCGGGTCCGCGCCCGCGAGCAGGGCGCCCGCGACCGTCACGACGACGACGAGCGGCACCGCCCACAGCAGGAGGGCGGCGGCCCGGCCCGCGCGGTCCTCGGCGCCGCGGACCCCGGCGGCCAGGTGGGTCCAGAAGGCCGGCCCGTCGTAGGCGACGTCGTTGTGCAGCACCGTCCCGAGCACGAGCGCCGCGGCGGGTCCCACGACCCACGCCATCGCGGACGGCAGGGCGCCTGCCGTGCTCATGACCACGAGGACGGCCGGCACCGCCAGCGCCGAGGCACCGTTGACGACGTAGCGGGGGTCGCGCCGCCACGAGCGCAGGCAGCGCTGCGCGACGGCCCAGCGCACACCGTCACGCCGGTCGAGGAGCCCTGCGGTCGAGGCCCGGGCGGCACCGGAGCGCCCGCCCGAGGTCGGCCGCGGCGCGAGCAGACGCCGGCCCAGCAGCACCGACCACGCCAGGACGAGGCCGACGAGCGCGGCCGCCGCGAGCCCCAGCCGTGCCAGCGCGCTCCCCCACGCCCCCTGCGCCGCGTCCGCGGGCGCCGCCCACGCCAGGCCCAGCGGCGTCCAGGCGAGGACGTCGAGCACCCGGGTCACCGCCGCGCCCGGGTCGGCCAGGGCGAGCGCGACGCCGCCGGCCGAGGCCATCGTCGGGCCGAGGGCCAGGAGCCCGAGGACGCCGACGACGGCGGAGACCTCTCGGCCGCGGCGCCCGCCGAGCACCCCGGCGGCGGCTGTCGTCGCCAGGCGGCCGGCGGCGACCGCCGTCAGCACCCCGGTGAGGCCCCCGACCCCGGCGACGAGCGCCACCCCGACGGCTGCGAGGCCGCCGGCCCGGGGCGCCCAGGCGAGCACGGTGCCGACGCCGACGAGCAGCGAGAGCACGCCCGGCACCCCGAGCAGCGCGGCGGCCAGCAGCCCCACCGCGAGCCGCCGGGGCGCCACCGGCAGGGTCGCGAAGCGCGCGGGGTCCAGCGAGGGGTCTGTGCCGAAGGCGACGAGCGGGACGAGCGTCCACCCCGCGACGAGCACCGCCCCGGCGGCCACGACGACGCCGCGGGCCACGTCGGCGGGCACCGTGGGCAGGGCCGACAGGCCGACGAGGACGCCCGCGGCCAGGCCGAGGCCCCACAGCCCGCCGAGCACGAGGACGACGACACGCCACGTGTCCCGGCGCAAGCCGCCCCGCCACAGCGCGAGCCGCAGGGCTAGGAGCTCTGCAACCACGCCAGCCCCTCGCCGAGACCTGCGCTGCCGCCGGCGAGCTCGACGAAACGTTCCTCCAGGCTGCCGCTCCCCCGGACCTCGGCCAGGGTCCCCGCGGCGAGCACCCGACCCTGGGCGACGACGGCGACCCGGTCGCAGAGCCGCTCCACGAGGTCCATGACGTGGCTGGACAGGACGACCGTGCCGCCGCCGGCGACGAAACGCCCCAGCAGCTCACGGATGGTCGCGGCCGACACGGGGTCGACCGCCTCGAAGGGCTCGTCGAGGACGAGCAGCCGCGGCGCGTGCACGAGCGCGCAGGCCAGGGCGACCTTCTTCGTCATCCCCGCCGAGTAGTCGACGACGAGCCGGCGGCCGGCGTCGCCCAGCCCGAGGGCCGCGAGCAGCTCGTGCGCCCGCTGGGCCGCCACGTCCCGTGCCAGCCCGTGCAGCCGGCCGGTGTGGCGCACCAGCTCTGCGCCCGTGAGCCGGTCGAGCAGGCGCAGGCCGTCGGGCAGCAGGCCCACGAGGCGCTTGGCGCCGACCGGGTCGGCCCACACGTCGTGCCCGAGCACGCGCGCCGTGCCGGCGTCAGGTCGCAGCAGCCCCGTCGCCATCGACAGCGTCGTCGTCTTGCCCGCGCCGTTGGGCCCGACGACGCCCTGGACGCACCCGGCCGGCACGACCAGGTCGACGCCGGCGACCGCCGGGACGCCGCCGAAGCGCTTGACGAGCCCGCGCAGCTCGAGCGCCGGCTCGATGCCCGACGGCGGGCTCCCCGGCGTCACCACCGCACCGACGCTAGCGCTCGCCCCCGCGCACCGCCCGCGCCCCGGTGGCCCACGGCCCGGGGAGCCCGGTGATCACGGGCGGTCGACACCGCGAGGGACGCCGTCAACTAGCGTCCACCTCGTGCCGCGGTCGACCATCACGCCGGAGCAGCTGCGCGCGCACGTGCTGCAGCTCGGCGAGAAGCATCCCCCCATCAGCCTCGACAGCGTCGACCGCACGGTGCTGGACCCCGCCGGGGTGCGCGAGGCCTTCGGCCCGGTCATCGGCTACCTCTCGCGCGTCGAGCTGGAGGTCGACCGCAACGTCCTGGAGCTGCTGACCCTGCTGCCGGACGTCGAGGAGACCGACAGGCTCTTCTTCGCCGACGTCTGGCAGCCGCAGGAGATCCAGCACGGGCTCGTCCTCGACCGCCTGCAGCAGGACCTGGGGATGGAGCCGGCCGAGCCCAACACCACCGTCATCAGCCCGAAGATCCGTGTGCTGGGGGCGCTCTCGCACCTGCCGCCGGTCCAGGAGGTCGCCCGGCTCCTGTACTACCTCACCGGCGCAGCGACGGAGCGCTCCGCCGTGGTCGCCTACAACAAGCTCTCCGAGGGCCTCGAGCGGATGGACGAGCGGGCCATCGCCCGCACGGTCGTCGCGCCCATCAAGCAGCAGGAGCCCGGGCACTTCGCCTACTACCGCCTGGCCGCCACCCAGATGTTCCAGTCGAGGGCGCTCAAGCCGTGGCAGCTGCGCCTGGCGCAGATCCTTCGCCGGCAGTCCTTCGCGCTGGTCGGCGTCAACCAGCCCGGGCAGGAGGCCGACTACGGCCGCGTCGTCTCCACCCTCGGCCTCGACGGCGACCTGGCCGGCTTCGCCCGCGACATCTCCCGCGTCGAGCGCGAGCTGCTGTGGGCCGGCAGCAAGGGCATGGAGGTGCCCGGGTACGTGCTGGGCGCGCTCAAGGACGCCGTCGCCGCCTACCGCGAGCGCCACGCGAGCGGTGCGGGTCCGCTGCCGGCCTGAGCCACCCAGGGCGTCACCGGGAGCGGCCGCGGCGTCGTCGCCCCCTACCCCGGCTGGTCCCCGACATCGTCCGCCCTGCCGCCGGCGGCCGGCGTCGCCGCGGCGCCCGGCATCTCGTGGTGGACGCCGCCGTGCGGCCAGCGCCACCCGCTGATCTCGACCGGGTCCTCCCCGGAGGCGTAGGCGTGCTCGCGGGCGCGGCGCCGGGAGTCGAGCAGGCGCTGGCGCAGCGCCGCGTGCCGCGGCACGAGCCCGGGCACGTGGTCGAGCACGTCGACGGCCAGCCGGAAGCGGTCCATCTCGTTGAGCGACACCATGTCGAAGGGCGTCGTCGTGGTGCCCTCCTCGACGAAGCCGCGCACGTGCAGGTTGGCGTGGTTCGCGCGCTTGTAGGTGAGCCGGTGCACGAGCGAGGGGTAGCCGTGGAAGGCCATGACGACAGGCCTGTCCCGGGTGAACACGGTGTCGAACTCGGTGTCGGACAGGCCGTGCGGGTGCTCGGAGGCGCTCTGCAGGCGCATGAGGTCGACGACGTTGACGAAGCGGACCTTCACCTCCGGCAGGTGCTGGCGCACCAGGTCGACGGCGGCGAGCGCCTCCTGGGTCGGGACGTCGCCGGCCGCGGCGACGACGACGTCGGGCTCGGCCCCCTCGTCGTTGCTGGCCCAGTCCCAGATCCCGACGCCGCGGGCGCAGTGCTCGACGGCCTCCTGCATCGGCAGGTAGTCGTAGGCCTGCTGCTTGCCGGCGACGACGACGTTGATGTATTGCCGGCTGCGCAGGCAGTGGTCCATCGTCGAGAGCAGCGTGTTGGCGTCCGGCGGCAGGTAGATCCGCGTGACCTCCGCCTTCTTGCTCGCCACGTGGTCCAGGAACCCCGGGTCCTGGTGGGAGAAGCCGTTGTGGTCCTGGCGCCAGACGTGGCTGGAGAGCAGGTAGTTCAGCGACGGCAGCGGCTCGCGCCACGGCAGCCGGTTGCAGACCTTCAGCCACTTGGCGTGCTGGTTGACCATCGAGTCGACGATGTGGATGAACGCCTCGTAGCTGGTGAAGACGCCGTGCCGCCCCGTGAGCAGGTAGCCCTCCAGCCACCCCTGGAGCAGGTGCTCGGACAGCACCTCCATGACGCGGCCGGACGGGCGCATCCGGTCGTCCTCGGGGTGGCCCGCCGCGGCCCAGGTGCGGCCGACCTCGGCGACGACGGCCTGGAGCCGGTTGCTCGCGACCTCGTCGGGGCCGAAGAGGCGGAAGCTCGTCAGGTTGTCCCGGGCCACCTCGGCCAGCCAGCCCCCCAGGACGCCGGTCGGTGAGTGCATCTGCGTGCCCGGGTCCTGCACCTCGACGGCGTGGTCGCGGAAGTCCGTGAGCCGCAGCGGCGTCGAGACCGACCCGCCGTTGGTCCGCGGGTTGGCGCTCATCCGCAGGTGCGCCGGCGGGACCTGGTCGAGCAGGTCCTGCCGCGGGCTCCCGTCGGGCTCGAAGAGCTCCTCGGGGCGGTAGGAGCGCAGCCACTCCTCCAGCTCGCGGCGGTGGTCCTCGTCGCTGCGCACCTCAGAGAGCGGCACCTGGTGGGAGCGCCACGTGCCCTCGACGAGCTTCCCGTCGACCTTCTGCGGGCCCGTCCACCCCTTCGGCGTCCGCAGCACGAGCATCGGCCAGCGCGGGACGTCGGCCGGGTCCTCGACCTCCAGGCCGTGGTCGGGCACCTCCCCGCCGTCCTCGCCGCGGGCGCGCCGCTGGATCGCGGCGATGCCGTCCAGGCAGGAGTCGAGGGCCGCGGCGAGCCGGCGGTGCACGTCGGCCGGCGTCTCCCCCTCGCCCGGGCCCTCGACGAGGACGGGGGCGTAGCCACGGCCGCCGAGGTGGGCGACGAGGTCGGCGTCCGACAGGCGCGAGAGCGTCGTCGGGTTGGCGATCTTCCAGCCGTTGAGGTGCAGCACCGGCAGGACGGCGCCGTCGCGGGCGGCGTCGACGAACGCCGTCGACTGCCAGGAGCAGGCCAGCGGGCCGGTCTCGGCCTCGCCGTCGCCGACGACCGCGACGACGACGAGGTCGGGGTCGTCGAAGGCGGCGCCGAAGGCGTGCGAGAGGGCGTAGCCGAGCTCGCCGCCCTCGTGCATCGAGCCGGGCACCTCCGCGGCGACGTGGCTGGGGATCCCACCCGGGAAGCTGAACTGCCGGAAGAGCTTTCCCATCCCGGCGAGGTCGCGCGTGACGTCGGGGTAGACCTCGGTCCACGTGCCCTCCAGCCACGTGGACGCCACGACGGCCGGGCCGCCGTGACCTGGGCCGGTGATGAAGAGCGCCTCCAGCTCGCGCTCGCGGACGCACCGGTTCACGTGCGCCCAGATGAGGTTCAGGCCGGGCGTCGTCCCCCAGTGCCCGAGCAGGCGCGGCTTGCAGCCCTCGGCGGCGAGCGGCTCGGCGAGCAGCGGGTCGTCGCCCATGAGGTAGATCTGCCCGACCGAGAGGTAGTTCGCGGCGCGCCACCAGCGGTCGAGCGCCTCCACCTCGGTGTCGTCGAGGACCCGCCCGCCCGTCGCCGTCTGCGTCATCGCGCCAGGGTGGCCCCGATCGCCCCGTCGTGGGGCCACGCCGGCGCGGCTGGCGCGCGACGACGCGACGTCCGCGGCGCGTCGAGAGGGTGTCGGGGCGTACGTCGACGCCTGCGTGCGAGCCCGGGACGCCGGGCGCAGGATCAGGGCATGTCCTCGCGCGTGCTCACGGTCGTCGGCGTCGTCCTCGTGCTGCTCGGGACGCTCTTCACCCTCCAGGGGGTCGGCGTCGTCGGCGGCAGCCCCATGACCGGGAGCACCTTCTGGGCGGCGGCGGGGCCCGTCGTCGTGCTCGTCGGGCTCTACCTCGCGGTGCTGCGGAAGGTCGGCAAGGGCTCGCGGCCTCGTCGCTGACCAGCCGCCCTGCGCACCGGCGCGACGGCACCGCGTGCCGCTCGAGGTCGGCAGCGGCGACGACGTCGTCATGCTCCTCGCGGGCCTGCGCGAGCAGCGGCGCGACGTCCGGGTAGCGCGAGGAGAAGTGCGTCAGGACGAGCCGGCGCGCACCCGCCGCGGCGGCGAGCCGGCCGGCCTGCCGGGCCGTCAGGTGCCCGTAGGTCGGGGCCAGCGCGGCGTCGGCGTCGGCGAACGTCGCCTCGCAGACGAGCAGGTCGACGCCGGCAGCCGCGGCGAGCGCGCCGTCGCACCACCGGGTGTCCTGCACGAGCGCGACGACCTGCCCGGCGCGGTGCTCGCTGACCTCCGCGAGCCGCACCGTCCCGTCCGGGGTCGCGAGGACGCCCTCACGCTGCAGCCGGCCGACGTCGGGCCCCGCGACCCCGCGCGCGGCCAAGGCCTCGGGCAGCATCCGACGGCCGTCCGGCTCGACGAGCCGGTAGGCGAACGCGGGCACCCGGTGGTCGAGCGCCACGGCGTGGAGCACCGCTCCCCCGACCCGCAGCGGCGCGCCGTCAGGTCCGCGCACCGGGCCGTCGTCCTCCACCCGGCACGGCACGGCGAGGGCCGCCGCGTGCGCCGCCGCGCCCAGCAGGTGCTCGACGAGCGGGGCAGCCGCGGCGGGGAAGACCAGCGGCACCGGCGCGGCCAGCCCGTCCATCGCGCGCCGCTGCAGCACACCCGGCAGGCCGAGGACGTGGTCGCCGTGCTCGTGGGTCAGCGCGATGACGTCGACCGTCGAGGCCGCGACGCCGGCCAGCAGCATCTGCCGCTGCGTGCCCTCCCCCGGGTCGACGAGCAGCCCCTCGCCGTCCCAGCGCAGCAGGTGGCCTGAGTGGTTGCGGTGACGCGTCGGGACCGCCGAGGAGGTCCCGAGGACGACGAGCTCGCGCGCCGGCACGCCGGCGACCGTAGCCGCCGTCGACCGGGTGGACCGCTGCCGAGCGAGGGGGTGAGGAGACCCCGGCTGCCGGAAAGGCCTCCGCGGCCACCGCCGGCCTGCCAGGGTCGGGGTCCGCCGGGGGGACGACAGAAGAGGTGGCCCGTGGAGGACGCGCGGCTCGAGGGGTTCCGGCGCCGACGTCGGCACGGCGACGTGCGCACGACGACCCCGCCCGCGGGGGGCACAGGCGCGAGGGCTGGGGGCACAGGCGCGACGGCTGGGGGCTCGAGGGGCGGCGGCAGGGCACGGGCGGACCGCTGGGTGGTCCTGGTCCCCGCCGTCGCAGCGCTGGCCGCCGGCGCCGGCACAGCCGGCTTCGCCGTCTCCAGCGTCACGGGGGTCGGGGACCCGGTGCTGCCGGGGTTGGTGGCGCTCGCCGCCCTCGCGGCGGCGGCGGTGGGGCTCGCGGTCGGCGGCCACCGCCGGGCCTCCGGCGTGGCCCTCGCCCTCGCCGTCTGCACGTGGTGCCTCGCCGCCGCCCTCCGGGCGCTGGACCAGGGCGCCGGTCCGCACCCCGCCTCGGCGCCGATGCCCTACGAGTGGCTCTACGCGACCTCGCTCGTCTTCTTCGCGGCGTTCGTCCGGCTCGACGTCTCGCCCCCGCCCGACCTCGGGCGCCGGGCCGGCGACCGGGCCCGGTGGTGGGCCCTGCTCGTCGCCGAGACCGCCGTCCTCGTCGGCGGGGTCGCGAGCGCCGTCGGCGGCGTCCTGGCCGTCCCCGTCGCGCACGGGGCCATGACACCCACGACCGCACTGCTGGCCGTCTACCCGGCCGTCTGGGCGAGCCTGGCCGTGCTGGTCGTCCGCCAGGGGGCCCGGTCGGGGCGGACCTCGCTGGGACGCCGGCTGCTCGTCGCCGGCCTGGCGCTGCTCACCGTGCTCGACGGCGTGTGGCTGGCCGACCTCGTCGTCGCCCCGCTGTGGTCGGTGCACACCTGCGGCTACGCCCTCGCCCTCGCCCTCGTCCTCGCCGGCTGGTCGCTCGACCGCACGCCGGCCGCAGCGCTGCAGCGGTGGCGACCGCGGGCGCCCGTCGTCCTCGCGGCCGTGGCCGCGCTCGTGCTGCTCGCGCTGCAGCCTCTGACTCCCCCGGAGGTCGGGCCGTCGTCGACGGTGGCTCCCGTCGCGACGCTGGCCGCCGCCGTGCTGCTGCTCGTCATGGCGCTCGGCGAGGCCCGGACGGCGCAGGAGGCCCACCGGCTGGCGCGCACGGACGAGCTGACCGGGCTGGCCAACCGCCGTGGGATGCACGAGGCGCTGCTCGCCCGGGGCCCGGGCGACCTGGCGGCCACGCTGCTGCTGTGCGACCTCGACGGCTTCAAGGCGGTCAACGACGTCCACGGGCACGCGGCAGGCGACGCGGTCCTCGTCGAGGTCGGACGCCGGCTGCGCCAGGCGCTCGGCGAGGACGCGCTCGTCGCCCGGGTCGGCGGCGACGAGTTCGCGGCGCTGCTGCCCGACCGGGCCGAGGACCGACTCGCCGACCTGCTGGACGAGCTCGCCCGGAAGGTGCGTCGCCCGCACGACCTGCCCGGTGGTGCGCGCGTCGTCGTGGGGGCCTCCGTCGGCACGGCCGTGCTGCCCGCGCCCGACGTCCCGGCCGACGTCGCCGGCGTCGACGCCGCCGTCCGGGCGGCGGACGCGCAGATGTACGCCCGCAAGCCCGGACGCACGCCCGGGCTTCCGCCGGACCCGCCGTCCCCGAGGAACGCGCTGCTCGCGCCGGGGTGAGCGGGGGCGGCCCGGCCCGCCGGGCAGGGCTGCGGCGACCGACCTAGCGTGGCGGGCAGGACACACCCGCAGGACACCCGCTGGGCCCGCAGGGGCGCGCAGGAGGAGGAGCACGTGGCAGCAGAGACGACCGACCGGGCGCCGTACGTCATCGTCGGTGGCGGGATGGTGGCGGACGCCGCTGCCCGCGGCATCCGCTCGCGGGACGCGGACGCGCGCATCGTGGTCCTGGGCGAGGACGCCGACCCGCCGTACACCCGCCCGGCGCTGTCGAAGAAGCTGTGGGTCGACCCGGACTTCACCGAGGCCGACAACGACTGCGGCACCGCGGCCGACACCGGCGCCGAGGTCCGCACGTCGGTGCGCGTCACGGCGGTCGACACCGCGGCGCAGACGGTGACGACCGACGCCGGCGAGGTGCTCGGCTACGAGTCCCTGCTGCTCGCGACGGGCGGGAGGACAAAGCCCGGCCCGATCGAGGACGGCGAGCGGGTCATCTCCTTCCGCACCGCCCAGGACTACCGGGACCTGCGTCGCCTCGCCGGCGAGCAGCGCCACGTCGTCGTCGTGGGCGGCAGCTACATCGGGACCGAGATCGCCGCGGCCCTCTCCCAGAACGACACGCGCGTCACCCTCGTGACGCCCGACGACGTCCTCGGCGCCTCGATGTTCCCGCCGGACCTGGCGCTGCACTTCCAGCGCATGTTCGCCGGCGCCGGCGTGACCATCCGCCCGGGCGCCCGCGTCACCGGCGGGCAGACCCGCGAGGACGGCGTCGACGTCGAGCTCGACGACGACGGCGGCCCCCTCTCGGCCGACGCCGTCGTGCTCGGGCTGGGCATCGCCCCGAGCACCGAGCTCGCGGAGGCGGCCGGGCTGGCGGTCGACGACGGCATCGTCGTCGACGAGCACCTGCGGACCTCGGACCCGCACGTGTACGCCGCCGGCGACGTCGCCCAGTACGTCGACAAGGTCCTCGGCACGACGCGCGTCGAGCACGTCGACAACGCCAAGACCATGGGCCAGGCCGTCGGCGAGCTCATGGCGGGCCGCACCGAGCCGCACGAGCACACCCCGTTCTTCTACTCGATGGTGCACGGCACCCGGTACGAGGCCGTCGGCGTGCTCGACGGCTCGGCCGACGTCGTCGAGGACTGGCAGTCCGAGGACGGCGTCGGCGGCCCCGGCGTCGTCTACTACCTCGACGACGAGCGCCGCGTGACGGGCGTGCTGCTGTGGGCCATCTCCGGGAAGACCGACGAGGCGACCGCCGTCCTCGCCGAGGGGACCCCGCAGGAGGAGAGCGCGCTGCGCGGACGCATCTCGGCCGCCTGAGCCCGCCCCGGTACGACGAAGGCCCCGACCGTGCGGTCGGGGCCTTCGTCGTACTCACGTGGAGGTGCCGGGAATCGAACCCGGGTCCGTCGTCGCATCGCCAGGGCTTCTCCGGGTGCAGCCTGCTCGGGAGTTTCTCGGCCCCAGCGGTCGCGCAGGCGCGCCGCTGACCCAGGCCCAGCCATCTGCGTGTCGGAACGGCCCCGATGGCGAGGACCGCTCCCAGTGGCTCCCTAGCTGACGCCGGTTACTGGGTCGGGAGCACTCCCAGACCGACGGACTTCAGGCCTCGCTCAGGCGGCGAGGGCGAAGTCGGTGCGCTTGGAATCGGCACCTATAGGTTTGCAAGGGGCATCAACGAGTTGACCTTGCATCCTCGACCCGCTTCCCCTGGCTCAGAGAACGACGTCGAAACCTGTCACCCCCCTGTGCAGTTGTCCCCGCTGCCGGTCACCTGCTCACCGGTAGCGGTCCAGCCGGTCCGCTCGCGCGGGGCCCGCTGGGCCCTCCGACTGTACCGCCGACAACAGCCGGCGGTCACGCCCTCTTCCCCGGACGGACCTCGACGGCGCGACCTCAGGCCGGCGTGAGCGCCTCGTCGAGCAGCGGCCGCACCTGCGTGCCGAGCAGCTCGATGGCGCGCAGCACCTGCTCGTGCGGCAGCGTGCCGACGCTGACGTGCAGCATGAACCGGCTGATCCCGAGGTCGCGACGCATCGCGAGGATCTTGTCGGCCACCGACTGCGGGTCCCCGAGGACGAGGGAGCCGGTGGGCGAACGCATCTCGTCGAACGCGCCGCGCGTCATGGCACCCCACCCGCGCTCGCGGCCCAGCTGGGACATCGCGACGGCGTAGGAGGGGTAGTAGGCGTCGGCCGCCTCCGCCGTGCTCTCGCCCACGAAGCCGTGGGCGTGCACGGCGAGCGGCTGCGGCGCGTGGCCGGCCTCACCGAGCGCCCGCCGGTGCAGGTCCGCGAGCGGCGCGAAGCGTGCCGGCTGGCCGCCGATGATCGCCAGCGCCATCGGCAGCCCCAGCAGGCCGGCGCGGACGACCGACTGCGGGTTGCCGCCGACCCCGACCCACACGGGCAGCTCGTGGCCCTCCGTGCGGGGGTGGACCTCTGCGTCCCGCAGCGCCGGCCGGTGCCGGCCCGACCACGTCACCCGCTCCGAGGAGCGGATGGCCAGCAGCAGCTCGAGCTTCTCGGCGAACAGGTCGTCGTAGTCGTCGAGGTCGTAGCCGAAGAGCGGGAAGGACTCGACGAAGGACCCGCGCCCGGCGATCACCTCGGCCCGCCCCGAGGAGAGCAGGTCGAGCGTCGCGAAGTCCTGGTACACCCGCACCGGGTCGTCCGAGGACAGCACGGTGACGGCGCTGGTCAGCGCGATGCGCGTCGTCCGCGCCGCCGCGGCGGCCAGCACGACGGCGGGGGCCGAGGCGGCGAAGTCGGCCCGGTGGTGCTCGCCGACGCCGTACACGTCGAGGCCGACCTGCTCGGCGAGCTCGACCTCGGCGACGACCTGGCGCAGCCGCTCGCCCGGCGTCACGGCGACGCCGGTGCCCGGGTCGGGGTAGACCTCGGCGAAGGTCGTCAGGCCCAGCTCCAGGCGACCACCCGGGGCGGAGAGGTCGGCGGGGCCGTCGACGCTCACTCGCCCCGCCGCACGCGCAAGGACATCGCCCGCTGGGCCTCTCGGGAGTCCTGGCGCTCGCGCAACGCCTGGCGCTTGTCCCAGTTCTTCTTGCCCTGGGCCAGCGCGATCTCGACCTTCGCGCGGCCGCCGGTGAAGTACAGCTGCAGCGGGACGACGGTCATGCCGCCCTCGCGCACCTCGGCGCCGATCTTGTCGATCTCCAGCCGGTGCAGCAGCAGCTTGCGCCGCCGCCGAGGCGGGTGGTTGGTCCACGTGCCCTCGGTGTACTCCGGGATGTGGACCGCCTCGAGCCACGCCTCGCCCCGGTCGACGGACACGAAGCCGTCGACCAGCGACGCCCGCCCCGCGCGCAGGGACTTCACCTCGGTGCCCGAGAGGACGATGCCCGCCTCCCAGGTGTCCGTGAGGAGGTAGTCGTGCCGTGCGCGACGGTTCGTCGCGACGACGAGGCGGCCGTCGCCGTCCCGGCCGCCCTTCTTCTGGGCGGTCTTGTGCCCGGCCCTCGCCACGGCGTCCCTCCTTCGTCGGCTGACCTGGGGCCGACGTGCCCGCCGGCCCCGGCCCTCGCAGCGCCCCAGTCTAGGCGGGCACCGGCGCGGGTCCGGGGACGGACGGGCGTCGTGGCCGCCGCTGCGGCCCGCGGGGGATCAGAACCAGTTGAGCGGGTTCTCGGGGTTGCCGTTGACGCGCACCTCGAAGTGCAGGTGGCACCCGGTGGACCCGCCCGTCGTGCCCTCGTAGCCGATGACCTCACCACGGGAGACCGAGCCGGAGCGCTTGGCGAAGCCCTGCAGGTGGGCGTAGGCCGTGGCCACGGGCTGCCCGCGCAGGATGCCGTGGTTGATGACGACCAGGTTGCCGTAACTGCCCTGCCACCCGGCCGAGACGATCTCGCCGTCCGCGGCCGCGCGGATCGGCGTGCCGCAACCGCTGGAGAAGTCCTGACCCGCGTGGAGCTTCATGTACCCGCGGATGGGGTGCATCCGCATCCCGTAGCCGGAGGTCATGCGACCACCGGGGTAGGCCAGCGTGCCGCCGGTGTCGGCGGTGCCGCCGGTGTCGCCGCGCGTGGACCGGCTGACCGCCGGCGGCGCCGCGAGGCGGTCGGCGCTGGCGGACGAGGAGCCCGAGGACTGCGCGGCAGCCGCCGCGGCCTCCGCCGCGCGCCTGCGCTCCTCCTCCTTGCGCCGCTCCTGCTCGGCGATGGCCCGCAGCTCGTCACCGAGGGCGGTGGACTCCTGCTCCAGGGCGGCGAGGCGCTGCTCCTCCTCCGCCTGGCGGTCCTCGATCGTCGCGACGGCGGCCTGCTGGCGGGCCACGAGGGCCTCGACCTCGGCCTGGCGGGCCTCGGCCTCGGCGGTCGCCTCCGCGGCGATGGCGAGCTGCCCCTCGGCCTCGACCTTCAGGTCGGCCACCTGCTCGGTGACGGCGGTGAGGCGGTCGGTGGCGCTCTGGCGCACCGCCTCGTCCGAGCCGAGGTCGGTGAGCACGTCCTGCTCCGAGGACGACAGCCCGCTGACGGCGGCCGTCCGCGAGGCGAACTCCTCGGTGCTGCCCGACCCCAGGGCCAGCGACAGGCCCTGCGGCACCCCGCGGCTGCGGTAGGCGGAGGAGGCGATGCGCCCGATGGACGTGCGCGACTGCGCCATGGCGGCCTCGGTCTGCGCGACGGCGTCCGCGGCGGCGGTCCGCGCCTGCTCGGAGGCGACGAGCCGTCGCGCCAGCTCGTCGGCCTTCTCCTGCGCGGCGGCCTGCACGTCGCGGGCCAGCGTCGCCGCCGCCTGCGCGCCCGGGAGCATGCCCTGCACGGCGGCGTACTCGGCGTAGGCGTCGGTCAGCTCGGCCGAGGTGCCGACGAGGTCGCCCTGCAGCGCCTCCAGGGCGGAGTCGACGGCCTGCTTCTCGGCCCGCGTGTCCTCCGCGGGCGAGGCCAGCACGGGCGCCGCCAGCGCCGGGCCCCCACCCGGCGCGAGGGAGACGGCCAGGGCGAGGCCGAGGGCAGCGGCCGCCGGGCGCAGGCAGCGATGCCGGCCGGTGGTCGGGGGCTTCGTCATCAGGTCAGACCTTCAGGTAGCGGGACAAGGACACGAGCGAGGCGACCGCGGCCAGCAGCACGCCTCCGAGGAACAGGAACGGCACCGTGACCCACACGTCGGTGGTGCTCACGTAGTCGAACGAGGTGACCTGCAGCGCGAGCCACTCCGTGACGCCGTACTGGACGGCGAGGAGCAGCGCCGCGCTGGCCAGCGCGGCGCCGAGGCTCACGGCGATGACACCCTCGAGCAGGAAGGGCAGCTGCAGCACGACGCTGGAGGCACCCACCAGGCGCATGATGCCCGTCTCCCGCCGCCGGTTGAAGGCTGCGAGCCGGATCGTTGTTCCGATCAGCAGCACCGCGGCGACGAGCATGACGCCCGCGAGGACGAGCGAGACCGCCGTCAGGGCGTTCAGGACGGCGAAGAACGGCTCGAGCACCTCGCCCTGGTCGACGACCTCCTCGACCCCTGGGCTGCCGGAGAAGCTCTCCTGGATGACCTGGAAGCGCTCCGGGTCCACGAGGCCGACGCGGAAGGACTCGGGCAGCTGGTCTGGCGTCACGTAGGCGGACAGCCCGTCGTCGGCGAAGGTCTGGAACTCCTCGAAGGCCTCGTCCTGGCTCTCGAAGCGCACCTCGGAGACGTAGTCCGAGAGCGGCGGCGTCTCCAGCGCCGTGGCGATGGCGTCCTTGTTGGCCTCGGTCGCCGCGCCCGAGCAGCTCGCCGACTGGCTGTCCTGCGTGCAGAGGAAGATCGAGATGCGGACGCTGTCGTACCAGGTCCCCTTCATCGCCGAGACCTGCTGCTGCAGCAGGGCGCCGGCGCCCACGAAGGTGAGCGAGACGAAGGTGACGAGCACGACGGACACCGTCATCGACAGGTTGCGCCGCAGGCCGATGGCGATCTCGGAGAGGATGAACTGGAACCTCATGAGGTCGTGCCCCCGCCCGGGGCGGCCTCGGCGGGGACGTCGAGCGAGCCGGCGCCGACGTGGTCCACGGACGTCCCGGGCGCCGGGACCACCGGGATGGTGCCCGTGAGGTAGCCGCCCTGGTGCTCGTCGCGCACGACCTTGCCGTCGACGAGCTCGACGACGCGCTTGCGGAGGCTGTCGACGATGTCGTCGTCGTGCGTGGCCATGACGACGGTGGTGCCGCGCCCGTTGATGCGCTCCAGCAGCCGCGTGATGCCGAGGCTCGTCGTCGGGTCGAGGTTCCCGGTCGGCTCGTCGGCCAGCAGGATGGCCGGGCTGTTGACGATGGCGCGGGCGATGGCGACGCGCTGCTGCTCCCCGCCGGAGAGCTCGTGCGGGAGCCGCTCCCCCTTGCCCTGGAGGCCGACGAGCTCGAGCACCTCGGGCACGGCGGTGCTGATCGACGAGCGCGAGCGCCCGATGACCTGCAGCGCGAAGGCGACGTTCTGGAAGACCGTCTTGCCGGGCAGGAGCCGGAAGTCCTGGAAGACGACGCCGATCTGGCGGCGCAGGTGGGGGACCTTCCAGCTGGACAGGCGCCGCACGTCCTTGCCGGCCACGTGCACCGCGCCCGACGTCGGCACGTCCTCCTTGAGGACCAGCCGCAGGAAGGTCGACTTGCCGGAGCCCGAGGCGCCGACGAGGAAGACGAACTCACCGCGCGAGACCTCGAGGTCGATGCCGTCGAGGGCGGGCCGCGCGGTGCGGTCGTACGTCTTCGTGACGTCGTCGAAGCGGATCACTGCACGTCCAGGCGGCCGGGTCTCGGGTGCTCCCGCGCGGGCGGCGGGACTCGTTCTCGTCGTCGCTGTCTCTGACTGCGTCGGCAGACGTGCCTGCCTGCTGAAGCAGTGGGAAGACGCGGACCTCCGGGGCGGCACCACCTGGTGCCGCCCTGCTCGGACCGCCTGCGCGCCGGACGCGCAGCTCCCCGGCCTCGGGCAGCGTACGTCCTCGCCCGGCGCACCCCGAAAACCCGCCTCGGCGCGTCACGCTGCGTGGCGCGGCGAGACGGGCTGTCGCCCAGCGCCGCTCTCGTCCCCACCCCGACGGGTGACGTCGCGACCCCGCGCCCACCCCACCGGGTGGTCTCTGCCCGCCGGGCGCCCGACCTGGGGACGACTGCTCAGGCGGAGGCCTTGTCGCCCTGGCGTCGCCAGCGGATGCCGGACTCGAGGAAGCCGTCGATCTCGCCGTCGAAGACCGAGGAGGTGTTGCCGACCTCGTGCTCG
This sequence comes from Pseudokineococcus sp. 1T1Z-3, assembly GCF_037482365.1. Lineage (NCBI taxonomy): Bacteria > Bacillati > Actinomycetota > Actinomycetes > Kineosporiales > Kineosporiaceae > Pseudokineococcus > Pseudokineococcus sp. 1T1Z-3. Next base: position 154,301 of record NZ_JBBHZF010000025.1, read on the forward strand.
GTCCGCAGGTCCTTGACCATCTGGTAGGGGTGCAGCACGTAGGAGCGCATCTGGTTGCCCCAGCTGCCGGAGTCGGCGCCCTTGAGCGCGTCGAGCTCGGCCTGGCGCTCGGCGCGCGCCCGCTCCAGCAGCTTGGCCTGCAGCACGCGCAGCGCCGCCGCCTTGTTCTGCAGCTGGCTCTTCTCGTTCTGGCAGGAGACGACGACGCCCGTGGGCAGGTGCGTCAGGCGCACGGCCGAGTCGGTCGTGTTGACGCTCTGGCCGCCCGGGCCCGAGGAGCGGAAGACGTCGACGCGCAGGTCGTTCTCGGGGATGTCGACCTGGTCGGTCTCGGCGACCACCGGCAGCACCTCCACGCCCGCGAACGACGTCTGGCGCCGGCCCTGGTTGTCGAAGGGCGAGATGCGCACGAGCCGGTGGGTGCCCTGCTCGACCGAGAGGGTGCCGTAGGCGTAGGGCGCGGCCACCTTGAAGGTCGCCGACTTGATGCCGGCCTCCTCCGCGAAGGACGTGTCGTACACGTCGGTCGGGTAGCCGTGGCGCTCGGACCAGCGCAGGTACATCCGCAGGAGCATCTCGGCGAAGTCGGCGGCGTCGACGCCGCCGGCCTCGGCGCGGATGGTGACGATGGCCTCGCGGGGGTCGTACTCCCCCGACAGCAGGGTGCGCACCTCCAGCTGGGCCATGGCCGCCCGCACCTGCTCCAGCTCGCGCCCGGCCTCCTCGAGCGTCTGCGCGCGCTCCTCCCCCTCGGCCGCCTCGGCGAGCTCGACGAGCACCTCGAGGTCGTCCAGGCGCGCGCCGAGCCGGTCGATGCGCTCGGCCTCCCCCTGGGCGTGGGAGAGGCGGCTGGTGACCTGCTGGGCGTGCTCGACGTCGTCCCACAGGTCGGGGGCCGACGCCTGCTCGGAGAGCTCGCGGATCGTCGCCCTCAGCGTGTCGAGGTCGGTGACCTCGGTGATGGAGGCGTACGTGCCCCGCAGGTCGCGGATCTCGGCGGGGAAGTCGACGGCAGCCACGGCGGACGAGCCTACGCGGCGGCGGAGGTGGCCCTCGGTCGCCTGGGCGGCCCGCCAGGAGCCGGTCGGCAGGGAGGTCGTGGTCGCGCCCCGGGGTGGGGGCGAGCACGACCTCCCTGGACGCGAGCCGGGCGGCGCCGTCAGGACGCCGCGGCGACGGGGTGCTTGCGGGGCCGGCCCCGGGGCCGCTTGCGGGCGATGACGGCGCCGCCGTCGAAGATCTCCCCGCCCCAGACGCCCCAGGGCTCGCGCCGGTCGAGCGCGCCGGCGAGGCACGCCTCCCGCAGCGGGCAGGGGGCGCACCGGACCTTCGCCTCCTCCAGGGCGGCGGGGGCCTCGGCGAACCAGAGGTCGCCGTCGCCGGCGCGGCAGGGGACGGCGCAGGCCTCGGTCGGGTCGGTGGGGTCGGCCTCGAGCATGGCCATGAGCTGCACGGTGCTTCTCCTGGGGTGCTGCCCGGGGTGGCGGGCGGTGGCGGGTCAGGAGGGAGCCGCGACGATCAGGTGGAGCCGCGGCTCCCGGGGTGGGAGCCGCGGCCTCGGCGGGCCTGGATCCGGCGGCTAGGGAGCCGAGCGGGTCGAGGCGGTGCCGGGGACGGGGGTCCCGTCGGGGAGGGGGAGGTGGCGCTGGGAGGTGCCGATGCCGGTGGCGCTGCGGTTGCCGGTGGCGCTGCGGTGGCCGGTGGCGCCGGGCGTGCCGCGCCCGAGGCCCGCGCCGAAGGAGCGGCCGAGCAGGACGGCGTAGCCGTCGACGCCGAGGCACGAGCCCACGAAGGCGGAGGTGTCGGGCCGGGCCTCGGCGGGGCGCAGCTCGCCCGTCATCTGCGGCGAGGGCACGAGCAGGCTCGGGGTCGCCGTCGTCAGCGTCGTCGTCGTCGTGCTCATCGGGACCACCTCCTGCCTGCCTGGTCGGGGCGCGGACGCGCACCGACGCCCAGGACGCTAGGGGAGGTGCGGCGACGCGCACAACGTCTTTTCCCGACGACGTCCACGGGCTCGGCCGGCGAGGGGCGCCGCGGTCGGCTCAGGGAGCCTCGAAGGCCACCCCGGCCGAGCGCCGGTCGTCGGCGACGCCGCTGACCTCGCCGCTCTCCCAGTCGACGGCGAGCGCCTGGACCGAGCCGAAGGTCTCCCGCTGCGCCGACGGCAGGGTCTGGGTGCGCCAGCCGAGCGCGGAGACCGGGCCGACGAGCCCGGCGTCCTCGACCGTCACGGCGCCCTCCCGGTAGAAGAAGCGGTCCGCGGGCACGACCTCGGCGAGGTCCTCGCCGTGCAGCGCCCAGCGCAGGACCACCGTCGTGGTGACGCTGGGGATGACGCTCCCGCCGGGCGTCCCGACGACGAGGACCGGGCGGTCCTCGCGGTCGAGCACCATCGTGGGCGCGCTCCACGTCGCCGACCGGCGTCCCGGCGACGGGACGTTCGCGCTGCCCGTGCCGATGGCGCCGAAGCGGCCCAGCGAGTTGTTGAGGAAGAAGCCGCCGACCTCCTGGCCGGAGCCCCAGAAGGCGGTGAGGGTGTTCGTCATCGACACCGCTCGCCCGTCGGCGTCCACGACGGAGATGTGCGTCGTGCTGCCCGGTTCCTCCTCGTCGGGGCCTTCGTCGCCCGAGGGGTCCTCCCCCGGCGGTGGCGCGAGCCCCAGGTCGGCCGCGATCGCCGCGTTGCGATCGGGGTCGGTGATCTCGGCGACGGGGACGTCGGTGAAGGCGGGGTCGCCGAGGGACCGCTGCACCTCCTCCTCGGCGACCCGCCAGGCGCGGGTCTGCAGGTCGACGAAGGCCGCGGAGCCGGGCTCGAGCTGGCCGATGCCGCCGTCCTCGGCGATCTGCGCCGTCTGGACGACCGCCGCGCCGGGGTGCGGAGGAGCGGCCGAGACCAGTCGGTAGTCCCCCAGCGGCCCGGCGGCAGGCTCGGGCAGCACGACCTCGTAGGCGGCGAGGGAGTCGGCGTCCACGCCCGCGGAGGTGGTGAGCGCGGGGACCAGGTCGCCGCGGTAGACGGCGTCCGCGCCTGCGTCGGCGATGACCTGCATCGTGTCGGCGAGCTCTTGCTGCACGAGCACGTCGCCCTCGCGGAGCAGCCCGCCGCCCGGGCGCTGGAACTGGGCGAGCCCGCCGGTCGCGCGCTGCCCGCCGCCGCTGACGATGGTCCCGGCGAGGAAGCCGGAGACGGGGGTCCCCTCGCGGGCGAGGCGGATCGCGGGCGCGAGGACGTCCGCCCAGGGCAGGGCCCCGTGGTCGGCGTGCAGGCGCTGCAGGCCGGCGACGAAGCCGGGGATGCCGGTGCCGCTGCCGGGGACGGAGCCGGCCTCGTTGACGACCTCCCGGTAGTCGTAGCTCGTCACCTGGCCGTCGACGGCGACGAGGGCGACCCCACCTCCGCCGATGCCGGACGTGGGTGGGGTGATGACGGCGTCGGCGAAGGCGGCCGCGACGGCGGCGTCGCCCGCCGTGCCTCCGCGCCGCAGCACCTCGGCGCCGGCCTCGCTGGCCAGCGGGTGGCCCGAGCTGACGCCGCCCGCGGCCAGCGTCGACCGGGCCGGGGTGGTCTGCTCCGGCGTCGCCGTGGGAGGGGGCGACGGCGCGGGCGCGGACGTGGTGGGCGCCTCCTGCGGGGGCGACTCCTCCTGCACCGCCGTGCAGCCGGGCAGGAGCACCGCCGAGGCCAGCAGCAGCGCGAGCGCCGCCCGGGAGCGCCGGCGAGGCCCGGCGGTGTCCGGGGCGGCGGCCGGGGCGGCCGCGTCCGGGGCGGAGCGGGTCACGGGCGGCCGCCGGCAGGCGCCCAGAAGGGGCGGGCGAGCCGCTCGAGCGGGCCGGGGCCGCCGACCCGCGTCCACACCGCGGCGACGAGCGCCGTCCCCACGACCAGGGCGGCGCTCGTCACCACCCCGTGGGCGAGGGTCAGGTCGTCGGGCACCCAGGCGACGATGACGAGGACGTGCAGGACGTAGAGGGTCAGCGCCAGGCGGCCGTAGCCGGCGAGTGGCCGCAGGAGGGCCGGGCGGGCCTGCCCGGCGCGCACGGCCAGCCCGACGACCACGGCGGCGCCGCCGACGCCGCTCACCAGCCACAGCGGCATCTGCCCGTGCGCCACGCCGGTGAGCAGCTTCGCGAAACCCTCGTCGGCGGTCGGGCCGAGGAGCGCGCGGGCGAGCGTCGAGGCCCCGAAGGCCCCCACCGCCGCGACGGCCCCCCACCCGACGAGGCGACGCTGGGTGCTGCGGGCTGCGAGGTCGGCCCGGGCGAGCAGGAGCCCGACCACGAAGGGGACGACCCAGGTGACCAGCGGGTAGCGCCCGGCGACGAGCAGGCCGAGGAGCATCTCGCCCGGGGGGTCGCCCAGCTGCACCGGGGGCTTGCCCGGCGCGAGAGACGTCACCAGGACCTCGTGCAGGACGACGAGGGCGGGCCCGAGCACCAGGGAGGCAGCGGCCAGGCCGACCAGGGGCCACGTCGGCAGCCGGCCGAGCACGGGGGCCAGGAGGAACAGGACGGCGTAGAGCGTGAGGACGACGCCGATGTCGTCGGTGAGCTCCTGCAGGCCCAGGCCGAGGGCGGCCAGCACCGCCGCCCGCCAGAGGGCGGCGCTCCACACCTCTCGCCGTGAGGTCCCCCGCCGGAGCGCCCTGGCGGCCACGAGACCGGCGCCGATCCCCGCGACCACGACGAAGAGCAACGACGCGCGACCGTAGGGCAGCAGGTACAGCCGGTGCACGAGCGACGTCGGCGGCATCGGCCCGACGTTGACGACGATCATCCCGACCAGGGCCAGGCCCCGGGCGGCGTCGACCCCCAGGAGCCGGTCGGTCGCCGTGGGAGCGGCCCCTCGGTCCTCCGGCGGAGGCCGGGAGAGAGGGCCGGCGTCGCGCGGCGCGGTCTGCGGGCGCGGGCGAGGACGACCTCTGACCGCCCCCGGCGTCGCCACCTCACGACGGTAACCCCGGAGCCGAGCAGCGACGCGTCGAGACCGGCAGGCGCCGCCCGGCGCCGGGCGCACGCCGTCCTCGCCCCCGGGGCGCGTCGTCGCCCGCTCGCCCCCCACCCAGGTCGCGTCCGGTGCGTGCCGGCCGGTACCTGCGTCCGGGACGGCGCGGGACGCGGCTCAGGGGCGGGACAGGACCGCCAGCACCTGCTCGCCGTAGCGCTCCAGCTTGGCCGGGCCGATCCCGGCGATGGCCGCGAGCCCGGCGAGCTCGCGGGGGTTCGTCTCGGCCACGGCGACGAGCGTCGCGTCGGTGAAGACGACGTAGGCGGGCACCTTCGCCTCGGCGGCCGTGCGCGAGCGCCACTCCCGCAACGCCTCGAAGACGGCCTCGTCGTAGGTGGCGGGGCAGTCCTCGCACCGGCCGGTCTTGCGGGCGGCCGCGGTCGTCAGGGGCTCGCCGCAGGTGCGGCACCGCGAGAGGCTGGCGCCGCGCCGTCGCGATCCCCGCTCCCCCCGGGCGACGCCGCCCGCCGGGGCGTCGGCCGCCGAGGAGGGCCGCAACCCGTCCAGGAAGCGCGAGGGCTTGCGCGAGGCCCGCCCGCCGGGGGTGCGCGAGAGGGTCCACGAGCACACGACCCGCTCGCGCGCGCGGGTGACGCCGACGTACAGCAGCCGGCGCTCCTCCTCGACGGCGTCGGCGTCGTCCTGGGCGAAGGAGATCGGCATGAGGCCCTCGGAGAGGCCGACGAGCACGACGGCGTCCCACTCCAGCCCCTTGGCGGCGTGCAGCGAGGCGAGCGTGACGCCCTCGACCGCCGGGGCGTGCTGGGCGGCCGCGCGCTCGTCCAGCTCGGCGACCAGCTGCGGCAGCCGGTCCTGCGGGCGGGCGGCGGCGACGTCGTCGGCGAGGGCGACGAGCGCCGCCAACGACTCCCAGCGCTCGCGGACGGCGCCCGAGGCGGCCGGCGGTGCCTCGGCCCAGCCGGCGCCGGAGAGGACGTCGCGCACGAGGGCACCGAGGGTCTGGCTCCCGTCGTCGGCGCGGGCGGCCCCCCGCAGCAGCAGGACGGCGTCGCGCACCTCCTTGCGGGCGAAGAAGCGCTCGCCGCCGCGCAGGAGGTAGCCGACGCCCTGGGCCGACAGCGCCTGCTCCAGCGGCTCGGACTGGCTGTTCGTCCGGTACAGGACGGCGATCTCGCGTGCCGGGTGGCCCTCGGCGAGGCGCCCGGCCACCCACGCGGCGACGCGCGCGGCCTCGGCGTCGTCGTCGGCGTTCTCCCAGAACTCGGGCGCGGGACCGGCGGGGCGCTGGGCGACCAGCTCGACGCGCGCCCGCGTCGCGGCCCGGGGCGCGCGGTCGAGCAGGCCGTTGGCCAGGCCGACGACCTGCGGCGTCGAGCGGTAGTCGCGCACGAGCCGGACGGTGTGCGTGCCGGGGTGTCGACGGTCGAACTCGAGCAGGTGGCGCGGGTCGGCGCCGGCGAAGGAGTAGATGGTCTGGCTGGCGTCGCCGACGACGCAGAGGTCCTGGCGGTCGCCGAGCCAGAGCTCCAGCAGACGCTGCTGCAGCCCGCTGACGTCCTGGTACTCGTCGACGACCAGGTGGCGGTACTGCGAGCGGACGGTCCGGGCGACGTCCTCGCGCTCCTCGAGGATGCCGACCGTGAGGAGCAGGACGTCCTCGAAGTCGACGACGCCGCGGTCGGTCTTGACCTCCTCGTAGGCGCGCAGCACCCGCGCGGTGGCGAGGTGGTCGAGCCCGGCGGGGGCGTCGCGGCCCCGGCGGCGGGCGGCCTCGGGGTAGGCGTCGGGCGTGAGCATGCCGACCTTGGCCCACTCGACCTCGGCGGACAGGTCGCGGACGGCGGCGCGGTCCACCCTCATCCGCAGGCGCGAGGCGGCCTGGGCCACGAGCTGGGCCTTGTGCTCGACGAGCGGCGGCAGCCCCCCGCCGACGGCCTGCGGCCAGAAGTACTGCAGCTGGCGCAGCGCCGCGGCGTGGAAGGTGCGGGCCTGCACGCCGGGCACGCCGAGGTCGCGCAGGCGCGTGCGCATCTCGGCGGCGGCCCGGGCGGTGAAGGTGACGGCGAGCACCTGCGTCGGCTGCCACGCCCCGGCCAGCGCGCCGTGGGCGATGCGGTGGGTCAGCGCGCGCGTCTTGCCCGTGCCCGCGCCGGCGAGCACGCGCACCGGCCCGGACAGCGACGTCGCCACCTCGCGCTGCTCGGGGTCGAGCGCCGCGAGGACGGCGTCGGCGTCCCGTGGGGGCAGAGGTCGCTCGTGGCTGCCGTCGGCGGGCACGGGGCGGGTCGCGGCGGTCGGGCTCATGGCGGGCGTCATGCTCGCACCCGGCGGCGACCGCGGGGCCCGGCCGTCCACAGCGGCCCGGGGCGCGGGCGCCCGAGCTCCTCCCCGGGGCCAGGATGACGGCACGAGGCGTGCGCGTTGTGCCGGCGTCCGACGTCCTTCTCGACCGACGTCCCTCCGAACCGGGAGCACCGCAGCCATGAGCGCGTCCACCGACCACGTCCCCGCCGCCGGCGCCGTCACGATGTTCACGACGACGTGGTGCGGCTACTGCCGCAACCTCAAGCGGCAGATGGACCGGGACGGGGTCTCCTACCGCGAGGTCAACATCGAGGACGTGCCGGGCACCGCGGAGTTCGTCGCCTCGGTCAACGGGGGCAACCAGACCGTGCCGACGCTGCTCTTCTCCGACGGCACGACGGCGACCAACCCCACGCTGGCCGAGGTCAAGAGCCGCCTCTGAGGCCGCCACCCGGCCCCGTCGGCCGGGGCGGCACCCGATGAGCAGCCACCGGACGACCCGCTTCGAGCCCCTCGACGTCGCCGCGCTGGCCCGCCGGGTGGCCGGGCAGGCCATGGCGGCCTCGCTGGCCGCCCGTGACGACCCCTCGGCCGGCGCGGCGGTGCGGGTCGGCGTCGACGCGGCGGTCCCGGCGGACGGCGGGCTCCTCGCGGACGCCGTCGCCGACGAGCTGGCCGCCCAGGGGGCCGGCGTCCTGCGGGTCCGCGCCGCGGACTTCCTGCGGCCGCGCTCGGTGCGGCTGGCGGCGGGACCGACCGACGCGGCCAGCGGGTACGACTCCTTCGTCGACCACCTGGCCCTGGCGCGCGAGGTGCTGGACCCGCTCGGACCCGGGGGGTCGGGCGCGTGGCTGCCGACGCTGTGGGACGTCGTCCGCGACCGGGCGACCCGCGCCGAGCGGCGTCGTGCGGCGCCCGGGTCGGTGCTCGTGCTCGACGGGCCGCACCTGCTGCGGTGGGAGACGGCGGACGCCCTGGACCTGTCCGTGCACCTGCTCGTCTCCGACGCGGCGGTCCGGCGGCGGCTGGACGGGGCCGAGGCCGAGCGGGTCGTCGGGGCGTGGGCCATCTACCTCCAGGAGACCGACCCGGCCCCGCGCGCAGACCTCGTCGTCCGCGCCGAGGACCCCCGCCGCCCCGCGCTGCTGCTCGGGGACGCACCGAGCGCGTGGGGGTGAGGGTCCGTCCCGGCGAGGGCGGGGCGTGCCGGCTCCGGCGTCGAGCCCGGGCTACCAGCCCGGGCGCCCCGGCAGCTCCTCGCCGGCCTCCTCGCGGTACCAGGACTCCACGAGCCGCAGCGCGATCGACGTCGGGGGCGGCAGCAGCACCTCCCCGGAGGTCACCGCGGCGGCGAGCTCGGCGCGGCTGAACCACCGGGCGGCCGCGATCTCGACGTCGTCGACGCGGATCTCGCTCGTCGTCGCGGACGCGGTGAAGCCGAGCATGAGGGAGGCGGGGAAGGGCCAGGGCTGGCTGCCGCGGTAGACGACGTCGCCGACGACGACGCCGACCTCCTCGAGGACCTCGCGCCGGACCGCGGCCTCCAACGGCTCGCCAGGCTCGACGAAGCCCGCGAGCGCCGAGTACCGCCCCTCGGGCCACATCGCGTTGTGCGCCAGCAGGACCCGGTCGTCGGGGTCGACGACGGCCATGATCACCGCCGGGTCGGTGCGCGGGTAGTGCTCGCTGCCGTCGACGCGGCAGGCGCGCGTCCAGCCCGCCGACGTGATGCTCGTGCGGGCGCCGCAGCGCGGGCAGCAGGGGTGCACGCGGTGCCAGTTGAGGACGCCTACGGCCTCGACGAGCAGGCCGGCGTCGCGGTCGTCGAGGTCGGGGGCCAGGGTCCGCAGGCCCTGCCACTGCTCGCCGCCGGGGGCGACCGGCCAGCCGGCGCCGTCCGCGACGTCCTGGTCGTCGGGCACCTCCACCGCCACGTGCGCCGTGCCGTCCTCCTCCCGGCCCAGGTAGACGACGGGGGAGTCCTCGGGCGGGGCGGGCGCGACCGCCCGGGGCGCCACCAGGTCGAGCGTCGACCCGCCGCCGTCGCGGGCACGGACGGGCGCGCTCCCGTCGGGACGCACGCGCAGCACCCGCGTGGCGTCCTCAGCCCACAGCTCGGCGAGCAGGTCGGGGCGGGTGCGCCGCTCGCCGTCCCGGTCGACCGTCGACCGCGACAGGAGCAGGGAGCGCAGCGGCGTCACGACGTCACCGTAGGCGCCGGGCCACCGCGCTCCCACCGCGGACGGCCCGCCGGCGCGAGCAGCCGCACGCACCGAGACCTCCCGGCCGCGGTGCGCCGTCCCGGCAGGCAGGCCTGCGGCGTCTACGGTGTCCGCCGTGCCCCGCTCCCCCCTCGTGCTCGCGGCGCTGGCCAGCGCCGCCGTCCCGAGCCTGCAGGTCACCGGCGCCCGGCCCGCCGGGGTCGAGGACGGCGTCGGCGAGGACGTCGACGCCGCCGTCGTCGCGGCGGCCGACGGCAGCGCATGGGTCGTGCGTGCCCCGCTGGACGCCGCCGCGAGCGCCCTCCTGGAGCACGAGGCCGTCCTGCTGCGCCGGCTGGGCTCCCTCGGGGAGGACGACGCCCTCCCCTTCGCCGTCCCCGAGCCCGAGGGCTCAGCCCCCCTGCGGGGTGGGGGCAAGGCCCTCGTGCACCGGCACCTGGGCGGCGTGCCGCTCGACCCCTCCGACCTGCGCGCCGGGCCGGGGCTCTCCACCTCGCTCGGCACCTGCCTCGGGCGCCTGCACGACCTGCCCACCGCCCTGGCCGAGGAGGTCGGCCTGCCCACCTACACGGCCGAGGAGCACCGCGAGCGCCGGCTCGCCGAGCTCGACCGCGCCGCCAGCACGGGCCAGGTGCCACCGGGGCTGCTGTCCCGGTGGGAGAAGGCGACCGAGGACGTCGGCCGGTGGCGCTTCTCACCGTGCCTCGTGCACGGCGACCTCACCCCCGAGCGGGTGCTCGCAGGCGGGCAGGACGTCGTCGCGGTCGTCGAGTGGGCCGAGGCGCGCGTCGGCGACCCCGCCGACGACCTGGCGTGGGTGGCCGTCGGGGCCGAGCCCGGGGCCCTGGACACCGTCCTGGAGACCTACGCCGTCACCCGCCGCGAGCAGCCGGACCGGCACCTGCCGGTGCGCGCCCAGCTCTCCGGCGAGGTCGCCCTCGTGCGCTGGCTGCTGCACGGCGTCCGCCTGGACGACGCGGGCGTCGTCGACGACGCTGTGCAGATGCTGCAGGACCTGGACTCCGACGTAGGCGGCGAGGCGCTCTGAGGCTCCGCGTCGCCACCGCGAACATCGCCTCGGGGCGGGGTCCGGGCACTGCTCCCCCGCGCGCAGCCGGCCCTGCGCCCTCGGGGCCGCCCGGTCCTGCGCCCTCGGGGCCGCCCGGCCCTGCGCCCTC
>NZ_JBBHZF010000025.1:164988-170308 GCF_037482365.1 Pseudokineococcus sp. 1T1Z-3
CCGCCGTCCGGTGCACCTGTGGGACGAGGAGTCCCTGCTCGCGGCGCTGGCACCGCTGGCCGAGGTCGCCCCTGACGTCCTGGCCGTGCAGGAGCTCGACGTCGGCGGCGAGCGCTCCGGCGGGGTGCACCAGCCGCTCGCCGTCGCCGACGCCCTCGGCAAGGCCGGCGGCGACGTCGACTGGCGCTTCGCCCCGACGGTGCTGGGCATCCCCGGGTCCGGCGCCGAGCAGCTGCCGCTGGCCGGGCGGCTGGAGGACGAGGACTGGCCCGCCGACGACAGGCCCCGCTACGGCACGGCGCTGCTCGTGCGGGTCCCCGTCCGCCGCTGGCGGGCCCTGCCGCTGCGGGCCGGGTCGCTGCCCCTGCCGCTGCCCCTCCCGAGCCCGACGAGCGGACGACTCGGCCTCCGGGTCGTGCCCGACGAGCCGCGGGTGGCGGTGGCGGCCGAGCTCGACGGCCTGACGGTCGTCGCCGTCCACCTGTCCTTCGCGCCGCCGGTGGCGGTGCGCCAGCTCGTGCGGGTCCGGCGCTGGGCCGCTGGTCTGCCCGGCCCGGTCCTGCTCGTGGGCGACCTCAACCTGCCCGGCGGCCTGCCGGCACGCCTGCTCGGCGCACGGATGCTCGTGGAGGGTGAGACCTACCCGCTCCCGACGCCGACGCGCCAGCTCGACCACGTCCTCGCCCTGCCGCCCTTCGGCGACCACCGCTCGTCCGGGCTGCTGCCCTGGCGAGCCGGCGACGTCGACCTGCGGCTCGGCGTCGGCGACCACCGGGCGCTCTGCGTCGACGTCGAGGTCCCGACGCACCAGGGCGTGCCGAGCGCCGCCCCCCGCCAGGAGCACGTCGCCCGCGGCACCTAGTCCTCGAGTCCCCGGCCGGGGCGCAGGTCAGCGCACGGGCTCGTGGACGACGGGGGTCGAGCGCAGGACCTCGAGCAGCGCCTGCCCGTCGAGACCCTCGACGGGGCGGACGGTGCGGCCCGCGGCGGCGTAGAAGAAGGCGGCCGACACCTGCGCCACGGGCACGCCCGTGACGCGGGACCAGGCGAGCCGGTACACCGCGAGCTGGACGGCGGCGGCACGCTCCTCCCCCGCGGCCGGCGGGCGGCCGGTCTTCCAGTCGACGACCTCGTAGCCGCCGTCGGGGGTGGCGAAGACGGCGTCGAGGCGGCCCCGCAGGACCGTGCCCTCGACGGTCGTCTCGACCGGGACCTCCACGGCCAGGGGCACCCGGGTCGCCCACTCCGACGCCTCGAAGGCCGCCTGCAGGGCAGGCAGCGCCTCGTCGGCGGCGGCGCCCTCGTCCTGCGCGCCGGGCAGGTCGTCGAGGTCGACGAGCGGCACCGCCCCCCAGCGCTGCTCCAGCCACGCGTGGAAGGCGGTCCCCCGCCGGGCGGCCCGGGCGGGCGGCGCCGGCAGGGGCCGCCGGACGGCGACCGCCAGCGCCGCGGGGTCGCGCGCCAGCGCGACGAGCCGCGAGGCGGACAGGTGCGCCGGCAGCGCGACCTCGCGCACCGGCCGGGCCGAGGCGGCGCGCTCGGCCAGCAGCAGGTCGACCTCCCGGGTCCACGCCGTCGTCGGCGGAGGCCGGTCACGGGCCCGCTCGGCGGCTGCCCGCACGGCCCCCGCCGCCTGCACGAGCGGCTCCGGCGGACCGGCAGGGTCCGGCCACGGCGCGCTGGCCGGAGCAGGCGCGGCGCCGGCGTCGCCGGCCTGCGCCGCGGCACGCTCGACCGCCTCGGCCACCTCGGGGCCCAGCGCCGCCGCCACCTCGAGCAGGAAGCGGGACGGGCGGGTCGGCGTCGTGCGCCCCGGCGTCCACGTCGCCCCCGACAGCAGGAGCAGCCGCCGGGCGCGGGTGAGCGCCACGTACGCCAGGCGCCGCTCCTCCCCGACGACGTGGGCGCCGCTGTCCTGCTTGAACGTCGCGGTCCGAGCGGTGAGCTCGGCCAGCGAGCGCGCCGTACCCCAGTCCCACGAGGGCAAGGACGCGGCGTCGCCGCGCAGGTCGTAGGGCAGGGCGTCGAGGCCCACGAGCCAGCCCGAGGCGGTGTCGACCTTCCCCGGCCCGCCCGAGCCGGCCCGGCTCGGGAAGGCGCCCTCGGCCAGGCCCGGCATGGCGACGACGTCCCACTCCAGGCCCTTCGCGGCGTGGACGGTGAGCACCTGGACGGCGTCACGGCTGGGGGTGACCTCGTCGGGCTCGCCGACCGGACCGGCGTCCTCCTCCTGGGCCGGGTCCAGCCCCCGCTCGCGGGCGACGGCGGCGTCGACCCAGGCGAGGAAGGCACCGAGCGAGGTACCCCGGGAGCTCCCGCCGGCGGTCGACCCCCGCCGCCCACCGCTGGTGGCCTCGGCGAAGGAGGCGGCGACCTCGACGAGCGCGTCGAGCTGCCGTCGCGAGCCCGCCGGGGACGCCCCGGGGGCGGCGGCCAGCTCGACGTCCAGGTGCGTCGTGCGGACGACGTCCGCGACGAGGTCGGGCAGCGCCTGGTCGGCACGCCCGCGCAGGGCCGCGAGCTCGCGCGCGAGCCGGACGAGACGCTCGTGCCCGGGCGCGGAGAGCCCTCGCCGGCCGCTCCCACCAGCAGCACCGCTCCCACCAGCAGCACCGGGCCCACCACCACCGGGCCTACCACCACCGGGCCCACCACCACCGGGCCGGTCGCTCGCCAGCGCGGCGAGCGCCTCGACGAGGCCGGTGGCCTCGGCCGGCTCCGGCCGGTCGCGGTCACCGCGCCCGGTCAGCACCGGGCCGGGCCCACCCTCACCCTCGCCGTCGCCGTCCCTGTCGCCGCCTGGCCCTGGCTGCGCCGACGCCCCCGCCGCGAGGCGCGCCAGCCGGCGCGCCTCGCGGCCGAGCGCGCGCAGGTCCCGCGGGCCGACCCGCCACCGCGGGCCGGTGAGCAGGCGCGCGAGCGCGTCACCGCGGCCGGGGTCGTGCAGCACCCGCAGCACGGACAGGACGTCGAGGACCTCGGGGCGCTCCAGCAGACCCCCGGTGCCGACGACCTCCACCGGCAGCCCCTCGGCGCGCAGGGCCTCCTCGACGAGCGGGATCTGCGCGCGGCGCCGGCAGAGCACCGCCGCGGTCGGCCGCTCGCCCGCAGGCCCCGCCGCACCCGCCGCCCAGGCCCTCGCCAGCGCCTGGGCCGTCCGCGCGACCTCCTCCTGCGACGTCGCCGACCACCACACCTCGACCTGGCCGGCGCCGGCCCCCGGCCGCGGGGCCAGCGGCGGCACCGAGGGCGCCGACCCGCGGGACGAGCCCGGTGGGTGCTCTCGCAGCGGCGCCGAGACGGCGTTGGCCGCGACGAGCACCTGCTCGTCGTTGCGCCAGCTCGTGGACAGGTGCAGCACCCGCGCGGGCGTCCCGTCCGCGGCGGGGAACTGGCCCGGGAACCGCTCGAGCGTGCCGGCGCTGGCCCCGCGGAAGCCGTAGATGGACTGGTGCGGGTCGCCGACGGCCGTCACGGGGTGGCCGCCGCCGAACAGGTGCCGCAGCAGCTCCAGCTGGGCGTGGCTCGTGTCCTGGTACTCGTCGAGCAGCACGACGTCGTACCGCTCGCGCTCGCCGCGGCCCACCGCGGGCGCCTGGGCCGCGGCCTCCGCCGCGAGGCGCACCTGGTCGCCGAAGTCGAGCGCCTCGGCGGCCCGCTTGCGGGCGGCGTAGTCCGCCAGCAGCGGCACCAGCGCCCGGCGGGCCGCCAGGGCGGCGAGCACCTTGCCGAGGGGCGATCCCGGCGCCGGCCGCGCCGGCGCACCTCCTGCCTCGTCCTTCGGCAGCGAGCCGACCCGCGCGAGCAGGTCGCCCAGCGCGGCGTCGAGCTGGTCGGCGTCGACGAGGTGCTCGGCGCCCTCGCCCGACAGCGCCAGCACCCCGGCGACGACCGTGGAGACCGCCGAGTCGACCGCCGGGAGCTCCCCCGTCCAGCCCTCGACCACGTCGGCGGCCAGCTGCCAGGACGCCGCCTCGCCGAGCACGCGGGCCCCGGGCTCGACGCCGACGCGCAGCCCGTGCTCGGCGAGCACCGACGCCGCGTAGGAGTGGTAGGTCATGACGACGGGCTCGCCGTCGGGCACCGCCACGACGGGCGCACCCGCACCGTCGGCGGCCCCCTCGCGGGCGAGGGCCCTGCGCAGCCCCGCCAGGCGCACCCGCACCCGCTCGGCCAGCTCACCGGCGGCCTTGCGCGTGAACGTCAGCCCGAGGACCCGGTCGGGCGCGACCGCCCCGGAGACGACGAGCTGGACGACCCGCGCCGCCATCGTCTCGGTCTTGCCAGAGCCGGCGCCCGCGACGACGAGCAGGGGCGCCAGCCCCGCCTCGACGACGGCGCGCTGCTCCGGCGTCGGCGCGTGCCGGCCCAGCAGCCGAGCCACGGCGAGCGCGTCCAGGGACGCGGGCGGCCCGGCCGGCGGCGGGACGTCCTCCGCCGCCCCCAGGTCGAGCAGCAGCTGCCCGCTGCTCTCCCACCCGGCGTCCCCACGCCCCCCGCGCCCGCGACCTCCCGGTGGCCTCACGAGCCCACCTGCCGGCCCTCGGCCCGCACGGGGCAGGACGTCCGCACCGGGCAGGTGCGGCACCCCGGGCCGTCGTGCGCCGGGAAGGTCGCCCCGGCCATGCCCAGGGCGGTCTCCTGCAGGAGGTCACGCGCCCAGCCCGGCTCCTCGTCCGCCTCCAGCGGCGGCTGCGGCAGCTCGGCGTGCTTGGCGCGGCGGGCGGCGACGCTGACGAGGCGGGCACCGCCGCTGCGGGCCGGCGCGGCGTCGTCGACCGGCCCGCCCTGGTCTTCCCTCGCGACCACCGCGTCGAAGGCGCCCGCCTCGACGGCCGCCTGGTAGGCGCCCAGCTGGGGGTGGCGGGCCAGCTCCGCCCTCGTCGGCGAGCTGGACCCGGTCTTGAGGTCGACGACGACGAGGCGCCCCTGCTCGTCGCGCTCCAGCCGGTCGACGCGTCCGGTGAGCAGGGCCCGGCCCACCGCGACCCGGACCTCGACCTCCGTGCCGACCAGCTCTCGCCCGCCCGAGGTCGCGAGGTAGGGCGCGAGGTTGTCGAGCATCTTCTCGGCGACCTCTCGCTCACGCCGCGCCGGCCAGGTGCCCGCGGGTACCCCGAGCTCGTGCCAGCGCCGGTCCAGCTCGGCACCCAGCAGGGCGCGGTCCGCGCGCGGGTGCTGGGCGGCGATGTCGTGCACCAGGGTGCCGACGCCCGCCGAGGCGCCCTCCGACGCCGTGGCGCCCGAGGCCTCCAGCACCCACCGCAGCGGGCACTGCCCGTGCTGCTCGACCTTGGACGGCGAGACGGGCACCGGCTCC
>NZ_JBBHZF010000025.1:170337-273838 GCF_037482365.1 Pseudokineococcus sp. 1T1Z-3
CGGCCAGCCGGGCCAGCTCCACCGCCGCCTCCTGGCGCCGTGCGGCAGCGGCCGCAGCCCGCTCGGGGTCGGCGTCGTCCGCGGCGGGCGCCGGCGCGGTGAGCACCTGCCGCAGCTCCGCGACGAGAGCCGGGAGCGTCACCGGGCGCGGCACCGGCGTCAGGGCCGGGGCCCCGTCGTCCCCGGCCGGCACCCGGCCGAGGCCGGGCTCGGCGGCCGGGACCGGCGCGACGACGTCGAGGAACGGCGAGGGCCGCGCGTCCCCGTCCGCGACCGCGGTGACGACGAGCCGTCGGCGCGCCCGGGAGACGGCCACGTGCAGCAGCCGCCGCTCGTCGGCCACCACCTGCGCCCGGGCCGCCGCCCGGCGGGCGGCCCAGACCGCCGCCGAGCCCCCCGGCGAGGTGCCCGGCGCCCGTCCGCCGTCTCCCGTGGGCTCGGCCGTCCGACCCGTGAGCAGGTCGACGAGGGCCTGCGCGCCGAGCAGCCCGTCGCGCTGGCGCGTGTCCGGCCAGACGCCCTCCTGCAGCCCTGCCACCACGACGACGTCCCACTCCTGGCCCGCCGCGGCCTGCGGCGTCAGCAGCGCGACGGTGCCTCCCTCCGGCGCCCGCTCGGCGAGGGTGTCGGCCGGCAGGTCCTGCGAGGCCAGCTGGGCGAGCAGCGCGCGCGGCCCGCGGACGACGGCGGAGTCGGCGAAGCGGGCGACCGCCTCGAACAGCGCGACGACGGCGTCGAGCGAGCGGTCGGCCCGGCGCCCCGCCGGGCCTCCCGCGAGCGCCTGGTCGCGCCAGCGCGGCCCGAGCCCGGAGGCCTGCCACAGGGCCCACAGCACCTCCTCGGCGTCGCCGGCGTCCGGCTCCGGCGACGCCCCGGCCGGCCTGCCGTGCGTGGCCGGCGGCATCGCCGCCCGTGCCGCGCCCAGCACCTCCAGCACCCGCGCCGCCGGCCGCACGTCGGGCTCGGCCCCGGTGAGCACCCGCTGCGCCAGCGCGGTGGTGTCGTCGGCGAGCAGCTCCACGAGCAGCTCGTCGCTGCCCCGCACCGGACCAGCAGCCCCCTCGCCGCCGCCGTCGAGCTCGCGGGCTCGCAGCCACCGGCGCAGCCGCCGGAGCGCGAGCGCGTCGGCGCCCCCCAGCGGCGAGGTGAGCAGCGCCGTCGCCGCCTCGGCGTCCAGGTGCTCACGCGTCCCGGCGCGCTGGTCGAGCGCGACGGCCAGGGCCAGCAGCAGCGGGCGCACCGCCGGCTCGTCGCGCACGGGCACCTGGGCCCCGGCGCGCCCGACCGGCACCCCGGCGCCGACCAGGGCCCGCTCCAGGGCTGCGGTCCGCGCCACGCTGCGGACGAGGACCGCCATCGCCGACCACGGCGTGCCACCGAGCAGGTGCTCCTCGCGCAGCACGTGCGCGACGTAGGCCCCCTCCGCCGCGGCCGACCCCAGGACCGCGCGAGCGACGGCGGACGACCCCTGCGCCGACCCCGCCGCAGGCCGCTCGTCGCCCGGCCGGGCGGGAGGGGCGGTGGTCACGGCGGCCTTCCGGTGGGCGACGAGCCCGGCGCTCGGCACGCCCTCGGCGGCACGGGCCACGGCGGCCGCGACCTCGGGGCCACCGCGGTGGCGCGTGCCGAGCACGACGACCTCGGCGCGGTCCGCGAGCGCGGTGAGGTGGCGCGGGTCGGCGCCGCGGAAGGACTGAGTCGTGGAGTCGGGGTCGCCCGTCACGACGAGGTCGGGGCTCGCCGTCCCGGGCGGGAGCAGGGCCTCGAGGAGACGGGCGAGCGCCGCGCCGGCCTCCTGGTGGTCGTCGACACCCACGAGGCTCCAGCGCTGCCGCTCGGCGGCGGCCAGGTCGGGGTCGTCCTCCAGCAGCCGGGCGGCGGCGTCGACGAGCGCCGAGGGGTCCAGCGCGCCTGTGCCCCGCAGCGCGGTGACCTCCTCGTACTCCGCCAGCACCGACGCGGCCGCCTCCCAGGCCGGCCGCCCGGCCCGCGCCCCGTGCTCGGCCAGCTCCTCGGCCGTGACACCGCGCTCCAGGCAGCGCATGACGAGGTCGCGCAGCTCGTCCCGCAGGCCGCGCAGCCCCGCCCCCGTCGGGCCGAGGGCGGGCAGCACCTCCGGCGGCCACGACGGGCGCCGGCCCTCCCCTCGGGCGTGCCCGGCGAGCAGGTCGGCCAGGACCCTGTCCTGCTCCGGGCCGGAGACCAGCCGTGGGGCCGGCTCGCCGCGGGTGAGCGCCGCGCGGCGCAGCAGGGCGAAGGCGTAGGCGTGCCAGCTGCGGGCCGCGGGCTCCAGCGCGGTGCGCTCCAGCCGCGCGCCGACCCGGTCGCGCAGGGCCGCGGCGGCCAGGCGGCCGGGCGCCAGCAGCAGCACCGAGCCGGCGTCGACCCCCCGGGCGACCCGGTGCGCCACGAGCTCGACGAGCGTCGTCGTCCGCCCCGTCCCGGGTGCCCCCAGCACGACGAGCGGCCCGCGCCCCGGCGGGGTCTCGACGACGCGCCGCTGGTCGGCGTCCAGCTCCGGTGGGCCGACGGCGTCCTGGCGCCGGCGCACGAGGCGGACGCCGGAGGCCCTGCCCACGGCCGAGTCCGGGGCTGCCACGCCCGTCACCGGGCCCTCCTCGACCATGCCGTCAGCCAAGCACGCACCCCCGACGACGCCCCCGGCACCGACCTCGCGCCCAGGCCGTGGAGCGTCGCCGCAGGTCGGCGTGACGGGGACTCCCAGCCCGCCGGCACCTAGCCAGCCGGGTCCCAGCCAGCCGGGTCCCAGCACGCCGCGTCCCAGCGGGCCCGGGCCATGTCGACGCGGCCGTCGACCCGACGGGGGGTGCCCTCGCGGGCGTGCTCGACGCCGGCCCGCTCGCGCAGCGGCTCGTGCAGGCCCCCGTCGGCGCGCACGACCCGCCACCAGGCCAGGCGGTGCCCGGCCAGCTGCATGGTCCGGCCGACCCCGCGGGCCGACCCGCGCCCGAGCAGCTCGGCGACGTCGCCGTAGCTGAGGACGCGCCCGGGCGGGATGCGCGCCACGAGGTCGGCGACGTCGTCCTCCCACGTCGGCCCGCCCTTCACGGGTAGGGCCAGGGGTTGGGCGCGCAGCCCTGCAGGCCCTTGCTCTGCTGGAGCATGACCGGCGCGGGCGCCCCCTCGGCGGGGCACCCCTCGTGGCCGTGGCCGAGGAAGTGGCCGACCTCGTGCGCCACGAGGTAGCGGCGGTAGCCCACGCGGTCCTCCCCGTAGGCCTCGGCGCCCTCGACCCAGCGCAGCCAGTTCAGGACGGTGCGGCCGCCGTTGCGGCAGGACAGCTGGCCACGCGTCTGCAGCGGCGCGCAGGAGGCGTCGGTGAGGTCCGGGCTCGCGAGCACGACGTCGACGTCGGGCTCGGGCGAGCCGTCCGCGCCGTCCGTGCGCGCGAAGGCCCAGCCCTCCCGCGCCCACCCGCGCGGGTCCTGCAAGGTGCTCATGACGGTCTCCGCGGCCGCCTGCCCGTCGGCCGGCAGCCCGTCCTCGACGAGCACGCGGACCTGGACCACGCTCGCCCCGGGCGCCACCTCGGGCGCCTCGGCCGTGCCGGGGACGACGCTCGTGCCGCCGGTCCCCGAGGTGGGCACCTCGACGGCGAGCACCCCGGCGGCCCGGTCGGCGTCCGTCAGCGTGACCTCGCGGCCGGCGGCGGGCTCGGCGTCCGGTTCGCCCTCGCCCTCCGGCGGGGGCTCCTCCGCCGGCCCGGGCTCGTCGGGCGCCCCAGCCGACTCGTCCTGCGCGACGTCCGCCGGGCCGCCCGGCGCCGTCCCCTCGCCGCCGGGCGGCAGGAGGAGGACCTCCTCGGCCGGCTGGGCCTCCCTGCCCTCGTCGGCCCCGCCGCGCACGGCGAGCGCGAGCCCGCCGACGAGCAGCACCAGCGAGCCCGCCAGCACCTGGCGGCGGCGCCGGACGACCCTGCGGCTCACCACGCCACCGACCCTACGATCGGCGCCGCCCCCGACCCCGCAGGCGCCGACGCAGGGCCCTGGCGTGGCGGCGGAGGCGGCGCCGGTGGGCGCGGACGGCAGAGGAGGTGCCCGGCGTGCAGGAGCGAGCGGGCGACGGCGAGCCCTGCGGCGACGCGCACCCCGCGACGGACGGCGCGCCCGAGACCACCGGCACAGAGACCGTCGGGCCAGAGGCCGTCGCAGGAGAGGCCGTCGGCACCCAGGCCGAGGGGGCCGGGCACACCGGTGGGCCCACCGCCGGCAGCGCGCCCCGCGGCGACCGCGGGCCGCGGGCCCGGCTCGGCCGCGCGGACCGCCGGGCGCAGCTGCTCGCCGCCGCCCAGCGCGTCTTCGCCCGGCTCGGGTACCACGCGAGCGGCATGGACGTCATCGCCGAGCGGGCCGGCATCACCAAGCCCGTGCTGTACCGGCACTTCCCGGGCAAGCGCGAGCTGTACGTCGCCGTCGTCGACCGCGCCTGCACCGAGCTGGAGGCGGCCGTCCGCACCGCGCTGGCCGGCACGGACGACAACCGCGTGCGGGTCGCGGCGACCATCGACGCCTACTTCGCCTTCGTCGACGCCGGTGACGGCGCCCGCGTCGTCTTCGAGTCCGACCTCACCAACGACCCCGCCGTCCGCGAGCGGCTCGACCGCCTGGACACCGCCTGCGCAGCCGCCATCACCGACGTCGTCGCCGCCGACACGGGGCTGCCGCGCGCCGCGGCGCACGTGCTCGCCGTCGCCCTGGCGGGCTCGGCGCAGGTCTCGGCCCGCTCCTGGCTCGCGGCGGGGCGGCAGGTGCCGCGCGAGGAGGCGGCGGGGCTGATCGCCTCGCTCGTCTGGCGCGGCCTGCGCGGCTTCCCCCGCCAGCCGAGCGCGTAGGTGCGCGACGGGCGGACCTGCGGCGGGCCTGCACGTGGGTGGGCCTGCGCCTGCGGTGAACACCGGGCTCCCGCGTGCGGACGGCCTCGCCGACCGGGCTAGGTTCGCCGCAGGGACCGGGCGCAGGCCCGGGCGAGCCGACGACCGACCGAGGAGAACAGCTGTGGAGATCCGCATCGGCGTGCAGAACGTGGCGCGGGAGATCGTCCTGGAGTCCAGCCAGAGCGCCGACGAGGTGCGCAGCGCCGTCGAGGCCGCCGTCAGCGGCGGCACGGCGCTGGAGCTGGAGGACGAGCGCGGCCGTCGTGTCCTCGTCCCGGCCGGCGTGCTCGGCTACGTCGAGATCGGCGCCGAGGGCCCCCGGCGGGTGGGCTTCGGCGCCTGAGAGGACGGCGCCGACGCCCCCGCCCGCCCGACGGCGGGCTCGACAGGCGGGGGCCGGAGAGGTCTGCCACGGTGTGGTGACCGGACGCCACGACGGCGCGCCACCCCGGCGCCCGCGTGCAGCCGTCCCTCACGGAGAGGCAGTCACCATGACCATCACCGGCGTCATCAGCGCCCTCATCGTGGGCCTCGTCGTCGGGGCCCTTGCCCGGCTGGTCCTGCCGGGCAAGCAGAACATCAGCATCCTGCTGACGATCCTCATCGGCATCGCGGCGGCCTTCATCGGAGGATTCATCGGCACCGCCATCGACGTCGGCTGGGTCGTGACGCTGATCATCCAGGTCGTCGTCGCCGTCATCGGCGTCTCGATCGTCGCGGGCACGCAGGGGCGCAAGGCCGTCCGCCGCTGACCTGGCGTGACGCCGCACCAGAGGCCGCCGTCCCCACCGGGACGGCGGCCTCTGGTGTCCCGGGCGTCGTCGGCCCCGGCGGTTACCCTGGGCGTACTCACGAAGCCCGGTCGTCGCAGCGATCGGCCGCCATCCCGGCGCGTGGGGCCCGTGTGGCGGGCGCGCAGAGGTCCTCGACGGCCCGGCGCCTGGCCCACGTGCGGCCCGCCCGACGACGACCAGGAAGTCCCCACCACCACATGACTGCTGAGACCACCAGCGAGCCCACGACCAGCGTCGACGACGTCGCGGTCGAGACCCTCGAGGCGCCCGCCCCCGACGCCGCCCAGCTCGCGCCGACGTTCCTCGACCACGGCGTCCAGCCCGCGATCGCCGAGGCGCTCGCCGCCAAGGGCATCGAGCGGCCCTTCCCGATCCAGGCGATGACCCTGCCGGTGGCCCTCTCGGGCCACGACATCATCGGCCAGGCCAAGACCGGCACCGGCAAGACGCTCGGCTTCGGCGTCCCCGCGGTGCAGCGGGTCGTCGGCCCCGGCGAGGAGGGCTGGGACGCCCTGCTGGACCCGGGCGCCCCGCAGGCCCTCGTCGTCGTCCCCACCCGTGAGCTCGCCGTGCAGGTCTCCGGCGACCTCACCGCCGCGGCCTCGCGCCGCTCGGCGCGCGTCCTCACCATCTACGGCGGGCGCGCCTACGAGCCGCAGGTGGAGGCCCTGGAGAAGGGCGTCGAGATCGTCGTCGGCACCCCGGGCCGGCTGCTCGACCTCTCCCAGCAGGGCAAGCTCCGGCTCGGCAACGCCCGCTGCGTGGTCCTGGACGAGGCCGACGAGATGCTCGACCTGGGCTTCCTGCCCGACGTCGAGAAGCTGCTCGCGCTCACCCCCGCCGGCCGCCAGACGATGCTCTTCTCGGCCACCATGCCCGGCCCGGTCGTCGCGCTCGCCCGCCGGTACATGACCCAGCCGACCCACATCCGGGCCAGCGAGCCCGACGACGCCGGCGCCATCGTCAAGGCCATCCGCCAGGTCGTCTACCGGGCGCACGCGATGGACAAGGTGGAGGTCCTGGCGCGGCTGCTGCAGGCCGAAGGACGCGGGCTCACCGTCGTCTTCACGCGCACCAAGCGGACCGCCGCCAAGGTCTCCGACGAGCTCGTGGACCGCGGGTTCGCGGCTGGCGCGCTGCACGGCGACCTCGGCCAGGGCGCCCGCGAGCAGGCGCTGCGCGCCTTCCGCTCCGGCAAGGTCGACATCCTCGTGGCCACCGACGTCGCCGCCCGCGGCATCGACGTCACCGACGTCACGCACGTCGTCAACTACCAGTGCCCCGAGGACGACAAGACCTACGTCCACCGCATCGGGCGCACGGGGCGCGCGGGCCAGAAGGGCACCGCCGTCACCTTCGTCGACTGGGACGACGTGCCGCGGTGGGGCCTCATCGACAAGGCCCACGGGCTCGGCATCCCCGAGCCGGTCGAGACCTACTCCACCTCCCCGCACCTGTTCACCGACCTCGGCATCCCCGAGGGGACGACGGGCCGCCTGCCGCGCAGCCAGCGGACCCGGGCGGGCCTGGACGCCGAGACGCTGGAGGACCTCGGCGAGACCGGCCGGGGCCCCAAGGGCGGTCGCGGCACGCCCGAGCGCGCCCGAGACGGCG
This sequence comes from Pseudokineococcus sp. 1T1Z-3, assembly GCF_037482365.1. Classification (NCBI taxonomy): domain Bacteria; kingdom Bacillati; phylum Actinomycetota; class Actinomycetes; order Kineosporiales; family Kineosporiaceae; genus Pseudokineococcus; species Pseudokineococcus sp. 1T1Z-3. Next base: position 177,640 of record NZ_JBBHZF010000025.1, read on the forward strand.
CCCGCGGCGGCGGCCCGTCCGCCGGAGGCGCCCCCGAGGGCGACCGTCGGCCGCGGCGCCGCACCCGCGGCGGCGGCGGCGAGCCGGCGCAGGCGCAGGCGCAGGCGCAGGCGCAGGCCGCACCCGACGCGGGTGCCGGGCCGGGCGAGCCGGGCGCCGCGACGCCGCGACGCCGTCGGCGTCGCCGTGGAGGCCGCAGCGGCTCCTCCGGCTCGACGGTGCAGGGCTCGACGGTGCAGGGCTCGACGGTGCAGGGCTCGACGGGCGCTGAGGGCTGAGGCGGACCGGTAATGCGGCGGGGGGAGGGGAAGGTCGCGGGCCGTCGCCTCGGCATCGCCTCGCCCGCGCCCCGGGAGGGTGACGTGGTGCACAATCCGGACGTGCAGCTGATCGCCGAGCTGGACGCGGACGCGTCCGAGGTGCCGCGGGCCCGGCACCTGCTCGGCGAGCGGCTCCGGTCCTGGAGCATCGAGGAGGACGTCGTCGACACCGCTCTCCTGCTGGCCTCCGAGCTCGTGACCAACGCCGTGCGGCACGGCCGCCCCCCCGTCCACGTGCACGCGGCGCTGTCGGGCAGCGGCGTGTTCCGCGTCCAGGTCGACGACGCCAGCGCCGCCCCGGTCCGACCCCAGGAGCCCGACGTCGAGGACCTCGGCGGGCGCGGGCTGCAGCTGGTGGAGCTGCTGTCCACCGCCTGGGGCTCCCGGCTGGCGGACGTCCGGCACGACGGCCGCACGGGCAAGTGCGTGTGGTTCGAGCTGCGGACGGTCACCGCGGCGTGAGCACCGGCGACCGGTCCGCGCACAGGCGGCCCTCCCCCGGGCCGGGGTCCGCCGGGCCGCCGCTCGCGTCACCGGGCGACCCCGGCCTCTTCGGCCCGGACAGCATCACCTGGCGCCTGCACGCCGACCCTGTGGCCGGCGTCGCCGGGCTGCGGGCGCTGCTCCTGCAGGCGCTGCACCCCCTCGCCATGGCGGGGGTGGACGAGCACTCGGCCTTCCGGGAGGACCCCTGGGGCCGGCTGAGCACGACGGCCGCCTACGTCGCGACCACCACCTTCGGCCCGACCGCCGAGGCCGAGGCGCTGGGGGCCAGGGTCCGCCGCGTGCACGAGAGGGTGCGCGGCACCGACCCCGAGACGGGCGCCGAGTACTCGGCGACCGACGCCGACCTGCTGCTGTGGGTGCACTGCTGCCTGGTCGACAGCTTCCTGTCCACGGCCCGCCGCGCCGGCTGCCCCGTCAGCCGCGCGGAGGCCGACACCTACGTGGCGGAGCAGGTCCGCGCGGCCGAGCTGGTCGGCATCCCCGCCGACCGGGCGCCTCGGTCGTGCAGCCAGCTCGACGACGCCCTCGCCGACTTCCGACCGGCGCTGCGGGTGACGCCGGCCGCCCGGGACGCCGTCGCCCGCGTCATCGTCCCGCCGATGCCGGCCGCCGTCGCCCTCGCGACGCCGGCCCGCCCGCTGTGGGCAGGGCTGGGCACCCTGGCCCTGGCCCTGCTGCCCCGCTGGGCGCACCGCCTCTACGCGCTGCCGACGGCGCTCGTGCCCGAGGTGGCCTCCCGCGCCACGACGACGGTGGCCCTGCGCGGGCTGCGGGCAGGGGTCACGGGGCTGCAGCGCACGGTCCCGGCCCTGCGCGAACCTCCGCCGCTGCGCGAGGCCCGCCGTCGCCTAGCGGACCCAGCCGGAGCTCCGCCCTCGGCCACCGGCTGAGCCCGGCCGGGGCGACCGGTCGCGGGGACGGTCGCCGCCCTGCGGCTCAGGGTCGGACGAGGGCTCAGGGCCGGACGAGGGCTCAGGGCCGGACGAGCCCCAGCCGCCCGTGGGCCTCGACCGCCTCGAGCACCGCGGGCGACGTCGTCCGCTCCCCCAGGCGGTTCTCCTTGCCGGCGCCGTGGTAGTCGCTCGACCCGGTGACGAGCAGGTCGAGCGAGGCCGCCAGCTCCTCCAGGTGGCGCACGGCGGCCTCGTCGTGGTCGCGGTGGTGCACCTCGAGGCCGAGCAGCCCGGCGTCCACCATCTCCTCCACGACGTCGTCCCCGACGACCCGCCCGCGCATGACGGCCAGCGGGTGGGCGAAGACGGGCACGCCCCCTGCGGCGCGGACGAGCCGCACGGCCTCCACGGCGTCGGGGGCGTAGTGCCCGACGAAGTAGGGCGAGCGGGTGGACAGCACGGTCGCGAAGGCCTCGCCGCGGTCGGCCGCCAGGCCCTTGGCGACGAGCGCGTCGGCGATGTGCGGGCGACCGACCGTCGCGTCGCCGTCGACCTGCTCGAGCACGTCCTCCCACGTCAGCGGCAGGTCGGCACCGAGGCGGGCCACCATCGTCTCGGCGCGGTGCAGCCGCGAGTCCCGCGAGCGGTCCATCTCCGCCCGCAGCCCTGGCTCCTGCGGGTCGTGCAGGTAGGAGAGCAGGTGGATGCTCACGCCCGCGTGGTGGCAGGAGATCTCGGTGCCGCGCACCAGGACGACACCGGTGCGCGCGACGGCGGCGGCCGCCTCGTCCCAGCCCGACGTCGTGTCGTGGTCGGTGAGCGCCACGACGTCGAGGCCGGCCTCAGCGGCCGAGGCGAGGACGTCCGCGGGGCCCTGGGTGCCGTCCGACGCCCGCGAGTGGGCGTGGAGGTCGATCATCACGCCGAGGACCCTACGGCGACGGCGGCGGCGGGCCGACGCCGCCCGGTCTCCTGCCGGCGTCAGCCTCTCGTCTCCCAGCGCACGGGCGGGCCGTGGGGGCCTGCGGCACCGAGCCGGCGAGGGCGCCCCGTCGCCCCGGGCCCGCCCCAGGCGCTGGCCGTGACGGGGAAGCCCGTGACGCCGCCGTCGGGCGGTTGCCCGGGCTCGACCGCCAGGTGCACGAGAGGGGCTGCGGCGGACGCCTGCTCGCCGAGGCGGTGCAGGGTGCGCTCCAGCGCGTCGAGCTCCTCGGCGGGCACGTACTGGCGGACCACCGCGTGCCACAGCACGGTGACGACGCCGGGCCGCAGCGTCAGCTCGCGCGCCAGGTCCCCGGCGCTCGCCCGGCGGACGCGGACCGGGTGCGCGCGGGCCAGCGCCAGGGCGCCCTCCAGCCTGCGCACCCGCGCGCGCTGCTCGGGCCAGACGAAGGAGCGCAGCCGGCGGGCGTGGTCGGGGTCGGCCGGGTCCAGCGGCGCGACGTCGACACCGTCGCGCTCGACGACGCGGACGAGAGGCGGTGGCCCGGGCGCCCACGGCGCGACGTCCCAGGCCCCCTCGAGCCGGACGGGCGAGCCCTCGGGGCCGCAGGCGCTGCCGTCGGCGCCCGTCATGCGGACCCGGTCGGCCTGCAGCAGCAGCCCCGCGGACGAGCCGAGGTCGACCAGGGCGACCGGCACGGTGCCGCCCGGACCGGCGAGCCCCGCACCGACCCCGTCCGCGACCAGTCCGAGCAGGCCGCCCCAGAGCGCGGCGGTGCGGCCCACCTCGTTGGTCTGCGGGGCGACGCCGAGCCCGGCCCTCAGCGTCGCCCCGTGGGCGCCGACGACCGCGGGCAGCAGGGCCGCCGCCGCGACGGCGTCGCCGTCGGGGCGGTGCTCGCTCGGGTAGAGCGCCGCGAGCTCCGGCGCCTGCCCGGCGAGCACGAGACGCTGCAGCGCGCCCACGAACCGCAGGGCGAGGGCCGAGGGGCCAGGCGACCAGGGGTCGCCCGCGAGGACGGCGGCGAGCGGGCCACCCCGCTCGACGTCGTCGGCGGCGGCGTCGCAGAGCGCGCCGGTGAAAGGTGCCCCCAGCCGCCGGCAGGCAGCGGCCTGCTGCCGGGCGTGCGCCACGACGTCCGGGCTGGCGACGGCGCCCGAGTCGGGCGCCGGAGGGGGCTCAGGCCGGTCCGGGCTCACCCGGGCATCGTGCCCGGCAGGTCTGCCGGGTGGCACCCTGGTCCCATGCCGAGCACCCCGGGGACCCAGGCCACCACCACCGAGCCGTCCGCGGTGGAGGCGCTGGAGCACCCGGTCGACCCCGCGGGAGTGACGGCCGAGCCGGGCGAGGCGCTGGCCGCCACCCCCGAGGCCCAGAGCCCCGACGCCGAGGGCCCCGACGCCGAGGGCCCCGACGGGCAGAAGCCCGCGCGCAGCCACCGGCAGCGGCCGACCTCGGAGGCGTTCAGGCAGCTCATGTCCTCGGGCTGGGCGCCGACGGCCGACGAGCCGCCCGCGCGGGCTGCGGCCGCCCCTTACGCCGCGGCCCGGCGGGCCGCGATCTCAGCGCTGTTCCCGGGCGAGCGGCTCGTCCTGCCCGCCGGGCCGCTGAAGACCCGCTCCAACGACACCGACTACCGCTTCCGCGCCCACAGCGCCTTCGCGCACCTCACCGGCCTGGGCGGTGAGCGCGAGCCGGACGCCGTTCTCGTGCTCGACCCGCGGGCCCCCTCCCCCGAGGGCGGCAGCGCGGAGGAGGCGGCGGTGGTCGCCGGCCACGACGCCGTCCTGCTGTTCCGGCCGCGCACGCCGCGCACGTCGGAGGAGTTCTTCGCCGACTCCCGCTACGGCGAGTTCTGGGTCGGGCCCCGACCGTCCCTGGCCGACCTGGAGGCCGAGCTGGGGATGGCCGCCCGGGACATCGCCGAGCTCGACGACCTGCTGGCCGCGGGTGGCGCGCCGCTGCGCGTCGTCCCGGACGCCGACCCCGCTCTGGCGGCCCGCGTCGGCGAGCTGCGCTCGGCCGCCGGTGCGTCTGACGAGGCGGGCGCCGAGGCCGACGACGAGCTGGTCGTCGCGCTCTCGGAGCTGCGCCTGGTCAAGGACGAGCACGAGGTCGCCCAGATGCGCCTGGCCGTGGAGGCCAGCGCGCGCGGCTTCGAGGACGTCGTCCGCTCCCTGCCTCGAGCGCTGGCGCACGAGCGGGGGGAGCGCGTCGTCGAGGGCGCCTTCGCGACGCGGGCCCGCGAGGAGGGCAACGGCCTCGGCTACGAGACGATCGCCGCGGCCGGCGAGCACGCCTGCACGCTGCACTGGACGCGCAACGACGGCCCCGTGCGCGCCGGGGAGCTGGTGCTGCTGGACGCCGGGGTCGAGCTGGACAGCCTCTACACCGCCGACGTCACGCGGACGATCCCCGTCGACGGCCGCTTCACCGACGTCCAGCGTCGCGTCTACGAGGCCGTGCTGGAGGCGGCCGACGCCGCCTTCGCCGTCGTCCGGCCCGGCATCCTCTTCCGCGACGTGCACGACGCGGCCATGAGGGTCATCGCCGCCCGGCTGGAGGAGTGGGGCCTGCTCGGCGTCAGCCTGGAGGAGTCGTTGTCGCAGGAGGGCGGCCAGCACCGACGGTGGATGGTGCACGGCACGTGCCACCACCTCGGCCTCGACGTCCACGACTGCGCCCAGGCGCGGCGCGAGATGTACCTGGACGGCGTGCTGGAGCCCGGCATGGTCTTCACGATCGAGCCGGGCCTCTACTTCAAGGGCGAGGACGAGCTGGTGCCCGCGGAGTACCGCGGCATCGGCGTGCGGATCGAGGACGACGTCGTCGTCACCGCCGACGGGTGCGAGAACCTCTCCGGCATGCTGCCCCGGCGCTCGACCGACGTGGAGGCGTGGATGGCCTCGCTGCGCGACTGACCCCTCCTCCACCCGTCGGTGCGTACCGGCGAGGTCGCCGGGGCTGCAGCTGGGCGTGGCGGTCTGTCGGCCGAGGCCGTCAGCGCGACGTCGTGCCCTGCTGGGCCTCGTCCTCCTGCCGCTCGCCGCCGGAGGACCTCGCGCCCGCGGGCGTCTGCCCGGGGACGTCGGGTCCCTCCTCGTGGGCCCGCTCCTGCTCACGCTGACGGGCAAGCATCTCGCTGTACGTCGGGCCGCTGACCTTCGTCGGCGTCTGGTCCGGGGCCGCCTCGCCCGAGGACGGCGTCGTCCCGGTCGCGCCGTCGACCCCGACGACGGACGAGGCCGCGGACGACGTCGCACGGCCGGGCCGGCTCAGGCCTCGTGCGGCGTCGGGGTTGCGCTGCAGCACCTCACGCACGGGGCCGACCTGCTCGGCCGCGCAGAAGATCGCGTAGCGCGAGGCCACGATCTGGCTCACCGACGTGAAGTCGCGCCGGCCGCGCGTGGCGGCGTAGCTGACCAGGCTGAGGGTCACGCCGAAGGCCCCACCGATGAGGACGGCGGGCAGGATCGTGAGCAGGCCCGCCTCGGGCGGTGAGAAGAGGAAGAGGAGGAGGCCGATGAGCAGGCCGAGCCACGCCCCCGACGCGAAGCCGGCACCGGCGACGCGCCCGTAGGTGAGCCGTCCGAGGACCCGCTCGACCATCCGCAGGTCGGTGCCGACGATGGTGACGTGCTGGACGGGGAACTCCTCGTCGGAGAGGAAGTCCACGGCGGACTGGGCGGCGGCGTAGGTCTCGTAGGACGCCACCTCCTGCCCGGTCGGCGCCGTCGGCACGCCGCCCTGACGTCCGCGGGCGGGGCTGAAGAGGTTCGACATGCCGTCGATGATCCTCCGCGCCGCGGGAGCCCACCACCACGGACGGGCTCCTACGCACATCTCATGGCAACTCCACAGCCAGCCCTCAGCCGGCGATGGTGCTGGCCGACGGGCTCAGAGGTGACCGGCCCGGCGCAGGAGGAGCGTGAGGACCCAGCCGGGCAGGACCCAGAGCCAGAGGGTCGCGACGCGGTAGGTGACCGCGGCGAGCACGGCCGCCTCGGCGGGGACGCCCGCGGCGAGCAGCCCGCCGGCGATGGCGGCCTCGACCGCACCGGCACCACCCGGCGCAGGGAAGAGACTTCCGACCGCCGTCCCGGCGAAGAGGACGACGGCGAGCTCCAGCAGGGGCAGCGAGGCGCCGTAGGCAGCGACGCTCGCGCCGAGCGCGGCGAGGAAGCCACCCGTCACGAGCGTCGTGCCCAGCACGGCGACGACGAGGCGCTCGGGGACCCGCACGAGCTCGCGCAGCACCGACAGGGCGCCCGTGAGCGGCCGGCGCACCCGGGCGAGCACCCAGCGACGCAGGGCGGGCACGAGCAGCGCCGTCCCGACGACCGCGACGAGGACGCCCGCGGTGACCAGGGTCACCGCGCCGGGCAGCAGGCGGATGCCGTCCGTGGTCCGACCGCTCGTGAGCCCGATGGTCAGCAGGAGGACCGCGGTGACCGTCACGGAGACGACCTGGACGGCGAGCACCGCGGCGACCGACCGCGCGACCCCGGCGCCGCGCCGGCTCAGGTAGCGCGCGTTGAGGGCCATGCCGCCGAGGCCAGCGGGGCCGAGGAGGTTGACGAAGGTCCCGGCCACCTGGACGCCGAGGGTCGGCAGCGGACGCACCGCGACCGGCGCGACGGCGGCGAGGGCGGTCGCCGCGCCGACGAAGGTGAGCAGGGCCGCCCCGAGGACTGCGACGACCCAGCCGGGGCTGGCCGTGACGAGCGCCTGGCCCAGGTCGGCCAGGGCCAGCTCGGAGACGAGCACCACGAGGGCGAGGGCACCGCCGGCCACCATGGCGACGGTCCCGGCCTGGCGCCAGCGACGGGCACGAGGTCCCGAGGCGGCACGGGGTCCCGCGGCGGCGCGGAGGTCGGCACCCGTCCCGGCGGCCCCGGCCGAGGCCGCGGCGGGCTGGCCGTCCTTGCTCTCGACCTGCTGGCTCTGCACCTGCTGGCCCTCGACGGGGGTGCGCGGGCTCACGGTCCCTCCCCGTCGTCGTCCCCAAGTCCGTCCGCCCGGAGCGTAGGCGCACGTGCCTCCCGCCGGCGCTGGACGCGCCGCGAGGGCGGGCCCTCCCGGACCCGCCCTCGCGGTCGTGCTCGTGCCGGCCGGCGGACCGGCGCCAGGCCCGGCTCAGACGCCGAAGCGCTTGTCCCCAGCCTGCGCGGCCGCCTGCACCTCGGAGGTGGCGCCGGCGCTGGAGACCTGCCCGCCGGCGTTCTCCAGGTGGGCCCGGACGAACCAGTGGAACTGCTCCAGGTCCGTCGAGTGGTCGATGAGCATGTCCTCGGTGATCGGGTCGATCTCGCCGACCGACTCGATGGCGGCGCGGTAGTCCGCGATGACGCCCTGGTAGACGAGGTCGAGCGCGCCGAGGTGCTCGGTCGTGCCTGCGCGGCCGATGGAGTAGTCCTCCCACGACCGCTGCGACACGAGGTGGCCGGGCGTGCCGACGGGGCTGCCGCCCATGGCGGCGATGCGCTCGGCCACCGAGTCGGCCATCTCGCGGACGGCGTCGACCTGCGGGTCGATCATCTCGTGCACGCCGATGAAGTTCGGCCCCACGACGTTCCAGTGAACGTGCTTGAGGGTCAGGTGCAGGTCGGTCAGCGCGTTGAGGCGCTCCTGGAGGTTCTTGACCACCTGCGCCCCGTCGGCCAGCTTCATCCCGGGGATCGTGTACTGGATCTCGGGGGCGCCGTCGAGAGCGGTGGTCGGGTCCTTCGTGACTTCGGTCATCGTCATGCCGACAACGGTACGGCGGCGGACCCGACGTCGCATGCTCGCCGAGCCTGTCCTCACCAGCCCCGCCGACGCCGGCCCGAGGGGTCGACGAGGCCCCCGGGCTCGCTCGCGCGCGGGCCTCGCGACCCCTCCCGACTACGCTGCGCGGCGTGAGCAGCCCGTCCCGCATCTTCGCCGCGCGGCTGGCCGGCCTGCCCGTCTTCGACCCCCTCGGCGACCAGGTCGGCCGCGTCCGCGACGTCGTCAGCGTGCTGCGCGCGGACGGCCGGCGGCTGCGGGTCGTCGGCCTCGTCGTCGAGGTGCCCGGACGCCGTCGGGTGTTCGTCCCCATGACCCGGGTGACGGCCATGGACGCCGGCCACGTCATCACGACCGGCCTGGTCAACATGCGTCGCTTCGAGCAGCGCAACCCCGAGGTGCTGCTGCTCGCCGAGGTCCTCGAGCGCCGGGTCGAGCTGCTCGACGGCTCGGGCGAGGCCGTCGTCGAGGACGTCGCCCTGGAGCGTCCGGGCCCCCGCGACTGGGAGGTGACGCGCGTCTTCGTGCGCCGCGGCTCGCCCGGCGGTCTCGGCTCGCGGCTGCGGGGACGCCGCGGGGAGACCCTGCTCGTCGCCGTCGAGGAGGTCCGCGGCCTGCTGGGGGCGCCGACCCAGGCGCAGCGGGCGAGCCTGCTCGTCGCCACCTTCGAGGACATGAAGCCGGCCGACATCGCCGAGGCGCTGCACGACCTGTCCGGGCGGCGTCGCCTGGAGCTGGCCGCCGAGCTGGACGACGAGCGTCTCGCCGACGTCCTCGCCGAGCTGGGCGAGGACGACCGGGTCGAGGTGGTCACGGGCCTGCCGCTGGAGCGTGCGGCCGACGTGCTGGAGGCCATGGACGGCGACGACGCCGCCGACGTGCTCGGCGAGCTGCCCGAGGAGGCCAAGGAGGACCTGCTCCAGCTCATGGAGCCCGACGACGCCGCCGACGTCCGCCGCCTGCTCGCCTACGACGAGGAGACCGCCGGCGGCCTCATGAACCCCGAGCCCGTGCTGCTCGGCCCCGAGGCGAGCATCGCCGAGGCCCTCGCCCTCGTGCGCCGCAGCGACCTCTCCCCCGCCCTGGCGGCGTCGGTGTACGTCGCCCGCGCGCCGCTGGAGACGCCGACCGGCCGCTACCTCGGCCTCGTCCACGTCCAGGCGATGCTGCGGGCGGCCCCGCACGAGCAGCTGGGCTCCATCATGGACAGCGGCGTCGACGCCCTCCCGCCGGAGGCCTCCCTCGAGGTCGTCACCCGGCGGCTGGCCGCCTACAACCTCGTCTCCATCCCCGTGACCGACCCGGCGGGGCGCCTGCTCGGCGTCGTCACCGTCGACGACGTCCTCGACCACGTCCTGCCCGAGGACTGGCGCGAGCAGGACGAGAGCGAGCTCGCCGAGACCGCGAGCAGACGCCGGTCCTGAGCCTCACCCCGACAGCGACGACGACCGGACCAGGCGGCCCCGTGGCCGCGCGCGGAGCATGACCCGAGGAGGACGACGCCATGGCGCGCGAGGACCGCACGAGGCGCAGCGGCACGTCGAGGGGCGGCGGCCGCCGCTCGGCCGGGCTGGACAGCCCCCAGGAGTCGCGCCGCCGGGTCCTGCCGCGCCCGAGCATCGACCCGGAGGCCTTCGGCCGGCTCTCCGAGGGCTTCGCCCGCTTCATGGGGACCCCGCGCTTCCTCATCTACATGACCGCGGTCATCACCGCGTGGGTGGCCTGGAACACCCTGGCGCCGTCCTTCCTGCGCTTCGACCCCTACGCCTTCCTCTTCCTCACCCTGGTGCTCTCCCTGCAGGCCTCCTACGCGGCGCCGCTCATCCTGCTGGCCCAGAACCGCCAGGACGACCGTGACCGGGTCTCGCTCGAGCAGGACCGCCAGCGCGCCGAGCGCAACCTCGCGGACACCGAGTACCTCGCCCGCGAGGTGGCTGCCTTGCGGGTCGCCCTGCGGGAGGTGGCGACGCGCGACTTCCTGCGCAGCGAGCTGCGCTCCCTCGTCGAGGAGCTCGACGACCGGGACGAGCGCACCGACCGCGCCGAGCGCGGCGAGGAGCGCCCGGCCGGCCGGCCCAGCCGCCAGCGCTCGGGCAGCCGCGGCTGAGGTCTCGCGTCCCGAACGGCCGGCAGGGGCCCCGCCCGGCGCACCTACGCTGGTGCGATGAGCCCCACCGAGCCTGACGTGCGCGCGGCCCTCGCCCGCGTGCTCGACCCAGAGATCCGGCGGCCCATCACCGACCTCGGCATGGTGCGCTCGGTCTCCCTCGACGGCGGCGACGTCGCCGTCGAGGTGTCGTTGACGACGGCGGGCTGCCCGCTCAAGGAGACCCTGACGCGCGACGTCGAGCGCGAGGTCTCCGCCGTCGAGGGCGTCTCCGGCGTCACCGTGACCCTCGGGGTCATGGACGCCGAGCAGCGTCGGGCCCTGACCGAGAGCCTGCGCGGGGGCCGCGCCGAGCGGGAGGTGCCCTTCGCCCGGCCGGGCTCGCTGACGCGCGTCGTCGCCGTCGCGTCCGGCAAGGGCGGGGTCGGCAAGTCCAGCGTGACCGTCAACGTGGCGGCGGCGCTGGCCGCCGACGGCCTGCGCGTCGGCGTCCTCGACGCCGACGTCCACGGCTTCTCGGTGCCCCGCATGCTCGGCGTCCAGCACGCCCCGACGCGGCTGGACGACATGATCGTCCCGCCGGTGGCGCACGGGGTGAAGGTCTGCTCCATCGGGATGTTCACCCAGGGCAACGCCCCGGTGGTCTGGCGCGGCCCGATGCTGCACCGCACGCTCGAGCAGTTCCTCACCGACGTCTTCTGGGGCGACCTCGACGTCCTGCTGCTCGACCTGCCCCCGGGCACGGGCGACATCGCCATCAGCGTCGCGCAGCTGCTGCCCGCCGCCGAGCTGCTCGTCGTGACGACGCCGCAGGCCGCCGCCGCCGAGGTCGCCGAGCGCGCCGGCGCCGTCGCCCGCCAGACCTCGCAGCCCGTCGCGGGCGTCGTGGAGAACATGAGCTGGATGGAGCTGCCCGACGGCTCGCGCGCCGAGGTCTTCGGCCGAGGCGGTGGCGACGCCGTCGTCGAGCGGCTCGAGCGGCTGCTCGGCGCGCGGGTGCCGCTGGTGGCCCAGGTGCCGCTCGACGTCCGCGTCCGCGAGGGCGGCGACGACGGCGTGCCCGTCGTCCTGTCCGACCCGGGCTCGCCGGCCGCGCTCGCGCTGCGCGAGGTCGCCCGCTCGGTCGCCCGCCCCCGCGACCTCGTCGGACGCCCCCTGGGCCTCACGCCGGTGCGGCGGGCAGCCGAGGTGGGCTGAGCGGCGCCCTCCTCGGCCGGCCCCGCTGCCCCTCGGGGGGTGCTCCTCAGGTGGCCTCGGTGTCGTACGGCGTCGGCGCGCCAGGCACGTGGCGGGACGCCGTGCTGCGTCCGGCGACCCAGGACGGCGCGCCGCGCCCGGGGGACGGCGCCCCGGCGCCCGGGCTCGGCGGGTCCTCGACGGAGGTCCGCGCCGCGGGCACGGAAGCGCTTGCCGCGGCGGCGCCGGCGGCCGGGGCGCTCGGGTAGGAGGGCTGCGCCGGTTGTGCCGCCTGCGGACCGCCCGGGCTGCGGGGCTTGACCGGCTCGTCCCAGGCCTCGGTGAGCGCGTCGCGGACGATGCGCCGGGGGTCGTACTGGCGCGGGTCGAGCTTCTTCCAGTCGATGTCCTCGAACTCCGGGCCCATCTCCTCCTTGAGGGAGTCCCGGGCGCCCTTGGCGTAGCGCACGCCCCCGCGGACGAGGTCGGCCAGCTGCTGGGTGTAGCGCGGCAGCCGCTCGGGGCCCACGACGACGAGCACGAGGAGCAGCAGCACCAGCAGCTCGCCGCCGTTGGGGAAGGACACGACCTCAGCGTACGGCGCCCGCCCGCTCGGGCTCTGCCGTGGCCGACCTCGACCAGCCGCGGGGGCCCGCAGGGGTCGAGCAGTCGACCGGCGGGTCAGTCGCTCGGCTCGCTCCCGAGCGTCACGGGGATGTCGACGGCGTCGCGACCGCGCAGGATCGTCAGCTCGATCTCCTCGCCCGGCGTGCGGGCGCGGATCGCGACGATGAGCTCGTCGGGGGCCGTCACGAGCTGGTCGTCGACGGCGGTGATGACGTCGCCCGGCTGCACGCCGCCCTGGTCGGCCGGTCCGTCGGGCGTGACCGCCGGGCCCACCGGCGTCGTGCCCGTCGCGACCCGGACGCCCTCGCCCTCGTAGGACGGGTCGAGCGAGACCCCGATGACCGGGTAGGTCGCGATGCCGTCCTCGATGAGCTCGGTCGTCGTCCGCCGCACCTGGTCGGCCGGGATGGCGAAGCCGAGGCCGATGCTGCCGCCGACCCCGCCCAGGGACGCCGTCTGCGCGATCGCCGAGTTGACGCCGACGACGGCGCCGGTGAGGTCGACGAGCGGTCCGCCGGAGTTGCCGGGGTTGATGGCGGCGTCGGTCTGCACGGCGTTGATGAAGCCCTGCTCGCTCGCGCTCTCACCGGCCACGACGGGCCGGTTGAGGGCGCTGACGATGCCGCTGGTCACGGTGCTGGCGAGGCCCAGCGGCGCCCCGATGGCGACGACGGGGTCACCCACGCGCACGTCCTCGGTGCTGGCGAAGGCGAGCGGCACGAGCCCCTGGCGGTCGATCTGCAGCACCGCGAGGTCGTAGTCCGTGGTGCGACCGACGATGGTGGCGATCTCGCGCGTGCCGTCCGACAGCAGCACCCGGATGCGCCCGGAGGACTCCACGGCCGGGGCGACGACGTGGTTGTTCGTGACGATGTAGCCGTCCTCGGACAGCACGAAGCCCGAGCCGTTGCCCGAGCCGGCGCCCGAGGTGATCTCGATCGAGACGGTGCTGGGCAGGACGGCGTCGGCCACCGCCGCGACCGACCCGGCGTCGGCCTGGGCCGCTCCCCCACCTCCGCCGGACCGCTGGAAGACCGACACGGTCGCGCCGCCGCCCTCCCCTCCGGGGGAGACGAGGCGCTGCCCGGCCACCCCGCCCACGAGCCCGGCCGCGAGGCAGGCCGCCACGAGCAGGGCGCCGCGCGAGGTGCGGCGACGGCGTCCCGAGCTGCGGCGCCGGGACCGGCGGCCGTCGGCGGCGAGCGCCGGGTCGACCGCAGGGAAGTCGTCGCCGGCGTGCCCGACGAGCGGCCCGTCCGTCGGCAGCAGACCGCGGCCGACGGGCTCGTCGTCGTCACGAGCGTCCGCAGGGACCGCCCCCGAGGTGCCGGAGCCGTCGTCGACCCCCGCGCCTGCCCGGTCGTCGGCCCCCGCGCCGGAGCCGTCGTCCACCTCGGCGACGTCGTGCCGCTCCCCGACCTGGGTCGGCTCCTCCTCGGGCGCCCACGGCGACGCGCCACCCCGGCCGGAGCCAGGGGTGCGACCGAGGTCGCCTCCGAGCGCGCTCATCCGGGTGCCTCCTTCAGCGGCGCTGGGCTCCTGCCAGCAGAGATCGACCGGCGCCCATCTTCACCCCGGCGCGGCGCGGCTGCGCACCCGGGCCCGTCCGGCACCCGCGCGGAGCAACCCGTCGCCGGGCTGCCGGTGAGGACGCAGCGGGTCCGTCACACCCGCGCGTCGTCGGCCACGGCACCCGTCGGCGCCCGGTGCGGCAGGGCCCGCCGGAGCTGCGCGCGGGCGCGGTGGATGCGCGAGCGGACGGTGCCGATCTTCACTCCGAGGACCCGGGAGATCTCCTCGTACGTGAGGCCCTCGATGTCGCAGAGCACGACGGCGGCGCGGAAGTCCGGCGAGAGCTCCAGCAGGGCCGCCTGCACGTCGTGGTCGAGGTTGCCGTGCTCGAAGGCCCGCTCGGGGCCGGGGTCGGTGCCCGGCAGCCGCTCGGTCGCGTCGTCGGCGAGCGCGTCGAAGCGGATGCGCTGCTTGCGCCGCACCTGGTCCAGGAACAGGTTCGTGGTGATGCGGTGCAGCCAGCCCTCGAAGGTGCCGGGCGTGTAGGAGGACAGGGAGCGGAAGACCCGGACGAAGACCTCCTGCGTGAGGTCCTCGGCGTCGTGGCGGTTGCCCGTGAGGCGGTAGGCCAGGCGGAAGACGCGCGCGGAGTGGTCCCGGACGACCTGGTCCCAGGACGGCGGCGTCCACGTGTCGGCGGTCGTCGTCATCGGCACATGCTGCCGGACGCCCCTGGACGAGACCTGGACGTCGTGCGTCGACCTCGTCAAGACGACGCCCGCCGGCCGGACGGCGCACGACGTCGCGCAGGCGTCAGCCCCGGTAGCCTCGCGCCGCGGCGCACGCCGCCGGACCGTCACCGGGCGGCCGACCCGGAGGCCGCCAGCGCCCCACCGGGCAGAGCACCGCCGAGGAGACCGTCATCGCCGCCACGTCCGCCGCCAGCCGCAGCTACGCCGAGGGCTTCGTCGTCGAGGACGACGTGCTCGAGCGGGCCCGCGGACGCGGCCACGAGCTGGGCTGCTCCCCCGTCGACGCCGGCACCGGGACGGCGCTGCGGCTGCTCGCCGCGGCCTCGCGCGCCCGCGCCGTCGTCGAGGTCGGCACCGGCAGCGGCGTCTCGACGCTGTGCCTGCTCGGGGGCATGCCCGCCGACGGCGTCCTCACGACGATCGACGACGAGCCCGAGCACCTGCGCGCCGCGCGGGAGGCGCTCGCCGAGGCCGGGGTGCGCGGCAACCGGGTGCGGGTCATCGGCGGGCGGGCGCAGGACGTGCTGCCCCGGCTGACCGACGGCGCCTACGACCTCGTGCTGCTCGACGCCGACCGGCTCGACCTCGACGCCCACCTCGACCAGGCGATGCGGCTGCTGCACCCGGGCGGGCTCGTCGTCGTGGTCGGCGCGCTGCACCGCGACCGCGTCGCCGACCCGGCCCAGCGCGACGAGGTCACCACGGCCGTGCGCCTGGCCGGGCGGCGCGTGCGCGACGACGAGCGGCTGCTGCCGGCGCTGCTGCCGGTGGGCGACGGGCTGCTCGTCGGGGTCGTGCGCTAGAGCGCCCCCACCTCAGACGGCGCCCCCACCTCAGACGGCGCCGTCCTCCAGCCACCGCAGCAGCAGGCGGGCGCCGAAGCCGGTGGCGCCCTTGGTGACCTCGTGCTCGTCCTTGTCAGCGCGGCCGGGGCCGGCGATGTCGAGGTGGGCCCAGCGCCGGCCGCCCGTGAACTCGCGCAGGAAGAGCGCGGCGGTGATCGACCCGCCGCCGGGGCCGCCCTTGGCGGCGACGTGCCGCAGGTCGGCGACGTCGGACTCCAGGGCGTAGGTGTAGTCCTCGACGAGCGGCATCCGCCAGACCCGCTCCCCCGTGGCGGCCGACGCCGAGCGCAGCTGCTCCAGCAGCGGCGCGTCGGCGGTGTAGAGCGCGGCGTGGCGCTTGCCCAGCCCGAGCGAGGCCGCGCCCGTGAGGGTCGCGACGTCGACGAGCAGGTCCGGCGCGAGGTGGGTGTCCGCGTGGACGAGCGCGTCGGCGAGGACCATGCGCCCCTCGGCGTCGGTGTTGGCGATCTCGACGCTCGTCCCGCCGAGCACGCGGACGACGTCGCCGGGCCGGTAGGAGCTGGCACCGACGGCGTTCTCGGCCAGCGGCAGCACCGCCGTCACCGGCTGGGGCAGCTCCAGCTCGGCCGCGCCGAGCACGGCGGCGAGGACGACCGCGGCGCCGGCCATGTCCGTCTTCATGGGCACCATCGCCTCGCGGGGCTTGATGGACAGGCCACCGGTGTCGAAGGTGATGCCCTTGCCGACGAGCACGACGTGCCGGCGCGGCGCCGTCCCGGCCGGCGGGGTGTACCGGACGGTGACCACGCACGGCGGCGTCGCCGAGCCGGCACCGACGGCGAGGACGCCGCCGAAGCCGCGCCGGCGCAGCTCGCGGGCGTCCCAGACCTCGACCTCGACGCCGGGCACGCCCGCGGCCATGGCCCGCGCCTGGTCGGCGACCCAGTGCGGGCTCTTCGTCGAGCTGGGCGTCGCCGTCAGGTCGCGCGCGCGCCAGGTGGCGCGGGCGGCGACGACGGCGCGGGAGAAGGCGGGCCCCTCGTCGGTGCCCAGGAGCTCGACGAGCTCGGCGGGGGGCCGGGGCCCGTCGGTCACGCCCTCCCGCGGCGGGGCGTAGGCGGCGAGCAGCAAGCCCTCGCAGAAGGCGCGCAGGTCAGCGGGCGGCAGGCCGGTGCCCGCCGTCGTGACGACCCGCTCGGCCCCGCGGGTCGCGCGGGCTAGAGCCGCACCCGCACGCCGCAGCGAGGTCGCCGAGCCGTCACCGACCCCGAGCAGGACGAGACGCCGCGGCCCGGCGCCGTCGTCGCGGGCCGAGGGCAGCGGGACACCGAGGACCTCACCGGCCGTGCCGCGGAAACGCTGCTGCTCGGCCAGCACCGAGGTGTTGAGGCCGAGCCAGACGGCGGCGTCCGCCGTCCCGGGCCGCGGCTGCGGCTCGCTCTCGCCCTGCGGCGCCGCCGCCACGGGGACGGCGAGGACGTCGGCCCCGGCGGCGTGCCGGACGTCACCGCTCGCGACGGGGACGAGGCGGGGCATCCGGGCGGGTCCGGAAGCGCCGGCGGGTCGCGAGGCGTCGGTGAGGCCAGAGGAGTTGGTGGGGCGGGACGAGTCGGTGGGGCGGGGCATCCGGGCAACCACGCGGGCGACCCTACTCACGCCTCACTGCCTCCCCCGCGACGCGCCCTCGCTCCCCGCCCCTGACGCGGCCCCGACGCGTGCGCCCTCGACGCGGCCCCGGACGCAGGACGGCCCCGCCCGGTGCTGGGCGGGGCCGTCCTCGTACGTCGTGCCTGCCGGGTCGTGCCGGCTGCGTCGCCTTCTCGCGCGGGACGCCGCGGCACCGACGGGGCCGGCCTCAGCCGACGGCGCCGCCGATCGCGTCGCCGAGGCCCCTGGCCTCGTCGGGCGTCATCTCGACGACGAGCCGACCGCCGCCCTCGAGGGGCATGCGCAGGACGATGCCGCGACCCTCCTTGACGACCTCGAGCGGGCCGTCACCTGTCCTCGGCTTCATGGCCGCCATGTGCGCGTTCCCTTCCTCATGGGCGTGATCTCCACCCAGTATCCCGCCTCCGGGCGCTACGGCGAAACGCGACTAGCCTCCGCGGGTCCTGGTCCAGCTCGAAGGAGTGCCATGACCGGCTCCGACGCCCCGCCCGCCACCGTGCACCGCGACGGCGCGCTCGCCCACGTGGTCATCGGCCGCCCGCACGTGCGCGGGGCGCTCGACGTCGCCGCGCGCGCGGCGCTCGCCGCGGCGCTGCGGGAGGTCTCGGACGACGACGACGTCCGCTGCGTCGTCCTGTCCGGGTCGGGCGGCGCCTTCAGCGCCGGCCAGGACCTGCGCGAGCACGCCGCCGTGCTGGCCGCCCGCGACGAGGCCGTCGCCGGTGGCGGGCCCGCACCCGACGCGGGCCTCGCCGTCGTCGAGGAGTACGTCGCCCTCGCCCTCCTGCTCGCGCGGCTGCCCAAGCCCGTCGTCGCCTCCGTCCGTGGCACGGCGGCCGGCGCCGGCGCCGCGCTGGCGATGGCCTGCGACCTGCGCCTGCTCGCCGCCTCGGCCCGCGTCGACGTCGGCTTCACGCGCGTGGGCCTGTCCCCGGACACCGGCGCCTCGTGGTGGCTGCCGCGGCTCGTCGGAGAGGGCCGCGCCCGTGACCTGCTGCTGCGTCCCCGCCCCGTCCCGGCGGCGGAGTGCCTGGCCATCGGCCTGGCCACCGAGGTCGTCGAGGACGACGCCCTCGACGCTCGCGTCGAGCAGGTCGCCCGTCAGCTCGCCGACGGCCCCACCGCCGCCTACGCCGCCACGCGGCAGGCCCTCGCCTTCTCCGCCGTCCACGACCTGCCGACGTCGCTGGCCCGCGAGGGCGAGCTGGCCGCCCAGGCCTCCCGCTCCCCCGACCACCGCCACGCCGTCGAGGCCTTCCTGCACCGGCGCGGCTGACGGCCGGCGGGCGAGGACCCGCCCCCCGAGAGCGGTCAGCCCGAGGGGTCGCGCACCCAGCACCCGGCGAGGTGGTCGTCGACGAGCCCGACGGCCTGCATCAGCGCGTAGGCGGTCGTCGGCCCGACGAAGACGAGACCGGCCCGCTTGAGGGCCCTCGCCAGACCTGCGGACGCCGCGGTCTGCGGCGGGACGTCGTGGACGGTCCGCGGCGCCGGTCGGGCACCGGGCTCGGCCGCGGCGGTGCGCAGCAGCGCCTCCAGCCCGCCGCGCTGGCGCAGGGCGACGACGGCGCGGGCGTTGGCCATGACGGCGTCGACCTTCGCGCGGTTGCGGACGATGCCGGGATCGGCGAGCAGCCGCGCGCGGTCGGCGGGCCCGAAGGCGGCGACGACGTCGGCGTTAAAGCCCGCGAAGGCCGCACGGAAGGCCGCCCGCTTCCGCAAGATCGTGAGCCACGACAGGCCCGACTGGAAGGCCTCCAGGCTCAGCCGCTCGAAGAGTGCCGTCTCGCCGGCGACCGGGCGACCCCACTCCTGGTCGTGGTAGGCGCGGTAGTCCGCCGGCGCGTCGCCCCACGGGCACCGGGCACGGCCGTCGTCGCCGACGACGGGACCGCCCAGATGCGCCTCGGGGACAGCGCCCCCGGCGTCAGCGCGGGTGCCCGGCCCGCTGCTCACGGCTCCAGCGGCTCGGGCGTGGCCGCCTCGACCCGGCGCACCATGTCGGCCACCACGGCGCGCAGCCCCCACCAGGCACCGACCCGCAGCACCGGCGCGAGCGGGCGGGTCAGCGCGACGGGCGCGACGTCGACGTCCTCGCCCCACACGAGCAGGCACGAGCCGCGGGTCAGCGGCTGCACCCGGATCGCCGCGCTGCCGAGCACCACCGACCCGTGCTTGCGCAGCACCGCGACGCCGGCCCGCGCCCCGTCTTCTCGGGCCCCGTCCTCCGCGGCTCTGCCCTCCGGGGCGCCGGCCGTCGGCTCCTGCCAGCGGATGACCTCCATCGGGTCGTCGAAGCCGACGCCGAGGACGGCGGTGCGGCCGACGAAGGTGTCCCCCAGCCCGCCGGCGCGCCGGGTCGAGAAGACCCGCGTCAGGGGGATCGACGCGCCCTGCCACGGCCAGTCGGTGACGTGCCGCCACACCACGGGAGCGCTGCGACGGACCCGTCGCTCGACGACGACGCGCATCAGCGGCTCCGTTCGGCGGAGGCGTCGACGTCGCCCTCGGCCGCGGCCACGCCGCCGTCCCCGGCCTCGGACCACGGCGGCTCGGCGGGTCGCGCGGCCCTGACCTGCGCCTCCAGCTCGGCGAGGCGGGCGTCCCGCTCGGCGACCTCGTCGCGCACCCGGTCCAGCGCCGCGTCCACCTCGTCCATGCGGTACCCGCGCAGGCCGAGGGAGAAGCGCACCCTGTCGATGTCGTCCGCGGACAGCCGTCGGTCGGGCAGCGCCCGCAGCGGGCGGCTCGTCGTCGGCTCCTCCAGCCCGCCGGCGAGGCGTCCCAGCCCGACGGCCACGGCGCCGCCCACCACCACGACCGCGACGAGCAGCAGGGCGAGGGTCACGCTCCGATGCTGCCAGACGGCGCCCGGTCAGCGGCCGAGGACGGCGCCCCGACGCCCGGCTCGCCCGTCAGCCAGGTCCGCAGCACCTCGGCGCAGCGGTGCAGGTCCGCGACGGGGCAGCGCTCGGCGTCGGCGTGCGCGAGCAGGGGGTCGCCGGGGCCGAGGTTGACCGCCGGGACGCCGAGGGCGCTGAAGCGGGCGACGTCGGTCCAGCCCAGCTTGGCGCGCGGCTCCTCGCCGGTGGCGGCGACCACGTCGGCGGCGGCCGGCCGGTCCAGGCCCGGTCGGGCGCCCTCCGCACCGTCGGTGCGGTGCACCTCGTAGCCCGCGAGCAGCGCGCGCAGGTCGGCCTCGGCCTGCGCCAGGGTGCGGTCGGGCGCGAAGCGGTGGTTGATCGTCACGACGCAGCGGTCGGGCACGACGTTGCCGGCCGTCCCGCCGCTGATGCCGACCACCTGCAGGCTCTGCCGGAACACGAGGCCGTCGACCTCCCGCTCCCCCGCGTCGTGGGCGGCGAGCAGCGCCAGCAGCGGCGCCGCGGCGTGGACGGCGTTGACCCCGCGCCAGGGGCGCGCGGAGTGCGCGGAGACCCCGGTGAGCACGACCTCGACCCGCAGCGTGCCGTTGCACCCGCCCTCGACCGCGGCTGACGTCGGCTCGCCGAGGACGGCGACGTCGCCGGCGAGCCAGTCGGGGTGACGCTCGACGAGGCGGCCCAGCCCGTTGAGCGCGGCGTCGACCTCCTCGTGGTCGTAGAAGACCCACGTGACGTCGCGGGTCGGCGCCTCCAGCGCCGCGGCGAGCGAGAGCGCAACCGCGACACCGCCCTTCATGTCGCACGTGCCGCGGCCGTGGACGACCTCGTCGGCGCCCGCCCCGGTGCGCCAGGTCGGCAGGTTCGGCGAGCCGTCGGGCCGCCGACCCAGCGGGACGGTGTCCAGGTGCCCCGCGACGACGACGCGCGAGGCCCGTCCGAGGTGCGTGCGGGCGACGACGGCGTCGCCGTCGCGCAGCACCTCCAGGTGGTCGCACGCGCCGAGCGCCGCCTCGACGGCGTCGGCGAGGCGGGTCTCGGCGCCGCTGACCGACTCGACGTCGCACACCGCCTGCAGGAGGTCGGGCAGGTCGGCCGCGAGGTCGAGGACGGCGGGCTCGGGCCCCGGCGCGGCAGGCGTCGTCATGGCCGCGAGGGTAGGTGCGGGGGTGCGCCGTCGGGGCGAGGCCGCGGCGGCGGCGCCAGGGAGCGCGCCGGTAGCCTCGCGGGCATGACGGACACCATGGCCTCGACGACCGAGACGGCCGCCGGGGCTGCCGGCGCGGCCGCGGACGAGCGCCGCGCCTGGGGCTACGGGCTCGCGACGACCGCCGCGGACGGCACCGTCCTGGACACCTGGTACCCGGCCCCCGCGCTCGGCGACCCGGGTGAGGACCCCGGGCCTTTCGGCGTCCCCGCCGAGCTCGCGGCCCTCGTCGGCGAGGACCCGCGGCGCGGGGTGCGCACCTCCACGGTGCGGACCGTGGTCGACCTCGACGCCCCGCCGGCCGACGTGCCGGACGCCTACCTGCGCCTGCACCTGCTCTCCGCGCGCCTCGTGCGCCCGCACGGGCTGGACCTCACCGGGCTCTTCGGCGTCCTCGCCAACGTCGTGTGGACCTCGGTCGGGCCGTGCCCCGTCGAGGGGTTCGAGCAGGTCCGGGCCCGCGTCCTCGCCGACCGGGGCGAGCGCCTCGTCGTCGACGGGGTCGACAAGTTCCCGCGGATGACCGACTACGTGCTGCCCGCCGGCGTCCGAATCGCCGACGCCTCGCGGGTGCGCCTGGGCGCCCACCTCGCGGCGGGCACGACGGTCATGCACGAGGGCTTCGTCAACTTCAACGCCGGGACGCTCGGCAGCTCGATGGTCGAGGGCCGCATCAGCGCCGGCGTCGTCGTGGGCGACGGCTCGGACGTCGGCGGCGGCTCCTCGATCATGGGCACCCTGTCCGGCGGGGGCACCGAGGTGATCTCGGTCGGCGAGCGCTGCCTCATCGGGGCGAACGCCGGCATCGGCATCTCGCTCGGGGACGACTGCGTCGTCGAGGCAGGACTGTACGTGACGGCCGGCACCAAGGTCTCGGTGCTCGACCCGGGGACGAGAGAGGTGCAGCGGGTCGTCAAGGCGCGCGAGCTCTCCGGCGTCGACGGGATCCAGCTGTGGCGCAACTCCACGACGGGCGCCGTCGAGGCCCGCGCCCGCAGCGGCGCCTGGGGCGCGCTCAACGCCGCGCTGCACGCCAACTGAGCCCCGTGCCAGCGCCCACCCCGTCGGCCCGACGTCGGCAGCGGCTGCTGCGCACGGGCGTCGTGACGGCGGTCGGGCTCGCCCTGGTGGCCACCGCGCTGGTCGTCGCGGTCCGTGGGGCGCAGGTGCCGCTGCCGGGCTCGCGGTGCACCGCCAGCGCCGGCGGGGGCGAGCACTCGCTGACGGCGGACCGAGCAGCCGTCGCCGCGCTCATCACCGCCCGCGCGAGCGCCCGCGGCCTGCCCGCCCGGGCGGCGACCATCGGCATCGCGACGGCCATCCAGGAGTCGGGGCTGCGCAACCTCGACCACGGCGACCGCGACTCCCTCGGCGTCTTCCAGCAGCGCCCGTCGCAGGGGTGGGGCACCCCCGAGCAGGTGCAGGACGTGCTCTACGCCACGGACGCCTTCTACGACGGGCTCATCGAGGTCGAGGGCTACGAGGCCCTCGAGGTGACGGACGCCGCCCAGCGCGTGCAGCGCTCCGGCTTCCCCACCGCCTACGCCGACCACGAGCCCGAGGCGCGCGTCCTCGCCTCGGCGCTCACGGGCTACTCCGCCGCCGCGCTCGTGTGCCGGCTGCCCGACGTCGACTCCTCCGAGCCCCAGGTCGTGGGCGAGGACGGGATGACGTCCCGGGCGCGCGGCGTCGTCGAGGAGGCTGCGCTCCAGCTGGCCGACGAGGGCCTCGTCGTCGTCGACGGCACAGGCGGCACCGTGCTGGGGCGCTCCTACGGCGAGGGCGAGGACGCCGCCCGCCGGGGGTGGGCGCTGGCGCAGTGGGCGGTCGCCCGCGCCGTCGGCACCGACGTCGTCGAGGTCGCCACCGACGGCCGCCGCTGGAGCCGCCACGAGGCCGCCTGGGTCCAGGACGACGCCGCGCCGCCCGCCGGTGCCGTGCGCATCACGGTCGCGGGCTGAGGCTCGTCAGGCTCTACGCGGCGCGCCCGGCGCGGACGTCGTGCAGCGCGCGGCGCTTGACCGCCTCACCGAAGACCGAGAGGCCGGCGCCCTGCAGGCACAGGCCGAGCGTCCCGCCGACGACCCACCCCGCGACGGCACCTCCGGCGCCACGCCTCGTCGCGGCGTCACCCGTGACAGCAGCACCGGCACCGACGAGCAGCAACCCGAGCGGCGCCAGGCGCGCCCACGCCCGCAGGTCTGCGTCGGAGGAGCGCAGCGCGCCCAGGGCGCTCACCTCAGCGCCGCTCCATCGGCACGTACGCCCGCTCCGGCTCGCCGACGTACACCTGGCGCGGGCGGCCGATCTTCGTCTGCGGGTCCTCCATCATCTCCCGCCACTGGGCGATCCAGCCCGGGAGCCGGCCGATGGCGAACAGCACCGTGAACATCCGCGTGGGGAAGCCCATCGCCTTGTAGATGAGCCCGGTGTAGAAGTCGACGTTCGGGTACAGCTTGCGCTCGACGAAGTAGTCGTCCGCGAGGGCGATCTCCTCCAGCCGTAGCGCCACGTCCAGGCGCTGGTCGTTGACGCCGAGCTGCTCGAGCACCCGGTCGGCCGTCTTCTTGACGATGGCGGCGCGCGGGTCGTAGTTCTTGTAGACGCGGTGCCCGAAGCCCATCAGGCGCACGCCCTTCTCCTTCTTCTTCACCCGCTCCATGAAGGTGTCGACGTCGTCGCCGCTCGCGATGATGTCGTCGAGCATCGACAGGACGGCGGAGTTGGCGCCGCCGTGCAGCGGGCCGGAGAGGGCGTGGATGCCGGCGGAGACCGACGCGTAGAGGTTGGCCTGCCCGGAGCCGACCATCCGCACCGTCGACGTCGAGCAGTTCTGCTCGTGGTCGGCGTGCAGGATGAACAGCTGGTCGAGGGCCCGCACGAGGTCGGGGTCCACCTCGTAGGGCTCGGCGGGGAAGCCGAAGGTCATCCGCAGGAAGTTCTCCACCAGCCCGAGGGAGTTGTCGGGGTAGAGGAAGGGCTGGCCCAGCGTCTTCTTGTGCGCGTACGCCGCGATGGTCGGCAGCTTGGCCATGAGGCGCACGGTGGACAGCTCGACGGCGGAGGCGTCGAAGGGGTCGAGGCTCTCCTCGTAGAAGGTCGACAGCGCCGAGACCGCCGAGCTGAGCACCGGCATCGGGTGGGCGTTCGAGGGGAAGCCGTCGAAGAAGTTCTTGAGGTCCTCGTGCAGGAGGGTGTGCCGGCGCAGGTCCGCCGAGAAGGACTCCAGCTGCTCGGCGCTGGGCAGCTCGCCGTGGATGAGCAGGTAGCTGGTCTCCAGGAAGGTCGACCCCTCGGCCAGCTGCTCGATGGGGTACCCGCGGTAGCGCAGGATCCCGGCGTCGCCGTCGATGTAGGTGATCTCGGACCGGCACGAGGCGGTGTTCACGAACCCGGGGTCGAGCGTGACCATCCCGGTCTCCTTGAGCAGGGACGAGACGTCGAAGCCCGAGGAGCCGTCGACCGCCGCCACCGTCGGCAGCGTGAGCTCACCGCCCGGATGACGCAGGACGGGCTCCGCGCCGTCGGCCCCCTGGGTGGTGCTGGCAGCCTCGGTCTGGGTCACGGGCGTCCTCCTCGAGCCTGTTCCGGTCGCCGCGCCGCGGGTGCGGTGGCGCAGCGGACGCTACCGGCAGGGCACGCAGGGCGGCGACCGCGAGCCTCCGGCTGCCTCGGCCGCGGGCGGGGCAGCCCGCCTCAGCCGTGCAGGCGCCCGGCGGCGGCGGCCACCCGCTCGTCGGTCGCCGTGAGCGCCACCCGCACGTGCCGCCCCCCGGCCTCCCCGTAGAAGGACCCCGGGGCCACGAGCACGCCGAGGCTTGCCAGCCGGTCCACGCTCGCCATGGCCGGCTCGTCGAAGGTGGCCCACAGGTAGAGCCCCGCGTCCGAGGCGTCCACCCGCGCCCCGGCGGCGGCCAGCGCGGGCCGGAGCACCTCACGCCGGGCCCGGTACCGCTCCTTCTGCGCCGCCACGTGCGCGTCGTCGCCGAGCGCGACGCGCAGCACCTCCTGCACCGGCCGCGGCACGATGACGCCCGCGTGCTTGCGGACGGCGACCAGCGACCGCACGAGCTGCGGGCACCCCGCGACGAGCGCCGCCCGGTACCCGGCCAGGTTCGACTGCTTGGACAGCGAGTACACCGACAGCACGCCCGCGGGGTCGCCGCCCGTCACGCGCGGGTCCAGGACGCTCGGGACGCGCAGGTCACCGTGCTCGTCGAGGTCGGCGTCCGCGTGGGTCCCCGTGCCTGCCCCCGCGTCGGCCCCGGCCCGGACGCTCGCGCCGGGGTCGCGCCGTGGCGCCCAGCCGAGCTCGGCGTAGCACTCGTCGCTCGCGACGACGGCGCCGTGCTCACGGGCCCAGGCGACCGCGGCGGCGAGGTGGCCGAGCCCGTCGACCGCTCCCGTCGGGTTCGACGGCGTGTTGAGCCACACCAGACGGACCCGCCCCGTGCCCCCGCCGGGGAGCGCCACCTCGGGCGAGCCGAGCGAGGTGACGTCGGCGCAGGGCAGCGGCGTCGCCCCCGCCAGCCGGGCCCCGACGTCGTAGGTGGGGTAGGCGACCTCGGGGTGGACGACGACGTCGCCCGGCCCCAGCCCCAGCAGCGTCGGCAGCCACGCGACGAGCTCCTTGGAGCCCGGCGTCGGCATCACGCCGTCGGGGTCGAGGCCCGGGACGCCGCGGCGCCGGGCGTACCAGGCGCTCACGGCCTCTCGGAGGGCCGGCGTCCCCCAGACCTGCGGGTAGCCCGGGCTGTCGGCAGCCGCGGCGAGCGTCTCGCGCAGCAGTTGCGGGGTGGGGTCGACGGGTGTGCCGACCGAGAGGTCGACGATGCCACCAGGGTGCTCTCGCGCCCGCGCCGACGCCCCCGCGAGCGCGTCCCACGGGAAGTCGGGCAGCACCAGGCGCGAGGCCCCACCACCCGACATCGCGACCCCCGCGCTCAGCCCTGCGTCTGCTGCGGCGGCAGCGCGGAGACGACCGCGTGATCCTTGGCGATCAGGCCCATCTTCGCCGCGCCGCCGGGCGAGCCCAGGTCGTCGAAGAACTCGACGTTGGCCGCCGTGAAGGCGCTCCACTGCTCGGGGACGTCGTCCTCGTAGTAGATGGCCTCGACCGGGCACACCGGCTCGCAGGCGCCGCAGTCCACGCACTCGTCGGGGTGGATGTAGAGCGCCCGCTCACCCTCGTAGATGCAGTCGACCGGGCACTCCTCGATGCACGCCTTGTCCTTGAGGTCCACGCAGGGCTGGGCGATGACGTACGTCACGGGGGGAGCCTCCGAGCTCGACGGGGTAGGCAGCGCGCGCATCCTCACGGGGAGCGCCGCGAGCGGCGGACGGCGCCAGGCTACCCGCCGTCCCCGCGGCTCGCGCCGCCCCGGGGTCGTGGCGGAGGTCCCCGCCGTGCCAGGCGGGCGGGGCGGCGCCGGCGCTGTGGGAGCGTGGACCGGTGCCGCCCGGACACCCCGCCGACGCCCTGCCCCCGGCGGGTGCGGGACGTCGGGTGGTCCTGCGGCACCGGCTGCCGGACGGCTCGGCGACGGACCTGGTCGGGGTGCTCGTGGCGGACGGCCCCGTCCTCGCCGTGCGCCGGGACGACGGCGAGCTGGTGCTGGTCGGGCGCGACGACGTGCTCGCGGCGCGGCCGGTGCCGCCCCGCACGCAGCGTCGATCGCGCCAGGGCGGTGCGGGTGACGCCGCGGGCGAGCCGGGCCCGCCCGTCGTCGGCGTGCTGGACCTGGAGGCGACGCTGGCCCGGGTGTGGCTCCCGGGCGAGGTGGCGCGCTCGGGGCGCTGGCTGCTGCGCTCGGCGCGCGACCTCACCCGGCGGGCCAGCTCGGTGCTCGTGCTCGGACGCCCGGGCCCGGAGCTCCTACCGCAGGAGCGCGGCGGCGACGACCTCGTCACCGCCGTCGAGCGGGCGGCCGCCTGGCAGCGGGCCCACGGCTCGACGCCGCGGTTCCAGCTGCCCCATGCGGCGGGCGTCCCGGTCGGGGCGGCGGCGCGGGCGGACGCCGCGGGGCTCGCCGTGGCCGCCGACGTGGACCACCTGCTCGCGCAGCAGGGGTGGCCGCAGGTGAGCCGGACGACGGTGCTCGTCGGGCGCACGGGCGACCTGGCGGGCGGTCCTGCCCCGGCCGGCGTCACCGTCGGGCTGGCGGACGCGCCGTCGCGCGCGTGGTCCGGCGTCGTCCGTCCCGACGAGGACGACCCGGTCGTCGAGGCGCTGCTGCGCTCGGCGCCCGAGCAGGTCTTCGTCACGCTCGCCGCCGACGGCGCGGGGCCCGCCGCGGTGGCGGCGGGCCGGATGGCGCTGGCCGACGGGTGGGCCGTCGTCACCGACGTCGCCGTACGGCCCGAGCACCGGCGGCAGGGCCTGGGTCGCGCCGTGCTGCACGCGCTGGCCGGGTGGGCGATCCCCCGGCAGGAGACGCCGGCCGGGCCGCCGCCCCGGGTGGCGCTGCAGGTCGCCGACCGCAACGACGCCGCGCGGGCGCTCTACGACTCCCTCGGCCTGGTCGAGCACCACCGGTACGCCTACCGCGAGCACCCCGGGGGCTGAGCCGCCGCGGCCCCCGGCCGGCGTTCAGACGCAGGTGATGCCGGGCACCGGGTCGTAGCGGACGACGTCGCTGTCGGAGTGGACGACGCTGCCCGCGCGGCGCACGGTGCGGCTGACCGTGACGGTGAAGCCCTGGCTCGCCGTGGAGGGGATGCAGTCGTCGGAGTCGACCTCGCGCTCCTCGGCCTCGGTGAAGCTGCGTCGCGGGCTCGTCGAGCTCTGGACCTCGTTGGCGTCGGTGCCCCAGAAGCGGACGAAGACGTTGCCGGAGGCGCTGCTGCTGGCCGACATCTGGATGAGCACGCCGGTGTCCATGTCGTTGCGGAAGCGCATGTCGATGAGGCCCCACGCCAGCGTGGCCTCGCGTCCGACGGGGTAGCGGGAGATGTAGAAGGAGTGCGGCTGGTGCTCGATGAGCTCCAGCCCGGAGAAGAAGGCCCCGTTGTAGAGGGTCGTGGAGATCTGCGAGACGCCGCCCCCGTAGGCCTCCACGTACCGCCCGCCGGAGATGATGCTCGCCTCGGCGTAGCCGTTGGCCGCGGTCCGCTGCCCGAGCACGGCGTTGAGGTCGAAGACCTCCCCCGGCGCGAGGTAGGTGCCGTTGACGCGGTTCGCCGCCGTCCGCACGTTCTGGAGCCGCCCGGCGCTGCTGCCGCGCAGCGGGGTAGAGAACTCGGCCATGACCTCGGTGACGCCGTAGCCCTCGACGTCGGCCGTGCTCACGCCCGGCTGCACCTCCTCGGACTCGACGACGGCGACGCGCCCCTCTTGCCCCGGTGGCACGGCCAGCGCCTCCAGCGCGGCGGCGCCGAGCGCCTCGGCGCCCACGCTGCGCCCCACGACGGACGGCACGACGCGGGGGGCGCCGTCCGCCAGCTCCAGGCGGGCGTCCCGGGCCTGCGCGTCCAGCTCGGGGGCCTGGGCCAGCAGCGCACCGCGCAGCGCCTCGGCGTCGACGCGCGGCACGAGCGTCCCCTCCGCCTCGCCCTCGCCGCGCACGACCGAGAGCGTCGGGCTGACGACGTCGACGCCCAGCTCGGTCTCGGCGGTGCCCACGCGGACGGGCAGCGGCCCGGCCGTCGCCGGCTCGGCGAAGGAGGTGACGACCTCCTCGACGGCGGCCTGGTCGACCACGGGCGCGGGCGCCCCGGCCGCGAGGCTGACGGGCTCGGCCTGCGCCGGGTCGAGCGCGGCGGGCCAGGCGTCGGCGAGCGCCGCAGCGGCGGCCTCCACGTCGAGGCTGATCCCCGGCTCGGCCGCGACCACGTCGAAGCCCTCGGGCGTGAAGGAGACCTCGCCCTCGACCGGCGCGGTGTCGACCCGACCGGCGAGGTCGGCCACGGCCGCCGACAGCGCCTCCTGGTCGACGTCGGCCGACGGCTCGACCTCCACGCCCTCGTCGGTGACGTGCCGCCACAGCGACACCGGGTCGAGCGTGAAGCCGACGAGGCGGTCCACCGTGGCCACGGGGTCGAGCGTCAGCCCCGCCTCCGCGGGCACGAGCTCGCCCGCGACCTCGGCCGTGACCTCGCCCTCCCCGCTCCCGTCCGGGGTGCCCCCGTCCGCGGACGACGCGTCCTCGGGCGCCCCGTCCTCGGGCGCCGCCCCGTCTTCCGGCGCCGCAGCCTCGGCGGCGCGCCGCGCGACGACCTCGACGGCGAGCGGCTCCTGCGTGCGCGGCACGAGCTCGCTCTCCAGCCGCGCCACCGCCTGCTCCTGGGTGAGCCCGCCGACGTCCACGCCCTGGACGGTCGTCCCCGAGGGGACGCGGTCCGCGGCGAGGGCGGCGGCGGCGCCGTACCCGCCGAGCAGCAGCACCACCAGGGCGCCGCCCACGACCCACGGCCAGCGCCGCCGTCGCTGCTCCGGCGCCGCGGGGTCGTCCTCGGCGGCCGAGGCGGGTGCGTCAGGGGTGGTCTCCGGCACCCGACGATGCTACGAGCGCCCCCCGGCAGCACCCGGCCGGCTCAGGTCACGGGTCGGCCCCAGTCCAGGCTTCGGCCCAGCGCTCCAGTCCACGGCTCACGTCCGGTCCCCGGGCGGGACCGGAGGTGGCGGCGAGGCTCACGGCGCATCGGCCAGCCCCGTGTAGGCGCCGCGGTGGTGCAGCAGCGGCCGGACGCCGTCGGGCGCCAGCGCGACGCCGAGGACCCGGCCGACGAGGACGACGTGCGTGCCCGCCGGGTGCTCGGCCTCCGTGGCGCACTCCAGCGTCGCGACCGAGTCCTCCAGCAGCGCCGCACCGGTCAGCGGCCCCGGGCGGTGCGGCACCCGGGCGAGCTGGTCGACCACCGGACGGCCCGGTGTCGCCAGCCATCGCGCGTGCGGCTGGGCGGCGACGGACAGGATGCTCAGCCCCCACGTGCCCGTCTCCTCGACGGCGTCGTAGAAGCGGGCGTCGGCGTGCACGCACACCAGCACGAGCACCGGGTCCAGCGACACCGAGGCGAAGCTGCTCACCGTGATGGCGTGGTCGTGGCGACCCAGCCGCGTGCTGACGACGCAGACCCCCGAGGCAAAACGCCCTGCCGCGCGGCGGTACTCGTCGACGTCGACGCTCA
Organism: Pseudokineococcus sp. 1T1Z-3; assembly: GCF_037482365.1. Classification (NCBI taxonomy): domain Bacteria; kingdom Bacillati; phylum Actinomycetota; class Actinomycetes; order Kineosporiales; family Kineosporiaceae; genus Pseudokineococcus; species Pseudokineococcus sp. 1T1Z-3. Next base: position 207,932 of record NZ_JBBHZF010000025.1, read on the forward strand.
GGCGAGCCCCGCGAACAGGTCGGTCGCGGGCTCCCCGCCCACCGGCCGGACGGCGTCCCCGCGCAGCAGCACGAAGGCCTCGACGCCCGTGAGGGGGACGTGCAGGCCGTTGGTCATCGCGACCGACGCCTCCCCGAGCTCGACCTGGCTCGTGTGCGCGCGCAGCGCCGCGACCTTGGCGGGCAGCTCCCCCGTGGCGTCGAGCACGACGTCGACGTCCTCACGGGCCACGGCCAGGCTCGGCAGCGGGCCGTCGGGGTCGAGGGAGTCGACGCCGCGCTCGCGCAGGTCACGCAGGCCGGCGCGCAGCTCCTCGGCGTCGACGACGTGGGCGAGCACGCGCTCGACCGACCACGGCGCGGCGCCGCCGGGGTCGGCGGCCAGGTCGACCGCCCGCAGCGTCAGCTCGTGCGCGCGCACGTGGTCGGGGTGGCCGTACCCGCCGCTCGGCTCGTCGGTGACGACGACCTGCGGCCGGACCTCCCTTAGGACGCGCGCCAGGTGCTCGGCGACCTCCTCCAGCGGCGCGAGCGACAGCGCGCCCGCGGAGGCGTCGGGGGCGGGGACGGCGCGCGCGCTGGTCCCGGCGGCGCCCTGCTCGCCGTCGGCGCCCGGCGCCCAGGCCATGCCCGAGTCGCGGTACGTCGCGCCGACGTCGGCGCCCAGGAAGCGGCGGTCCTCCAGGCCGAGGGCCTCGGCGGCGGCGGCCAGCTCCCCGACGCGCAGCTCGGCGAGCGCGTCCTCGTCGTGCTCGACCTCGGGGTGCTCGGCGAGGACCTCGGCGCGCACCTCGCCGCGCTCGCCGCGCGTGCAGGTCACGAGCGTCACCGACGTGCCGGCCGCCGCGGCGTAGAAGGCGATCGTGGCGCCGGTGGCCAGGGTCTCGTCGTCGGGGTGGGCGTGCACGAGGAGCAGGCGGTGGGGGGTGTCGAGGGACTCCATCGCCGCCAGCTCGGCCGGCTCCAGCTCGCGCTCGACGGCGTCGTCGAGGGCGTCGGCGGCCTGCTGCAGCACGTCCTGGGCCGCGTCGGGAGCCAGGGCCTGGTCGCCGACGGTGTCCGGTGCGGGGGGCTCGGGCGTCGTCGTCACCGCTACATCCTGCCCCGCACGGCGCGTCTCCGTCGGGCGGGCGCAGCCGGCCGGGGGCAGGGTGACGGCCATGGACCACCGCCACCTCGGCCGCTCCGGCCTCAAGGTCTCCGAGATCACCTACGGCAACTGGCTCACGCACGGCTCGCAGGTCGAGGACGAGGCCGCCACGGCCTGCGTCCGCGCCGCGCTCGACGCCGGCATCACGACGTTCGACACCGCCGACGTCTACGCCAACACCCGCGCCGAGACCGTCCTCGGCGAGGCGCTGAAGGGCGAGCGGCGCGAGTCGTTGGAGATCTTCACGAAGGTGTACTTCCCGACCGGACCCAAGGGCCCCAACGACACGGGCCTCTCGCGCAAGCACGTCACCGAGTCGGTCGAGGGCTCGCTGCGACGGCTGCAGACCGACCACGTCGACCTCTACCAGGCGCACCGCTACGACGTCGCGACGCCGCTGGAGGAGACGATGGGCGCCTTCGCCGACCTCGTCCGCGCCGGGAAGGTGCTCTACGTCGGCGTCAGCGAGTGGACGGCCGACCAGATCCGCGCCGGCCACGAGCTCGCCCGGCAGATGGGCTTCCAGCTCGTCTCCAACCAGCCGCAGTACTCGGCCCTGTGGCGCGTCATCGAGGGCGAGGTCGTGCCGACCTGCCGCGAGCTCGGCGTCTCCCAGGTCGTCTGGTCGCCCGTCGCCCAGGGCGTGCTGACGGGCAAGTACGTGCCCGGCCAGGACCTGCCCGCCGGCTCGCGCGCCACCGACGAGAAGGGCGGCAAGACGATGATCGCCCGGTGGATGGGCGACGACGTCCTCGCCCGGGTCCAGGAGCTCAGGCCCGTCGCCGCTGACCTGGGGCTGTCGATGCCGCAGCTCGCCGTCGCGTGGGTGCTGCAGAACGACAACGTCGCGGCCGCCATCATCGGCGCCTCGAGGCCGGAGCAGGTGCACGACAACGCCGCCGCCTCCGGCGTGCGCATCCCCGCCGACGCCCTGGCCCGGATCGACGAGGTGCTGGGTGACGCCGTCGTCACCGACCCCGGGAAGACGCTGGAGGGGATGCCGACCGAGCGACTGGCCTGAGCACGCGCCGGGGCCGTCCGACCCGCCCTCGGCACGGAGCTTCGGGCCGCGCCCTCGGCAGCACCCCCAGAAGTCCGCCGAGTGCGGACCTCTAGGGCCGGCGCCCGAGGCGACGCCTGCGAAGTCCGCCGAGTGCGGACCTCTGGGGCCGGCACGCCGGCGCCCCGCGACCACCGCGGACCTCACGGGCCGACACGCCGCCCCCCGACCCGCCACGTCCGCGCCCGAACCAGACAGCACCGCAACGGCCCCAGAAGTCCGCCCGACGCGGACTTCTCGGGACACCCACGACCGCCACACCCGCAAAGTCCGCCGAGTGCGGACCTCCAGGGCCGGCACGCCGACGCCCCACCACCACCGCGGACGTCGCGGGCCGACACGCCGCCCCCCGTCCCGCCACGTCCGCGACCACGGGCCGCTCGACGGGTGCGTCGGTGAGCCCCCGACGACGCCAGGTACCGCCGGCGCCGTCAGCGACCCTGTCGCCTCAGCGCTTGGCGGCGCGCGCCGTCTTGCTCCGGGCGTTGGCGTCGAGGACGACCTTGCGGATGCGCACGGCGGTCGAGGTGATCTCGACGCACTCGTCCTCGCGGCAGAACTCCAGGCTCTGCTCCAGGGACAGGCGCCGCGCGGGCACCAGGCGCTCCAGCTCGTCCGCGTTGGAGCGGACGTTGGTCATCTTCTTCTCCTTGGTGATGTTGACGTCCATGTCGTCCGCGCGGCTGTTCTCGCCGACGACCATCCCCTCGTAGACCTCGGTGGTCGGGTCGACGAAGAGCGTGCCGCGCTCCTGCAGCGACGTCATCGCGTACGTCGTCGCGGCGCCGGCGCGGTCGGCGACCATCGAGCCGGACGGGCGCGTGCGCAGCTCGCCGGCCCACGGCTCGTACCGCTCGAAGACCTGGTGGGCGATGCCGGTGCCGCGGGTGTCGGTGAGGAACTCGGTGCGGAAGCCGATGAGCCCGCGGCTGGGCACGAGGAATTCCATGCGGACCCAGCCGGTGCCGTGGTTGCTCATCTGCTCCATGCGGCCCTTGCGGACGGCGAGCAGCTGGGTGATCGCGCCGAGGTACTCCTCCGGCGCGTCGACGGTCAGGCGCTCGACCGGCTCGTGCAGCTTGCCGTCGACCTCACGCGTGACGACCTGCGGCTTGCCGACGGTCAGCTCGAAGCTCTCCCGCCGCATCTGCTCGACGAGGATCGCCAGGGCGAGCTCGCCGCGGCCCTGCACCTCCCAGGCGTCGGGGCGCTCGGTCGGCAGCACCCGCATCGAGACGTTGCCGACCAGCTCGCGGTCCAGGCGGTCCTTGACCAGGCGCGCCGTCACCTTGCTGCCCTTGACCCGGCCGGCCAGGGGCGAGGTGTTCGTGCCGATGGTCATGGAGATCGCCGGCTCGTCGACCGTGATGAGCGGCAGCGGCCGGGGGTCGGTGAGGTCGGCGAGCGTCTCCCCGATGGTGATGTCGGGGATCCCGGCGACGGCGATGATGTCGCCCGGCCCGGCCTCCTCGGCCGGCACCCGCGTGAGCGCCTCCGTCATGAGCAGCTCGGTGATCTTCACCTGCTGCTGGGTGCCGTCGGCGCGGCACCACGCCACCTGCTGGTTCTTGCGGATCGTGCCGGCGCGCACGCGGCACAGGGCGATGCGGCCGAGGAACGGCGAGGCGTCGAGGTTGGTGACGTGGGCCTGCAGCGGCGCGTCCGGCTCGTAGGACGGCGCCGGGACGTGGCTCATGATCGTGGCGAAGAGCGGCTCGAGGTTCTCCGAGTCGGGCAGCCCGCCGTCGGCGGGACGCTCCAGCGACGCGCGCCCGGCGCGCGCGGAGGCGTAGACGACGGGGAACTCCAGCAGGTCCTCGGCGCCGGGGACGTCGGCGGCGAGGTCGAGGAAGAGGTCGTAGGTCTCGTCGACCACCTCGGCGATCCGCGCGTCGGGCCGGTCCACCTTGTTGACGACGAGGATCACCGGCAGCCGCGCCTGCAGCGCCTTGCGCAGCACGAAGCGGGTCTGCGGCAGCGGGCCCTCGGAGGCGTCGACGAGCAGGGCGATGGCGTCGACCATCGAGAGCCCACGCTCGACCTCGCCGCCGAAGTCGGCGTGCCCCGGCGTGTCGATGATGTTGATCGTCACGCCGTCCTCGGGCGCCACCCCCGCGGGCACCGACGGGCCGCGGTAGTGCACCCCGGTGTTCTTCGCGAGGATCGTGATGCCCTTCTCGCGCTCGAGGTCGCCTGAGTCCATGACCCGCTCGTCGACGTGCTGGTGCTCGGCGAAGGCACCCGCCTGCTGGAGCATCGCGTCGACCAGCGTCGTCTTGCCGTGGTCGACGTGCGCGACGATCGCGAGGTTGCGGATGTCGGCGCGTGTCGCCGTGGCGACGGGCGTCTGGGCGGGTGCGGGCATGGGTGTGCGCTCGTCTCGCTGGAGGTCGGGGTCCGCCCGAGTCTAAGGACCTCGCCCAGCCCACCAGGACGACGTCGGGACGGCGCGGGCCGTGGACGCCCTCGACCCGGCCCGAGCTCGGTGTCGTCGGGTGCGCTCGGCCCGCGGGCGAAGGTCAGCGGCGCCTCAGCTGCAGCCGTGAGACCACCACGGGGACCGTCCCGACGACATCACGGGCGGGCACGACGCAGAGGTGGTGGTCGGGCACGAGGACGGCCAGCCGCGGAGGCCCCCCGCGGGGGTCACTGCGAGGCGGGGTCCCCGGCCTCGAGCTGACGCGCCAGCTCGTGCTCCTCGGTCTTCCATCGACGACGGGCGTCGAGCGAGCCGTGCCGGACGGCGAGCCGGATGATCCAGTACGCCAGGAAGAGGCTGACGGCGAGCAGGGCGAGGTAGACGCCACCGACGAGGAGCAGGGCCGCTCCGGGTCCGGGGATCACGGGGTAGTCCATGTGGCGAGGCTATCGACCTGGCCGGGTGCTCGAGCCGCGCGGGGGACGTCGTCGGCCCCGGGCGAGGGACACGCCATGCCCTCGTGGCGGACGCGCCCCACCGAGCCCCCTGCTGGGCGCGCCGACGTCGGGGCGCTCTGACCACGTCCGTGGTCAGCCGCCGCCGTAGGTCTGCCGTGCGGTTCTTCGCCTGTCACCTCCCGACGTCGACGGGCCGGCTGGGAGGCGCCGCCAGGCACCGCAAGCCCCGGCGCGAGAGGCTCCAGCGGGGTGGCTCCAGCGGGGTGGGTCCCCGGCTCGGACCGAGGGCGACACCCCCCACCACCAGGGCCTCACCACCCTGCCCGTCTGGCCAGCTCGGCGACCGGGGCGACGTCGGCGGGCAGCCAGGCGACGCCAGCCCAGCAGTGGCCCTCCAGCACCGTGACCGCGTCGTGGTCCTGGAGCGGCCGCGGCTCGCCGTCGACGACGCAGGCCGTCCACACCCGCAGACGCAGCGTGCCGCGCAGCGGCCAGTCGCCGTCCGCCCTGTCCGACCGCAACCGCTCACCGAGACGCACGCCGACGCCGAGCTCTTCGGCCAGCTCCCGGTGCAGGGCCGCCTCGGGGGCCTCGCCCGGCTCCACCTTGCCGCCCGGCAGCTCCCAGCCACCGGCGAGCGACGAGGGCGCCGTGCGCCGGGCCGCGAGCAGCGTCGTCGGCCGGTCGAGGTCGTCCACGAGGGCGGCGGCGACGACGAGCGTCGCGGCGGGCTCGGCCCCACGGGCGCCGAAGCCCCCCTCGGCGGGACCGCCGAGGGGGGCTCTGCTGCCGGCTGCGGCTACTTCGCCGCCTCGCGCCGACGACGACGCAGCACCCGCGGGGCCTCGCCCTTGGCCCCCTTCGCGCCGTGGCCGGAGGCAGCACCGTTGCCGTTCGCGGTGCCGTTGCCGTTGCCGTTGCCGTTGGCGGCGTACTCGTCGAGGCGGTACTCCTCGAGCTGGCCGAAGACGTGCTCGGACGCCTCGTGGGCCATCTCGCGGCGCTCCACCGCGCGCATCACCCGCTGGCGCTCCTCGACCTCGCCCTTGAAGGCCCGGTGCAGGGCGAACATGATCCCGATGAGCACGAGGCTGAAGGGCAGCGCCGTGATGATCGACGCCGTCTGCAGCGCGCCCAGCGTGCCGGAACCGACCAGCAGCAGCGCCATGGCGACGAGGCCCTCGAGCACCGCGAAGAGCACGCGGCTCCACGTCGGCGGGTTGGGGTCGCCGCCGCTGGCGAGCATGTCGACGACGAGCGAGCCCGAGTCCGAGCTCGTCACGAAGAAGACGGTGATGAGCAGGATGCCGAGGCCGACCCAGATCGGGCCGCCGGGGATGCCGGAGAGCAGCGTGAACAGCGTCGAGTTGGTGTTCACGGTGCCGTCCTCGGCGACGTACCCGCCGCTGCCGAACACCTCGGCGTAGAGCGCCGAGCCGCCCATGACCGTGAACCACAGGAAGGTGACCGCCGTGGGGACGAGCAGGACGCCGGCGACGAACTCCCGGACCGTGCGGCCCTTGGAGATGCGGGCGATGAAGACGCCGACGAAGGGCGCCCACGACATCCACCAGCCCCAGTAGTACGTGGTCCAGCCCGCCTGCCAGGCGGCGCCGGCCTCGCCCTCGAAGGCGGAGACGTCGAAGGTCAGTTGGAGCACGTTCTGCAGGTACAGGCCGATGGACTGCACGAAGTCACGCAGCAGGAAGAGCGTCGGCCCCGTGAGCAGGACGGCGAGGAGCACGACCCCGGCCAGGATCATGTTGGTGTTCGACAGGATCTTGATGCCCTTGTCGAGACCGCTGACGACCGAGGCGGTCGCGATGCCCGTGATGACGACGATGAGGATGACCAGCGCGGTGTTCGTCGCGGTGAAGAGGTCGAGGAACTCGAAGCCCGCCGCGATCTGCGAGACGCCGAGCCCGAGCGAGGTCGCGACGCCGAAGACGGTCCCGACGACGGCGATGACGTCGATGGCGTGGCCCAGGCCACCCTTGACCCGGTCGCCCAGCAGCGGCTCGAGCGCCCAGCGGATGGAGATCGGCCGCCCCTTGCGGTGCACGGCGTAGGCGATGCCGAGACCCGCGACGACGTAGATCGCCCAGGCGTGCACGCCCCAGTGGATGTAGGACTGGGTGATGGCCTGCTGCGCCAGCTCGGTGTCGTCGCCCGTCACACCCGGGCGCGGGCTCGCGTAGTGGTTGAGCGGCTCGGCGACGCCCCAAAAGACGAGGCCGATGCCCATGCCGGTCGCGAAGAGCATCGCGAACCACACCGGCAGGGAGAACTCGGGGCGGTCCTCGTCCTTGCCGAGCCGGATCGAGCCGAAGCGCCCGATGCCGACCCAGAGCGAGAAGACGACGAAGGCGGCGATCAGCAGGACGTAGTACCAGCCGATGCCGCCGATGATCGAGCTCTGGATGGCGCTGAAGGCGTTGCCCGCCGCCTCGGGGAAGGCGAGGGTGACGGCGACGAAGGTGCCGATGATCGCCAGCGAGGGCCAGAAGACCCATGGCGCGATGCCCCACTTGCCGCCACCGCCGGCCGCCTCCGGCGTCGGCGCGTCGGCCGCCGGGTCTTCCATCTCGGGCGGTCTCTCGGTCGTGCTCATGCCGTGTGCCTCCTCGACCGAGGACGACACCTGCAGCATCGCCCCCATGTTGCGTGCGGGCACCGTGCGGCAGTGCGCGGCGCTGTCCAGCGACCTTGGTAGCACACGGTCGACGCGGTGCCGTGCCCTCGCACCCAGGAAGTTCCCGGTTCGTCACCAGACCGTGATGAGCTCCATGACCCGCTGGCAGCCCCGCTCGCTCGGCGTCACGGGGTGTCGCAGGGTCTGGTCAGTCCGCGCAGGCCGTCACGACGACGGCGTCCCCGCTGGCCCGCACCCGCCCTCGGCGGTCGATCCAGGGCTCGTGCAGCACGACCATCCGTGCCAGCAGCGCAGCGCCCGCCGCCGGTCCGAGCAGCCGGACGGCACCGGCGTGCGCCGGCGACTTCTCCCCGAGGAAGGCCCGCAGCTCGGCGACGGAGGAGAAGTCCCACGGCAGCGGCGCCGGGTCGACGCGCACGTCGGCGAAGCCGGCCTCGTGCAGCACCCGCTCCCCCGCCGCCTCGCCCCAGGAGAAGGAGTCCCACGCGCCGCCGCCCGCGACCTGCTCGCCCAGGGCGGCGGCGGCGGCCCGGGTCAGGGAGGCGACGAGGCCGCGGCGGTGCCAGACGGCGAGGGCGAGGACTCCTCCGGGGGTCAGCACGCGCCGGGCCTCGACGGCCGCGGCCAGCGGGTCGGCGGCGACGACGAGACCGAAGGCGGAGGCGACGACGGCGCACGAGCCGTCCGGCAGCGGGTGGTCGGCGAGGTCGGCGACGTGCCAGGCGACGTCGAGGTCGGCGGCGGCGGTGCGGGCCCTCCCCCGCTCGACCATCTCGGGCACGAGGTCGGTGGCGGTGACCTGCCAGCCGCCCGCCGCCAGCGCCACCGCGGCGTTGCCGGTGCCGGCGGCGACGTCGAGCGCCCGGCGCCCGTCGCCGGGGCCGAGCCGGGCGCGCACGGCGGCGGCCAGCGCGTCCGCCCCGGGCTGCAGGCGGCGCGCGACGACGTCGTAGTCGCCTGCCGCCCAGACCGAGCGGGCGGCGGCGGCGTCGCCGGGGGACGCGGGAGCGGTCACACGTTGAAGCGGAACTCGACGACGTCGCCGTCGGCCATGACGTAGTCCTTGCCCTCGACCCGCACGCGGCCGCGGCTCTTGGCCTCGGCGTGGGAGCCGGCGTCGACGAGGTCGGCGAAGGAGACGACCTCGGCCTTGATGAAGCCGCGCTGGAAGTCGGTGTGGATGACGCCGGCCGCCTGCGGCGCCGTCCAGCCGCGCCGGATCGTCCAGGCGCGGCTCTCCTTCGGCCCCGTCGTGAGGTAGGTCTGCAGGCCGAGGGTCTCGAAGCCGGCACGCGCCAGCTGGTCCAGTCCCGACTCGGACTGGCCGGTGGAGGCGAGCAGCTCGGCGGCGTCCTCGGCGTCCAGCTCGACGAGCTCGGCCTCGACGGCGGCGTCGAGGAACACGCAGGACGCCGGCGCCACGAGCGCCTCCAGCTCCTCGCGGCGGGCGGTGTCGCCGAGCCCGGCCTCGTCGGTGTTGAAGACGTAGACGAAGGGCTTGGTCGTCAGCAGCGTGAGGTCGCGCAGGAGGTCCACGTCGACTCCGGCGTCCTCCGCGCCGTGGGAGAGGGCGGTGCCCCGCTCCAGGACGCCGACGGCGGCCTGGGCGGCGGCGAGCACCGCCGGGTCGGCCTTCTTGCCCTTGACCTCCTTCTCCAGCCGCGGGACGGCCTTCTCCAGCGTCTGGAGGTCGGCGAGGACGAGCTCGGTCGCGATGGTCTCGATGTCCGAGGCCGGGTCGACGCGGCCGTCGACGTGGACGACGTCGGGGTCGGCGAAGACGCGGACGACCTGGCAGATGGCGTCGGCCTCGCGGATGTTCGCGAGGAACTTGTTGCCCAGGCCCTCGCCCTCGGAGGCGCCCTTGACGATGCCGGCGATGTCGACGAAGGAGACCGTGGCCGGGACGGTCTTCTCGCTGGCGGAGATGCCGGCGAGGACGTCGAGGCGGGGGTCGGGCAGCGGGACGACGCCGACGTTCGGCTCGATCGTCGCGAAGGGGTAGTTGGCCGCGAGCGCGTCGTTGCTGGTGAGGGCGTTGAAGAGCGTCGACTTGCCGACGTTCGGGAGGCCGACGATGCCGAGGGTGAGAGCCACGCCTCGAGCCTACGAGGCCGGGGCGGATGCTCCTGGCGGCCGCGGCTCGGCCGGTGGGGGCCTGCCGGGCGGCGCTGCGCGCGGGCATCGGTGCATCTGGACGGTGTAGTCCCCGCCCGGCGGCGCGCCGTCCCAGGCGCCCCAGCCGGCGACCGGCTCCAGCCCGGCGCCCGCGCACCAGCGGGCGAAGGTGTTAGGCAGGACGTGGCGGTCCGCGGCGAAGCCGGCGACGAGGACGCCGCCGGGGGCGAGCAGGCCGGCGAGCCGGGCGACGACGGCCGCCTCGGTGCCGGGCGTGAGGTAGACCACGACGTTGCCCGCGAGCACGACTGCGTCCAGCTCCGCGCCGAGATCGGCGACCGGCGTCGTCAGCAGGTCCCCGAGGACCCAGCGGACGTCCGGCCGGCCCGCCCCCGCGCCGGAGCCGCAGGTGCTGGCCCGGGCCTCGGCGAGCATGGAGGCGTCGAGGTCGACGCCGACGACGTGGTGACCGCGGCGGGCCAGCTCCAGCCCGACGCGCCCTGTGCCGCAGCCGCCGTCGAGCACCCGGGCACCGCGGGGCAGCAGGGCGTCGACGCAGTCGGCCTCGCCGTGGACGTCCTGCCCGTCGGCCACGAGCGCGGCGAAGCGGGCGGCGTACTCGGCCCCGCGCGTCCCGCCGGTCTCCACGAGCCAACGGTTGGTCACCGGAGGCGTCGGACCCGTGCGGGCGTCGGCGGGCGAGGTCGGCACGCCGTCGATGCTCCCACCGCCCGCGGGTCGTCCGAGGCGTTGTCGGTGGTCGCTGCCACGGTGCTCGCGTGACGACGACGGTGGTGGTGGCGGTGCTCGTGGCGGCCCTCATGCTCGCCCTGCTGGGCAGCGCGGGAGTGGCGGGCTACCGCGCCGGCCGGCGGCGGGGCGCCGACGACGGGCGCCGCGACGCGGCGGTGGACCTCGCGCGCGCCCTCGCCGAGCGGGACGGGGCGCTGGGGCGTGCGCAGGCGCTGGAGGCGGCGCGCGAGGAGGAGCACGACCTCGCCCTCGGGCTGGCGCCGCTGACGAGCAGCCTGGCGCGGGTCGAGCGGACGGTCGGGGCGCTGGAGGCCGAGCGGGCGGCGCAGGTCGGCCGGCTGGAGGCCCAGCTGGAGGCCGTGCAGCGCTCGGAGCAGGCCCTGCGGGCCGAGACGACCGCGCTCGCGGGAGCCCTGCGCAGCCCGAGCGCGCGCGGCGCCTGGGGCGAGGTACAGCTGCGCCGGGTGCTGGAGCACGCCGGGATGCTGGAGCGCGTCGACGTCGACACCCAGGTCACCGCCCCCGGGCCGGACGGCGGTCGGGTGCGCCCGGACGCGGTCGTGCGCCTGCCCGGCGGCAAGAGCGTGGTCGTCGACGCCAAGGCGCCCCTGGCCGCCTTCCTGGAGGCGGCGCAGGCGGCCCGGCCGGGCGAGGACCCGAGCGCGGCCGACCGGCGTCGGGGCGCCGCCGCCGAGCGGCACGCCAGGGCGCTGCGCGGGCACGTCGAGGCGCTGGCGGCGAAGCGGTACTGGGAGGCCTTCGCCCCCGGCCCCGAGCTCGTCGTCTGCTTCGTGCCGGGCGAGTCCTTCCTCGCGGCGGCGTGCGAGGCCGACCCGGCGCTGCTGGAGCACGCCATGGGCCGCGGCGTGGTGCTCGCGACGCCGACGACGCTGCTGGCGCTGCTGCGGACGGTCGCGGCGACGTGGCAGCAGGACGCGCTCGCCGGCAACGCCCGTGCGCTGCTGGAGACCGGCCAGGAGCTGCACCGGCGCCTCGGCACGCTGGGCCGCGGCGCGAGCGCGCTCGGGCGGTCGCTGCACCGGTCGGTCGAGGACTACAACGCCCTCGTCGGCACGCTGGAGCGGCGGGTGCTCGTCTCCGCCCGGCGGATGGGCGAGATGGGCGTCGTCGAGGCGGACATCCCGGCGGTCGAGCCGCTCGTCGACGCACCGCGACCGCTGACCGCCGTCGAGCTGCTGCACCGGGACGGCCCGGCCGCCGACGACGACGAGGTCGAGCGGCGGGCCGGGTGAACGGTCCCGTCAGCCCCTGACCGTCAGGCCTTCATCGCGGCGGCCGTCTTGAGGTCGGCGCGCAGCTCCCGGGGCAGCGAGAAGAGGAGGTCCTCCGAGGCGGTCCGGACCTCCTCGACGTCGCCGAAGCCACGCTCGGCGAGCCAGGCGAGCAGGTCCGTGACGAGGATCTCGGGCACCGACGCGCCCGACGTGACGCCCACGGACGAGACGCCCTCCAGCCACGCCTCGTCGGCCTCGCCGGCGTGGTCGACGCGGTAGGCGGCGTCCGCACCGTGCTGCAGGCCGACCTCCACCAGGCGCACCGAGTTCGAGGAGTTGGCCGAGCCCACGACGATGAGCAGCTCGACGCCCGGGGCGATCTTCTTCACCGCCACCTGGCGGTTCTGCGTGGCGTAGCAGATGTCGTCGCTGGGCGGGTCCTGCAGGGTCGGGAAGCGCTCGCGCAGCCGCTCGACCGTCTGCATCGTCTCGTCGACCGACAGCGTCGTCTGGCTCAGCCAGACCACCTTCTCCGGGTCGCGCACCGTCACGGCGTCGACCGACTCCGGCCCGTCGACGAGCTGGACGTGCTGCGGCGCCTCGCCCGCCGTGCCCTCGACCTCCTCGTGCCCGTCGTGGCCGACGAGCAGGATGTCGTAGTCGTCCTTCGCGAAGCGGACGGCCTCCTTGTGCACCTTCGTCACGAGGGGGCAGGTGGCGTCGATCGTCTTCAGCTGCCGCTGCGCCGCCGCCTCGTGCACCGCGGGCGAGACGCCGTGCGCCGAGAAGATGACGGTCGCACCCTCGGGCACCTCGTCGGTCTCGTCGACGAAGACCGCCCCACGCCGGGAGAGCGTCGCGACGACGTGCTTGTTGTGGACGATCTCCTTGCGCACGTACACCGGCGCCCCGTAGTGGTCCAGCGCCTTCTCCACCGCGATGACGGCGCGGTCCACGCCGGCGCAGTAGCCGCGGGGCGCGGCGAGGAGGACCTTGCCGCGACGCCCGGGCCCGACCTCGCCGGCGTCGCCGGGCGCCGCGACGTCCGGGCTGGAGGAGGCGCCCGCCTCGGCGATGCGGTCCTGGACGGCCGCGGCGGAGGAGGCCGCCGGCTCCCCGGTCGGTGCGTCGCCACCGTCCACGGGGACCGCCCGGTGCTCGCGGGAGTCGGAGGTCTCGTCGGCGGGGCGGTCGGCGGGAGTCACGCCGCCAGGGTACGGGGCCGCCCCTGGCCGGCCCCCTGCCCGGAGGTCGTCGCCGGCCTCGGCGGGCGCCGGCGCCTGCGTAGGGTCCGGCGGGTGAGCCAGCAGCCGCACCGCCCGAGCCCTGCGGCGCGGCCGGGTGCGGGCGACGGCAGGCAGGGTGCGGGCGACGGTGGGCGCGGCGCGGGCGACGGGCCGGCCGTCGCCCGCGAGGCAGACGGGGCCCGACGCCCGCTGCCGGCGACGGCCGCGGCGACGACGGCCGAGCAGCCGTGGCCGGTGCGCCTGCTGTCGACCAAGATCGCCGACTACGTCGGGCGGATGTCCTCGCTGTGGGTCGAGGGCCAGCTCGTGCAGGTCACGCGGCGCCCGGGCCAGGCGACGGCCTTCTGCACGCTGCGCGACGCCGACGTCGACATGTCCCTGCAGCTGACGACCTCGGTCAAGGTGCTTGACGCCCTGGGCCCCGCGCTCGTCGAGGGGGCGCGCGTCGTCGTCCACGCGACGCCGGAGTTCTGGGGCCGGCGCGGCAGCCTGCAGCTGCGGGCCGACGCCGTCCGGCCGGTCGGCACCGGGGAGCTGCTCGCCCGCGTCGAGGCGCTGCGCCGGGTGCTGGCCGCCGAGGGGCTCTTCGCCGACGCGCGCAAGCGACCGCTGCCCTTCCTGCCGCGCGTCGTCGGGCTCGTGTGCGGCCGGGCGAGCGCCGCCGAGCGCGACGTCGTCGTCACCGCGCGCACGCGCTGGCCGGGTGTGCGCTTCGAGGTCCGCGAGGTGGTCGTGCAGGGCGTCGACGCCGTCGGGGCGGTGAGCCGCGCCGTCGGTGAGCTCGACGCGATGGAGGAGGTCGACGTCGTCGTCGTCGCGCGCGGCGGCGGGTCGCTGGAGGACCTGCTGCCCTTCAGCAACGAGGCCCTGCTGCGGGCGGTCGCCGCCTGCCGGACACCGGTCGTCAGCGCCATCGGGCACGAGGTCGACTCGCCCCTGCTCGACCTCGTCGCCGACGTGAGGGCCTCGACGCCGACCGACGCGGGGCGCCGCGTCGTCCCCGCGGTCGCCGACGAGCTCGCCGGTGTCGCGGCGGCCCGCGAGCGGCTGCGCCGCGCCGTCACCAGCCGGGTCGCCGCGGAGGCCGCGGTGCTCGCCGCGCTGCGCGCCCGCCCCGCGCTCGCCGACCCGGCGCGCGGGCTCGCCGGACGACGCGAGGCCGTCGACGCCGTCCGCGCCCGGGGACGCCGGGCGCTCGGCTCCCGGCTCGCGCACGAGGCCGCGGAGGTCCGGGGGCTGCGTCGGGCGGTGCGGACCCTCAGCCCCGCCGCGACGCTCGAGCGGGGCTACGCCGTCGTCCAGGACGCGGACGGGCACGTCGTCCGGGACGCCGCCGCGCTGGCGGCAGGTGACCGCGTCCGGGTGCGCCTGGCCGCCGGGGAGGTCGTCGCCGCCGTCGAGGAGAGCTGAGCGCCCTCCCCCGACGACCTCGCGCGCCCTCCTCGCGGGCAGGTCGTCGCCAGCTCACCCCTCGCCCCCTCCCGTCAGGTGGGTCGTCGCCGACGAGCGCTCCCTGGCGCCGTGGCGGGGACGTCGTCGCCGGCCCGCCCCCCACCGGCGCCTACCCTTCGGACGTGCCCGACTCCTCCTCGCCGGCCACCGGCGCGCCCGCCACCGACGACGCCCAGGACCCGCACGCCGGTGGGGCCGCTCCCCCGGAGGGCGCGGCCGACGCCTCGTCGCTCGGGTACGAGAGCGCCCGCGAGGAGCTCGTCGGCGTCGTGCAGGCGCTGGAGGCCGGCTCGGTGCCGCTGGAGCGCTCGCTCGAGCTCTGGGAGCGCGGCGAGGCGCTCGCCGCCCGCTGCGAGCAGCTGCTCGAGGGGGCGCAGCGACGTCTGGACGCGGCGACGGCCTCGTGAGCACGAAAGCCGGCGACCTGCCCGCGCTCAAGGAGTGGGGCGCGGTCGCGCACGCGCTCCTGCGCGGCCGGCAGTGCCTGCTGCTGCGCAAGGGCGGCATCCACGAGAAGCGCTTCGAGGTCGGCGCCGGCCGGTTCCTGCTCTTCCCGACCGTCGCGCACAGCCACGCCGAGCAGGTGCGTCCCGAGCACCAGGACCTCCTGCCGGCCGGCGCGGCCGACTCCACCGAGGAGCGCGTCGTCCTGCGGTGCGCGCTCGACGTCGTCGACGTCGTGCCCGTCGAGCGTCCCGAGGCCCTGGCCGACGTGGGCGACCTCCACATCTGGACGCGCGGGTCCGTCGACGCCCGGCTCGACTTCCGCCCGCGGCACCGCCTCACGGCGCTCGTCGTGCGGGCACGCCCGCTGGCCGAGCCCGTCGTCGTCGAGCGGGGTCCGCGGCACCGCGGCTGCTCGAGCTGGGTCGACCTCGCCGAGGACCTGGAGCACCGGGCCGACGACCTGGAGCACCGGGCACGGGCGGACGCCGGCGACGTCATCACACCCGAGCGGCTGTGGTCGCACGCCGGCCCGCCGGCCCTCGACGACGCGACGCTCCAGCGGGCCGCCGGCGCCGTCCGCCGCGCCCTCGCCTGACTGGCCTCCGCAGGCGCGCCCTGGGACGCCCGACGACGAGCGTCCTCGGACGCCCTACGGCGCCACGGCCAAGGCGTCCTGCGTCGCGGTGGCGAGCTCGATGAGCTCGGGCACCTGCGCGGTGCCGAGGACGGCGACCGTGACGTCGTCCACCTCGCGCACCAGCGCGCGCAGCGGCGCCTGGCTGCGGGTCCGCGGCTCGCGGACGTAGACCTCCCACGCCTCGCCCGCGACCTCCTGCTCGCCCTCGAGCGAGCCGGCGTCGGTGACGGCGTCCACCCAGCCGCTCACGGCCCCGCCGGCGACCATGAGGCCCGCGTTGTCCCCCGAGGGCGTCACCCAGCGGGCCACCCACGTCACGGTCCCGGCCGGGCCGGCCGGCTCGAGCCGGGCGACGTTGGCCTCCCAGTCCTCCGGCACCTGCGGCACGGGCACCGGCCACTCGACGCGCTCCCGCGCCCCGAGCGCCGCCCCCGCGACGTCGACGTCCGCGCGGCCGACGTCGCTCGGGCGCGGCACGAGCAGCAGCACCGGCACGAGGAAGGCGGCGACGACGGCGAGCGAGAGCAGCATGTCGCGGGCGGTCTGCCGCGTCCGCGGACGACGCGGCGGGGGCTGCGGCGCTCCGCCCTCCTCCTGGCCAGGGCCTGCGGGGCGGGAGCCCGTCGCCCTGGCGGGCGGGGTCCCGGACGACGAGCTGCTCACGGCCCCATCATCGCCGCCGCACGGGCGTCCTCCCGACCGGCCCGCACCCGCGACCCGACGTGACGTCCGCCACCCCGGTGCGGCGGCACGCTCCGGACGGGGCGGCGTCGCCCGCCGATAGGCTCGCCGCCCCGGCGCGTGCCGGCACCACCCGCACGGAAGAGGTCCCCGATGACGCACGGATCGCTGCCCCCCTCGCTCGCCGTCCGCGAGCAGGCGCCCGACCGCAACCTCGGGCTGGAGCTCGTGCGCGTCACCGAGGCCGCCGCCATGGCCGCAGGCCGCTGGGTCGGGCGCGGGGACAAGAACGGCGCCGACGGTGCGGCCGTCAACGCCATGCGCCGCCTCATCAACACCGTCGAGATGGCCGGCACGGTCGTCATCGGCGAGGGCGAGAAGGACGAGGCGCCGATGCTCTTCAACGGCGAGGAGGTCGGCGACGGCACCGGCGCCGCGTGCGACGTCGCCGTGGACCCCATCGACGGCACCCGCCTCACGGCCCTCGGCATGCCCAACGCGGTCGCCGTCCTCGCCGTCGCCGAGCGCGGCGCGATGTTCGACCCGAGCGCCGTCTTCTACATGGACAAGCTCGCCACCGGCCCCGAGGCCGCCGACGTCGTCGACATCCGGCTCCCCGTGCGCGAGAACGTCCGCCGGCTGGCCCGGGCCAAGGGCACCCAGGTGGAGGACGTGACGGTCGTCCTGCTCGACCGGCCGCGGCACGAGGGCCTGGCCCAGGAGATCCGCGACGCCGGCGCGCGCATCCAGTTCATCACCGACGGCGACGTGGCCGGCGCCATCATGGCCGCCCGCCCCGACACCGGCGTGGACCTGCTGCTCGGCGTCGGCGGCACCCCCGAGGGCATCATCGCGGCCTGCGCGCTCAAGGCCCTCGGCGGCGTCCTGCAGGGCAAGCTCGCGCCCACCGACGACGACGAGCGGCAGAAGGCCCTGGACGCCGGCCTCGACCTCGACGCCGTCCTGACGACCGACGACCTGGTCAAGGGCGACAACTGCTACTTCGTCGCCACGGGCATCACCGACGGCGAGCTGGTCAAGGGCGTGCGCTACGGGCCCGGCACCATCCGCACCCAGAGCCTCGTCATGCGCTCGAAGTCGGGGACCATCCGGGTCGTCGACAGCGAGCACCGCCTCTCCAAGCTGCAGGCCTACGCCGCCGTCGACTTCACCGGCACCCGGCCCTCGGCGTCCACGGGCTCGTGAGCACGCGCGCCGGCGACCTCGACGAGGAGGCCCGCGCGTCGGCCGCCCTCGTCGTCGGGGAGGCGCTCGTCGACGTCGTCCACCGCGGCGAGGCGACCCGCGAGCACCCCGGCGGGAGCCCGGCCAACGTCGCGCTCGGCCTGGCGCGGCTGGGCCGGCCGACGCGGCTGCTGACGCGCCTCGTGGACGACGAGCGCGGACGCCGGGTCGCCGAGCACCTGGGCGCCTCGGGGGTGGTGCTGGCCGCCCCGCTCCTCCCGCCGAGCCCGACCGTCCGGACGTCCACGGCCCAGGCGACCCTCGACGCCGACGGCGGCGCCCGGTACACCTTCGACCTCGACTGGAGCCTGCGGCCGCAGGACGTGGACGCCGTGGCCGGCGCCGCCTCACCGGTCGTCGTCACAGGCTCGCTCGGCACGGCCCTCGCCCCCGGGGCGGAGCAGGTGCGGACCCTGCTGGAGACGCTGCGCCCGACGTCGACGGTCGTCTACGACCCCAACCTGCGGCCGAGCATCATCGGCGAGGCGACGTCCGCCCGTCCCGGGGTCGAGGCCCTCGTCGCGATCAGCGACGTGGTGAAGCTGAGCGCCGAGGACGCCGAGTGGCTCTTCCCCGAGCGCTCCCCCGAGGAGACCGTGCGCTCGTGGCTCGGCCTGGGCCCGGCGCTCGTCGTCCTCACCCGTGGGGGTGACGGCGCCCTCGCGGTGTGCGCCGCGGGCGAGGTGGACGAGCCCGGCCGCCGCGTCGAGGTCGCCGACACCGTCGGAGCCGGCGACTCCTTCACCGGGGGGCTCGTCGACGCGCTGTGGTCGGCGGGCCTGCTGGGCGCGGACCGGCGCGACGCCCTGGCCGCCGTGGACCTCGACGTGCTGCGCTCGTGCGTCGCGGCCGCCACCGACGTCTCGGCGGTCACCGTCTCGCGCCCCGGCGCGGACCCGCCGACCCGGGCCGAGCTGGTGGACCTCCAGGCCTGAGAGCCGCCGACCAGCGGAGCCGTGGAGCACTCGCCGAGCGCCGACGGCAGCGCCGCCTCCTGCCAGCACGCGGACCGCGACGTCTCGACCAGAGAACGGACCCGGTGCAAGTCTTTGCAGGAAGACCTGGAAGGGTCATCATTCACCGACGGTGCGACGAGGCGCCGGTCGCAGTCGACGCACCGACGCGTCGAGGTGAGGAGCTGCTATGTGGGTGCACGCTCGACCAGAGGGGCAGTGCCGCGGGCCAGGCCACAGCAGGAGCAGGAGGGTGGCCACCGCGCTGCCGGCGGCGGCCCTGGCCGGAACCCTGCTCACGGCGTGCGGAAGCGGCGACGGAGGGCCTCCGGTCGTCACCTGGTACGTCAACAACGTCGAGCAGGAGTCGCTCGCGGCCACCTGCTCGGCCGAGTCCGACAGCTACCAGATCGAGACCGTGCTGCTTCCGGCCGCAGCCAGCGGCCAGCGCGAGCAGCTGCTGCGACGGCTGGCGGCCAACGACCGGACGGTCGACCTCATGAGCCTGGACCCGCCGTTCATGGCGGAGTTCGCCAACGCCGGCTTCCTGCGGCCCTTCACCGACGCCGAGCGGGAGGAGCTCTCCGAGGGCGTCCTCGACGGCCCGCTCGAGCAGTCGATCTTCGACGACACGATGTTCTCCGCACCCTTCTACGGCAACACCCAGCTGCTCTGGTACAAGCGGTCGGTCGCCGAGGAGGCCGGTCTGGACATGAGCCAGCCGGTGACGTGGGAGCAGATCATCCAGGCGGCCGAGGACACGGGTACGACCGTCGCCGCGCAGGGACGGCGCAACGAGAGCCTCACCGTCTGGGTCAACGCCCTCGTCGAGTCCGACGGCGGCACCATCCTCGAGAACGGGTCCGAGGGACTGCCGGCCGACGAGGTGCAGCCCGCCATCGACAGCCCGGCGGGGGCCCGGGCCGCCGAGGTCATGCGCACGCTGGCGGACTCCCCTGCGGCCCCGCCGGCGCTCAGCACGGCCGGGGAGGAGGAGTCGCGCGCCGCCTTCCAGAGCGACACCGGCGGCTTCATGGTCAACTGGCCCTACGTCTGGGCCGCCTTCGCCGCCGCCGAGGATGACGGCAGCCTCCCGGCGGACTTCCGCGAGGACGTCGGCTGGACGCGCTACCCACGTGTCGACCCCGACGTCGAGAGCGCGACGCCGCTCGGCGGCATCGGCCTGTCGGTCGGCGCCTTCTCCGAGAACCCCGACCTCGCCCTCGAAGCGCTGCGCTGCCTGCGCTCACCGGAGTCCCAGACCGCCTACATGCTGGCGGCCGGGGACCCCGCGGCGTCGGCAGCGGTCTACGAGGACCCGGAGATCCAAGAGGTCTTCCCGATGTACGAGCAGATCCGCTCGGGCCTGGAGGTCGCGGCGCCGAGGCCGATCAGCCCGTACTACGGCGACGTCACGGGCGTCATCCAGGCCGGGTACCACCCGCCCGACGAGCTCAGCCCCGACGTCACGCCGCGGGCCACGGCCAACCTCATGCTCGGCGTCCTGTCCAACCAGCAGCTGCTCTAGGAGGGCATCGTGAGCACAGCAGTACCCGCCGGCGCCGCGCCGGCCCGGGAGCGCGCGACGCCCCCCGCCCCCGCGAAGGACAGCAAGAACGGCAAGAAGCCGCACTTCAGCAACCGGACCCGGCACGAGCGCCGCCTCGGGCTCATGCTCGCCGGCCCCGCGCTCGTCCTGATGGTGGCGGTCACCGGGTACCCCATCGCGAACGCCGTGTGGCTCTCGCTCTTCGACTACCGCCTCACCGCCCCGGACGACCGCACCTTCGCCGGGCTCGGGAACTACGCCACCATCCTCACCGACGGGCTCTTCTGGCGGCAGTTCGGCGTCACGGCCGGCATCACGGTCTTCACGGTGGCGATCGAGTTCGTCCTCGGCTTCGCCCTCGCCCTGGTGATGCACCGGGCCCTGTTCCTGCGCAAGACGCTGCGCACGGCGATCCTCATCCCCTACGGCATCATCACCGTGGTCTCGGCCTACGCCTGGCAGTACGCCTTCACCCCGGCCTACGGCTTCGTGAACCCGCTCATCGGGAGCGACCTCAACTGGTTCGGGGACACGCTGCCCGCACTCTTCGTCATCTGCCTCTCGGAGATCTGGAAGACGACGCCGTTCATGTCGCTCCTGCTGCTCGCCGGGCTGGCGCAGATCCCCGAGGACTACCTCGAGGCCGCCAAGGTGGACGGCGCGACGGCCTGGCAGCGCTTCCGACGGGTCGTGATGCCGAACATGAAGGGCGCCATCATGGTGGCGCTGCTGTTCCGCACGCTCGACGCCTTCCGCATCTTCGACAACGTCTTCATCATGACCCAGGGCGCCCAGGGCACCGAGACCCTCTCCTTCCTGGCCTACCGGCAGACGATCACCCGGGTCCAGCTGGGCCTGGGCTCGGCGGTGAGCGTGATCCTCGCCGTCCTGGTGATCCTCATCGCCGTGATGTTCATCAAGGGCTTCAAGACCGACCTGTCCCAGCGAGGTGCGTGAGCGATGGGTACCAAGAACCGCAAGAGCCAGCTCCTGTGGGGCGTGGGGTCGCTGCTCATCATCGCCTACGCCCTCGTCCCGGTGCTGTGGATCCTGTCCCTGTCCTTCAAGGCGGGCGACGACATTAACAACACCCAGTTCCTGCCGACGCCGCTGACGATCGACGGCTGGGACCCGGCGTCGCTCAGCCTCGACAACTACGCGACGGTGCTGTCCTCGGACCTGTTCCTGACGGCGCTGCGCAACTCCGTCGGCATCTCCCTCATCGCGACGTCGATCTCGGTGGTCGCCGCGACGCTCGCCGCCTACGCGGTGGCGCGTCTGGAGTTCCCCGGCAAGCGGGTGCTCCTGGGCGTGGCGCTGATGATCACCGTGTTCCCGATCATCGCCATCGCCACCCCGCTGTTCGACCTCTGGCGGGTCATCGGCTTGTACGACACCTGGCCCGGCCTGATCATCCCCTACCTGTCCTTCTCCATCCCGCTGTCGGTCTACGTCCTGTCGGCCTTCTTCCGGGAGATCCCGTGGGAGATGGAGCAGGCGGCCCAGGTGGACGGCGCCACGAGCTGGCAGGCCTTCCGCCGGGTGATCGTCCCGCTGGCCGCACCGGGTGTCTTCACCGCGGCCATCCTGAC
Source organism: Pseudokineococcus sp. 1T1Z-3 (assembly GCF_037482365.1). NCBI lineage: Bacteria > Bacillati > Actinomycetota > Actinomycetes > Kineosporiales > Kineosporiaceae > Pseudokineococcus > Pseudokineococcus sp. 1T1Z-3. Next base: position 229,580 of record NZ_JBBHZF010000025.1, read on the forward strand.
CTTCTTCATGATCTGGAACGACTTCATCTTCGGCATTACGCTCACCTCGAGCGAGGCCGCCCGCCCCGTGCCCGCCGCACTCGCCTTCTTCTCGGGCGCGAGCTCGTTCGAGCAGCCGACGGCGTCCATCGCGGCGGCGTCCGTGCTCGTCACCATCCCCGTCATCATCCTGGTCCTGGCCTTCCAGCAGAAGATCGTGGCCGGCCTGACCAACGGCGCCGTCAAGGGCTGAGAAGGAGACCCCATGGCCACCATCGAGATGCACAACATCGTCAAGGAGTACGGGGACGGCTTCCAGGCGGTGAACGACATCAGCCTGGACATCGCCGACGGCGAGTTCATGATCCTCGTCGGCCCGTCCGGGTGCGGGAAGTCGACGCTGCTGCGGATGATCGTCGGGCTGGAGGACATCAACGGCGGCGACATGGTCATCGGCGGCGAGCGCGTCAACGACAAGGCCCCGCGCGAGCGCAACCTCGCGATGGTGTTCCAGAACTACGCCCTCTACCCGCACCTGACGGTCTTCGAGAACATCGCCTTCCCGCTGCGGCTGGCGAAGAAGCCCGACGACGAGGTGCGTCGTCGGGTCACCGAGGCGGCCGACGTCCTGGAGCTGCACGAGCACCTGGAGCGCAAGCCCGCCAACCTCTCCGGCGGCCAGCGTCAACGGGTGGCGATGGGTCGCGCGATCGTCCGGCACGCCGAGGCCTTCCTCTTCGACGAGCCGCTGTCCAACCTCGACGCGAAGCTGCGCGGCCAGATGCGCACGGAGATCGCCCGGCTGCAGCGCCGGCTCGGCATCACGACCGTCTACGTCACGCACGACCAGACAGAGGCCATGACGCTCGGCGACCGGGTGTGCGTGCTGCGCAAGGGCGTCATCCAGCAGGTCGCGTCGCCGCGCGAGCTCTACGAGCAGCCGGTCAACCTCTTCGTCGCCGGCTTCATCGGCTCCCCACCGATGAACTTCATCCCGGCGAACGTCGAGGGCGACCACCTCACGACGTCGTTCGGGCGCATCGACCTCAGCCCCGACCGGATGGCCAAGCTCTCTGGCCACGAGCTGCTGCTCGTCGGGATCCGGCCGGAGTACTTCGAGGACGCCTCCCTCGTCGACGAGTCCAAGAAACACCTCGGCTCGGTCTTCCGGGCGCCCGTCGACGTGACGGAGTGGTTGGGCGACTCCCAGTACGCCTACATCCCCTACGAGGCGAGCCCGGAGATCACCGAGCGACTCAAGGAGCTCTCCAAGGAGCTCGACAGCGAGGCCCTGCGGACGCAGGCCATCGTGTCCATCGACGCGACGAGCCGCATCCGTGAAGGACGCGAGGCCGAGTTCTGGCTCGACAGCCGCAAGGTGCACGTCTTCGACCCCACCTCCGGGCTCAACCTGACGCGCGACGAGGACGCCGGGGCAGAGCTGACGCAGATGGCCGCCGACGACCGCGCCGAGCAGGTCAGGTACGCCCAGGAGAACCGCGAGACCGTCGGCGGCCGGGCCGGGTGAGCTGACCCGACGGCCCCACCGGGCCGACCACCGGAGAGCCCCGGGCGCCTGCCGCCCGGGGCTCCCCGCGTCCCGGGGCCCGTCGCGCCGGTCCCGCCCGTGACCGTCGTCACCCCTGGCCGTTGGTGGCTGCGCCCCCCTCCTCACGGCACGATGGCGCCCATGACGGACACGACGACGAGGCCGGCCGCCGACGCACCCGAGGGGTACCGCGTCGAGCACGACACGATGGGCGAGGTCCACGTCCCGGCGGACGCGCTGTACCGGGCGCAGACCCAGCGGGCCGTGGAGAACTTCCCCCTGAGCGGGACGACGCTGTCGCGCACCCACATCGAGGCCCTCGCCCGGATCAAGAAGGCCGCGGCGCTGGCCAACGCCGAGCTGGGGGTGCTCGACCAGGACGTCGCCGACGCCATCGCCGCCGCCGCGCAGGAGGTCGCGGACGGCGCGCACGACGAGCACTTCCCCGTCGACGTCTTCCAGACCGGCTCGGGCACGTCGTCGAACATGAACACCAACGAGGTGATCGCGACGCTGGCCTCGCGCGCGCTCGGCCGCCCGGTGCACCCCAACGACCACGTCAACGCCTCGCAGTCCTCCAACGACGTCTTCCCGACCTCGGTGCACGTCGCCGCGACGGCGGGCGTCATCCACCACCTGCTGCCGGCCCTGGACCACCTGGCGCAGGCCCTGCAGCGCAAGGCGCGGCTGTGGTCGCAGACCGTCAAGGCCGGCCGCACGCACCTCATGGACGCGACGCCCGTGACGCTCGGGCAGGAGTTCGGCGGGTACGCCCAGCAGGTCCGCTACGGCTCCGAGCGGGTGCACGCCGCGCTGGCGCGGACGTCAGAGGTGCCCCTCGGCGGGACGGCGACGGGCACCGGCATCAACACCCCCGCGGGCTTCCCGCAGCGCGTCATCGAGCTGCTGGCCACGGACACCGGCCTGCCGATCACCGAGGCGCCCGACCACTTCGAGGCGCAGGGCGCGCGGGACGGGCTCGTCGAGCTGTCGGGGGCGATGCGGACGGTCGCCGTCAGCCTCACCAAGATCTGCAACGACCTGCGGTGGATGGGGTCCGGGCCGAACACGGGCCTGGGCGAGCTGCGGATCCCCGACCTGCAGCCGGGCAGCTCGATCATGCCGGGCAAGGTCAACCCCGTCGTCCCCGAGGCCGTGCTCATGGTGTGCGCGCAGGTCGTCGGCAACGACGCCGCGACGGCGTGGGCGGGCGCCAGCGGCTCCTTCGAGCTCAACGTCGGCATCCCCGTCATGGCCCGCAACGTCCTGGAGTCGGTGCAGCTTCTCGGCGCCGGCGCGCGGCTGCTGGCCGACAAGACCGTCGACGGGCTGGAGGCCGACGAGGAGCGCGCCCGCGCGCTGGCGGAGTCCTCGCCGTCCGTCGTCACGCCGCTCAACCGCCACATCGGCTACGAGTCGGCCGCCAAGGTCGCCAAGCACGCCGTCGCGCACGGCGTGACCGTCCGCGAGGCCGTGGTCGCCCTCGGCTTCGTCGAGCGCGGCGAGGTCACCGAGGCCCAGCTCGACAGCGCCCTCGACGTCCTCGCGATGACGCGCCCGCCCCAGCGCTGACCTGCGTCGTCCCCCGGCACGTCGACGACGACGTGCCGGGGGCCGGCTCAGCGGCTCAGTACCAGTTGTAGGACTGGCTGTGGCTCCAGGCGCTGCAGGGGGTGCCGTAGACCGCGTCGATGTACCCCAGGCCCCAGGCGATCTGGGTCCGGGGGTTGGTCTCCCAGTCGGCCCCGGCGCTCGCCATCTTCTCCCCCGGCAGGGCCTGCGGGATGCCGTACGCGCTGGAGGTGGGGTTGTCGGCGTCCCACTGCCAGCTGCTCTCCTTGGTCCAGAGGCTGTCCAGGCAGGACATCTGCTCCGAGCTCCATCCGCGCTCGGCGACCATCGCCGCCGCCACCGACCGCGGGTCGCGCAGCGCGTCACGGCTGGCCTGCTCGGCCGCGCGGGCCTCCTCGGCCTCCCGCTCGGCCTGCTCGCGGGCCTCCCGCTCGGCCTGGTCGCGAGCCTCCCGCTCGGCCTGCTCGCGGGCGAGCCGCTCTGCCTCCTCCTGGGCGCGCTCCGCCGCGACCACCGCGGCCGACTGCTTCGCCTGGTCCAGCCGGGCGGCGTCACGCTGCGCGGCGGTCTGCTCGACCTCCTCCACCGCAGCCGCGAACGGGTCTGTCACCGGGGAGCTCGCCGTGACGGCGCCTGTCCCGGCGGCGACGACCCCCAGGCCCAGCACGCCCGCCAGGGCGACGCGCGCCGGGCGCCCGTGCCCTGCCCGAAGCAGGGCACCGACCAGGCCCTGCGCGGGCCGGTGCGGCGGCGCTGCGTGACGGGCGGCGCTCACCGGGCGACCGGTGCCCGCCGGTGACGCCCCCGCGCCGGCCGTCGCGTCGGAGGTGCCCCTCGGGACGGCGTGGCGGGCGGTGCGGCGGGGGGCGCGGGGCAACGGGTGACCTCTCCTCGGCGCACCCCGGCGGCGCGCGACGGGGGTCACCGTGCATCACGGAATGGTCACGGGTCAAAGCGCGGGCGTGACGTCCGACGTCGACGACCGCCGCCGACGTCACCATCGGTGACGACGGGCGACCGCCATGTCACCGTCGCGGGCCCGCGCACCCACCTCTTACCCTGAGGCGGTGACCCCGTGTGACCCGTCGGCGCACGTTGAGAAGGGGTGCGTCCCGCCTCCCGATCCGCTGGGACGACGCCGGGAGGCCTAGGGCTCCAGACCCTCCAGCAGCTCGGTGACGAGCGCCGCGACGGGCGAGCGCTCGGAGCGGGTGAGCGTCACGTGCGCGAAGAGCGGGTGCCCCTTGAGCTTCTCGATGACCGCCGCGACGCCGTCGTGCCGGCCGACGTGGAGGTTGTCGCGCTGGGCGACGTCGTGGGTGAGCACGACGCGGCTGCCCTGGCCGATCCGGGAGAGCACGGTGAGCAGCACACCGCGCTCCAGCGACTGCGCCTCGTCGACGACGACGAAGGCGTCGTGCAGGCTGCGGCCCCGGATGTGGGTGAGCGGCAGCACCTCGAGCAGCTCGCGCTCCATCACCTCCTCGACGACCTCGGGGCTGACGAGCGCACCGAGGGTGTCGAAGACGGCCTGCGCCCAGGGGCCCATCTTCTCGGCCTCGGTGCCGGGCAGGTAGCCGAGGTCCTGGCCGCCGACGGCGTAGAGCGGCCGGAAGACGACGACCTTCTTCTGCGTCCGGCGCTCCAGCACCGCCTCGAGCCCGGCGCACAGGGCCAGCGCCGACTTGCCCGTGCCCGCGCGCCCGCCGAGGCTCACGATGCCGACGTCGGGGTCGAGCAGGAGGTCCACCGCGATGCGCTGCTCGGCGCTGCGGCCGTGGACGCCGAAGACGTCGCGGTCCCCGCGCACGAGCTGCACCGACTTGTCGGGCGCCACGCGGGCCAGCGCCGAGCCGCGCGGGCTCGTCAGCACGAGGCCGGTGTGGACGGGCAGCTCGGCGGCGTCCAGGTGGTCCAGGTGGCCCTCGCCGTAGAGGACGGCCATGTCGGCCTCGCCGAGCTCCATCTCCGTGAGCCCGGTCCAGCCGGAGTCGACGGCGGCGTCGGCGCGGTACTCCTCGGCGGGCAGGCCGAGCGCCGAGGCCTTGACGCGCATCGGCATGTCCTTGCTGACGATGACGACGTCGCGCCCCTCGGCGCCGAGGTTGCGGGCGACGGCGAGCACGCGGGAGTCGTTGTCCCCGAGCCGGAGACCGGCGGGCAGGCCGGAGGGGTCGACGTGGTTGAGCTCGACGTGCAGCGTGCCGCCGGCGCTGCCGACGGGCACGGGGCCGTCGAGGCGGCCGTGGGTGCGGCGCAGGTCGTCGAGCAGCCGCAGCGCCGTGCGCGCGAAGTAGCCGACCTCGGGGTGGTCGCGCTTGGCCTCCAGCTCGACGACGACGACGAGCGGCAGGACGACCTCGTGCTCGGCGAAGCGCAGCATGGCGCGGGGGTCGGACAGCAGCACGGAGGTGTCGAGGACGTAGGTGCGCACGGCGGTGTCGGCCACGGTGGTGCTCCTCACCCGCCCGCGCGCAGCCGCGCGGGCGGCTACTCGTCGGTGTGGTCCAGGCGGGATGCCTGGTGGGGTCGCAGGGCGGGCGGCAGTGGCAGGAGGGTTGCGGGTGGGAAGCCTCCGGGCGGGAGAGCCGCTGGCGGAATGGCGGTGCGCACGCAGGCGGGCGTCACTTCTCGTGGACCAGGCGCACGGAGCGCGAGAGGGCCTGCCGACGGGCTCGGCCTGCCCCACGAGACGCTCGGCTGCAGCACTCCACCTCCCGGGCGACGGGCCCCCCGTCGCCGTCGCCGACGCTACGCCGCCCGCCGTCCGCGCGGTGGAGGTCGGGGCACAAGCGCCCCGCCGGCGCGTCGCGATCACCCATCCGGTCACCCACCACCCCCTGCGTGACCGTGACGCGCCCCGCCCGACTCCCACACCCCATGCAAGACCGTGACGCGCCCCGCCCCGCTCTCACGCGACGAGTCGCGTCGCGGACGAGAAGGACGGCGGGCGAGGCAGACGGCGCCTCAGCGGCCGTAGCGCCGCTCGCGGGCGGCGTAGGCGCGCAGGGCCCGCAGGAGGTCGACGCGGCGGAAGTCGGGCCACAGCGCCTCGCAGAAGTAGAACTCGCTGTTCGCGCTCTGCCAGAGGAGGAAGCCGGACAGCCGCTGCTCCCCCGACGTGCGGATGACGAGGTCGGGGTCCGGCTGGCCCTTGGTGTAGAGGTGCTCGGCGATGTGGTCGACCGTGACCACCTCGGCCAGCTGCTCGAGGCTCCCGCCGCGGTCCGCGGTGTCGCGCAGGAGCGAGCGGACGGCGTCGGCGATCTCCTGCCGGCCGCCGTAGCCGATGGCGACGTTGACGTGCATCCCGCCGTCCTCGGGGGTGCTCGCCGCGGCGTCGGCGAGGCGCAGCGCCATCGCCTCGGGCAGCAGGTCCAGGGCACCGATGGGGTGCACCCGCCATCGACCGGTCTCCGCGAGCCCGAGGACGGCGCCCTCGATGATGTCGAGCAGCTCGGCGACCTCCTCGGGGTCGCGCCGCAGGTTGTCCATCGAGAGCAGGTAGAGGGTGACGACGCCGACGCCGGCGTCTTCGCACCACCCCAGGAAGTCGATGATCTTGTCCGCGCCGCGCTGGTGGCCGTGCGCGGAGGCGAGCCCGGACTTCTTGGCCCAGCGGCGGTTCCCGTCGAGCATGACACCGACGTGGTGCGGACCACCCGTCGTCGGCCCGACGTCGCCGGCGAGGCGGCGCTCGTAGGCCCGGTAGAGGAGATCGCGCAGGGCCACGGCTTCCACGCTACTCCGGGGCCGTCGAGACACCGGCCCGAGCGCCGGCCGCACGCGCCTACCCTCGGGGCCGGCCCTCGGATCGAGGGCGACGGCGGGCCCGGGCGGCTGCCGGAGCACCGGCGCAGGAGGACACGTGGGCGGACGCAGCGCGAGCGGGACGCACGGTGGCCCGACGACCGGCGAGGAGGCGGCGACCGGCGACGGGGCGGCGACCGACGAGGTGCGCTCGGCGGACCCCTCGGTCCCGGACGAGGCCCGCCTCACCGGCTCCCGCCGCAAGGGCGGCGTCCAGGTGGTCAAGCCGCTGCTGCGCGGCTGGCTGCACCTGGGGATGTTCCCGCTGGTCCTGGCCGCCGGGATCGTCGCGGTCAGCCTCGCGCCGACCTCGGGCACCCGCTGGGCGATGGCCGTCTTCGGCCTCACCGCGGCGATGCTGTTCGGGGTCAGCGCGCTCTACCACCGGGGGACCTGGTCACCGCGGACGCAGGTGCTGCTCAAGCGCTTCGACCACTCGAACATCTTCCTCATCATCGCGGGCACCTACACGCCCTTCGCGGTGCTGCTGCTGCAGCCGGGCCCACAGCGTGTGCTGCTGCTCGTCGCGTGGATCGCCGCCCTCGTGGGCATCGCCTTCCGCATCTTCTGGGTCGGCGCTCCCCGCTGGCTGTACGTCCCGGCCTACCTGGCGATGGGCTGGGTCGCCGTCGCCTTCCTCCCGCAGTTCTTCGCCGGCGGCGGCGCAGCGGTGCTCACCCTCGTCGTCGTCGGCGGCGTGCTCTACACCGCCGGGGCGCTCGTCTACGGGCTCAAGTGGCCCGACCCGAGCCCGCGCTACTTCGGGTTCCACGAGATCTTCCACGCCTTCACCGTGGCCGCCTTCGTGTGCCACTACGTCGCGGCGTCGCTGGCCCTCTACAGCGGCGACGTCACGCTCTGACCCCGGCGGCCACGTCGGGCCGTGCCCCGACGGCCGCCGCGAGCGCGTCGACGTCGGTGGTCGGCGCCTCGCAGACCTGCCCGCGGCAGACGTAGGCCGCGGCCCGGCCCTCGACGAGGCCACGGTGCGCGAGCAGCGGCGGCTGCTCCTGGCCCGGACGGCCCCGGCTCACGACCAGCCCGGGTGCCGTCCCGGCCAGCGCCGTCCGGTGCAGGGCGTCGGCGTCCGCCCGCCCCTCCGGGTCGTCCGCCGCCCCGCTGCCGAGGACGGCGACCTCCCGCGGCCCGTCGAGCGCCGCCTCGGCGACGGCCAGCGCCCACCCGGCGAAGCGTGGCGCGGCGCCGACGAGCGCCCCGGCCGGGACGAGCGCCGTCTCCGCCGCCGCACGCATCCGGTCGGACCCGGTGAGCGCCGAGACCGCCAGCAGCGCCCCCGCCGCCGCGCTCGTGCCCGACGGCGCCGCGCCGTCGGTCGGGTCGGAACCGGTGCCGAGCCGGGCCAGCACGGCGTCGTCGGACGAGGCCGGGACGTCGCAGAAGCCGCCCTCGCGCAGGTGCTCGGCGAGGACCTCCTCGCACAGCGCCTCGGCCGTCTCAGCCCAGGCGGCGTCGCCCGTGGCGGCGTGCAGGGCCACGAGCCCCTCGGCGAGGTCACCGAGGTCCTCCAGCACGGCCCGGGAGGGGCCGGCGCGGCCGTCGCGCGAGGTGCGGCGCCACCGGCCGTCGTCGTCGACGTGGACGGCGAGCAGCAGGTCCGCGCACCGCACGGCGGCCGCCAGCAGGTCGGGCCGCTCCAGCAGCACGCCGGCCTCGGCGAGCGCGGCGGCCGCCAGGCCGTTCCAGGCGGTGACGACCTTGTCGTCGCGCGCCGGCTGAGGACGCCGGTCGCGGGCGGCGCGCAGCCGGGCCCGCACGTCGACCCACCGTCCCACCTCGCCGTCGTCGGCCCAGACGTCGCGCCTCAGCTGCGCCGTCGAGGTGCCGTGCTCGAAGGTGCCCTCGGCGGTGACGCCGAGCAGCTCCGCGGCCCACGCGCCGTCTGCGGGCCCGAGGACCTCGGCGAGCTGCAGCGGCGTCCACACGTAGGTGGCGCCCTCGACCGAGCGGCTGCCGGCCTCGCCCTCGGCCTGAGACCTCGGGACGAGGGTGTCGGCGTCCAGGGACGAGGCGAACCCGCCCTCGGGCGTCCGCAGCGCCGCCACCAACCAGTCGCACGTCTCGGCGGCGACGCGCGCGCCCGTCGGCTCGCCGGTCAGCCGCCACCAGTGCAGGTAGGCGCGGGCGAGCTGGGCGTTGTCGTAGAGCATCTTCTCGAAGTGCGGCACCACCCAGGCGGCGTCGACGGCGTAGCGGGCGAAGCCGCCGGCGACCTGGTCGTACGTGCCCGAGCGCGCCATCGCCGTCAGCGTCCGTCCCGCGAGCCCGAGCGCGTCGCCGGCCGTGGGCGCGTCCGTCGCGGCGTGCCGCAGCAGCCACAGGCACACCGCCGACGGCGGGAACTTCGGAGCCCCGCCGAGCCCGCCGTGCACCGTGTCCTCCTCGGCGAGCAGCGCACGGACGGCGCCGGCCAGCGCCGGCGCGGTCGGCGGGGCGCCCCCGGGCGGCCCGACGCCGGCCGCCGCCCGCTCGGCGAGCGCCTGGGTGATCTGCGCGCTCTGCCCGAGCACCTCCTCCCGGCGCTCGGTCCAGGCCTGCGTGACGGCGTCGAGCAGCTGCCGGAAGCTCGGCATCCGCGGGTGCGGGCGCGGCGGGTAGTACGTGCCGGCGTGGAACGGCTCGCCCTGCGGGGTGCACAGCACCGTCATGGGCCACCCACCCTGGCCGGTCAGCGCCGTCGTCGCGCGCATGAGGGCGGCGTCGACGTCGGGGCGCTCCTCCCGGTCGACCTTGACGGCGACGAAGCCCGCGGCCAGCTGGCGGCCCACCTCCTCGTCCTCGAAGGACTCGTGGGCCATGACGTGGCACCAGTGGCACGCCGCGTAGCCGACCGAGACGAGGACCGGGACGTCGCGGCGCCGCGCCTCGGCGAAGGCCTCGGGGCCCCACTCCCACCAGTCCACGGAGTTGTCGGCGTGCTGGAGCAGGTAGGGGCTCGTCGAGCTCGCGAGGCGGTTCGGCACGGCGGCCATCGTGGTCGCCGTGCCCTCCCCTCGCCAGCGCCACCCCCCGCCGTCGTCGCCGGCCGTGTGCGTCCGGACGGCGCGTCGGCGCCCCCTGTCGAGCGGCGACGGGCGCTGAGCCGTAGCGTCTCTCCCGGCCGGTCGCGACGACGCCGCTGCGCGCATCGCTGCCGGCCAGCGGCCCCCCGCCAGGGAGGGCCGGTCGAGATCGTCGTGGGAGGCGGGCGTGGTGGAGGCGCTGAGGGCGAGCACCCGACCGCCCGGCGGCTTCGCGGAGGTCACCACCTGGGACCTGTCGACCTCCGACGACCTGGCGCGCATCCGCCGGGCCCTCAACAGCGAGCTGCTCGAGCGCGGCCAGGTCGCCTCCCCGCTGCTGGACGACCTGCAGGACCGCATGCTCCTCGTGGTCAGCGAGCTGGCGACGAACGCGCTGCGCCACGGGGCACCGCCCAGCACCGTCCGCTTCCTCGTCGACGACGAGCGGGCCTGCGCCGTCGACGTCACGGACACCGCCGCCGAGTCCTCCCCCGAGATGGCCGACGGCCGTGCCCTCGGCGAGGGCGGTTTCGGGATGCACCTGGCCGCGCGCCTGGCCGACGGCGTCGGCTGGTACGTCGCCGACGACCTCAAGCACGTGTGGGCCCGCTTCGACCTCGACGGACCCGACACCGACGCGCGGGCCGCGGCGGCCGCACCGGTGATCTGAGGACGGCCCGGCCAGCGCGCGCTGGTGGACGCGACGGCCGCACCGCCGTCGACGGACCGGAGGTTCCCCGGACCACGGCCCGCTCAACCGCGCGCCGCGACCCCCGCCATCTCCAGCCGCAGCGCCCGGGCGTGCGCCGCGGCCTCGTCGAGCGCCACGAGGCGCTCGTCCCCCGCGGGCAGGCCGTCGGCGTCCGCCCCGGTGGCCCACTCGAGCAACCGGTCCGCCAGCGCCGGGTTGAGCGCGAGCACGGGGCCGTGCAGGTAGGTGCCCACGACCCGGCCGGCGACGACGCCGTCGACCGCCGCGTCCCCGACGCCGTTGCCCGTGCCGGAGAGCACCCGCCCGAGCGGCACGGCGCCGTCGTCGAGCGCCGTCCGCCCGCCGTGGTTCTCGAACCCGACCAGGCGCGGCAGACCCAGGCGCGGGTCGGCCTCGACGACGACCTCGCCGACCGCGCGCCGCTGCGCCGGCAGCGGCTCGACCGTGCGGCACGGCAGCAGCGACAGGCCGGGCACGGAGCCGTCCACGTCACGGAAGGCGCTGCCGAGGATCTGCATGCCCGCGCACACCGCGAGCACCGCGCTCCCGGCGTCGACGGCCCTCGCCATCCGCTCGCCCTCGGCCAGCACGCGCGCGACGTGGCGCTGCGGGCCGTCCTCACCGCCGCCCAGCAGGTAGACGTCGCACCGCGGCAGGGCGTCACCGCCGGAGACCTCGACCACCTCGACGTCCAGGCCGCGCGCCTGCCCTCGCGCGCGCAGCACGGCCGCGTTGCCGCCGTCGCCGTAGGTGCCGAGCAGCTCGGGGTAGAGCACCGCGACCCGGACCGCCGACGGGCCGCTCATCGCGTCGCTCCCGTGCGCGCCGCCGCCGTCGCGGCGTCCGGCGCCACGCGAGGCTCCGGGGTCGCCTCGACGGCCAGCCGCCGAAGCTGCTGGAAGGCGGTGTAGTTCCCGACGACGTCGACCTCGGCCGCCGGGCCGCCGGCGCCCGGCGCCCCTAGGGCCCGCGCCGCCCGCAGCGCCGCCCGCAGCGGCGGCACCCGCTGGTGGTCGACGCCCGAGACGACCAGGCGCAGGGACAGGTCGGCCGCCCGCTCCCCCGCGACGACGACCCGGCGCCCGCGCAGCCGCTCGAAGGGCACGTCGTAGATCCACGAGGTGTCGCGGCCGTCGGCGCCCTGGGCGTTGACGGCGAGCACGAGCGGGCGCTCGCTCGCGCCCATGACGTCGAAGTTCTCCACCCACCCGGCGGGGTTCTTGGCCAGCAGCAGCCAGAAGCGCACGCCCTCGGCGCGCAACCAGGCGTACCGGCCGGCGACGTCGCCGAGGTCGGCCATCGCCGCGAGCGCCGCACCGAGCGGGCTGCCGAGCTCGCGCGCCGCGGTGGCCGCCATCGCCGCGTTGCGGCGGTTGGCCGTGCCGGGCAGGGCCAGGCGCACCGGGTGGCGGGCGACCTCCTCGCGCGCGCCCGGGCCGTCGGCGCTCGCCGGGCCCCAGCCGCCGAGCTCGCGGACGACGTCACCCTCGAGCACCACGTCGGGCGCCGGCCGCTCCAGGCCGCAGCTGCGGCAGTGCCAGCCGTCGCTGTCCACGCCGTCGGTGACGGGCGCAGGCGCGCTCGCCGAGGCCTCGCCGCCGGCCCCCGGCCCGGCGGGGCGGAGGTCGCCCGGCAGCGTCAGGAGCTGCTCGCAGCGCGGGCAGCTGCGGGCGTCCGCGGTCCACGACGCCCCGACGGAGACCCACACGACGCGCGGGGCCGCCGACGCCGCCCACGTGACGAGCGGGTCGTCGGCGTTGGCGACGACGACCGTCCGGGCCGACGCCCCGGCGGAGAGCCCGGTGAGCGCCCGCTGCCACCCGGCGGCGAGCTGGCGGGTCTCGGCGGTGCGGTCGAGCTGGTCGCGGGAGAGGTTCATGAGGACGACGGCACGCGGGGCCAGCTCGGGCAGCAGACCGGCCAGGTGCATCTCGTCGACCTCGAGCACGGCGTCACCCGGCCCGCTCGTCAGCGCCGTGACGATGCCGGCGCGCATGTTCGCCCCGCCGCCGTTGCTGACGACGCCGCGACCGGCCGGCCCGGGGCGGGCGGCCAGCGCGGCGGTGAGCATGCGGGTCGTCGTCGTCTTGCCGTTCGTGGCGGAGACGACCGCGGCGACCCGCTCCCCCGCCAGCTCGTGGACGGCGGCCGGAGCCAGCCGCAGCACCACGTGGCCGGAGATGACCTCGCCCGCACCACGGCCGAGCAGTCGTGACGCCGTCCCGACGGCCGCGCCGGCGAGCCGGGCCGCGCGGGTCCGCGCCGAGCGACGGCGGCTCGGCCGCACCGGCGTCGGCGGACCCGGGGGCGGCGCTCCCGGGGAGCTGGCCGTCCCCGGTGCCGCCGGACCACCGGGGAGCGCGGACCGGTCGGCGCTCACCGCGACTGCCCGTCCGGCGGCCCTGAACCTGCACCCGAGCCCGACCCCGGCCCGTGACGGCCGTCGCGGGGGCGCGGTGGCGCCGGCTCGCCCGGCGCCCGGGGCGGCTCGCCGGCGAGGCGACGCCGCTCGTCCTCGGCCCGCTCGTCCGCCAGCCGGCGGTGCTCCAGGCGACGCAGCCGGCCGACCATGTTGACGATGACGAGGATGGAGACGAGCACCACGGCCGCGGTGGCGAAGAAGCCGGCGACACCCGGCCCGATGTCGATGACCTCGAGCCCCTCGCGCAGCCCCTCGGTGGGGTCCGGCGTCGGTGCGGGCGCCGAGGCCACGAGCGCGCCTGGCGCGAGCGCACCGAGCGCGAGGAGGGCGACGCTCACGACCGGGGGCCCGCCCCGTCGGCCGCGACGGGCTGCTCGGCCGCCACGAGCGCGCGGATCCCGGCGAAGAGGTCGTCCTCCGGCGTCTGCGTCGGCACGAGCGAGAGGGCCAGCTCGAACTCCTCGGTCGGCCAGATCTCGGCCTGCTGCTGGCGGGGAACCCGGAAGAAGAAGCCGCCCGGGTCGATCTGCGTCCGGTGCGCCAGCAGGGCGTTGTCGCGGGCCTCGAAGAACTCGGCGCAGGCGACCCGTGCGTCCACCCGGCGCTCGGGGCGGTCGCCGCGACGCTCGAGCCACTCCGCGAAGGGCGACTCCTGGCCGCTCGCGACGATGGCGTCGTGGAAGAGCTGCAGCCGTTCGCGGCTGAAGCCTCCGTTGTAGTAGAGCTTGAGGGGCTGCCACGGCTGCCCGCCGGGGAAGCGGGCGAGGTCGGCGGCGCCCTCGAAGGCGGCGAGCGAGACCTTGTGGCACATGATGTGGTCGGGGTGGGGGTAGCCGCCCTGCTCGTCGTAGGTCGTCACGACGTGGGGGCGGAACTCGCGGACCAGCCGGACCAGCGCGGCGGCCGGCGTCTCGACGTCCTCCAGGGCGAAGCAGCCCTCGGGCAGCGGCGGCAGCGGGTCCCCCTCGGGCAGGCCCGAGTCCACGAAGCCGAGCCAGCGGTGCTGGACGCCGAGCGCCGCTGCCGCCGACGCCATCTCCTCGCGGCGCAGCGCGCTCATGTCGCGCAGGACCCGCGGGTCGTCGGCCATGTTGGGGTTCAGGACGTCGCCCCGCTCCCCGCCGGTGCAGCTGACGACCATGACCTCCGCGCCCTCGGCCACGTACTTCGCCGACGTCGCGGCGCCCTTGCTGGACTCGTCGTCGGGGTGGGCGTGGACGGCCATCAGCCGCAGCGGGCCGTCCCCGGCCAGCCGCTCGGCCAGCTCTTCCGGCGAGGGTGCGTGCAGTCGCTCGACGGTCGCGGCGACGCCGTTCTCGGACACCTGGGCTCCGTTCGGGTGCGGCCGTCGGCGACACTGGGTGCGCCGAGGCGGGTGGTCGACAGCCATGATGGACGACGCCGTGGCCGCCCCGGTGCAGCGACCCGGTCCCCGGGCGCCGACAGGTCCAGCGCGTCGTCGACGGACGACGGAGGGAGTGCCGACGTGGAGCCGAGCGCGCAGCAGCGTCTCGACGAACGCTACGGCCGCCGCCCCCCTTCCCCTCGGCGTCGCCGCGCCGCCGTCGCCGGTGCCGCCGCAGCGGGTGCGGCGCTGGTCGCCTGGGTGGTCTGGGCCGGGCTGGGCCTGGCGTCGGCGCAGACGGTGAGCTACCAGGAGATCGGCTTCGCGACGCCGACGGCCACCGAGGTCGTCCTGACCTTCCAGGTGACCAAGGACCCCGAGGACACCGTGCGCTGCGACGTCCGCGCGCTGGCCGAGGACTTCTCGACCGTCGGGTGGCGCACCGTCGACCTGGGGCCGAGCCAGGAGACGACGCTCCGGCAGGCCGTGACCATCCCCACCCAGTCCGAGTCCGTGAGCGCCGAGGTCATGGGCTGCGAGGTCCTCGAGGGCTGAGCCTCGCCGGCTCTTCGGCTAGCATCGCGCGTTCGCGGTGCCGCAGGGGCGGCGCGACCCGAGGCAGGACCGGTTCGAGCGAGCAGCAGAGCCGGCCAGCAGCAGGGCCAGGCCAGGGACGGGGCCTGCCGGCCCGCCCGGGCTCCTCGTCCCTGGACGGCGCCGCTCGTGCACTCGCCAACGGGCCCGCACGGGCCCGACCGACCTGGACGGGCCATGACGCCCGCCCCCGCCCTCCCCGCCCGACACCTGACGTCGGGCGAACACCCGAGGAGGTCCTCCGTGACCGAGACCACGCAGACACCCACGACCACCGGACCCGCCGAGCCCGCCTGGCTGACCCAGGAGGCCTACGACCGGCTCAAGTCCGAGCTCGACCACCTGAGCGGCCCGGGACGCCAGGAGATCGCCCAGCGCATCGAGGCGGCCCGCGAGGAGGGCGACCTCAAGGAGAACGGCGGCTACCACGCCGCCAAGGAGGAGCAGGGCAAGCAGGAGGGCCGCATCCGCCAGCTGACCCAGCTGCTGCGCAACGCGGAGGTCGGCCAGGCGCCGACCGAGTCCGACCGCGTCGCCCCCGGCATGGTCGTGACCGCCGAGGTCGCCGGTCGGGAGATGCGCTTCCTCTTCGGCTCCCGGGAGGTCGCCGAGGGCACCGACCTCGACGTCTACAGCCCCACCTCGCCGCTCGGCGCCTCCATCTCGGGCCTGTCCGCCGGGGACGAGACCACGTACAAGGCGCCCAACGGCCGCGAGATCCCCGTGAAGGTCGTGGCGGCGGAGCCTTTCACCGGCTGACCTCACCGCGGCCCTACCGGCCGCCGGAACCCGCGCGCGACGACGGCCCGGCCTCCTTCCCCGGGAGGCCGGGCCGTCGTCTGCCAGTGTGCGCCACGGCGGCCGTCCGGCGCTCCTGCGCTGGTGACCTCGGCCTGGCGATCTCGCGCTGGGCGACCCGCTGGTCAGCCGGACCGCTGCGCCGCCGCCGTCAGCGCGCCGCGGCCTTCTGGTACTGGCGCACGGTCAGCGGGACGAAGACGACGAGCAGGGCGACGCCCCACAGCAGCGTGTAGAGCACGGGGTTCTGCAGAGGCCACGACGTCGGCGCCGGCGCGCCGGGCTGCAGGTTGCCGAAGAGCTCCCGCGCGGCCTGCGTGACGGCGGACACCGGGTTCCACGTCGCGAAGGCCCGTAGCACGCTGGGGAAGCTCTCCAGCGGCACGAAGGTGTTGGCGACGAAGGTCAGCGGGAAGATGACGATGAAGCTGACGTTGTTGAAGATCTCCGGCGTCCGCACCAGCAGGCCGAAGAAGGCCATGATCCAGCTGACGCAGTAGGCGAAGAAGAGCAGCAGCAGGTAGCCCAGGGCCGCCTCCCCCACCGACGTCGTGATGCGCCACCCGACCACCAGCCCGGTCAGCGTCATGATCACGACGGTGAGGACGTTGTTGACGACGTCGGCCGTCGTCCGTCCCACCAGCACCGCCGAGGGCGCCATCGGCAGCGAGCGGAACCGGTCGACGATGCCGCTCTTGAGGTCCTGGGCCATCGACGAGCCGGTGATGGTGGCGCCGAAGATGACCGTCTGGGCGAAGATCCCGGCGATGAGGTAGGTGCGGTACGCCTGCGGGTCCGCCACGGCCTCACCGTCTGCGCCGGGCAGGGCGATGGCCCCGCCGAAGACGTAGGCGAAGAGCAGCACGAACATGATCGGCGAGACGACCGACCCGACCAGCAGGTCGGGCACCCGCTTGATGCGGATGAGGTTGCGCCGTGCGACCGTCCAGCCGTCGCCGAGCGCCTGCCCCAGCCCGCCGACCGGCGGCAGGTCACGTCCTGCGTCGGGCCCTCCCCCGGGGCGGTCCTGCGTCTGGGTGCTCGTCGCCATCAGGAGCCCTCTCCCGTACCTCGTCCTGCTGCCTGGCCCGACCGGGCCCGACGTCCGCGCCGGCCCCCCTGCTCCTGCTCACCCTCGCCGCCCTCGGGCGCGTCGTCCGCGCCGTGCCCGGTGAGGGTGAGGAAGACGTCGTCGAGCGTCGGGCGCCGCACCCCGGCGTCGAGCACCTCGACGTCGCGGTCGCGCAGCGCGCCGAGGACCGCCATCAGCGCGCCCGCGCCGCCGCTGACCGGTGCCGACAGCGAGCGGGTGTGCTCGTCGACGGTCACCTCGTCCGCGCCGGCCCGCTCGAGGGCCTCGCGCGCCGGTACGAGGTCGCCCGCCTCGGCGACCGTCAGCTCGACCCGCTCCCCGCCGACCTGGGCCTTGAGCTGGTCGGCGGTGCCCTCGGCGATGACCCGGCCGCGGTCGACGACGGCGATGCTGTCGGCGAGCCGGTCGGCCTCCTCGAGGTACTGGGTCGTCAGCAGCAGCGTCGTCCCGCCGGAGACCAGCTCGCCGATGACGTCCCACATGCCGAGGCGGCTGCGGGGGTCCAGGCCCGTGGTCGGCTCGTCGAGGAACAGCACCTCGGGCTCGGCGACAAGAGCGCCGGCGAGGTCGAGGCGTCGTCGCATGCCGCCGGAGTAGGTCTTGACCGGGCGCGCGGCGGCGTCGGTGAGGCTGAAGCGCTCCAGCAGCTCCTTGGCGCGGGTCTTCGACCGGGACCGCCCGAGGTGGTAGAGGTTGCCGACCATCTCGAGGTTCTCGGTGCCGGTGAGCTGCTCGTCCACCGCCGCGTACTGCCCCGAGACCCCGATGCGGCGGCGGACGCCGGCCGGGTCGGCGGCGACGTCGACGCCCGCGACCGCGGCACGGCCGGCGTCGGGACGCAGGAGGGTCGTCAGCACGCGGACGGCCGTCGTCTTCCCGGCGCCGTTGGGGCCGAGGACGCCGAGCACGGCCCCCCGCGGCACGGCGAGGTCGAGCCCGTCGAGCGCCGTCACGCCGCCGTACCGCTTGACGAGGCCCTCGGCGACGACGGGGTGGTCGCCGCTGCGCGACGACGTCGAGGAGGTCATGGGCGCACCGTAGGCAGCGGGTCGGACAACGGATGACCGGATGGTTCCGGGCTGGGCTGTGCGTGGGTCACGTGCGGTCTCCTCGTCGGTGGCGGGGCAGGCGTGCGGGCGTCGGGGCGGCGTCGTCGTGCAGACCGCCGTCGGCTCCCGCGCTCATCGCCGCCTCCCCCACCCCACCGGCCCCCCTCCCGCCCCGTGTGACCTCGACGCGCCCCCGGCCCCTGTCACGCACGCGCGCAGGGCTCCCGGAGCCCTCCGGGTCCGCCGTCACGGTCACACACGGGGAGACGAGGAAGGGCGTCAAGGTCACATGTCGCGCCAAGGAGGGGCAGGAGCGGGTGGCGGGGCTGCGGGAGAGGGCGTGGCGGCCCGGCGGCCGTCAGCCGACGACGCGGAAGCCGGCGGCGGCGAGCGCGGTGAGGACGGCGGTGGTGTGCTCCTCGCCGCTGGTCTCCAGCTGCAGGCCGATCTCGACCTCGTCGACCTCCAGCCCCTGCGCCGTCCGGGTGTGGACGACCTCGACGACGTTGGCACCGGCGCCGGCGAGGACGGCGAGGACGCCGGACAGCGCCCCGGGCCGGTCGGTCACGCGGACGCGGCAGCCCAGGTAGCGGCCCGCGGCCGCCATGCCGTGCCGGATGACGCGCATGAGCAGCAGCGGGTCGACGTTGCCGCCCGAGCACAGGACGGCGACGGGTGGCTCGAAGGCGCCCGGGTCCTCCATCACGGCCGCGACGGCAGCGGCGCCGGCCGGCTCGACCACGAGCTTGCTGCGCTCGAGCAGCAGCAGGAGGGCGCGCGAGAGGGACTCCTCGGACACGGTCACGACGTCGTCGACGAGGTCGCGCACGAGCCCGAAGGGCACCTCCCCCGGCTTCCCGACGGCGATGCCGTCGGCCATGGTCGACATCTGCGCGAGCGCACGCGGCTCGCCCGCCTCCAGCGAGACCGGCCACGCGGCCGCCCCGGCGGCCTGCGCCGCGACCACGCGCACGTGCGGCGCGCGCGCCGCCAGCACCGTGGCGATGCCCGCGACGAGCCCGCCCCCACCGGTGCAGACGACGACGGTGCGCACCTCGGGGCACTGCTCCAGCAGCTCCAGCCCGACGGTGCCCTGCCCGGCGACGACGTCGACGTGGTCGAAGGGGTGGACCAGGACGGCGCCGGTCTCGGCGCTGCGGGCGGCGGCGTGGGTGAGGGCCTCGTCGACGGTCGCGCCGGCCAGGTGCACCTGCGCGCCGTAGCGCCGGGTCGCCTCGACCTTGGGGATCGGCGCACCGACGGGCATCCAGATCGCCGCCTCGATCCCGAGCATCCGCGCGGCCAGGGCGACGCCCTGCGCGTGGTTGCCGGCGCTGGCCGCGACGACGCCGCGCCCGCGCTCGGCCGCCGTCAGGCGCGCCATCCGCGTGTACGCCCCGCGGATCTTGAAGGAGCCCGCGTGCTGCAGGTTCTCGCACTTGAGCAGCACCGGGCCGCCGACGAGCTCGGACAGGGCCGTGCTCGGCTCCAGCGGCGTCGTGCGGACGACGCCCGCGAGCAGGTCGGCGGCGGCCTCGACGTCCTCGACCGAGACCGCCTGCGGCGCAGCCGAGCCGGCCTGCGAGGAGGCGAGCTCGGCGCTGGTCGGGGCGCTCACGCGGCGGCGGCGCCGTCGAGCGCCTGGTCGAGGTCGGCGAGGAGGTCCTCGAGGTCCTCCAGCCCGACCGAGAGCCGCACGAGGTCGGCGGGCACCTCCAGCGGCGAGCCCGCGGCGCTCGCGTGCGTCATCCGCGCGGGGTGCTCGACGAGCGACTCGACCCCGCCGAGCGACTCGGCCAGGGTGAAGACCCGGGTGCGCGCGCACAGGGCGAGCGCGGCGGCCTCGTCGGCCAGGCGCACCGACACCATGCCGCCGGGACGGCGCATCTGCCGCGCCGCGACGTCGGCGCCAGGGTGGCCGGGCAAGCCCGGGTAGAGCACCTCGCGCACGGCCGGGTGGGCCTGCAGGTGCGCGGCGACCGCCTCGGCGGAGGTGCAGTGCCGCTCCATCCGGACGGCGAGGGTCTTGAGCCCGCGCAGCACCAGCCAGGCGTCCATCGGCCCGGCGACGGCGCCCATGGCGTTCTGGTGGATGGTCAGCAGCTCCGCCAGCGGCTCGCCGTCGGCGCGCACGGCGTCGTCCACGACGAGCGCGCCGCCGACGACGTCGGAGTGCCCGCCGCAGTACTTCGTCGTGGAGTGGACGACGACGTCGGCCCCGAGCGCCAGCGGCTGCTGGAGGTACGGCGTCGCGAAGGTGTTGTCGACGACGAGCAGGGCGCCGCGCTCGTGGGCCGCCGCGGCGAGCGCGGCGACGTCGGAGACGCCGAGCAGCGGGTTGGACGGCGTCTCGCACCAGACCAGGCGGGTGCGGTCCGTCATCGCGGCGGCGACAGCGCCGACGTCGGAGGTGTCCGCAGGCGTGTGGTCGACGCCCCACCGGGCGAGGACGGTGCTGAACAGGCGGAAGGTGCCGCCGTAGGCGTCGTCGGGGATCACGACGTGGTCGCCCGGCGCGAGCACCGTCCGCAGCAGCGTGTCCTCGGCCGCGAGCCCGGAGGCGAACGCGTACGCCGCACGTCCGCCCTCCAGCGCGGCGAGGCACTCTTGGAGCGCGTCGCGGGTCGGGTTGGCCGAGCGGGCGTACTCGTAGCCCGAGCGGAGGTTGCCGACGCCGTCCTGGGCGAAGGTCGTGGCCACGTGGACCGACGGGACGACGGCGCCCGTCACCGGGTCGGGCTCGGAGCCGGCGTGGACCGCGCGCGTGGCGAAACCCGCACCCGACCAGTCGGTGGGGCCGGCCGCGGGCGGCCGGTGGCCGGGTGGCGCCGTCTCGTCCGGAGGTCCCGCGGGGGCTGGGTCGACGGCGGAGGTCACGCCCCCGAGGCTACGCGGCGGCCAGCGCGACGCCGGCCGACCCGGCCGGCCCTCGTCGGGCGAGGAGGAGTCGGAGCCGGCACCACGAGGTCTCCCGCGACGGGCGCCGGACGCGGCGCGGGCACCGCGTCGGCACCAGCCTCAGCCTCGGGCACGGGCACAGGCACGGGCACGGGCGCGGGCGCGGGCGCGGGCGCGGGCACAGGCACCGGCATCGAGAGCCGGGGCAGCAGCAGACCGACGAGCGGGCCGATGGCCAGGGCGAAGACCACCGTGCCCACCCCGACCGTGCCGCCGAGCAGCCAGCCCGCGAGGACGACCGAGCCCTCGATGGCCCCCCGCACGAGGGCCACGGGGTAGCCGGTGCGGGCGACCAGCCCGGTCATCAGCCCGTCCCTCGGGCCGGGGCCGAGGCGGACGCCGAGGTAGAGCGCCGTCCCGAGACCGTTGAGGGCGAGGCCGACGAGCAGGAGCAGGACGCCGAGCGGCCAGGAGGACGCCGGAGGCACCACGGCCAGGCCGATCTCGATGGCCACGGCGACGACGAGGACGTTCGTGACCGTCCCCAGGCCCGGCCGCACCCGCAGCGGGAGCCAGCACAGCAGGACGGCCACGCCGGACAGCAGCACCACGACGCCGAAGCCGAGGCCGCTCTGGCGGACGAGCCCCTGGTGCAGGACGTCCCACGGGGAGGGGCCGAGACCGGCGCGCAGGAGCGCGGCGAGCCCGACGCCGAAGAGCAGCTGCCCGCCGAGCAGGCGCAGGAGGCGGTGGGGCAGGGACCAGGACGCCGGTCGCGGCGCACCGCCCGAGGCACGGTCGGGGCGCGGGGAGCTGGAGGGCGTCGCGGGCTCCGGGGCGGCGGCACGGCCGGCGGCGGCGACGTCGGGAGCAGGGCCGCCAGCCGCCGGGCCGGCCGTCGTCACCGCGGGTCCGGGCCGGCGACGAGGCGGTCGACCGGGGCGTGCGCGGCCGCGGCGCGGCGGGCGTAGTAGGGGCCCGGGACGTCGGCGCGCTCGGCGCGGTAGCCGTCGGAGCGGATGTCCCGGACGGCCAGGGCGACGCCGGCGACGAAGAGGGCGATGAACAGGACGGTGAGAGCGATCGATGCCATGGCTCAAGTGTGCCGCACGTTGGCCTCTCAGCGGCAGTCCAATCACGCACGACTGGCCTCATGCCGGAGGTCTTCCCTCTCTCCTCGACCCGATGCCCGACCTCAGGGGGCGAGGCAGCGCCCTGGCGCGACCGGGCCTTCGGGGCACCAGCGCCGGCGGGCGCGCAGGTGCATGGATTGGCCCGCTGACACCGCGCCATTGGCCTGCTCTCGTGGCATCCTGGCTCCATGGCCTCCTCGTCGCCCAGCGCCCGCCGGTCCGCACCGTCGCGAGGCGGGAGGACGACCTCCGTCGAGGCGTCGACGCCGGCGCAGCGCTCGGCGCAGGAGGTCGCCGACCTCGTGGGCAGGACGTCGCTGCACCCGCCGGTCGCCGCGACGCTCGCCCAGGGCCTGCGGGCGCTCGTCGCCGACGGGCGCCTCCCGGTCGGCGGCCGGCTGCCCGCCGAGCGCGAGCTCGCCGTCGCCCTCGGCGTCAGCCGCGTCACCGTGACGTCCGCCTACCGGCGGCTGCGCGAGAGCGGCTGGGCCCGCTCCCGGACCGGCTCGGGCACCTGGACGACGCTGCCGGACCGCAGCGGCGTCGTCGCCGCCTTCGTGCCCGGCAGCCCGCGCGACGGCACGGTCGACCTCACCTACGCCTCGCCCGCCGGCCCGCCCGAGGTCGCGGACGCCTACGCCGCCGCGCTGGAGGCGCTGCCCCAGCTGCTGCCCGGCCACGGCTACGCGGCCGGCGGTCTCGCCGACCTGCGGGCCCGCGTCGCCGAGCGGATGACGGCCCGCGGGCTCCCGACGACGCCCGAGCAGGTGCTGGTCACCACGGGCGCCAGCGCCGCGGTCTCCGGGGCGATCGAGACGGTCGTCCGGCGGGGCGAGCGCGTGCTCGTGGAGCACCCGACGTGGCCCAACGCCGTCGACAAGCTCCGGGGGCACGGCGCGCGCGTCGTCCCGGTGCCGCGCGACCCTGCGGCGCCGTGGGGCGACGGCGGCTTCGTCCGCGCGCTGGACCGGGCGGCCCGCGAGACCTCACCCGCCATGGCCTACCTCGTGCCCGACTTCGCCAACCCCACCGGGGCGGTGCTGACCCCCGACGAGCGCTCCCGGGTCGTCGCCAGCCTGCACCAGCGCGGCGTGCTCGCCCTCGCCGACGAGACCCTCGCCGACCTCGCGCTCGACGCCGGCGACCCCACCGGCCGCCCGCCGCTGGCCTCCGTCGGCCCGGCCGGCGCCGTCCTGACCGCCGGGTCGCTCAGCAAATCGGTGTGGGCGGGCCTGCGCGTCGGGTGGCTGCGCGCCGAGCCGGCCCTGCTGGCCAAGGTGGCCGCAGCCGCCAGCCGCCAGCACGGGTCGCTGCCCGTCGTCGACCAGCTCGCCGCGTGCGTGCTGCTCGACGGGCTCGACGCCGGCCTGCCGGCCCGCCTCGGGCGGCTCCGGGAGCAGCGCGACGCGCTGGTCGACGCCGTCCGCGCGCGCCTGCCGACGTGGGAGGTGCCGCGCCCGCCCGGCGGCCTGTCGCTGTGGTGCCGGCTGCCGCGCGGGACGTCGTCGTCGGCCGTCACCGAGGCGGCCGAGCGGCACGGCCTGTTCCTCGCGAGCGGCTCACGCTTCGGCGTCAGCCACGAGTTCGACGAGCACCTCCGGCTGCCGTTCACCCAGCCCGTGCCGGTGCTGCTGGACGCCGTCGACCGGCTCGTGCGGGCCGCCGCGGACGCCGACAGCGCGTGGGGCGCCCCGACGACGTCGTCGCGGACCGGGGCGGTGCTCGGCTGATCCAGCGGCGCCCTCCCCAGCGGAGCGGAGGGCCACGAAGACCGCCCGTGAGGCACTCGAGGGCGGAGAGGGGCCACGAGGTCCGGGCAGGGGGCACGACGGCGTCGGGGAACGCCTCGGCGGGACGCGCGGTTGTGCCAGGAGACCGGCGCCGACCGTCCGTGCGGCGCCGCCGGAGCACACCCCTCGACCCGCTGGAGGAGCCGTGGCCCTGTTCGGGACCCGCATGAGGACGACGATGGTGACGCGCGAGGACGCGCTGCCCGGGCGTGAGCACCGCCCGTACCACGTGCCGGCGAACCACGCCGTGCTCGGCACGCCGCTCGAGGGGCCGTGGCCCGAGGGCACGCAGCGCCTCTACGTCGCGATGGGGTGCTTCTGGGGCGCCGAGCGGCTGTTCTGGGGCATGGACGGCGTCGTCACGACGGCCGTCGGCTACATGGGCGGGTACACGCCCCACCCGACGTACGAGGAGACCTGCACCGCGCGGACGGGGCACACCGAGACCGTGATGGTGGCCTACGACCCCCGGCGCACGAGCGCCGAGGCGCTGCTCAAGGCCTTCTGGGAGGAGCACGACCCGACCCAGGGCAACCGCCAGGGCAACGACGTCGGCACGGAGTACCGCTCGGCCGTCTACTGGACGACGCCGGAGCAGGAGGAGGCCGTGCGCGGCACCCGCGACGCCTTCGCCGCCGAGCTGGAGCGCTTCCGCCTCGGCCCCATCACGACCGAGGCGCGGTCGGCGCGGGACGCCGGACCCTTCTACTACGCCGAGGACTACCACCAGCAGTACCTGCACAAGGTCCCCGGCGGCTACTGCGGGCTCGCCGGCACCGGCGTCAGCTGCCCCGCCGGCGTGCTGCCGGCCGACGGGCCGGTCGACGCCGGCCGCTGACAGATCTCCGCGCACGCGAGAGCCGCGCACGACGAAGCCCCGGTGACCTCGGTCACCGGGGCTTCGTCGTGCTCTGGGCGGCCCGTCACTCCTCGGCGTTCGGCACCGCGTCCCGGTCGAAGCTCGTGGGCGCGTGGTCGCCGCCGCCGGCGTCCTGGCGCAGCGTCTCCGCCTCGCGCTCCGTGCGGTGGTCGAGGGCCTCCTCGTCGAGGTCGGGGCTCTTGCCGTGCTCCTGCCGGTCCTTGACCGTGGGGACCTGGGGCTGGATCGGGTCGGGCGTGTCACCGGAGGGGATGCTCATGGCCTCGACGCTACGTCGGCCGGGCGGTCGCGGCCCGGTGACGCGTGCTCAGAGGAGGACCTCGGTCTCCCACTCGTCCACGAGGCTGACGAGCTCGTCCCACCGGGCCAGCACCGGGAGGTAGGCCTGCCACCACGCCTCGAAGCGCGGTCCGGACATCGCCGCGTCACGAGCCGCCCGGCTCGGCCACCGCTGCACGGCGATGATCGTCCGGTCGTCCGCCGCCTCGAGGCCGAGCTCGACGTCGTCGCTCAGGTCGCGGTAGTGAGGCACGACGGCCTCCTCGACGACCCGTCGCACGTGCGCGAGCGTGACGCCGTCCGCCAGCCGCCAGCGCTTGAAGGTCGTGAGTCGTCGCGGCTCGGCCACGCGGGCACGGTAGTCAGCGCGCGTCGAGACCTCACCTCTTCCTCGACATGAGGTCACACGTCGCGGGAGACCGGCGCGACGAGGTCGCACGCCGCGGGGAGGGGGCGGGGCGCGCACCCGCCCTCGACGTCAGCCGGCGGCGAGGGCGAGCAGGTCGGCGCGGGTGACGACGCCGGCCGGGGAGCCGTCGTCGACGACCAGGAGCGCGTCGGCCTTCTGGAGCGCCGTGCGCGCGGCCCCCGCGCTCTCGCTGCCCCCGATGCGCGGCATCGGCGCCGACATGTGCCGGCTCACCGGGTCGGTCAGCTGCGCCGCCCCGGAGAAGACGGCGTCCAGCAGGTCGCGCTCGCTGACGGCGCCGACGACCTCGCCGATGACGACGGGCGGCTCCGAGGTGACCACCGGCATCTGCGAGACGCCGTACTCGTGGAGGATCTCCACGGCGTCGCGCACCGTCTCGTTCGGGTGGGTGTGGACGAGCGCCGGCAGCCCGCCGTCCTTGCGCCGCAGCACGTCGCGCACCGTCGTCGTGGCCTCGCCGGCCTCGGCCGCCTGCGTGCCTGCGGTCGCGAAGCCGTAGCTGGCCATCCACCGGTCGTCGAAGATCTTCGCGAGGTAGCCGCGGCCGGAGTCCGGCAGCAGCACGACGACGACGTCGCCGGGCCCGAGCTCGCGCGCCACCTCCAGCGCCCCGACGACGGCCATGCCGCACGAGCCGCCGACGAGCAGGCCCTCCTCGCGGGCCAGCCGCCGCGTCATCGCGAAGGCCTCGGCGTCGGAGACGGCGACGATGCGGTCGGGCACCGACGGGTCGTAGGCCGACGGCCACATGTCCTCGCCCACGCCCTCGACGAGGTAGGGACGGCCGGACCCGCCGGAGTACACCGACCCGACGGGGTCGACGCCGACCACGCGCACCGGTCCGCCGTCGCGCCCCGCCGAGACCTCCTTGAGGTAGCGCCCGGTCCCCGTGATGGTGCCGCCCGTGCCGACGCCCGCGACGAAGTGCGTGAGCCTCCCGTCGGTGTCGGCCCACACCTCCGGGCCGGTCGTCTCGTAGTGGCTCAGCGGCCCGTTGGGGTTGGAGTACTGGTCGGGCTTCCAGCCGCCGGGCAGCTCGCGGGCCAGCCGGTCGCTGACGGAGTAGTAGGACTCGGGGTGCTCGGGCGGCACCGCCGTGGGGCACACGACGACCTGGGCGCCGTAGGCCCGCAGCACCGCCCGCTTCTCCTCCCCGACCTTGTCGGGGCACACGAAGACGCACGAGTAGCCGCGCTGCTGGGCGACGAGCGCGAGCCCCACGCCGGTGTTGCCGGACGTCGGCTCGACGATGACCCCGCCCGGCTGCAGGGCCCCCGAGGCCTCGGCGGCGTCGACCATGCGCACGGCGATGCGGTCCTTCACCGACCCGCCGGGGTTGAGGTACTCGACCTTGGCGAGCACCGTCGCCTCGATCCCCTCCGTGACCGCGGAGAGCCGGACGAGCGGCGTGCCGCCCACGAGGTCGACGACGGACTCGGCGTAGCGCACCGGCGCATCCTCCCACCTCGGACCGGGACCGGCCGACCGGCGCAGCACGGCCTCGTCCCGGCACCGACCGCCCTGACCTGCGACGACGTAGGGCGAGGGGCCCTTCTGCAGGTCGCCCGCCCGGGGCGACGGACGCGCGCGCGCCCTCGGCGGGGCAGGCGACGGCCAGGTGACGCCAGGACGGGCGCCCGTCCCTCTAGCCTCGGCGGCGACGGAGCCGTGCTGCGACGCCCCGGAGGGGGGCGCGCCGGCAGCATCGGGACCAGGAGGCGGACGGGAGGAGGCGGTCGATGTCGAGGGCGCGCAGGGCACGACGGGTGGCCGCGGCCGCGGCGTACGGCGGCGGCGGGCTGACCGCGCTGACGGCCGTCGGCGTCGGGGTCCTCGCCGTCGAGGCCAAGCTGGCCCGCCGGGTCGTGGGCCGCCAGTTCGGCCCCGCCGGGCCGGAGGCCGACGCCGTCTACGGGGCCGGCCCCGGGACGCCGCTCGACCTCGGCGTCGTCGGTGACTCCAGCGCCGACGGCCTCGGGGCCGACACCGCCGAGCAGACGCCCGGCGCCATCGTCGCCGTCGGCCTCGCCGCCCTCGCCGGGCGACCCGTGCGCCTGGTCAACCGGGCCGTCGTCGGCGCCGACTCCCGTGACCTCGACCGCCAGGTCGACGACCTGCTCGCCGAGATGCCCTCCCCCGACGCCGTCCTCGTCATGGTCGGCGCGAACGACGTCGTCAAGCGGCTGCGCCCGCCCGAGGCGGTGCGTGCGCTCGGCGCGGCGATCTCGCGGCTGCGGGAGGCCGGCGCGGAGGTGGTGGTCGGCACCTGCCCCGACCTCGGCATCGTCGAGCCGGTGGCCCAGCCGCTGCGCTCGCTGGCGCGGCGCTGGTCCCGCGAGCTCGCCGCGGCCCAGACCATCGCCGTCGTCGAGGCCGGCGGGCGGTCGGTCTCCCTGGGGGACCTGCTGAGCGTCGAGTTCCGCAACGCCCCCGAGCTCTTCAGCGCCGACCGCTTCCACCCGTCGCCGGCCGGGTACGCGCGGGCCGCCGCCGTCCTGCTGCCGGCCGTCGCGACGTCGCTGGGGCTGTGGCCC
Source organism: Pseudokineococcus sp. 1T1Z-3 (assembly GCF_037482365.1). Classification (NCBI taxonomy): domain Bacteria; kingdom Bacillati; phylum Actinomycetota; class Actinomycetes; order Kineosporiales; family Kineosporiaceae; genus Pseudokineococcus; species Pseudokineococcus sp. 1T1Z-3. The sequence goes on from NZ_JBBHZF010000025.1 coordinate 257,467, forward strand.
GTGCAGGAGGACTCCGGTCGCAGCGAGCGCGTCGTGCCCGTCGCCCAGGCGGCCGTCGCCGCCGCCCAGGAAGCCGGCACCGAGGTCGAGGGGGCCCGTCGCGACGGCGCGGACCGGGGTCCGCTCGGGCAGTGGGCCCGTCTGCGTCGGCGCGCCGGTGCTGTGGCGGCGCCGCGGGCGCGGGGCCAGAGCACCCCGTCCTCGCCGAGCGCCACGTGACCCGGGGCAGCCCGCCCTAGAGAGCCCGGCGCAGGCGGGTGAGGTGCTGGTGCAGCCGCCCCGTCGCGGCGACGTCCCCCCCGGCCCGGGCGGCGGCGAGGACGTCGCCGGCCAGGACGGCGAGCTGGTCGCCGAGGGCGTGCGAGGCCAGCTCGGGGACGTCGCGCCGCGAGCGCCCCTCGAGGTGCGCGGCCTCGTCGGCCAGCTGCTGCAGGAGCGGACGGACGACGTCGACCGGCCTGGCGGGCTCGGCGGAGACGACCTCGGCCCCGACAGGCCTCGGGCCCGGGCGCGCGAGGCGGCCGGGCCCGAGGGCGGCGAGACGGTCGAGGACCCGGTGCAGCTCGCGCACCGCGCCCTCCTCGGCGGGGCCTGCTGCTCCTGCCCTCCCGCCGGGGGTGCTGCTCACGCGGGGGCGGTCACTCGCCGCCACGCAGGATGGCGAGCAGGCGCAGCATCTCGATGTAGAGCCACACGACGGTCGTCACGAGGCCGAAGGCGGCCCGCCAGGCGTACTCCTGCGGGAGGCCGTTCTTGACGCCCTGCTCGATGTAGTCGAAGTCGAGGATGAGGAACAGCGAGGCCAGCGAGACACCGATGAGGCCGAAGAGCCAGCCGAACGGCGAGGTCCAGACGCTGGCACCGGTGAAGAGGCTGATGCCGAGGTTGACGAGGACGAAGACGAAGTAGCCCATGCCCGCGATGAGGAGTCGCTTCGTGAACTTCTCCGTCGCCCGGATCAGCCGGGTCTTGTAGGCGACGAGCATGGCGGCGAAGGCGCCGAGGGTGCCCATGATCGCCGCCGGGACGATGCCGTCCCACACCGACTCGAAGGCCTGGCTGAGGGCACCGAGCACGGCGCCCATGAGCAAGGAGTAGGCGACCATGACGCCTGGGCGGACCTTCTTGCTGAGCGACGCCCACATCCCGAGCCCGGCGCCCACGAGCATGAGCGGGAGGAGGAGCCCGAGGCCGAGGCCGGGAGGCGTCAGCACCCACGTGGCGGTCGCCGACGCCACGAGGATGCCGAAGAGCACGCCCGTGCGGACGACGACGTCGTCGTAGGTCATCCGCCCGGTCTGGGGGCCACCCGCCGAGGGCTGGGAGTACATCTCCTGCAGCTGCTCGGGCGTCATGTCCTGCGTCTGCTGCGAGCCGCCGCGCGTCGGCGCCTGGCCGCGGCGGCGGTCGGTGTCGTCGAACGTCGCGTAGCCACCCTGCGTGAACGCCTTGTCGTTCCGGAAGGCGGGGTTGCTGCTCTGCATGGGACTCCTGTCGGGAAGAGCGTCGGCGAGGAAGGGCCGGCGGCCCTGGGCCAGTGTGGCCGATCGAGGGCGCCGCCGCCCTCGGGTGGTCCAACGTCGCACCCACCTGCCACGTTCCACGGCCCCGCTCGTCCCGCCGGCGCCCGTCGTCCTGATGGCGCTCGTGCCCCCGGCGGGGTTCGAACCCGCACTGCAGCGCTTTTAAGGCGCCCGCCTCTGCCGGTTGGGCTACGGGGGCGGCGACCGGCTTCGGACACCGGCCGGCCGGTCCCACGGAGGCTATCCGCGGATGCTCACCGGCCCCACCGCGAGGAGGGGGTCGGCGGCTACCGTGACGGCGGCCGACGCCTCCCGCCGGGCGCGGCCGGCGGCCCCAGCCCCCGTCCCGAGCGAGGTCCCATGAGCGCGGCCCGCGCCGACCACGTCGGCACGAGCGAGACCCGCGGGCGACCCCGCGCGGTGCAGGCGCTCGACGACGGCCCGGGCGCGGACCGGCTGTGGGCGGCCATGCCCTACGTCGCCACCGTCGGCGGCTGGCTCGCCCTCCTGCCCTTCAAGCGCTGGTTCGTGAGCCCCGACGGCGTCGTCTACGCGGCCCTCGCCGACCGCTTCGCCGCCGGAGACCTCGCTGGCGCCGTGACGACGTACTGGAGCCCGCTCTACCCCGCGCTGGCGGCGCCGCTCGTGGCGCTCGGCGTCGAGACGACGATGGCGCTGCGGCTGGTGCTCCTGGCCACCGCCCTGCTCGCGCTGCCGCTGCTGCGCAGCCTGTCCCTGCGCTGCGGCGCGACCCGGCGCGGCGCCGACGTCGGCACGCTGCTGGCGGTGCCCCTGCTCGTCACCGCCGCCTGGTTCGCCATCTACCCCGAGCTGCTGCTGTGCGTGCTCGCGCTCGGGCTCGTCTGGGCCCTGACGGCTCCCGTGCCCGCCGGTGGCCGGGGTACCGGCACGGCGGTCCTCGCCGGGGTCCTGGGCGGACTGGCCTACCTGGCCAAGGCGATCGGGCTGCCCTTCGCGGTGGCGGTCGTCGTCCTCGTGGGCCTCGCGCGGCTCGTGCGCCCGGACCGCCCTCGACGTGAGGTGCTGCGGAGGGCGGCGATCTCGCTCGCCCTCGTGGCCGTCGTCGCCGGGCCGTGGGTGGCGGCCGTCAGCGCCGAGGCGGGCGAGCCGACCATCTCCTCGGCCGGCTCCTACAACGCCCGGTGGGCCGCCGACGGCTCCCTCGGGACGCCGCTGACCTACGACGGGCTCTACGCCCCGGCCGGCCCCGACGCCGTGACGCCGTGGGAGGACCCGGCGGCGCTGCCCGACCTGCGCAGCGAGGAGCGCGGCGACGGCGCCGTGACCGGTGACGAGCGCCTCGACAACGTCGTCGAGCAGCTCGGGACGACGCTGTGGGTGGCGGTCGTCCGGTGGTGGGCCGTCGTGCCGGTCGCGCTGCTCGGGCTGGCCCTCGCGCTGCGACGGGGCGGCACGGCGGCCGCCACCGCCCTCGGCCTCGTCGGTGCGGCCGCCGTGCTCGTCGGCGGGCTGAGCCTCCTCGTCGTCATCGAGCGCTACCTGTGGACGCCGATGCTCGCCTCGATCCCCCTGGCCGCTGCCGGCCTCGCGGCGCTCGGGGGCCGGCGGGCACGGCCAACCACCGTCGTGGGCGTCGTCCTCACCGGCCTCGTCTTCGTCTCCCTGATCCCGGCCTTCGGGCTGCGCTTCGGCAAGAACCAGGTCGAGTGGCGGACCGCGGAGCAGCTGGAGGCCACCGCCCCCCTGACCGGTCCGGTCGCCGGCGCCCAGGACTGGCAGGCGACCCAGATGCTCGCCTACCTCTCCGGCGTGCCCTACGTCGGCACGACCGGCACCGACGCAGACGCCGAGGACGTCGCCGCGGCGATGCGCGCGGTCGGTGCGCGCCACCTCGTCGTCTGGGGCGACGACGGCCCGCCCGGGCTGCCACCCTCGGAGGCGCCCGTCGCCGTCTACGACCTCACGCCCGAGGGCTTCGTCGTCCACGGGCCCTGAGAAGTCCGGCCCCGGCCGGCGACCCGCTCACAGCGCGCCGGCGAGCACCCGCGCGGGGTTGACGGCGCCGACGCGCTCCAGCAGGCCGTCGTCCCGGACGGACTCGGCGACGTGCTGCCAGGCGACCGCGGGGTGGGTGAGCGGGGCGTCGGAGCCGAAGACGACCTGGTCGGGCGCCGCACGCACCGCCCGGGCCACGAGCACCGACGACCAGACCCCGGAGGTGTCGAGCACGACGCCCGGGCGACGACGCACGAGGGCGAGGGCGTCGGCGAGCAGCGGCTCGGCCAGGGGGAAGACGCCGAGGTGCGCCAGCACGACGGGGCACCGCCCCAGCAGCGGCAGCAGCCGCCGCTCGACCCAGGCCGGCGGCACGTGCTCGCCGCCGTGGACCACGACGGGCAGCCGCAGCTCGCGCAGCACCGCGAAGGTCTCGGCGTCCGGGAGCCCGTCGAGGTGCGGAAGGAGCTTGACCCCGGCGTAGGCGGGCAGGCCGTCCGGGGCGCCAGGCGCCCCCGGCAGGTCGGGCGGGACGCCGAGCAGCCCGCGCCGGGCCGCGCGGCGCAGCTGCCACGGGCGTGGCGTCCGGCAGAAGGCTGGCCGCCGCCCGCCCAGGCGCGCGAAGGGCAGCACCGTGCCGCCCGAGCCGCGGCCCGCGGCGAGCACCTCGGCGTTGGCGCCCGCGTAGCCCCCCACCTGGTACGGCGGGAAGGCGCACGAGGCGGTGACGCCCGCGACCGCGGCGACGTCGGCCAGCTCGGCGGCGGCGAGGTCGGGGTAGTAGACCTCTCCGGAGTCGCTGGGCCCCAGGTGGACGTGGACGTCGACGAGGCCGTCGGGGACGTCGGCGGGAGGACTCACCGGCGGCCCGCCGCAGCGCCCGAGGGTGCCGTGCCTGCCCGGCGCGCGGCCGCCGTCTCGCGCGCCCGCCGGTAGACCTCCGGGTAGCGGTGCACCTCCCGCGACCACGCCCGGTCCCCCAGGTCGGGCGCCTGCGGCGGCGTCCAGGGCGCCCGGGCGAAGCGCAGCACGGCGTCGGCCAGCGGCTGCGGGCTGGCCTCGACGAGCTCGACCCCGGCGCGCCCGGCGAGCAGCTCGCGCATCGCCGGCAGGTCGCTCACGAGCAGCGGCAGGCCGGTGGCGAGCGCCTCCAGCGGCTTGAGCGGCGTCGTGTCGGCGGCGACGGCGGCGGCCTTGCGGGGCACGACGAAGAGGTCGAGGTCGGCGTACCACTGCGGCATGGCGCCGATGGGCACGAAGCCGGGCAGGTCGACGAGGTCCTGCAGGCCCCGGTCGGCGACGAGCGCCCGCACCCGCTCCAGGTCTCGGCCCGCCCCGGCGACGGTGACCTCCAGCCGCCGGCCCTGGCGCGCCAGCTCGTCGCGGGCCAGCGCGGCCGCGCCGACGAGGGCGTCGACGTTCTCGATGGCCTCGAAGGTCGTGGCGTAGCCGACGCGCAGCACCGACGGGTCGTGGCCCGAGCGGTCCTGCGGGGTGAAGCGGGCCGTGTCGACGGCGTTGCGGACGACCGACAGCCGCTCCTCCGGGACGCCGGCGGCGCGCAGCCGCCGCGCGAGGCCGTCGGCGATGGTCACGACGTGGTCGGCCGAGCGGGCGAGCTCGGCCTCCAGGGCGTTCTGCCGGCGCCCGCGGGCGAGGTAGTAGGGGTTGCGCGCGTCCAGGTCGTAGTCGCCGTTGAAGCAGCGCAGCTCGTAGACGAACGGCAGCCCGCGCGCCCGCGCGGCGGCCCTGGCGGCGCGGGCGGCGTACGCCGGGTGGTGGGCGTGGACGACGTCGGGCTGCACGGCGTCGACGACGTCGAGCAGCCCGCGGGCGGCGGCCCGCTCCTGCAGCGGGGCCAGGCCGAGCGCCGGCCGCTGGGCGCGCTGCAGCGCGCCCGGGACGACCCGCTCGGCCACCCGGCCGAGCCGGCCGGCGCGCGGCACGACCTGGTGCTGCCCGGGGCCCCACCCGTCCACGACGAGCGCCGGGTCGGACGCGCGGGCGAAGACGGGGTAGGCCGAGGCGGCGACGGAGGTCTCGTAGCCGAGCTCGCGGCGCTGGGCCACGACGAGGCTGCGGCTGCGGACGGTGTACCCGTCGACGTGCGGCCAGCCGTAGTTGACGACGTGCAGGACCTTCACGAGGGCTCCTCGGGGGGTCGCGGGCGGGCCTGGTCCTGCGAGACGCCGGAGACGTCGGCGCCGGGGCCCGCGGGGCGGGCGAGGACGGTGAGGCTGCCGGGCGCCGCCGGGTCGGGGCCCAGCGTCACCTGCTGGGCGGCGGTGTCGGTCCAGGGGCAGCGGCGGTGGGAGACGACGAGGCAGACCCGCCGGGAGCACCACGACAGCAGGCCCGCCTGCACCCGCTCCTCGGTGGCCATGTCGAGGGCGCTGGTCGCCTCGTCGAGGACGAGGACGTCGGGGTCGCGCCACACGGCCCGCACGAGCTGGACGAGCTGGCCCTGCCCCGAGGACAGGCCGGTGCCGTGCGGGCCGACCACGACGTCGTCGACGTCGAAGGGCAGCGCCCCGGCGGTGATGTGGGCGACCGCGCGGCGCAGCACGTCGTCGTCGACCTCCGCGTCGTCGTCGAGCAGGAGGTTGTCGCGCAGCGAGCCCTCCACGAGCACCGGCCGCGCGCCGACGTAGAGGACGCGGCCGGCCGGCAGCTCCGCCGGGGTCAGCGGCTCGCCGTCGACGTCGTGGGAGACGGTGCCGGCGCGCGCCGGCAGCAGGCCGGTGAGGAGCATCGCGAGGGTCGACTTGCCCGCGCCGGTCGCGGCGGTGAGCGCCGTCGTGCGGCCGCGCTCGAGGTCGAGGTCGACGTCGGCGAGCAGCTGGCCCGAGGCCCAGCCGAAGGCCAGGCCCCGCGCCCGCACCGCCTCGACCCGGGCGCTGCCGAGCTCGCGGGGCGGCGCGGGCGGCGCGTCGGCGTCCCAGTAGGCCGCGATGCGCCGCCCGGAGGTCGCGGTCTCGGCGGCGCGCGAGGAGGTCTCGCCGAGGCGGGTGACGGCCAGCAGCAGCTGGCCCACGACGAAGACGACGGCGACGAGCCCCCCGACCCCGAGGTCGCCGCCCGCGACGAGCACCGCCCCGGCGCCGACGACGGCGACGAAGGACAGGGAGTTCAGCCCGAGGAGCAGCGCCTGGACGAGGGCCGTGAGGCGGCCCTGGCGGACGGCGACGTCGGCGTACTCCTCGTGCGCGGCCATCATCTGGCGCACCGGCAGGTCGCCCAGCCCGAACTGGCGGGCCAGGACGACGCGCTCGACCTCGACGACGTCGCGCGCGCGGCCGGACAGCCTGGCCAGGGCGACGAAGCGGTCCCCCGTCAGGCGCAGGTGGCGGCGGGTGCCCTGCACGAGCGCCGCGCCGCACGCCAGGCCCAGCCCGAGCAGCAGCAGGAGCAGCGGCGGGGACAGCCACGCGACGACCGCGAGCGCCGAGACCGCCCAGAAGAGCAGGACCGTCAGCTGGTTCGCCGTCGTGAGGAGGAAGCGGTAGGCAGCGTCGACGTCGGTCATGAGGACCTCGCGCAGGCCGGCCATGGGCACGGCCGAGAGGTCCTCGACGCCGGCGGTGTGCAGGGTCCCGGCCAGCCGGCGCACGGCGCGCGTGCGCGAGGCCATCGCGAGGTCCTCGGTGAGCACCAGGCGCGCCCGCACCGCGGCGAAGGCACCGAGCGCGGCGAGGACCGCGACGACCAGCGCCCCGGTGTCTAGGGCGCCGGCGCCGCCGGTGGTCCCACCCGTCGCGGCGTCGAGCAGCGAGCGCCCGGCGAGCGCGACGACGACGGTGGCCCCGACCTCGAGCAGGCTCAGGCCCACCAGCACGGCGGCCGAGCGGCGCGGGCGTGGCACCTCGGCCGCCAGCAGCCGCGCGGCGGCGAGGACGTCGGCCAGGCGCGGCTTCTCCCGCAGCAACGAGTCACGGTCGATGCCGCGGCGCGCCCGGGAGCGGTGCGCCGCGGCGGCTCCCCCGGCCGGCGCCTGCTGCTCGACGCTCACGGCTGCCTCCCCCGGTCGGCCAGGCCGGCAGGACCGGCGGGGTCGACGTCGGCGGGGGCGTGCAGGTCGTCGACGAGGTCGTCGAGGTCCCGCCGCAGCCGGGGTTCGGGCGCCGCGCGCAGACCGGCGCGCTCGGCCCCCACCCTGACCGCGGCCAGGGCGAGGCCGAGGGCGCTGGCCCCGTAGGCGGCGACCCGCCACGGCGCCGTCCGCGCCGCGAAGACCGGCCCGCGCAGGCGCGCGAAGCCGGCCAGCAGCGGGGCGTCGAGGGCGACGACGGCGCCAAGGCCCGTCGCCGAGAGCGCGAGGAGCGGCCGCCGGCGGCCGCGCGTGGCGGCGGCGGCCAGCACGGCCAGAAGGCTCAGCGGCACGAGGGCGACCTGCACCCGGTGGCGCGGGGAGACGTCGAGCTCGCCCGGCAGGCTGCCCGTGCGCAGGATGAGCTCGCTCCACGGCAGCGCGCGCGCGAGGACGTCGGTGCGCAGCAGGCCGCGCGCCGTCCACCGCTTGAGGTGGGTGGCGCGCAGGTGCGGCAGCAGGTGGATCGTGCGGCCGGCCGCGACGAGCCGGCCGCCGAGCTCGACGTCCTCGACCTCCGGGCGCTCGTAGCGCTCGTCGAAGCCGCCGACGGCGGCGAGGTCGGCCCGGCGCACCGCCCCGCAGCCGGCCCAGAAGGTGCTGGCCACGCGCTCGCGGTCGTGCATGAGGTGGTTCAGCAGGTTCTTGTACTGCGAGAGGAAGCCCGGCTCGGCGGGCGTGTCGTCGTAGGCGCCGAAGACCGCCGCGACGTGGGGGTTCTGCTCCAGGTGGGAGGCAACGACGCCGACCGCGTCGGGGGCGGGCTCGACGTCGGCGTCGACGAGGAGCACGACGTCCTCCCGCAGGCGCCGCACCCCCTCGTTGCGGGCCCGGCCCGGGCCTCCGCGCTCGGGCAGCGCGAGGACCTGCGCCCCATGCCGCACCGCCCGCTCCCGGTCGCCCGGGTCGGCGCCCGCGTCGGTGCCGTCGAGGACGACGAGCACCCGGTCCGGCGCCGGGTCGAGCCGGTCGACCGCCGTGAGGCAGCGCTCGAAGGCAGGGCCGCCCGAGCGCACCGGGACGACGACCGCGACGGAGGGCATGGGCAGGCAGGCTAGGGGGAGGCACCGACGGCGCGCCTGGTCCGGGTCGACCGCCGGTCCGCCGCCGGCCTGCCGCCCGGTGCGACCCGGGGCTTCCCCCTACGGTGGGCGCGCGTCAGAGGGCGCCGTGGACCGAGGGGGAACTGACCGTGCCTGAGCCGACGCCGTCGTCACCCACCAGGGCCGCCGCCGAGGGGCGGGTGGTGGTGGTGGGCCTGGGCTACGTGGGCCTGCCCGTCGTCGCGGCCGCCGTGGGGGCGGGCATGAGCGTCGCCGGCCTCGACGCCTCCCCCGAGCGGGTGGCGGTGCTGCAGGAGGGCCGCTCGCCGGTCGACGACCTCTCCGACGACGACGTGGCCGGGCTGCTGGCCGCGGGCTTCACGCCCACCGGGGACCCCGACGTGCTCGCCGGCGCCGCCGTCGTCGTCATCTGCGTGCCCACGCCGCTGGGCGACGACGGCTCGCCCGACCTCACGGCGGTGGAGCAGGCCGCCGAGACCGTGGCGGCGCGGCTGGGGCCGGGGACGCTCGTCGTCCTGGAGTCCACGACCTACCCCGGCACCACCGAGGAGCTGCTGCAGCCGGTCCTCGAGCGGGGAGGGCTGGTGGCGGGAACGGACTTCCACCTCGCCTACTCCCCCGAGCGGATCGACCCGGGCAACCGCCGGTACGGCCTCGCGAACACGCCCAAGGTCCTCGGCGGCCTGACGCCGGCGTGCGCCGACGCCGCCGAGGCCTTCTACGGGGCGTTCTGCGAGCAGGTCGTGCGGGTCGCCAGCACGCGGGTGGCCGAGCTGACGAAGCTGCTCGAGAACACCTACCGCACCGTCAACATCGCCCTCGTCAACGAGATGGCCGTCTTCTGCCACGACCTCGGTGTGGACCTGTGGGAGGCCATCGACGCGGCGGCGACCAAGCCGTTCGGCTTCGCGCCGTTCCGGCCCGGCCCCGGGGTCGGCGGGCACTGCATCCCCATCGACCCCGACTACCTCTCCTACGCCGTGCGGCGCCTCGGGTACCCCTTCCGCTTCGTCGAGCTGGCGCAGGAGGTCAACGCGCGGATGCCCGCCTACGTCGTCGCCCGCGCCGGCGCCATGCTCAACGACGTCAGCCGCTCGGTCCGCGGGGCGCGGGTGCTGCTCGTCGGCGTCACCTACAAGGCCGACGTCGCCGACGAGCGCCAGTCGCCGTCGGTGCCCGTGGCCCGCCGCCTGCTGGAGCTCGGCGCCCTCGTCTCCTACGCCGACCCCTTCGTGCCCTCCTGGCGCGTGGACGGCCACGACGTCGCCCGCGTGGACGACCCGGTGGCCGCAGCGCCGGAGCAGGACCTCGTCGTGCTGCTGCAGCCGCACTCGGCCTTCGACGTGGACGCCGTCGCGGCCGGCTCGTCGCTCTTCCTCGACACCCGTGGCGTCGCCGCCGGCGACTCGGTGGAGCGGCTGTGAGGCCGGTCGTCCACGTCGTCGGCGCGCGGCCCAACTTCGTCAAGGCGGCGCCCGTGCTGGCGGCGCTGCGCGACCTCGGGGTCGAGCAGCGCCTCGTGCACACGGGCCAGCACTACGACGCCGCGATGTCCGACGTCTTCTTCGCCGACCTGCAGCTGCCGGCGCCGGAGGTCTCGCTCGGGGTCGGCTCGGGCACCCACGCCCGCCAGACGGCGGCGCTCATGACCGGGCTCGAGGACGCCTTCGCGGACCTGGACCCGGCGCTCATCGTCGGGTACGGGGACGTGAACTCCACGCTCGCGGCAGCTCTCGTGACGTCGAAGACGGGCGTGCCGCTGGCGCACGTCGAGGCGGGCCTGCGCTCCTTCGACCCGACCATGCCCGAGGAGGTCAACCGGCGGGTCGTCGACGCGCTCTCCGACGTCCTGCTCGCCACCAGCCCCGAGGCGCTGGCGCACCTGGCCGACGAGGGGCTGCCCGCGAGCCGGATGCACCTCGTCGGCAACACGATGATCGACAGCCTGCTGCTGGCCCGCGAGCGGCTCGACCCGGCCGGGGCGCTGCAGCGGCTGGGCCTGGACGCCGCGCTGCTGGAGACGGGCTACGCCGTCGCGACCCTGCACCGGCCCGCCAACGTCGACGACCCGGCGACGGCGGCACGGCTCGTGCGCGGGCTCGCCGAGGTGGCGGCGGACGTGCCGGTGGTCTTCCCGCTGCACCCGCGCGGCGGGCGGACCCTGCGCGCGGGCGGGGTCGAGGACGTGCCGGGGCTGACGGTGACGGCGCCCCTGGGGTACGGCGACTTCCTCTCCCTGGTCAGCGCCGCCCGCCTCGTCGTCACGGACTCCGGGGGGCTGCAGGAGGAGACGACCGTGCTCGGCGTCCCGTGCCTGACGCTGCGGCCCAACACCGAGCGCCCCATCACCATCACCTCGGGGACCAACCGCCTCGTCGACGTGCAGACCCTCGCCGCTGCGGCGCGGGAGGCCCTGGCCGCGCCCCCGCGCCCACCCGAGCTGCCGCCGCTGTGGGACGGGCGCGCCGGGCCGCGCGCCGCCGCGGTGATCGCACGCTTCCTCGCCGACCACGCCTGACACGGCCCCGGAGGCGGGCACAGCCGCTCGGCCCCGAGCGCCCCCTCCCCGGCACGTCGACGACGAAGTGCACTCTCAGCCGACCTCCCTGCGGCACCTCGACGTCGAGGTGCCGGGGTGGCAGGCGTCAGCGGGCGCGCCAGCGGCCGGCGGCGGTCGCGACCTGGGACAGCCCGACGAGGGCCAGGACCGGCACCGCCCTCGGCAGGGGCTGCTCGCGCAGCGGGCGCGTGAGCAGGCGCCAGAAGAAGTCCGGTGGCTCGTGCCCGGCGTCGAGCAGCCCGGCGGCGGCGCGACGGCGGTGGACCGCGGGAGCGGCGGCGCCGTAGCCCCGGTGCTGGCGCCAGAAGCCGCGCAACGTCAGCGCGTGCGCGTGCTCGACGACGGCGCCGGGCTCGTGCACGAGCGTGCCACCGGCCGCCCGCCAGGCGTCGCAGAAGGCGCGGTCCTCCCCCGCCGCCCGCGGGAAGGACTCGTCGAAGCCCCCGGTGGCGGCGAAGGAGTGCGTGCGGACGGCGAGGTTGCACGTCGGGAAGAAGGTCGGCGCCCGGCCCGGCGCCGGCTCGACGAGCGTGCTGACGAGCGACTGGGTCGCCTCGGCGTAGAGGTTCTCGCGCAGGGCGTTGACCGTCCGACCGCCCACCAGCACGTCGTCCGCGTGCAGGTGCGGCTCCAGCGCCGTCAACCACCCCGGGGTGGGCGCGCAGTCGTCGTCGGTGAGCGCCAGCAGCTCTCCCTCGGCACGCGCCGCCCCGGCGTTGCGCGCGGCAGCCGGCCCGGCGTTGGGCTGGCGGTGCACCCGGACGCGGTGCGGCGTCGGCACGCGCGCGACGACGTCGGCCGCCGGGCGCCGGCCGCCGTCGTCGACGACGAGCACCTCGAGCCCCCCGGCGGGGACCTGCAGCCGGGAGAGCGCGCCGAGCAGCCGCGCGAGCTCCTCGGGCCGGTCGTAGGACGGGACGACGACGCTCCAGCGCGGCCCGCTCACGGCTCCCACCCCTCGCTGGCCAGCACGTCGTCGAGCTCGGGCAGCGCGGCACGGACCTGCGCCATCCGTCCGGCGTGCTCGGGCCGGCGCCAGCCCCCAACCGAGGACGCGTCGAGCGGGCGGACGCCGCCGAGGGCCCCCTGCGTCATCCGGTCGAGCCGACCGTGCTGGACGACGGCGTGCCACTGCGCGAAGGGGTGCTGAACGGACCAGCCGACGGCGTCCGCGAGCCGCCGCTCGACCGCGGCCGGGTCGGTGACGAGCTCCTCGTACCGCACCCGGACGACGTCGTCGGCCTCGCCGAGCCGGCCGAGCAGGTCGTGGACGCGCCGCCACCGCTGCGGCGAGCAGTAGTAGCCCCGTGACGGCGGGTAGCCGGAGTGGCGGGAGACGAGCACGTCGCGGGGGTCGCGCTCGGTGACGACGACCTGCAGGCGCCCCGGGTGCCGCGCGTACCAGGCGCGCAGGGCCGCGACCTCCTCGACGTCGGCGGGGCGCTTGGTGAGCAGGTACGGGCGACGCCGTGGCGCGTGCTCGGCGGCCCACCGGCCCTCGACCTCGCCGGTGAAGCTGTCGACGCCGTCGACGCAGGCGTCGACCATGAGCTGCAGCAGCGTCGAGCCCGACCGCGGGTACCCGCACACGACGACGTGCCGCTGCAGCCTCTCGCCGACGAGGCCGGCGTCGACGGCCCGCCGCAGGACCGCCCGCCCGGTGCGCCGCAGCAGCCCCGGCGGGTCCGGCGCCGCCTGGTCCGGCGCCACCTCCTGCGGCGTCGGCTCGCTCACCGCCGCCGCCTCCCGCAGCACCTCGTCGTCGACGTGCCGGGGAGCGGGTGGCGCGAGCGGTCCAGGCGGAGGGGCGTCACAGGCCGAGCACCTCCTGGGCGGCGCCGCGGGCGACGGAGTCGAGCAGGGCGTCGTCGGGGACCGCCGCGGCGACGTGCTGCCACGCGACCCGCGGGCTCATGAGCGGGGCGTCGGAGCCGAAGAGCACGCGCCCCGGCGCCTCGCGGACGGCGACGGCGACGAGCTCGGCCAGCCACGACGCGCTCGTGTCGAGCCACACCCGCCCCTCCCGCGCCAGGGCCACGGCGTCGGCGAGGGCGGGCGCCGACGCCGGGAAGCACCCCAGGTGGGCCAGGACGACGCGGCAGCCGGTCAGCCTCGGCAGCAGCTGCCGGGCGATCCACGCCGGCCGGCACGTCACCCCGGCGTGCACGACGACGGGCAGCCGGCGGGCGCGCACGTCGGCGAGGAGCTCCTCGTCGGGGACGCCGTCGACGTGCGGGGCCAGCTTCACGCCGGCGTAGCCCTCGAGGGAGTCGACGTCAGGCGGTCGCGAGCCGACCCGCGAGCGCAACGAGCGTCGCACCGACCACACCGCCGGGACGAGGGCCGGCACCCTCCCCCCGAGGCGTGCCGCGGCGAGCAGGCGCCCGTCCGAGGCGGCCGCCGCCTCCCGCAGCCGGGAGTTGGCGACGGCGTACCCGGTGCGGTACGGCGGGAAGGCGAGCGCGCGGTCGACGCCGGCCTCGTCGAGCAGGGCCAGCGCACCGGCCGGGTCGGTCGGCGGGGGCGTGCCCGGGTCGCGTCGCAGCGACGAGGCGCCCGGCGCGAGGTCGGCCGCCACGTGCAGGTGCACGTCGACGGTCCCGGCGGGCGGGGCGAGCGCCCGCGGGTCGCGCCGCAGCAGGCGCGGGCTGCTCACGAGAGCCTGTCCGCGGGCGAGGCCGCCGCACCGGGGACCACGCCGTCCGTGCCACCCACGCCACCCGAGCCGGCCGGCAGGACGCGCTCGTAGACGCCCGTGGTGATCGCGGCGGTCGCCTCCCACGTCGCGGCGGCCAGGGCCCACCCGCGCGCCGCGGCGCCGAGCCGCCCGCGGAGGCCGGCGTCGCCCGCCACGGCCTCCAGCGCGGCGACGAGCCTGCCGACGTCGCCCGCGGGGGCGAGCAGGCCCCGCGGCACCTCCCGGGCCCCGCCCGCGGGTCCCTGCTCGGCGTCCCCGGCGGGAGCACCCAGCAGCTCGGGGATGTCCCCGACGGGGCTCGCGACGACGGGCAGACCGGCCGCGAGCGCCTCCAGCAGCTTGAGCGGCGCGGCGTACCGGGTCACCGAGACGTCCCGGCGCGGCACCGCGAAGACGTCCATCGCCCGCAGGTGGGCGGCGACGGCGTCGGGCGGCACGAGGCCGGTGAAGGTGACGGGCGCACCGGTGCGGGCGGCCAGCTCGCGCAGCGGCGTCTCCTCGGGGCCGCCCCCCACGAGCAGCAGGTGCACCCGCGGCCTGCTCGTCGGGGGGCCGGCCGCGAGCCGCCCGACGGCCTGGACGAGCAGGTCGAGGCCCTCGTACCGCAACATCTTGGCCGTCGAGCCGACGACGACGGCGTCGTCGGCCAGCCCGAGCCGGCGACGCACGCCGAGCGCCTCCTCCGCCTGCGGACCGGACGGCGGGCGCGGCGAGAAGCGCCGCACGTCCACGCCGTTCGGCGCCGTCGTCAGCCTGCCGGCGAGGTCGGGGTCCGCGCGCAGCAGGAGCCCGGCGAGGCTGGAGCTGGCCGACACGACGGCGTCGGCGCGGGCGAGGTGACGCTCGAAGAGCCGCCGGGCGGCGCGCTCGGGCCCCTCGGTGAGCCGTGGCGGCACGCGCTGGAGCGTCTGGGCGACCGCTGCTCCGGCGAGGTCGAAGCGCACCTCGGCGACGAAGGGCACGCCAGCCGCTCGCGCCGCGCCCGCGCACGCGGCGCCGATCGTCGAGGAGAAGTGCCCGTGGACGACCTGGGCGCCGAGCTCGGCGACCGCGGTCTCGGTGGCCCGGCGCAGCGCGCGGCCGTCGATCGCCCACTGCCGCAGGCGCCGTCGTCGCCGCTCGGAGGAGCTGACGGGGGCCTGGCGCACCCGGGCGACGCCGCCCACGGGCGCCAGCCCCGCCGGGTGCAGCAGCGGCCGGTCGTCGTAGACCCGCTGGCGGCTGCTCACGAGCACCGACGGCGCGACGAGGCCGTCGCACTGCTGCGCGCCCACGACCTCCCAGCCCCGGCTGGTGTACCCCGAGACGACCGGGGGCCAGCTCTCGACGACGTGGAGGACCCCTGTCGGGCGCCGCGGGCTCACGCGGCGGCCCGCTGCAGCGGCCGGTAGGCGCGCTCGACGTCGTCGAGCGTCGTGAGCTCCCAGCCGGCGGCCACGGCGTGGGCGAGCATCGCGGAGACCGCCGCGGTCGTCTCCTCGTCGCGCACGAGGTCGTGCGGGTCGAGGTAGACGACGGCCAGGCCGTCAGGCTCGGCGCGCTCGAGCATGCTGCGCCACAGGGCCTGCCACTCCGGCAGCGGGTGCATGCCCGCGCCGCTGCCCGGTACCGCCCCGGCGCGGATGCCGTGCCAGGAGCAGAAGGGGCTCCAGCGGTGGGCCGGGCACGCGGTCAGCGGGATCTGCAGCAGGCCGTCGGGGTCGCCGTCGCCGGTCGGCAAGAGGTGCGAGAACGCCTCCCCTGCCGTCGTCCTCGTCGGGGCGAGGTAGGGCTCGCCACCGCTCGGCGTGCGCGTCGCGAGCGCGCTGGAGACGTAGCGGATCTCGGGGAACCGTCGCAGCACGCCGGTGAGGCGGTGGGCGTCCTTGAAGTGCGGGGTGCGGAACCCGCGGGGGCGCAGGCCGAGCCGCCGCTCGAGCAGGTCCTGGGTGTCTCCCACCTGCGCGGCCATCTCCTCGGCGCTCAGGTGCCAGAACTCCCGGTCCGGGTCGAGCACGGGGTTGTCCGGGTGGGTCATCGAGTGGTTGGCGATCTCGTGCCCGGCGGCCAGCGCCTGCTCGTACGGGCCGGGGCAGGCGTCGACGAGCGCGCCGACGGCGAAGACGGTCATGCGGGCGTCGTGGCGGCGCAGCAGCTCGACGAGCGCCGGCAGCGCGTCGGTGTCCGCCTGGTAGTCGAGGTCGACCGTGAAGGCCAGCCGTCGGACGTCGTCCGGGCGCCGCGCCGGCCGTGCCGGCAGGGTGCCCCACAGGCTCCGGCGGCACAGCTCGCGGGTGAGCGCTCCGCGGGCCGCACGGTCGGCGAGGCGCAGCGCGGTGGCCGCGGGCGGGCGCGTGCGGGCGCTCGTCGAGGAGCGGGATCGGGACGGCACGCCAGCACGGTAGGCGCCCGGGCCGACGACGGGGTCCCCGACAGGCCCGGAGGACGGCACCCAGAGGTGAGCCCAGAGATGGGCCCAGGGGG
>NZ_JBBHZF010000025.1:273870-306755 GCF_037482365.1 Pseudokineococcus sp. 1T1Z-3
GTCCGAGGGTGGGTCCGGACGAGCTACTGGGTCCGTCCGGCCGCGAGGTCTCGCGCCCGCCCGACGACGTCGTCGAGCATGGCGGTCGTGAGCCGCCCGGTCGAGGTGTTCTGCTGGCTCACGTGGTAGCTGCCGAGCAGCACGACCGGCGGCGCCGACGCGCGGCCGAGCTCGGCGGCAGCCCCGTGGCCGAAGCGGGGCGCCGGCCGCGGCACCACCCAGCCGCGTCGCCGGGCCAGGCCCAGCGCCGCCTGCCAGGCGAAGCCCCCGAGCGCCAGGACGACCGCGAGGTCGGGCATGAGCTCGACCTCACGGTCCAGCCAGGGGGCGCACGTGTCCCGCTCGACCGGCAGGGGGGCGTTGTCCGGCGGCGCGCAGCGGACCGCGGCGGCGACCCGGGCACCGGGCGCGGCGAGACCGTCGTCGCGAGAGCGGCTCTCGAGCTGGTTGACGAGACCGGCGCGGTGCAGCGCGGCGAAGATCCAGTCACCGGAACGGTCCCCCGTGAAGACCCGGCCGGTGCGGTTGCCGCCGTGCGCCGCGGGCGCCAGGCCGAGCACGAGCAGCCGGGAGGTCGGGTCCCCGAAGCCGGGCACCGGCCGGCCCCAGTACGTCTCGTCCCGGTAGGCCCGGCGCCGGGTGCGCGCGACGTCCTCGCGCCAGGCGACGAGCCGCGGGCAGGCCCGGCAGTCGCTGACGCGGGCGTCCAGGTCGGCGACGTCGCTGGCGGCGCGGGCCTGGCGCCGGACCCCTGCGGCGCTGCTCGCCGCCGGCGCACCCACGCTCAGGCCAGCGAGAGCGCGATGCCGTCGAGGATGTCGTGCTCGCTCGTGACGACGGCGCGCACGTCCGCCGCGGCGGCGACCCGCTCGACGACCCGTTCCCACACCAGCGCGCCCGCGCCGATGACGTCGACCCGGCCGGGGTGCATGAAGGGCAGGGCGGCGCGCTGCTCGCGGGGCATGGCCAGCAGCTCGCGGCAGGCGGCGAGGACGTCGGCGGTCGGCAGGGCGGTGGCGTGGATGGCGGCGCCGTCGTAGCGCGGCAGCCCCAGGGCGTGCGCCGTGATCGTCGTCACGGTGCCGGCGACGCCGACGAGCGTGCCGGTGGCCGCGAGGGGCACGACCTCCGCGACCCGGTCCAGCGCGGCGTCGACGTCCGCGCGCGCCGCGGCGACCTGCTCGGGCGTCGGCGGGTCGGCGCGCAGGTGCCGCTCGGTCAGCCGCACGCACCCGACGTCGACGGAGAGGGCGGCCGGCGGGGCGCCGTCGGCGGTGGCGGCCGGGTCCCCGAGGACGACCTCGGTCGAGCCGCCGCCGATGTCGACGACGCAGTACGGCGAGGGCAGGGCGACGCCGTCCGGGCCGGTCGGCGGCACGCCCGTCGCCGCCCCGCGGAAGGACAGCGCGGCCTCCTGCGCGCCGGCGACGACCTCGGGCTCGACGCCCAGGGCGTCGCGGACGCCGTCGACGAAGACGCTCGCGTTGCTCGCGTCGCGGCTGGCCGACGTCGCGACGAAACGGGTGCGCTCGGCGCCCAGCTCGCGCACGAGGGCCGCGTAGTCGCGGGTGGCGGCGAGGGTCCGCTCCAGCGCGCCGTCGGACAGGCGCCCGGTGGCGTCGACGCCCTCGCCGAGCCGGACGACGCGCATCTCCCGGTGGACGTCCAGCAGCGGCGGCGCCCAGGCCCCGCCCGCGGACGGGGCGTCGGGCAGGTCGGCCACCAGGAGCCGGATCGAGTTGGTGCCGCAGTCGATGGCCGCCACGCGCGTCATGGCGCCAGCGTGGCAGGCGCTGTCGTGGGCAGCGCGGCCCGCAGGCCGGTGGCGGGTCGACGCCGCTCGGCCGCGGCCGCCTGCGCGCACACCTCCGGCGGCTGGCAGGCTCCTCCCGTGGCCGTCCCGAGCACCTCGCGCAGCACCACGCGCACCACGCACGGGCCGCGGCGGCGGGGAGACGACGTCGACGTCGTCGTCGTCGGGTCGGGGCCCAACGGGCTCGCCGCGGCGGTCGTGTGCGCGCGGGCGGGCCTGTCGGTCGAGGTCGTCGAGGGCGCCGACCAGCTCGGCGGTGGGATGCGCACGCAGGAGGTGACGCTGCCGGGCTTCCGCCACGACCTCTGCTCCGCGGTGCACCCGATGGCGGTCGCCTCCCCCTTCTTCGAGGCGTTCGACCTGCCCTCCCACGGCGTCGAGATGCTCCAGCCGGAGGTCGCCTACGCCCAGCCGCTGGACGGCGGCCGGGCCGGCATCGCCTGGCGTGACCTGGAGCGCACCGCCGAGGGGCTCGGCGTCGACGGCCCCGCCTGGCGCTCGCTCGTCGGTCGTCTCGCGGGGTCCTGGCGGGCGACGGCCGACGTCGCGCTCTCGGACTTCCGCTCCCTCCCCCACCACCCCGTCGGCGCCGCGGCGTTCGCGCTCGCCGTGCTGGAGCAGGGGACGCCGGCGTGGGGCCTGCGATTCCGGGAGGAGGTCGCGCCGGCGCTGCTGACGGGGGTCAGCAGCCACGCCATCGCCCCGCCGCGCCGGCTTGCCCCCGCGGCCGGCGGCCTGTGGCTGGCCGGCCTGGCCCACGCGGTCGGGTGGCCGCTACCCCGCGGCGGCTCGCAGTCGATGGCCGACGCGATGGTCGCCGACGTCCGGGCCCGCGGCGGCGTCGTCCGCACCGGCGAGGACGTGACGTCGCTCGGCCAGCTGCCCCGGGCCCGCGCCGTGCTGCTCGACGTCGCCCCGCAGGGGCTGCTCGACATCGCGGGCCCCCAGCTGCCCACCGGCTACCGGCGCTGGCTGGAGCGCTGGCACTACGGCGGCGGCGTCTGCAAGGTCGACTTCGCCCTCTCCGGCCCGGTGCCGTGGGCGGTGCCCGACGTCGGGCTGGCCGGCACGGTGCACCTGGCGGGCAGCCGGGCGGAGATGCAGGCGGCCGAGCTCGCCGTCGCCGCGGGCCGCCACCCCGAGCGCCCCGTCGTGCTCGCCGCCCAGCCGAGCGTCGTCGACCCCACCCGCGCGCCGGCCGGCGCCGAGGCGCTGTGGACCTACGCGCACGTGCCCCACGGCTCCGACCGCGACCTCGGCGACGCCGTCACCGCGCAGGTCGAGCGGTTCGCCCCCGGCTTCCGCGACCTCGTCCTCGCCCGTCGGGTGGTCCCCGCCTCCCGGCAGCAGGAGCAGGAGCCCAACAACGTCGGCGGTGACATCGCCACGGGCGCGACGACGCCGTGGCAGCTGCTCATGCGCCCCGTCCCCCGCTGGGACCCCTACCGGACGCCGCTGGCCGGCGTCTACCTGGCCTCGGCGTCCGTCCCGCCCGGCCCGGCCGTGCACGGGATGGCGGGCGTCCACGCCGCGGGCCGGGTGCTGCGCCAGCGCTTCGGGCGCAGGGTCGACCCGCTTGACGTGGTCCGCGCCGCCGCGTAGACCTGCGGCCCTCACCGGCACGTCGGCGACGAGGTGCCGCTCCTCGCGCCCGTCCCTAGAACTTCGACGACGACGTGCCGCCGGGCAGGGATCGGTCCGACGGTCAGGGCGCGCCGACGAAACACTCCCGGTGGTGGAGGGCGGCGGCCCTCAACGCGCCCGGGCCGCCGCTCGCCCGTGGTCGCCGGAGCCCTCGTCCGAGCCGCCCTGACCACCGCCCTGCCCGCCGTCCTGGCCCTGCGGCCGGGCGCCGCTGCTGGCGGCGTCGAGGTCGCGCTGGCGGATGAGGAGCGCGCACAGCACCGCCCCGACGCCCGCCACGACGGCGCCCACGAGGAACAGCTGGTCCATGCCCGAGGTGAAGGCCTCGCGCGCGGCCTGCACGAAGGCCTCCTGCGCCGGCGCCGGCAGCTGCGCGGCGACCCGGTCGATGGCGCCGGAGGTCACCGCCTCGACCACCCCCTCCTGCGCCTGCGCGGGCAGCCCGCTGCCCGCGAGCGCCGTCCCGACGGCGTCAGTGATGTGCGCGGCGAAGAGCGCACCGAAGGCGGCCGTGCCCGTCGCGATGCCGACCTGGCGGAAGGTGTTGTTGATCCCCGAGGCCATGCCGGAGCGGCGCCGGTCGACCACCCCGACGGCCAGGGCGCCCAGCGGGGCGTTGACCAGGCCGATGCCGGCGCCGGCGGCGACGAACCCCGGCAGCAGCGCCGTCCAGGCGGAGTCGGCGTCGAGCCCGCGCATGAGCAGCAGGCCCACCGCGAGCAGTGCCAGCCCCGAGGGGATGAGCACACGGAAGGGCACCCGGTCGGTGAGCCGGCCGGCGACCGGGGCGACGAGGAAGGCCATGCCGCTGACGGCCAGCAGCCGCACGCCCGTCTGCAGCGCCGAGAAGCCCAGCACGTTCTGCAGGTACAGGGTGAGGTAGAGGAAGAGGGAGAAGAGCGCGGCGGAGACCGTGAAGGCCGCGACCTGCGCCCCGACGAAGGCCGGGCGGCGGAACAGCGCCAGGTCGAGCATCGGGTCCTCGCGGCGGCTCTGCAGCACGACGAAGGCGACGAGCAGGACGAGCGCCCCGCCGAGCTGCAGCCAGGTGCTGGCGGCGTCCCAGCCCTGCTCGTTGCCCCGGATGAGCCCGAAGACCAGCAGCGCGAGGCCCAGGCTGAAGGTGAGGAGCCCCGGCACGTCGATGCCGCGCGCCTGCGGGTTGCGCGACTCGCGCAGCCGGGCCAGCGAGATGACGACCGCCACGGCGGCCACCGGCAGGTTGACGAAGAAGATCCACCGCCACGACAGCGTGGTGACGAGCAGGCCGCCGACGAGCGGGCCGACCGCCACGGACGCGCCCGTCACGGCCCCGAAGACGCCGAAGGCGACACCGCGGTCGCGACCGGAGTAGGAGGAGGCCAGCAGCGCCAGCGACGTCGCGAACATGATCGCCCCGCCGACCCCCTGGACGGCGCGGAAGGCGGTGAGCACCCCCGGCGAGCCCGCGAGGCCGCACCCCAGCGAGGCCAGCGCGAAGACGACGATCCCGATGACGAAGATGCGCTTGCGCCCCACCCGGTCGCCGACCGACCCGGCCGTCAGCAGGAACGCCGCGAGGGTCAGCGCGTAGGCGTCGATGACCCACTGCAGGTCGGAGAAGGACGCGGACAGGTCGGCCTCGACGTCCGGCAGCGCCACGTTCACGATCGTCACGTCGACGAGCAGCATGAAGATCGCGACCGCGACGGCGACGAGGGGCCACCACTTGCCGCCCGAGGGCTGCTGGCCCGGGCCTGGCTCCCCCGAGGACTGCCCGGTGGGCTCCTGCGGCGGCGTGGTGCGAGCGGGTGAGGAGTCGGTCATCGCGGCGGGCCTCTCGAAGGGTCGGGCTGGTCGGTCGCCGGCTCGACCTCCTCGTCCGCGGCAGCGTCACGATAGGCGAAGCGGAGAAGCCTCTCAACATGGAGGAGGCGCTCCGGTGCGCTTACGCTCGGGGCGTGACCCGGACGCCCGAGGCCCCCCCGCTGCGACGCGACGCCGAGCGCAACCGGCGGCGCATCCTCGAGGCCGCCCGCACCCTGCTCGCCGAGCACGGGCTCGACGTGAGCCACGACGACATCGCCCGCGCGGCCGACGTCGGCGTCGGCACCGTCTACCGCCGCTTCCCGACGAAGGAGGACCTGCTGGCCGCGCTGTTCGCCGACAGGGTCGAGCGGACGGGCGCCCTCGCCGACGAGGCGCTCACCGCGGACGACGCCTGGCAGGGGCTGCGGTGGTACCTCGAGCGCGTGGTCGAGCAGCAGGCGGCCGACCGCGGCTGGCGCCAGCTCGTCCTCGGGCCGACCGCCCCGCACCTGTCCCGGCTCGCCCGCGGCAGGATCGCCCCCTCGGCCACCGCCCTGGTCGAGCGGGCGCACGCGGCCGGGCAGCTGCGGCAGGACGTGAGCGCGCAGGACGTCGCCCTCGTCCCGCTCATGGTCGGCGCCGTCGTGGACCGCTGCGAGGTGGTCGTGCCCGGTCTGTGGCGCCGGGCGCTGACGCTCGTGCTCGACGGGATGCGGGCGGACGGCGCGGGCGCCCGCCCGCCGCTGCCCGTGCGTCCGCTCAGCGGCGACGAGCTGGAGCAGGTGATGAGCCAAGGACCGGGTCCGCGCCCCCCGGGTCGGGGCTGAGCCCGACGACGAGGTCCTCCTACCGGGAGTCCCGCTCGGGCGAGGCCTGGCCCGCCGCCGGGTCCGCCGCGTCGCCGGGCCCGGTCCCGGCGTCGACGCAGGGGCCGCGGACGGCCCAGTCGTCGAGCATGGCCAGGGCCTCGTCGCCCAGCGGCGTGACCCCGGGGCCGGCGGCCAGGGCGTGCGCCACGAGGACGTGCAGGCACTTGACGCGCGTCGGCATCCCCCCGGCGGAGACGCCGGCGATCTCCGGCACGTCACCGAGGGCCGTGCGGCGGCGCAGGTAGTCCTCGTGCGCCGCCGCGTGCCCCGCCGCCAGCTCCTCGTCCTGCGCCAGCCGCTCGGTCATCGCCCGCATGACGCCGTCGGACTCCAGCGTCCCGATCGCCGCCGCCGCCCGTGGGCACGTCAGGTAGAAGGTCGTGGGGAACGGCGTGCCGTCGGGCAGGCGCGGCACCGTCGCCACCACGTCCGGGCGGCCGCAGCCGCACCGGTGCGCGACCCCCAGCGCCCCCCGCGAGGGGCGGCCCAGCTGGGCCTCGACGGCGGCGGCGTCCTCGGGCGAGAGGCCGCCGCCAGACCGGCCGTCACCCACGAGCCGCTCTCGCCCAGCCGGCGCGGGCTCGTCGACCGACCCGGTCACCGCCCCGTCGTCCCGCGCCCGGCCGCGTCCACCGAGTCCCACAGCACCCAGAACCACGGCCGGTCCGCGCCCGTCGTCCGCAGCTCCTCGGCCGCGGCCGCCCGCGGGTCCGCCGCGACCTGCTGGCTGGGCGAGGCACCCGTCACGCGGTACAGCTGGTCGCCGGGCATCACGAGCGCCAGCCGCTCGCGCGCCTGGCTCTGCACGTAGAAGGGGTCCTGCCAGCGCGCCAGCTCACCCTCCAGCGTGGCGACGTCAGCGTGGGTCTGCGCCAGCTCGGACTCGGCGGCGGCGATCTCCGCCTGCTGGCTGATGGTCGCGTGCAGGTAGGGGGCCAGCGCCGCCGCGACGACGAGCAGCAGGACGGCGAAGACGGCCGCCCGCCGCGTCAGCCCCCGTGGCGCGGGCAGGGTCCCCACGAGGTGGCGCCGCCGCGCGGACGCCGACGCCGTCTGGCGGCGCCGCTCCTCGGCCACCTCGCGGGCCCGCCGGGCCCGCGCCGACGCGTCACCGCGCGCCGGCAGGTGCAGCGCGGTGGGGGCGGACGAGCGTGGCGCAGCGCCGGACGACGTCCGCACCGACAGATGCGCCGCCTCCGACGACGACGGGACGGACGGCCCGGGGGGCCGGGGAGCCCGCGGGGCCACCGGCCGACGTCCCGCCGCCATCGCTGCTCCCTCCCCCTGCGCCTGGACCCTGCTCACCGCGCAGACCGCCTGCCGCTCAGCCCTTCCAGCGGGGGAAGGCGCCGGCGCCGGCGTAGCGGGCGGCCTCGTCGAGCTCCTCCTCGATGCGCAGGAGCTGGTTGTACTTGGCGACGCGCTCGGATCGGGCCGGCGCGCCCGTCTTGATCTGCCCGCAGTCGGTGGCGACGGCGAGGTCGGCGATCGTCGTGTCCTCGGTCTCGCCCGAGCGGTGGCTCATCATCGCGCGGAAGCCGTTGCGGTGCGCCAGGTCCACGGCGTCGAGCGTCTCGGTGAGCGTGCCGATCTGGTTGACCTTGACGAGCAGGGCGTTGGCGGCGCTCTCGTCCACGCCGCGCTGCAGGCGCTCGATGTTGGTGACGAACAGGTCGTCGCCGACGAGCTGCACGCGCTGGCCGAGGGAGCTCGTCAGCGTGGACCAGCCCGCCCAGTCGTCCTCGTCGAGCGGGTCCTCGATGCTCACGAGCGGGTAGGCGTCCACGAGCTCGGCGTAGTACGCCGACATCTGCTCGGCGCTGCGCTCCTGCCCCTCGAAGCGGTACACGCCGCCGTCGTGGAACTCGGTGGCGGCGACGTCGAGCGCGAAGGCGACGTCGGTGCCGACGCCGAGCCCGGCCTTCTCCACCGCGGTCGAGATGAGGTCGAGGGCCTCGCGGTTGCTCGGCAGGTCGGGGGCGAAGCCGCCCTCGTCGCCGAGGCCGGTGGACAGGCCGCGGGACTTCAGCACCGACTTGAGCGCCTGGTAGACCTCGGCGCCCCAGCGCAGCGACTCGCGGAACGTCGGCGCGCCGATCGGCGCGATCATGAACTCCTGGACGTCGACGCCGGAGTCGGCGTGGGCGCCGCCGTTGACGATGTTCATCATCGGCACGGGCAGGACGTGCGCGTTGGGCCCGCCGACGTAGCGGAACAGCGGCAGCGACGCCGACTCCGCCGCCGCACGGGCCACCGCGAGGGAGACGCCGAGGATGGCGTTGGCGCCGAGGGAGGACTTGTCGGGCGTCCCGTCCAGCTCGACCATCGCCGCGTCGACGAGCCGCTGCTCGGAGGCGTCGAGGTCCTTCAGCGCGTCCGCGATCGGCCCGAGGACGGCGTCGACGGCGCCGAGGACGCCCTTGCCGCCGTAGCGGGAGGAGTCGCCGTCGCGGCGCTCGACCGCCTCGAAGGCACCCGTGGACGCCCCGGACGGGACCGCGGCGCGGGCGAGGACGCCGTCGCTGAGGGCCACCTCGACCTCGACGGTGGGGTTGCCGCGCGAGTCGAGGATCTCGCGGGCTCCGACGGCCACGATGCTGGCCACGAGGGTCTCCTTCGGTCGAGGGGAGGGACGCCGGGGAGCCTACCGAGGCGGGAGCGCTCCGCCGGGACGTCGGGGGCGCGCCCCGGCGAGCAGCCGAGGGCGGCGCAGCGGCCGGTCGGGCCCGTAGCCGCCGTCGGCGAGCCCCGCGTGGCGCTCGAAGCGGCTGCGGCGCGCGTCGCCGCGGGTCAGCGCCGCCTCGACGCCGTAGGCCAGCGGCATGAGCACGGGCCCGAGCACGGCCCACTGGTCGGCGTGCCGCGCCTCGTGCCGGCGCCGCACCGGCCCGCCGAGCCCGCCGTGCAGCCAGACGTTGCCGACCGTCGTCCCCCCGCGCGCGTACCCGCCGCGCATGCCGCCGCACTCGACGAGCAGGTCGGGCCCGACGCGGGGCCGGCCGCCGTGCGCCACCCCCCACGCCAGCGCCGCCGCGGAGGGCAGGGCGTTGAGCCCCGCCCGCAGGACCCACCAGGTGCGCACGGGTCAAGCCTGCCGCCTGCGCCCGCGCGCCACGAGGGCCCCTCGACCCGCGGCCGGTCCACCCGGTCCACCGCGGCCGGCTCACCGCACCCAGTCGACCCCTCTCACGGTGAAGGCGGACCGGTCGGCCTTGACCTCGCCGGTGAGGGGCATGACGACCCCGGTGCTGAACCAGCCCTCGGCGGTGTCGATCTCGATGACCCGGGTCGGGTTGCTCACACGGTCGTGGTAACCGGTGAGGATCGAGTAGACCTTGTTGCCGTGCACCCCGGTGTCGACCCGCTGGGCGGTGCTCCCGATGTGGCCGGAGAAGACGAGGCGGATGTTCGGGTACTGCTTGACGAGGCGGTCGAAGACGTACTGCGGGCTGTTCGCGCCGTAGCCCCCGTTGTCCTTCTTGATGCTCCCGTCGCTGTTCAGGTAGGAGTGCGTGACGAGGATGACGTTGTGGCGCGGGTGCGCGGCGACGACGCCGCGGGCCCAGTCGACGACCGACGTCCGCGGCCACAGCTCGAGGTTCAGGACCATCCAGTCCTCGCCACCCGCCTGGAAGGTCGAGTAGGAGTTGTCGACCTTGCCCGGCTCGCAGACCCCCGCCAGCGCGGTGAAGCGGCTCGGCGGGAAGAAGGTGTTGAAGGTCCGCGTGTCGCGCTGGTTGGCCTTGACGTCGCCCGGGCAGGCACCTCCACCGGCGCAGGTCGCCTTCGTGTCGTGGTTGCCGATGGCGTAGGAGAAGGGGATCTTCGCCTCGTCCAGCACCTTCGTGGCGCCGTCTGCCACGACGTACTGCCGGTGGTCGGGCGTGTCCCAGTTGACGACGTCGCCCACGTGGGCGACGTAGCGCAGGTCCAGCTGGTCCCGGTCGGCCACGAGCCAGCGCATCCGCTGCTCGAAGCGGCCGGTGGCGCCGCCGATGACCTCCTCCTGGGTGTCCGGCAGGACGGCGATGGAGAAGCGGGTGTCGCGCGCCGCGTAGAAGGCCGTCCCGCCGTCCTTCCAGCCCTCGGCCGCCAAGGTCGCGCCCTCCTCCTGCGAGATCACGAGCCGGTGCTGGCCCTGCGGCCCCACCCAGCGCTGCACGGGCGACAGGCACCCGTCGGTCGCCGTCGCCGCGTAGAAGGCCACGCCCTCGACCTGCGTGAAGCCCGCGGCCGCCAACGAGGAGCGTTGCGCCGACGTCGTCGCGTAGGCGTGCAGGTCGGTGCCGGGGCGGGTGACGCGCTGGACCGGGCTCGTGCCCGGACGCCAGGTCGCCGAGGCGAGGAAGGCGACGTCGGCGCCGCGCGCGGAGGGGTGGCCCGCCTGCGCGCTGCCGCGGTCGGAGCTGTACACGGCGTCGCCGGTCGCGGGGTCGAGGGTGACGTGGACCTGCTCCTCCGCCGACGGGCAGCCGCTCTGACCGGTCGGCGCGGCGGTCGTCGTCGTGCTGACGGTCGGCGCCGCGGCCAGCAGACCCGTGACGGTGGGCACCGCCGCGGACCCGAGCAGCAGCAGCGTCGCGGTCACGGCGGCATGGCGGGTGAGCAGAGGCAGACGGCGGGACATGGGCAGGACCTCCGCGGGGCGCCAGCTCGGGGGACGCCGGCGGCGTCGTCGCGGGCGTCTCCCGTCGACAGGTCAGCGGTCGACGCCGCCGACCCCCGTCTTGACCCCGGGGCGGACGTGGCCCACCGGTTCCCACCCGGACAGCGCAGACCCGCCGTCCCGCGCCGCGAGCACGGCGATCTCGGGGCTCAGGGGCTCAGGGGCTCAGGGGCCCTCCTCGACCAGCTCGCGGGCGGCGCGGTGACCCCCTCAGCCGCGCTGCTCGCGCCGGCGCAGCTCGAGCTCCAGCGCCCGGACGGCGCGCCGGAGCTCGCCCTCGACGTCGACCGACGGGTCCTCGGCGACGCTCTCGCGGACCACGGCGAGCAGCCGGTCACCGACGCCCGACGCCCTCCCCTCCGGCGGCAGCGCCTCCGGGCGGGATGCCGGCGGCAGCGGCCGGGCGGTGTCGAGCAGCCCTGCCCGCTCCGCCCGGCGCAGCAGCTTCTGCGCCCGTGCGAGCGCGGGCAGGGCCACCGGGACGCCGTCCAGGGCGCTGGCCCGGCCCTTCTCGGCCTGCTTGCGCGCCTCCCAGCCCGCCTCGACGTCGGCGGCCGTCAGCGCGCCGCCCTGGGGGGCGAAGACGTGCGGGTGGCGGCCGACCATCTTGGCCGTGATGCCGGCGGCGACGTCGTCCACGTCGAAGCGCTCGCCCGCGGGGGCCTCCTGCGCCATCCGGGCGTGGAAGACGACCTGCAGGAGAAGGTCCCCGAGCTCCTCCCGCAGGTCCTGCGGGCTGCCGCCCTCGATGGCCTCGACGACCTCGTGCGCCTCCTCCAGCGCGTAGGGCGCGAGCGAGGCGTGGGTCTGCTCGGCGTCCCACGGGCAGCCACCCGGCGAGCGCAGCCGGTCCATGACGGCGACCAGCTCCAGCAGACGGGTCCCCGGCGGCGCCGGGGCGGCGGCCGCGTCGGCGGCGGGGACGGACGGGGACGGGCTCGGCTCGGGCACGACCGGCACGGTGCCACGCCGGGCACCGCCGCGGCCGCCGCGCCGCCGTGTCGGCTGCTCGTCCGGCGGCCCTAGGTTCAGCGGCGTGAGTCCGCCCGCGCCGGCCGTCCCGGCGTCCTCCTCGCGCGTGGACGCCCTGCGCCACCGCGTCCGTGACGTCACCCGCCGGCAGGTGCGCTCGGCCCGCGCAACCGTCCGCGCCCGCACCGGCCGCGCCGGTGACCTGCCGTCCTTCGTCGTCGCCGGCGCCCAGCGCTGCGGGACGACGTCGCTGCACCAGGACCTGCTGCGCCACCCGCAGGTGCGGGGCGCCGCGGGCAAGGAGCTGCAGTTCTTCACCCTCCACCACGAGCGCGGGCTGGACTGGTACCGCGGCTGCTTCCCCCGCCTGGCACCGGGCCAGCAGACCTTCGAGTCGACGCCGTACTACCTGTTCGACCCCGCCGCCCCGGCCCGCCTGGCCGCGGCGCTGCCGGCGGCCAAGGTCGTCGTCCTGCTGCGGGACCCGGTGACGCGGGCGCTCTCCCACCACCGGCACTCGGTGCGGACGGGCGCGGAGCGGCTGCCGCTCGCGCAGGCGCTGGCGGCCGAGCCGCAGCGGCTGGCCGCGGCGCGCGCGCTGGGCCCGGGCAGCTCGGCCGGCCACCGGGCGTTGCGCGCCTGGTCCTACGTGGCCCGCGGGCGGTACGGCGAGCAGCTGTCGCGGTGGGTGGCCGCCGTCGGGCGCGAGCGCCTGCACGTCGTCCGCAGCGAGGAGCTGCACGCCGACCCGGCGCGCGAGCACGCCCGCCTTCTGGCCTTCCTCGGCCTCGACGTCGTCGACCTCGGCGGGCACGCCCGCCACACCCGCCGCCCGCCCGAGGCCGGCGACCCCATGCCGGAGGCCCGGGCCCTGCTCGCCGGCGCCTTCGAGGGCGACCTGCCGCTGCTGCTGGCGACGACGGGGTGGGAGCGCGGCTGGTGAGCGGTCCTCAGCCGACGAGGTAGCCCCAGCGCTCGAGCGGCTCGGCGATCGCCTGCTCGACGGCGCGCAGCTGCGCGGGCGTCAGCTCGTCGCGGAAGGCCTCCCGCCGGCCCTGCTCGAGGCGGTGGTGGGCGAGCCCGGCCTCGAAGGTCGGTGACCACGCGAGACCGAGGTGCTCCAGCGCCCCGGCGAGCACCCCGCGGGGGTCGGCGAGCAGGTCCTCGTAGCGGACGTCGAGCCACCGGCCCGGCGGCACGAGCTCTCGGGCGGCCTCGGCGGCCTCCACGAGCATCCGCCAGCCGAGCGCGGCGAGGACGACGAAGGAGCGGCCCGAGCGCTCCCACTGCTCCCTCAGCGCCGGTGGGAGAGGCCCGTAGATCCACTGGTCCGGCCCTCGCCAGCCGTCCCACCAGCCCATCTGCAGCCACGAGCTGGCGACCGCGCGGCCGTCGCGGACGACGTTGACCACCGCCAGGTCGGGCAGCGCCTCGCGCAGCAGCCCCGTGCGGGGCCAGCCGGTGAGGTGCTGCAGGAGGACGTCGGCGCCCTGCGCGGCACGGCGCTCCTCGACGAAGGCGACG
Organism: Pseudokineococcus sp. 1T1Z-3; assembly: GCF_037482365.1. NCBI lineage: Bacteria > Bacillati > Actinomycetota > Actinomycetes > Kineosporiales > Kineosporiaceae > Pseudokineococcus > Pseudokineococcus sp. 1T1Z-3. The sequence continues at coordinate 287,147 of NZ_JBBHZF010000025.1, forward strand.
AGGCGGCGGGCGACGACGGGCGTGAGGTCCTCGGCCAGCAGGTCCCGGCAGGGGGTCGAGAAGCCGGGCATGACGTGGCGGTCGAAGAGCTGGTAGCCCTCCGAGGGGCGCACCCGCAGCCGTCCGCGCTGCCGCAGGCCGGCGGTCTCCGCGAGCGCCCGCATCGACGCCGGCCGCGCACCACCGGCGCGGTAGAGACGTCCGTTGTGGCGCCCGCGCGAGCCCAGCCGCCACAGCTTGTCGTCCACCCCCGAGACGAAGCCGGTGCGCTCGTGGCGCGCGAGCACCTCGGTGAGCAGCGTCGTCCCGCTGCGCCCCGTCCCGGTGACGACGGCAAGGCGCGGCGGCGTCGAGGCGGTGCTCACCCGCCCACCCTGCCGGACGAGGGCGCCGCGGCGGCCACGGCGCGCGCCGACGGGGCGCTCACCACCGCAGCACCAGCCGTGCCGGTGCGGTGACGACGCCGACGAGCAGCCGTGCCCGCCAGCCCATCCGGGTGCGCCACTCGTCGTCGGCGCGCACCACCACCGCTCCCGAGCCGTGCCGGTCGGGGTTGCCGGCCACGGTGTGCGAGCGCGGCAGCACGAGCGTCGCGGCGCCGTCGTCGCCGGTCGACAGCACCGGCCCGGCCGCGGGGTCGGCCCCGACGAGCCGGGCGGCGTCGGCGAGGACACCCGCGGGGTCGAGGACGAGGTCCTCGTACCGGACCCGCAGCACCCCGGCGCCGGCGCGCGGGCGCCACCACAGCGCCGCGAGACCGTTCCACAGCGCCCAGAGCACCGACGCCCGCAGGACGCCCGGCCGGGGCATGAGGGCGTCGACGCCGGGCACGTCGTGCGTGCGCCGCCGCCGCCGCCACGACCAGGCCGTCGCCCGCGGGTCGCGGACCAGGTGCAGCACGCGGACGTCGAGCGCCGGGCCCGCCCCGGGCCCGCGCAGCTGCTGCAGGAGGAGCCCGTACGGGGGGAGCTTGGACGGGTCGACGACGACGCCGGACCCGGTGACCCGGGCCAGCGAGCGGTACAGGGTGACGAGGACGGCGTCGTCCTCGCTCGGCGGGACGGGGAGGCGGCCGAGGGCCCGCCGGACCAGGACCCGCGGGAGCGTCCGCACCCGCAGCCGCTGCCGCTGGCGGGCCGCCAGCGCGGCGAGGGCGCCGGGCTCGGCGAGGTGGGGGTGCTCGGCGCGCACGTCGGCCATGACCTGCGTCCACACCGGGCAGGCCGAGAAGGGCTCGCCGCACCCGCAGAGGTGGTCGGCGACCGCGCCCCGCTCCCAGACGTAGCGCACCTCTCCCGCGCCGACGCAGCCCGGCAGCGCCGCCACCGCCGAGGCCAGCAGGGTGCTGCCGCTGCGGCCGCTGCCGGCGACGTAGAGGACGACGGGCGCCTGCTCCTCAGCCACGGGCGCTCGCCCTGCGCCGGCTCGGCGCGCGCACCGGCGCGGGCTCGGGAGTGGCCGCGCCGGAGTAGATCTCCTCGAGCCGTCGGACGTGGGCGTCGGCGTCGTGCTCGCGCGCGACGCGCTCGCGCCCCGCCGCGCCCATCCGGCCGGCGGCGGCCGGGTCAACGAGCAGGCGCCGCAGGGCCGCGGCGAGGGCCGCCGGGTCCTCCGGCGGCACGACGAGGCCGTCGACACCGTCGCGCACGAGCTCGGGGGCGCCGCCGAGGTCGCTGACGACGGGCGGGACGCCGGCCACGAGCGCCTCGGTGACCGCGAGCGGCGCGTTCTCGTACCACCGCGAGGGCACGGCGACGGCGACGGCGCCGGTGACGAGCGCCTCCACCTCCGGCGCCGGCAGGCGCCCGGTGAAGCGGACCCGGCCCGGCGCGACCCGCGCGGCCAGGGCCTCCAGGTCCGCCCGCGCCGGGCCGTCGCCGGCGACGACCAGGTGCGCGCCGGGCAGGTGCGCCATCGCGCGGACGGCGACGTCGACCCCCTTCTCGGGGCTCAGGCGGCCGGCGACGACGAGGCCGCGCCGGTCGGCCGCCGGCACGAGCCGCTCCGCCGGCACGAGCCCCACCGGGTTGCGCACGACGTGCACGCGCCCGTCCCCGACGCCGGCGCGGGCGAGCACGTCGGCGAGGAAGCGGCTGGGGGCGACGAGGGCGGCCAGCGACCCGTAGGCGTCGCCCGCCCGGTGCAGCGTGGACTCGACGGCGACCACGGCGCTCGCCCCCAGCGAGCCCTTGCACCGGTGCCGCAGCGCCTGCAGCGGGCCGGCGAGCCCGGGACGGACGCAGCCCTGGCACGGGCGCCCGCCGGCGAGCATCTGGTAGCTGGGGCAGACGAGCTTGTAGTCGTGCAGCGTCATGACGGCGCGCACCCCGCGGCGGCGCACCGGCGCCAGCACCGACGGCGACAGCTGGTGGTAGATGTTGTGGCAGTGCACGACGTCGGGCGAGAAGCGCTCCAGCGCGGCCGCCATCGCCCGCTGCGCGGGCACCGACCAGACCGTCGAGGCCGCCGCGCGCACGCGGGCCGCCGCCCCGGGCGGCGGCGGCTCCAGCTCGAGCGCGGGCGCCAGCACCCCGTGCAGCACACCAGGGTCGCCGGGCTGCTCGCGGGTGTCCGCCGGGGCCATGCCCCACAGCGCCACCTCGTGGCCGGCGCGCCGCTGCGCCGCCGCCAGGTCGAGCATGTGCGCCTCGGCGCCGCCGCGGCGGTGGAGGTACTTGTTGACGTGCAGGACGCGCACCTCGGGCCCTCTCCCGCTCGACCTCCCGGGCGCCCGCGTTGCCGGACGCCCGCGCTCGCGGCGCACCCCCGGGCACCGCGCGACGTCGCCCACCTCACCACAGGGGTCGGCCCGCTCGTGCCACGATGCGAGCGTCCGGTGGGCAGACCACCCGGCTGCACCCATCTCCGCCGACGACGTGTCCCGGCGCCCGCGACGAGGAGCCCGATGGCCCGCCCGCCCCACCCCGACGCGCGCGAGGGCGCCGCCGGGGCTCTCTCGCACCTGGGCCGCAAGGTGGTCCGGCACGTCCGGTGGGCCCGCACCGAGGGGGTCGGCCGGCTCGTCGAGGAGGACCGCCTCGACCCGCGCGAGCGCCTGCGCACCGCCTGGCGCGCGGCGCGGTGGCGGGCGCGGCACGGCGGGGCCCGGGGCGAAGCCCGCCCCGTCTACGTCGTCGGCCTGCAGCGCTCAGGCACCAACATGCTCCTGCGTGGCGTCGACGCCGCACCTGAGGTGCAGGCGCTCGGCGAGGGCGACCGCCGGGTCATGCGCCGCTACCGCCTCGTGGACCAGGCGCGGCTCGTGCGGGTGGTCCGCGCCAGCCGGCACCCCGTGGTGCTGCTGAAGCCGCTGTGCGACAGCCAGCACGTCGACCGGCTGCTCGACTCCCCCGACCTGCCCGGCGGACGGGCGCTGTGGGTCTACCGGGAGCCGCTCGCCCGGGCCCGGTCGGAGGTCTCGAAGTTCGGCAGCTCGAACCTGCTGGCCCTGCAGGCGATCTCGACGGGTCACGGCACGAGCCTCTGGCAGGGGGAGCGCCTGCCGGCGGCGTCGGTCGACCTCGTCCGCACCTTCGACGTCGAGGCGATGACGCCGCTCACGGCGGCCGTGCTCTTCTGGGTGGTCCGCAACCGCCTCGTGCTCGACCTGGGGCTGGCGCAGCGGGAGGACGTGCTGCTCGTCTCCTACGACGCCGTCGTCGCCGACCCGGCCGTCGAGGTCGAGAAGGTCTGCACCTTCGTCGGCCTCGCGCCCGACCCGGCGCTGTGGGAGCACGTCGAGGCCCGCCGGACCCACCCGCCGCGGGTCGACGTCGACCCCGCGGTGCTCGCGCTGGCGCACGCCCTGCACGCCCAGCTGGAGGAGCTGCGCGTGGCGACGGTGCGGCCGTGAGCCGCCGATGGCCCACGGCCCGGGCCGTGCTCGGTGCCGTGCTCGCGGGCGTCGTGGTCGCCGGGTGCACCGGGCCCGCGCCGGACGACGAGGCACCCGACCCGGCGCCCACCGGGGCCCCCACCGGCGGCACCCCCGGGACGGACGCCACCGACGGGGACGCCTGGTCGGCCCTGCAGCCGGACGCCGACGGCGTCGCCGTCGGCGAGCCCGGCCCGCAGCTCCTCGGCCTCGGGGCCAAGTGGCAGTGGGGGCGCGCCGACACCTACGAGCCGTGGCTCGCGCAGACCGGGCGGGTGCCGAGCTTCGTCGAGGCCGTCTGGTGCGAGCTGGAGCCGGAGGAGGGCCGGCGTGACCTCGCCCGGGTGGAGCGGGTCATGCGCCGCGCCCAGGCGCTCGACGTCGACCTGCTCGTCAAGATCCGGGTCGGGAGCTGCTGGGCGACAGCGGGCTCCGCCGAGCACGTCCGCGGGGCCGGCAAGACCGAGTCCGACCCCCCGGCGGACGTGGCCGCCTACGAGAACTTCGTCACCGAGCTCGTGGAGGCCGGCGCCGGCCTCGGGGTGACGTCGTGGGCCGTCGAGAACGAGGTCAACGCCCCCGCCTTCTGGTCCGGCACCGCCGCCGAGTACGAGGAGCACGCGCGCACCACCGCGGCCGCCGTCCGGGCCGCCGACCCCACCGCGCGCGTGCTGGACTCCGGCCTGTCGAGCGTCGCCCACGGGTACGGCGTCGTCGCGCACGCGCTGGAGACCGGCGGCCCGCAGGCCGGCGTGGCGGCCTGGAACGCCTACTACGCGGCGCGGATCGGCACGCGCGGGACGCTGCCGCGGGTCGGCGACGCCGCCGAGCTGGAGGCGGTGCTCGCGGGCGAGCCGGCGCAGGTGTCCCTGGCGCAGTGGGAGGTCGCCTCCCGGCTGGCCGCCGACGGGGTGCTCGACGCCCGGCAGGTGCACTTCTACGAGCCGCAGGAGCAGCTGGGGCCGCTCTTCGCGGCGCTGCGCGCGAGCACGCCCGCGTCGGTCCCCCTGGAGGTGTGGGAGCTGGGCGACTTCTGGCGCGACGGCGAGGGCGTCGAGCCCGCCGCGGACGAGCGGGACGCCGACCTGCTGCGGGCGAGCGCGACCGTCCTCGCCGAGGGCTCCCCCGTCGCGGTGTGGCTGCCGCTCGCCGTCAACCCCGACGGGCGCAACGCCGACGAGCCGCGGTGGGGGCTGGTCGGGCCCGACGGCTCCGACCGCGGGGCGACCGAGGCGTACCTGCGGCTCTCGCGCGCCGCGCCGGGCGCCCGGGCGGTGCCCTTCGTCGTCGGGGACGTGCGGGGAACGGCGCTCGTCGGCGCGTCGGGCACGACGGCGGTGGCGTGGTCGACCGGGGCGCCGCAGCCGACCGCCGCGGGTGTCGACGGGCCGGGCGAGGTGGGCACCACACCCGTCGTCCTCGGCGTCGACGGCGGGGTCGAGGAGCTCGTGGAGGCGCTGCGGTGATCCGGCTCCCGCGGCGCCGACGGGGCGAGCCCGCGCCGGCGCCGGCCACCACCGGCCCGGTCGGGTCGGTCGCGCCGGGGCGCGTGGTGCTCGTCGGGGGGCTGCACCGCAGCGGGACGACGCCGCTCGCGGCGGCCCTGGCCGCGCACCCGCAGGTGAGCGGGCTCTCCGGCACCGGGGTGCCGCACGACGAGGGCCAGCACCTGCAGGACGTCTACCCCCCGGCCATCACCTACGGCGGCAGCGGCCGCTTCGCCCGGCGGCCCGAGGCGCACCTCACCGAGAGCTCTCCGCTGGCCACCCCCGACGCCGGCAGCCGGCTGCTCGCCGCGTGGCGCCCCTACTGGGACCTCTCCCGCCCGGTGCTCGTCGAGAAGTCCCCGCCGGACATGCTCATGGGGCGCTTCGTGCAGCAGGTGCTGCCGGGCTCGGCGCTCGTCGTCGTCGTCCGCCACCCCGTCGTCGTGGCGCTGGGGACGCGCAAGTGGCGCAGCCTGCGCACGGGTGACCCGCGCAAGCGTGAGCCGCTGACGGCGCTCGTGGAGCACTGGATGCGCGCGCACCGGGTGCTGCTGGAGGACCTCGCTCACCTGCGCCGGGCGCACGTCCTGCACTACGAAGACCTCGTGCGCGACCCGGTCGCCGAGCTGGCGCGCCTGCAGCGATTCCTGCGGCTGGACGGCCCGATCCCCGCCGAGAGCCTGCTCACCGGGCGCAGCGAGGCCTACGCCCAGCAGTGGCGGCGGATGCGCCGCTGGTGGCGGCCCGGCTCGCGCCAGCGGCGTCTCGTCGAGCGGTGGTACACGGCCGACATGGCCCACCTGGGGTACCGCTGCGACGACCTCGGCGCCCGCGGCCCCTGGTCCCCCGAGGCCCGCGCCTTCGCCGGCCGGGCGACCCCGCCCGACCCCTCCCGCGACGTCTGACCTCGTCGGCACGGGTCGACACGCGTGGAGGCGCCTCTCGGACTCGCGGCGCACCTGGCCCCGACGAGGTCACACGTCGCGGGGAAGAGAAGGGCCCGACCTCGCGACGAGGCCGCGCGTCGGGGGGACGGCGGACGACGGCGGGGCGCCTCAGCGACGCGCGGCAGCCGGCTCGACGTCGCGCCCGGCGTCGTCGAAGAGCTGCTCGCCCGAGACCTCGCCCCGCGCGCGCCGACGGCGTCCGCGCACCGACTCGACGAGCACCACGAGCAGGACGGCGAGCACCAGGCCCGCCGCGGCGGCCGGGAGCCCCGCGTCGGCGACCGCCGGGCGCAGACCGCCGACCGCGGTGGAGCGCGTCGTGGTCGTCACCGCCGGCTCGGCGGCGGCCTGCTCGTCGCGGGCCTCGTCGAGGTCGGCCTGGGCGTCCTGCAGGAGACGCTCGGCGACGTCCTGCTCGCCCTCCAGCCGGTCCAGCTCCGCGAGCAGCGGCGGGTAGGGCTCCAGCCCCGCCCGCGCCTGCGCGAGCGCCGTCTCCAGCGCGCCGACGCCCTGGCCGCGCGCCTGCGCCGCGGCGGTCTGGGTGACGAGGCTGTTCACGAGCGACAGCTGGGAGGAGTACGCCTGCCGCGGGTCCGCGACGCCCGCCTCCGCGCCCACCTCGCTGACCTGCCGGCTCGCCTCGGCGAAGCGCTCCCGCGCCTCCGTCAGGCGCTGCTCCGCGATGGCGACGGGGGCCCCGAAGACGGCGTCGGCCGCCGTCGCCACGACGGAGTCGACGACGCCGGTCGCCACCTGCTCGCCCACCTGGTCGTCAGCCGCCGTCCACCGCACCAGCACCCGCGAGGACCCGGCGTCGCGGCGCACGTCCAGGCCGCGCCCCACCGCCCCCTGGGACAGCCCGCTCGCCTCGGCCGCCGCCTGGCGCGCCCGCGGGCCGGTGGCCGCGGAGACGACGGCCGCGGCGTACTGGTCGACGGCGGAGCTGCCGCTGAAGGCCGCACCGCTCGCGCCCACGAGCGCCGGCACCTCGACCGTCGCGGTGGCGCCGGGCAGCGCCGGACGCGCGGCCGCGACCGCCGTGGCCGCGCCACCCGCCACCAACGGCACGAGCAGCAGGACGACGAGCGCCCACGTCCGGCCGCGCAACCAGTCACCGATCTCCATGGCCCTTGCCCTGCTCCTTCGTCGTGCCCAGCTCTGCTGCCGGGCCCCGTCCTCGTCCGTGGCCCAGCTCGTCCTCCGGGCCCGGACGGACCCGCAGGCCCCGCTCCGCCGTCGTGACGTCCGCGGGCGGGGCGCAGGCATCGTGCCCGGCCGGGCCGCCGGCGCGGGCCCCGCTCGACGTCGCCACCACCTGCCCGAGGTGAGCCTCACCCGTTCGAGGCTCCCCCTGGCCGTTCGGCCGGCCTCTCGACCGGTCCCGCCGGCGCACCCGGCGCACCACGTCGGCCGCCAGCGCCCGGTCGTCGCCGGGCAGCCCGAGCACGAGCAGGACCGCGAGGAAGACCAGCAGCGTCACCGGTGCGGTGAGCACGACGGCGCCCACCCCGGTCTCGACGAGGCTCCCGACCCCCGCGGCCGCCACCCCGGCCGCACCGGTCGCGACCGCCAGGCGCCCGAGCCCCTCGGCGCCCGCGCGCACCCCGACGACGGACCGCGCGAGCACCCACTTCGCCGTGTTGCCGACGACCAGCGCCACCGCCCACGCCAGCGCCGCCCCCAGCGCCCCGAGGCGGGGCACGAGCGCCAGCACGAGCAGCACGTCGAGCACCAGCACGGCCACGTTGACGAGCATCGACAGCCGCACCCGCCCCGCCATCGTCAGCAGCGCCGTGCACGGCCCGGCCGCCGCCCCGACGAGGTGGCCGACGAGCAGCACGAGGGTCACCGCCGCCGCCCCCGTGAAGCCGGGCCCGACGACGCCGAGCAGCTCCTGCGGGTGCCGCGCGACGACGACGGCGGCCGGCAGGGCCAGCACGAGGGTCCATCGCGTCGCGCTGGCGTACACCCGCCCCGCCTCGGCGAGGTCGCCCACGTGCAGGAGGTGGGCCAGGTGCGGCGCGGCGGCCCCGACGACGGGGGGCCCGGCGAGGACGACGAGCGCGGCCAGCCGCGTGGCCACCGCGTAGACGCCGACCTGGCTCTGGTCGGTCAGCGCGCCGAGCAGCAGCACGTCGGCCCACACGAGCCCGCTGGCCGCCATCGTCGCCACCCAGCTGATGCCGGAGAAGGCGAGCACGGCGCGCACCTCGACGACCCGCGCGGGCGCGGGCGCCGCCCGCCGCACCCACCGCCGGAGCACGACCGCCGCGACGAGCGCGGAGGTCCACGAGGACACGACGAGCGCCGCCACCGCCCCGGTCGTCCCCGCGCCGACGGCCAGGGCGAGCGCCGTGAGCCCGAGCCGCAGCGCCGGCTCCATCACCTTGCCGACCAGCGCGTGCGCCCGCTGCGTCCGCCAGCCCTGGGTCGCCGCGAGCAGCGCCTCGGCGAGCACCGCCCCCGGCAGCGCAGCAGCGGCCAGGCGCAGCAGCGGCACGAGCGCCGGGTCCCCGAGGGCGTCCGCGAGCGCCGGCGCGCCGGCGGCGAGGGCGAGGGCCGCGAGCAGCGAGCCGGCTCCCGAGAGGCCGAGCGCCAGCAGCAGCAGGCCCCGCAGCCGGGCGCCGTCGCCCTCGGCGAGGTGGACGGCGGCGAAGCGCGTCAGCGCCGCCCGGAAGCCCCCGAGCGCCACGAGCACGAGCAGCGACGTCGTGGCTACCGCGGTCGTGTACCGCCCGACGTCCAGCGCCCCCTGCCGGGCGACCAGCACGACGACGGCCAGCAGCGCGCCCTGCGAGCACAGCGCCCCGACGACGCCCAGGCCGCTGCCACGCCCGGCCCGGACCACGGCCTTGCCGTCACCTGGGCCAGCCCCCACGGAGACCTCGACGGGCGCCTCTCGACCTCGACCTGAGGCTGACATCAGGCCCGGTGGGGTCCGGCGGGGGCGACGTCCCCGACGACGCTCGCCCCGCCACCAGCGGAGCCGTCGCGCCCGTCCAGCAGCCCGCGCCCGACCGCCGAGGCGCAGGCCGCGAGCGCCATGGCGTACCAGAGCACGACGACGCCGGTGAGCACGTTGGCGGCCAGGCTCGCCACGGCGACCGCCGTCCCCGTCGCCGTCGCCGCGACGCAGACGGCCCGCAGCAGCGGGTCGTCGGTGCGCCGCAGGCCGCGCAGGCCGACCGTCGCGAGCGCCACGAGGACGGCGAGGTAGGCGGCGGCGCCGAGCAGACCGGTCTCGACGAGGGTGCGCACGAGGTCGCTGTGCGGCAGCTTGGACTCGGCCGTCGCGGCGCGGACGCCGTCGAGCCCGATCCCGGTGAGAGGTCGCTCGGTGGCCATCGGCAGCACCTGCGCCCAGTAGTCGACGCGCCAGGCCAGGCTGTCCGTCGGCTCGCTGAGGGTGGCGAAACGGTCCTGCAGGCCGGGGACGCCGACGAGGGCGACGACGCCGGCGCCCGCCGCAGCCGCGGCCAGCAGCCAGCGGCGCTGCAGCACGACGACGACGAGCAGCCCGACCGCGCCGGCGAGCAGCGCGCCGCGGGTCAGGGTGGCGGCCAGCAGCAGCGCGGCGACGAGGGTCACCGGCGTCAGCGCCCACCGGGCCCGGTGACCGAGCGCCGGCAGCAGCGCCGTCACCCCGAGGACGGCGACCATGAGGTAGCGGGCGTAGGTGGTGGGGTGGTCGAAGGAGCCCGTGAGGCGGTCGGCCAGGCCCAGCGGCCCACCCTCGAGCGCCGCGCCGGCCCCGACCACGCCGAGCAGCTGCCCGATCCCCAGGGCCAGCGGCACGACGAGGGCGACGCCGCACGCACCCAGCACGGCGAGCAGCCACCGCCGGCTCGTCACGACCTGCTCGAGCAGCACGAGCATGGCGACGGCCGACCCGAGCCGCAGGAGCTCGGCGGCGCCGGCGGCCGGGGCGTCGGCGCCCACGAGGCTGAGCGCCGCGGCGGCCAGCAGGGCCAGCAGCGCCGTCCGCAGCGGTGCCCCGCGCAGGCGCCGGCCAGCGACCCGCTGGACGAGCAGCCACGAGGCCGTGGTGGCGATGAGCAGGAGCGAGGCCAGGCCGGCCGGGTCCAGCGCCCGCGCGAGCACCCCGCCGCCACCGGTGACGGAGACCAGGTCGAGGGAGGTGCGCGCCGCGAGCAGGAGCAGGACGACGAGCATCACCTGCGTCGTCGCGAGCACCCCGAGCGCCACCGCCGCGACGAGGGCGACGGGCACCACGGCGAGCAGCGGCTCGCCGGAGGCTGCGGCCAGGCCGCTCCCGACGGCCAGGGCCGCGGCGGCGAGCACGCCCACCAGCACGAGGAAGACCGTCGACGGCCGGCTGCCGGGCCGCTCCCCTGTCTGGGTAGCCGCCTGGGCACCGCGCTCGGCCACCACGCCGGCAGTCTCCCTGGTGACGCCTGCTTCGTGCGGCTCCCCGGCCATCCTGGTCTCAGCGCTCCCAGCCGGGACGCCGCTGCCCGCGGCCGGCGACGACGTCGAGGTAGACCCGCTCGAGCAGCTCGGCGGAGCGGTCCCAGGAGTGGTCGGCGAGGACGCGCTCGCGCACCGGGTCACCGTCCGGCCCGGGGTCCGCCGTCGTCACCACCGCGGCGAGCGCCGCGGCGAGCGCGGCGTCGTCGCCCGCCGGGACGAGGGCGTGCCGGCCGGGGCGCTCGCCGAGCAGCTCGACGTGCGGGGCGATGTCGCTGGCGACGACGCGCGTCCCGGCGCCCAGGGCCTCGAGCACCGTCAGCGGCATCCCCTCCAGGACCGACGGCTGCACGAGAGCGGTCGCGTGCTGGTGCAGGGCCCGCAGCGTCTCGCCGTACTGGTAGCCGGGCATGAGGACGCGGGGGTCGCGGGCGGCGAGGTCGGCCAGCTCGGCGGTGTAGGCGCCGGAGAAGGAGGAGTCCCCGACGAGGACGAGCCGGGTGGCGCCCGGGACGCGCGCGTAGGCGCGCAGCAGCTGGTCGGGCCGCTTCTCGGGGACGAGCCGCCCGACGAAGAGCAGGTACGGGGCGCCGGCGAGCCCCAGCAGCTCCTCGACCAGACGCCGCGGTGCCGGGGCGTAGGACGGCGCGCCGTTGGTGACGAGCGCGACGTCACGCCCGAACCGCTCGGCGTAGTGGCGTCGCAGGTCGGCGGAGACGACGGTCACGGCGTCGGGCGCGGACCCGGAGAGCCGGTGCCCCAGCTCCAGCACCCGGCGGGCGCCACCGCCCCACTTGGCCCGCTCGTGGTCGAGCCCGTGGATCGTCTGGACGACGCGGGCGCTCGGGTGGGCCCGCACCAGCGGGCTCAGCAGCCCGGGCCCGAGGGCGTGCAGGTGGACGACGTCGACCCCGCTCGCCAGGGCGTGCGCCGTCGACGTCGTGCTGTGGGTGATGGCGTCCAGGTGCTTGGACCGCACGGCGGGCGTGGTGACCAGCCGCATGCCGCGGTGCTCGCGCCGCTCGCGGGCCGGCCGCCCGTCGAGCCCGCCGTACCCCTGACGGCAGTAGACGGTGACCTCGTGGCCCCGCTCGACGAGGCGACGACCCAGCTCCTCGACGTGGTGCTCGATGCCCCCGAACGTGGCGGGCATGCCCTTCTGGCCGACCATGGCGATGCGCAGGGGGCGGTAGGGGGCCACCTCGTGCAGCCGGTGCAGGGGCAGCGCGGGCGAGGTCACGAGCTCACGCCCTGCTCTCCGGCCGTCACCGTGCAGGCGGACGCGGTGGTGTCGGGAAGACTCACGGTCACCTCTCGCTGATGGCGCCGCTCGCCCGCGCCCGGCTCTCCCCGCTGTCGTCACCGACGGTAGCCCACGAGCAGGCGCCGGACGCTCCTCGTGTCCTCCGAACGAGGGACACCCGTCGCCCGGACGCGCTCACCCCACCGTCGTCGCCACCAGGTCGTCGACGAGGAGGGTGGCGGGCTGCCCCGAGCCGGACACGTAGAGCGAGACGCCGAGCCCGCCGGCCGCCTGCAGTGACGGCGTCGCGTCGACGGCCGACGCCAGCCAGGCCTCGGGCTCGGCGGAAGCGGCGGGCCACACCTTGACGGCGAGCTGGGTCGTGCCCGTGCCGGTCACCTGCAGCCGCACGCGCAGCGGCTGGCCAGGCGCGGCCTGCACCCCGGGCACGACGCTCGTGCTGAGCGTCGTCTCCACGCCGTCGACGACCTTGGCCAGGTAGACGACGACGCGCCCGTCAGCCTGGTAGCGGACCTTCGCCCGGTAGTCGTCGGTGGCCGAGACCCGCCGACCCACGACCGTGGCGAAGAGCCCACCGCCGGTCGGGGCGGTGTCCACGGCGAGGGTCGTGGCGACGTCCGTCGCGGCCGACCTCGTGTCGGGGAGCACCGCCGTGCGGTTGACCCCGGCCCGCTCCGCCTGCAGGCGCGCCGAGCCACCCGCGACCGAGAAGCTGCTGGTCGGACCGGCCGTCGTGGTCCAGGAGCCACCGACCTCGGCAGCGCCCAGGCCCTCGCTGACGTCCCGCTCGAAGGCGTCACGGGCCAGGAGCGCCAGCGCCGGCGACGTCGTGGCGGGCACCTGGCCGGGCGCCGGTGCGGTGACCGTCACGGTCGTCCGGGTGCTCGCCGTGGCGCCCCGGTCGTCGCTGACGACGAGCGTGACGTCGTAGGTGCCGGCCGCGAGGTAGGCGTGAGACGTCGTCACTCCCGTGCCGCGCGCGCCGTCACCGAAGTCCCAGGCGTAAGAGGTGACGGTCCCGTCGGCGTCGGCGCTGGCCGACGCGTCCACCTCCACGGTGAGGCCGTCCGTCGTGACGGTCGCCGCGGCGGTCGGCGTCTCGTTCGGCAGGTCCCCGCCCCCCGCGAGGAAGTGCGAGCGCACCTGCGCGGCGCTGAGCGCCCGCGAGAAGATCGAGGCCTCGTCGACCCGCCCGGCCAGGTGGTGGCTCGTCGTGCCGGTGAGCGCGGCGTCCCCACCGAGACGCCAGAAGCCCGGGGCTGCCGGCCGCCCTGCGACGTCGCTGCTGCCGGCGAGGACGCCGTCGACGTACAGCGCCGTGCCCGCGCCGTCCTGCGTCGCGACGACCTGGTGCCAACTGCCGTCGGCGTAGCCGCTCGTCGTCTCGACGACCCCGCCGGGGACCACCAGGCGCAGGCGGCCGTCGTCCAGCACCTGCACCGACCTCTCGACGCGGGCACTACGGCCGGAGGCCGCGTCCCCCAGGCTCACGAGGCCGCCGCCACGGGTCGACGACGTGGCGAACCAGACCTCGGCGCTCCACGTGGCGGGAGCCGCGACGCGCTCGCGGGTGGCCACCTCGTCGTCAGAGCCGTCGAGCGCGACGGCACCGTCGAGCCGGCCGGCCGTCGTCCACCGGGCACCGCCGAGCACCACGCCGTCCCGGTTCGCCGAGCCGGCGTCGGAGGTGGTCGTCCCGCTCGTCTCGTCCAGCCGCCAGAAGAGGTCGGGATCGCCGTCGTGGACGGCCTGGCCGTAGGCGTCGGACGGCCGCCGGCCGCCGGCCGGGGTCCGCCCGCTGGCGCTGTAGTGCGCCGCGACCTGGCGGGGCGTCAGCGCCGCGCCGTAGACCGACACGTCGTCGACGTCGCCCGCCAAGGAGTTGACGCCGGCCCGCGACCAGCCGTTGACGCGGTCCCCGCCCACCCGCCAGAAGCCGGTGTAGTCCCGCGCCGACGTCACCGTGGGAGAGGTGGCGACCCGGCGCCCGTCGACGTAGAGCGACTGCCCCTGCGGGCCCAGCGTGCCGACGACCTGGTGCCAGCGGCCGTCGTTGTACCCGGTCCCTGAGCTGAGCACCCGGTTGGTGCCGGAGATCACGCCGAAGGAGACCCGACCTGCGCCGTCGAGGTAGAGGTGGCGGTCGGCGACGCTGCTGGTGCCGTCGCTGCTGCTGCCGAAGCCGACCACCTTGCCGCCGCTCGTGCTGCGCGTGCGCACCCAGGCCTCGACGGTGAAGGTCTGGGGGGCAGACCCCGCCTGCCTCGTCGTGGCCGGCACGGCCTGCGTGCCGGCGAAGCGCGTCGCGGCGTCGCCGTCGAGGGCACCGTCCACCCCTCGGGTGGCCGACGTGCCGAGAGCCAGGTCGTCGTTGCCCACCCAGTCGACGGCCGCCGGACCGCTGGTCTCCCCGAGGCGCCAGAAGCTCCGGGCGCCGTCGGCGGTCACGGCGTCGACGTACGCGGCGGACGGCACGTCGCCGTCCGCGGTGACGACGGCCGCAGCCCGGCTCGTCATCGTGTTGCCCGACGCGTCGGTCACCCGGACGCGGTAGGTCGCCGTCGCGCCCCGCGGCGCCGTGCGGTCGGTGAAGGCCAGCGTCGGGCGTGACCACCAGGTGCTCGGGGCGGTGCGCCGGTCGAGGACCACCGAGCTCGTGGCGGTCGAGCCGCGCAGCAGCTCGTAGGTGAGGTCGGCGTCGTCACGGTCCCAGGAGCTCTTCCAGGTCACGTACGTGAGGCCGGGTGCGACGGCGGTGGCGGCCGGGGTCAGCTCGTCCCAGACCTGGGGCCCCTCCGTGCCGGGCGCCGCGGGACGGACGGCGAAGCGGGCCAGGCCCTGCTGCGCCACCCCGTTGACGCGGGGGAACTCACCCCCGAGGACGACGTACCGGCCGTCGCCCGTCACGTCCCACGCACCTTGCGCCTGCCCGGTGGCAGTGCCTTGCGCCACGGTCGGCAGCCAGTGCAGCAGCCCGGGCGCGGGCTTGCCGGCGAAGGCACCTGACCGGTTGGTCCCGGTCGCCACGGTCGTCGTCGCGAGGGCGCGCTGGTAGGTCTCGGGGCTCGTCTGCGGGTGACCGCCGAGCGGCGAGCAGTTGTGCGCGTGACCGACGGTGTAGAGGACCCCGCCGACCGGCTGGCTGGAGTAGGTGTCGCCGAGGCAGCCGTTGACCCACACGAGCGCCCCGCCGTCGACGGACGCCGCGAAGCTGTTCTCGAACTTGCTGGGTCCGCGGTAGTCGTACCCGGTGCCGTACACCTGCTGGCCGTCGGTCGACAGCGACCAGATCGCCGAGCTCGGTCCGTAGTTCTGGACGGTCTGGTTCACGGCCCACGGAAGCGGTCGGCCCGTGACGCGGTCCAGCGCACCGCTCCCGCGCGCGGCCTGCCCGCCGAGGGTCTCGAAGCGCCCGCTGACGACGACGCTCCCGGAGCCGGCGGGCACGACGAGCGCCATCACCTCCCTGTCCGCCACGGGGGCCCAGGTGGTGAGGGCGCCCGTGGACGCCGAGACGGCCGCGAGCCGGGTCCGCGGCTGGCCGCGCAGGACGCTGAAGTCCCCGCCGACGTAGAGCGTGCCGTCGGCCACGGCCAGGCCCCGCACCCGGCCGTTGGTGTCGGCCGCGAAGGCGGTGACGAGAGCACCCGTCGCCGCGTCGAAGGCGGCCACGCGCTTGCGGGCTGCACCGTTGGCTGCCGTGAAGTCACCGCCGACGTAGACGGTGCGCCCGTCCGCCGACGCCGTGATGACGAGACCCTGGGCGTCCAAGGTCGGCGCCCAGGAGGAGACGAGCTCCCCCGTCCGGATGTCGTAGGCGAGCAGGTTGGCCCGCTTCGTCTCCTGCGTGCCGGCCGCGGCGCCGGCGGGGCGGGCGGAGGTGAAGGAGCCGGTGGCGTACACCCGGTCGCCGACGACCACCTGGTCCCAGACGACGCCCGTCACCTGCACGGTGGGTAGGACGTCGGCGCTGACGGTCGACGGCGGGACGGGGGTCACCGCCGCCGCCTGGGCGGGAGCACCCACGACGACGAGGAGAAGGCCCCCCGCGACCCCCACCGCCGCCACCGTGGAGACGAGCTGCCGCCAAGCACGCTGCCCTGCACCCACCATGCCCATCGACCGCTCCCGCTACACCACGCCGCCCCAGGTGCCCTCACCGGTGGTCAGCGAGTCGACGGTAGGGCGGCCGCTCACGCAGGGTGGCGCCATCCGGCGCTCGATCCCCCAGACGGCGTACACGGCGTACCGCTCGTGCGAGCGGCCCCGCTCGCGGTGCTGCTCCGGGTGCTCCGAGCGGAGCACCCGACCACTGTCCCGCGTCACGGCGTCGGGCCGACGAGCGCCGAGGACTCCGGGAGGCTGTGGCGGAGGCTGACCCCCTCCTCCGCGGAGCCGGACAGCTGGGCGTGCACCCGGGTCGTCGTCACCTCCTCCGCCAGGCCCGGGTCGGTGTACACCTGCTGCCACTGCGGCACCGGGGTGCCGGCCAGCCACGCCCGCAGCTCCAACGCCTTCTCCTGGCCCTCCGCCGCCGGGCGTGGGTTGACCTCGAGGGTGACCCGCGCGCCCTGGCCGGCGCGCTGGTCGAGCACCGGGCCGTAGGCCGTCGCGTCCAGGTCGACCGCCGAGGCCCGGGTGGTGCTCAGCTGCAGGGCCCCGCTGGGGTTGACCTTGACCCGCCCCCGGTAGGTGGTGCCCTCCTCGGCGCCCGGCATCTCCAGGGAGAGCCACAGCGGCGCCGAGAGCGCCGGCACGGTGAAGCTCGTCGTGGTCGGCCCCGCCGCCTCGACCCACAGGCTGCAGTCGACCCCTCCGACCGGCAGGTCGAGCGTGGCGTCAGGATCCACCTGCTCCGCGGTCGTCGCCTCCGGGACGGGCGTCACCGCCCGGATCCCGCGGTGGCCGAAGGTGACCGACTGGTTGACCGACGCCGACAGCCGCGTCCACACCCTGGCCTCGGTCGGTGCCGCCATGGCCCCGGCCGGGTCGAGCAACCCGTACTGCCAGTCCGGGACATCGTGGCCGTCCACCCACGTGCGGACCTCGACCCCGCTCCGGCTGTCCGGCAGCGCCCGCACCTCCAGGTGGACGAGCGACCCCGCCGGCGCCCGCGAGGGCAGCACGGGTCCCTGGGAGAAGGTCTCCGAGCCGCGGACCAGGGAGGTGGCGCTCACCTGCATCTCCCCGTCGGCGGAGATGCGCACCCGGCCGCGGTAGCCCGGCGTCGTGGCGGTCTCCGCCAGCTCCACGGCGAACCACAACGGTCCGCCGGCGGCCAGGGCCGGCACCCGCACCGCCGTCGCGGCGACCCCCGGCGCGACGCCCCACCCGGTGGTGGCCACCCTGCCCGGCCGCAGCGAGAAGGTCCCGCCGCCCACCACCTGGACCGGCTCAGCGCTGGCGGCGGGCGAGGACCCGGTGGCCGAGGCGACCGCCCCGGCGGGCCCGAGGAGGAGACCTCCGGCGACGACGGCCGGGACGACGAGGAGCAGCCGACGATGCCGCCGCTGCGCGGGCTCCGGCGGACGGACGGGCGAGTGCGGTCGACGAGGACGCATGACGTGGCTCTCCGATGTCGGACAAGGGGCCGAGGAGTGCTGCCGCAGCGCCCGTGTCGAGAGCGCCGTCGTAGGACCTCTCCGCCCGGGACATCGGCGGCGTCGTCCCCACCGCTCCTCGCCTTGACGAGCGATGGCCGCCACCTCCCCGGTCAGACGCGCCCGTCACCCGGGTGCAGCGGCGGACGGACGACGCCGTAGGCCGTCCGGGCCGCTGGTCAGCGCGCCCCTGCGCCCGCCGCCACCCGCCCGGCCGCGGCGACGTCGTCGCCGAGCACGGCGTCGATCACGTCGGCGGCCCAGTCCAGCAGCGCCGTGCCCTGCAGCGGCTTGCCCCCGACCCGCGCCGTCCTCGGCGTCGGCACGAGCACCGACCTGAGCGCCGGCTTGACCAGCGAGCCCGGGTAGAGCCGCCGCAGCCGCAGCACCTGGCTGTCGCGCAGCTCCATCGGCGCGAACCGCACGGTGGCGCCCTGCGCGCTCACCTCGGTCACCCCGGCCGCCCTCGCCCGCACCCGGAACCGCGCCACCGCCAGCAGGTTCTCCACCGCCTGGCCGCCCACGGCCTCGGTCGGCTCGCCGTAGCGGTCCACCAGCTCGGCGCGCACCTCGGCGACCGCCTCGGCCGTCTCGGCGACGGCCAGCTTGCGGTAGGCCTCCAGCCGCAGCCGCTCGTGCGGCACGTACTCGTGCGGCAGGTGCGCGTCCACCGGCAGCTCGACCTTGATCTCCGCCGGCGGCTTGCCCTGGCTGTCCCCGCGGAAGTCGGCCACCGCCTCCCCCACGAGCCGGATGTACAGGTCGAACCCGACCCCGGCGATGTGACCGGACTGCTCCCCGCCCAGCAGGTTGCCGGCCCCGCGGATCTCCAGGTCCTTCATCGCGACCTGCATGCCCGAGCCCAGGTCGGTGTTCTGCGCGATCGTGGCCAACCGGTCGTTGGCGGTGTCGGTCAGCGGCCGGTCCGCCGGGTAGAGGAAGTAGGCGTACGCGCGCTCGCGGCCGCGGCCCACCCGGCCCCGCAGCTGGTGCAGCTGGGAGAGCCCGAACCGCTCGGCCCGTTCGAGGATGAGCGTGTTGGCGTTGGAGATGTCCAGGCCGGTCTCGATGATCGTCGTGCAGACCAGGACGTCGAAACGCTTGGCGTAGAAGTCGAGCACCGCCTGCTCCAGCGCCTGCTCGCTCATCTTCCCGTGGGCCACCGCGACGCGGGCCTCGGGCACGAGCTCGCGCAGGTGCGCGGCGGCCTTGTCGATCGTCTCCGTCTTGTTGTGGACGTAGAAGACCTGGCCCTCGCGCAGCAGCTCGCGGCGGACCGCTGCCGTGACCTGCTTGTCGTCGTAGGCCCCGACGAAGGTCAGCACCGGGTGGCGCTCCTCGGGCGGCGTCGCGAGCGTCGACATCTCCCGGATGCCGGTGACGGCCATCTCCAGCGTCCGCGGGATCGGCGTCGCGCTCATCGCGAGCACGTCGACGTCGGTGCGCAGCGCCTTCAGCGTCTCCTTGTGCTCGACGCCGAAGCGCTGCTCCTCGTCGACGATGACCAGGCCGAGGTCCTTGAAGCGCACCTCGCTGCCGAGCAGCCGGTGGGTGCCGACGACGAGGTCGACGCTGCCGTCGACGACGCCCTCGACCGTCTTCGCGGACTCGGCCGCGCTCGTGAAGCGCGACAGCGCGCGCACCGTGACGGGGAAGCCCGCGAAGCGCTCGGAGAAGGTCTCCAGGTGCTGCTGCACCAGCAGCGTCGTCGGCACGAGGACGGCGACCTGCTTGCCGTCCTGGATGGCCTTGAACGCCGCCCGCACCGCGATCTCGGTCTTGCCGTAACCGACGTCGCCGCAGATCAGCCGGTCCATCGGGACCGTCTTCTCCATGTCGGCCTTGACCTCGTCGATGCAGCTCAGCTGGTCGGGCGTCTCCACGTAGGGGAAGGCGTCCTCCAGCTCGCGCTGCCACGGGGTGTCGGGGCCGAAGGCGTGGCCCGAGGTCGCCATCCGCGCCGAGTACAGCCGCACGAGCTCGCCGGCGATCTCCTTGACCGCGCGGCG
>NZ_JBBHZF010000026.1:0-117026 GCF_037482365.1 Pseudokineococcus sp. 1T1Z-3
CCGCCGGACTTCTTCATCAGAAGGGCCGCCCGTTGGTTGTTACCAGCGGGCGGCCCTTCTGGCGTTCCCGGGCGGGCCGGGCCCCCGGCGGGGGGTGGGTTCTGAACGGGCAGGCTCTGACCGGCGAGCCCTGACCGGCGTGGTCTGACCGGCGGGCCGACGTCGCCTGGCTCTGGGACGTGTGCGGTGGCTGCGTGGCGGGCAGGCGCGTGAGGACCAGCGCCGACGTCACGCGTCGGCGAACCCGGGCAGGTGGTCCTCGAGGACGTCGATGCAGGCGACCGTGCCGCCGAGCTGGCACAGGACCCCGAGGCCACCCAGCCAGACGCGGTGGATGAGGACGTACTCGCGGGGGAGGTTGAGCCGCAGCCCCACCGCCCACGTGGGGGTCCTGACGTCGTTGATGTGGCCGAAGAGCTCGCGCAACCAGGCCCGGTCGAAGGTGAAGGTCTCGGTCAGCACCGGCCGCAGGAATGGCGAGACGTAGTCGAGGAGCTGTCGCCCGTCCAGCTCGATCGAGCGCTTGATGAAACCTTCCTCCCGGAGGCCGGTGACGACCCCGTCGGCGTCGTCGGAGAGCGCCACGCCGAGGAGGCGCCCTACCGCCGGAGGCATCCCGTCGGGGAGCCGCTTCACCGCCCCGAAGTCCAGGATGCCGAAGCGGCCGTCGGGCGTGAGCCGGAAGTTGCCAGGGTGGGGGTCGGCGTGGAGCAGACCCACCTCGGCCGGGCCGAGCAGGAGGAACTCGAGGTAACGCCGGGAGGCGACGTCACGCTGCTCCTGCGTGCCGCCGGCGATGAGCGTCGACAGCGGTTCGCCGTCGAGCCACTCCGAGACGATGACCCTCTCCGTGCTCGCCACGACGTCGGGGACGACGAAGTCCTCGTCGCCGCGGAAGGCGTCGGCGAAGGCCCGCTGCGAGGCGGCCTCGACGGTGTAGTCGAGCTCCTCGACGAGCCGCTCCCGCATCTCCGCGAGGATGGGTCCGAGCTCGACGCCAGGGATCCATCCCCCGGTGAGGCGCGCGACGCGCGAGACCTGGGTGATGTCGGCGACGAGGGCCTCGGCGGCGCCGGGGTACTGGACCTTGACGGCGACGCGCCGCCCGTCGGCCCAGGTGCCGCGGTGCACCTGACCGATGGAGGCGGCCGCCACCGGTGTGTCGTCGAAGGAGGTGAAGGACGAGCGCCACCCCGGCCCCAGCTCGCGCGCCAGGACGGCGTGGACGGTGGCAGCGGGCAGGGGAGGCGCGGAGTCCTGCAGCCGCGTCAGCATCGCCCGGTACGGACCTGCGACGTCCTCGGGCAGGGCCGCCTCGAAGATGCTCATCGCCTGGCCGACCTTCATGGCGCCGCCCTTGAGCTGGCCGAGCACGGCGAACAGCTGCTCGGCCGTCCGTGCCTGCATCTCGGCGGCGACGGCCTCGGCGGAGGCCCCGCCCAGGCGCTTGCCCAGGCCGATGGCCGTGCGGCCGGCGAAGCCCGCGGGGAGGCTGGCCAGGCGGACGCCGCGCGCGAAGGCCCGGCGCGGCAGCTCCGGTGCCGGGGCACTCCTCGCGCCGGTCACCTGGGCACCCTTGGCGCCGGCGCCCGGCTGCTCGTCCGTGGTGCCCTCGCTCGCCGGTCCGTCGCTCACCGCTCCATCATCGCCCCCGGTGGAAGAAGTGTCCGGGCGGCCCGGCGACACGCCCGCCGTGGGCGGCCGTCGGCGCTCACCGGAACCACGCGCACCCGCAGTCTGGGTGCAGCTCGACGCGCCGGCCGCGGGTGAGACCGTCGGCGAGGTCGACCTCCCAGCTCGTCGCGCGCCCGTCGGTGACCAGGCCCGGGTCGCTCGACGACGGGCCGGCGGGGGAGGAGGTCGCGTCGAGGTGGGCCAGCGCCTGCGCCACGGCGAGCGCCGAGACCAGCCGGACGAGGACGACGTCCTCGCGGGGCCAGCTGTCCTCACCTCCGCAGGTCGAGGGGTAGGCCAGCTGGGTGGCCACCCGGGGCCACTCGGGGTCGCGGTCGCCGCGGTGGAGCTCGACGCACCGCAGGCAGGGGGTGCGGCCCGGCAGGACGAAGGGCCCGACGACGGCGCTGCGGACACCGAGGACCACCGCCAGGTGCGGGCGGTCCTGACGCACGAGCTCGGTGCCCCGCTCTGGCGGGAGCGCGCCGCGGGCGGCGAGGACGACGAGGTCCGGCGCCGTCGTGCCGTCGGCGCCCGGCAGCGTCGAGCCGGGCGCCCGGCCCAGCTGCTCCTCCCAGCGGGCACGCAGCCGCTCCGCGGCGGCCGGGAGACTCCAGCCGACGTCCTCCTGCCGCAGACCGCCGGACGTCACGTCCTCGGGCCGGACCTGCGGCGCGCCGTCGAGGCGCAGGTCCACCCGGCCGACCCCCGCCTCGAGGAGGCCGGCCGCGAGGGCCGTGGCCGTGCGCGGCAGTCCTTCCACGCGCACGCAGGCCCGCGAGCGCCGGGCCAGCAGGTCCCAGCCGCTGCCGCCGTGGAGGAGCCCGAGGCTGTCGGCCTCGGCCACCGAGCCGAGGGTCCCCGCACCGCCGGCCACCGGCGTCGGCTCCAGCGCGCCGGCGTCCCGCAGGAGCCCGAGCAGGTGCTCGAGCGCGGCCGGTGAGAGCCCCCTCGCGCCGCGCTCGCCGCACCGGGCGAGCAGCTCGGTCGCCTCGACACCCTCGACGAGGTCGTCCAGCACCGCCTCCTCCCCGGCGGCCAACCCGTCGAGCACCACGGCGTGCGCCGTGTCCTCGCCCAGCTGGACCCGGCCGACGTCGCGCCACGCGCGTCGAAGACCGGGGCGTGTCCGCAGCAGCACCAGGTACCTCCTAATCCATCGCCCGCACCGGTGGGTGCGCACCTGGGCCCGCAGCCGGCGGGTCCGGTCGGTCAGCCTGCCGTCGCCGCGCCGGACGCGTCGGCGTCCTCCACAGGGCCAGCGCGTCTGCCGGCGCGCGGGCTCCCGCCCGCTACGGTGCGGTAGATGGAGCCCGGAGGGGCTGCGGGCCCGTCCCCGCCCGAGCGAGCCGTCGCCGCGGACGTCCCCGTGCGCGTCCGCCGCAGCGCGCGACGACGCCGCACCGTCACGGCCTTCCACGAGGACGGCGCGGTCGTCGTGTGCATCCCCGCCCGCTTCACCCGGGCCGAGGAGGAGGCGTGGGTCGCCCGCATGCTGGCCCGCTTGTCAGCTCGCGAGCGGCGCCGCCCCCCTGGCGACGGTGACCTCGCGGCCCGAGCGCGCACCCTCTCCAGCCGGTACCTCGGTGGCCGGGCCGTCCCCACCTCGGTGCGGTGGGTCGGCAACCAGCACAGCCGGTGGGGCTCGACGACGCCGGCTGACGGCACCATCCGGCTGTCCTCGCACCTGCAGGGGCTGCCCAGGTGGGTCCAGGACTACGTGCTGCTGCACGAGCTCGCCCACCTGCTCGTGCCCGGCCACGGCGAGGACTTCTGGGCCCTGCTGGAGGGCTACCCCCGCACCGAGCGCGCCCGCGGCTACCTGGAGGGCTGGACCGCCTCCGAGGAGCGCGGTGGTTCAGGACCCTCTGGCGAGGAGGGGCCGGGTGAGGAGGGCGGGACGCACGCCGGTGACGCAGACGTCGACGACGCCCCGGGCTAGCCGACACCTCTCACGGCCGGGAGGGCGTGGCCACGGCTCGGGCGGACCACGGCGAGGGCCCCGGACCCCGACGAGCTCGGCCAGCAGCCCGCCGGCGAGGGCGAGGACCGGCCGGGCGGCCTTGCCGCTGGTCGACCAGGCGGCGCCTGCCCTGGTCAGCCCCGACAGGTCCACGAGGGCCAGCCGGTAGGCCGAGCAGGCGGGGTCGAGGACACCGGCGGAGCGCCCCGCTGGAGCTCTGACGTCACCGTGCCCGGGGCAGCAGGCTGACGGCGCGGTGCAGCCGGGGCGGCAGGTCCGGCACGACGGCGGGCAGCAGCTCGCTCTCGGGCTCGCCGTCGGGCGTGCCCGGCAGGGCGTCCAGCGGCCACCAGGCGACGTCGTCGCTCTCCGCACTGACGTGCAGCGGCACGGCCGGGTCGACGACGGCCAGGTGGGCGACGTCGAGGTGGGAGCGGCAGCGGCCGAAGGCGGCGCCCAGCTGGTGGTGGTCGAGGTCGGCGGGCAGGTCCGAGAGCGCGACGGCGGAGACGGGAACACCGGTCTCCTCGCAGACCTCCCGCAGGGCGGCCTCGCGGGTGCCGGTGTCCGACGGTTCCAGGTGCCCGCCGGGCTGGACCCAGAAGCCGCCGCGGCGGTGCAGCACGAGCAGGGCCCGCGTCCCGGACGGGTCGAGCACGAGCGCGCTGGCCGTCAGGTGGTCCGGGGCGCCGCCCTTGCGGAGCGCGCCGGGCACGTCGAGCTGGTCGAGGTAGCGGCGGCGCAGCTCCTCCTGCCCTGGTGGCAGGGGGCTGGCCTCGACCGCCCACCGCTCGAGGACCTCCCGGACGACGTCGACCTGGGGCGGGGCTGCCGGCACGGGCGAGCTCACGTCCGCGGGCCCGCCTCCCCGTCCCCGCTCGGCCCGTCCCCGCCCGGCCCGTCCCCGCTCGGCCCGTCGTCGTCCGACCCGCCCGCGTCGGCGACGCGCTCGTCGGCCGAGCGCTCGGGCTGCGCCTCGCCCAGGTCGCCACCGAGCAGCTGCTCCAGCTCGGCGTCGACGTCGGCGCTCGCCGACTCCGCCTCGGAACGGCGCGTCGCGTAGCCGGCTGGGTCGTCGAGGTCCTCCGCGGTCGGCAGGAGGTCGGGGTGGCTCCAGGCGGCGTCCCGGCCCTCCTGGCCGTGCTCGGCCTCGATGGCCGCCCACAGGGCCGCGGCGTCGCGCAGCCGGCGGGGCCGCAGCTCCAGGCCGACGAGGCTCGTGAGCGTGTGCTCGGCCGGGCCGCCGGCCGCCCGGCGCCGCCGGACGACCTCGCGCAGCGCGCCGCTGCTCGGCAACGGTGCGGCGGCCGCGTCGACGACGTGGTCGACCCAGCCCTCGACCAGGGCGAGCACCGTCTCCAGGCGGTCCAGGGCGACCTGCTGCTCGGGAGTGCGCTCCGGCTCGAGCATCCCCGAGCCGAGCGCCTTCTGGAGGGCCTCGGGGTCGGTCGGGTCGACCGAGCGCACCGCCTCCTCGATCCGGTCGGTGTCGATCCGGATGCCGGCGGCGAAGGACGCGACGATGCCCAGCACGTGCGCGCGCAGCCACGGCCGGGCCGAGAACAGGCGGGCGTGGGCGGCCTCGCGCAGGGCCAGGTAGAGCCGGACGTCGTCGGCCGGCAGCCCGAGGCCCTCGGCGAACGCGTCCACGTTGGCCGGCAGCAGGGCCGCGGTGCCCTCGGGCGCCAGCGGCAGTCCGATGTCGGTGCCGGAGACAACCTCGGTCGCCAGCTCCCCGACCGCCTGCCCGAGCTGCAGCCCGAAGACGGCCCCGCCGACCTGGCGGACCATCCCGCCGGCGGCCGCGAGCATGGGCCGCACCTCCGGCGGGGCCTGCTCGGCCATCGCGGCGGCCATCGCGTCGCCCACGGAGACGGCCACGGGCTCGGCCAGCTGGCGCCACACGGGCAGGGTGGCCTCCACCCACTCCGCGCGCGACCACGCCGCCGTGCTGGCGCCCCCGGCGCCGAGGTCGGTCTGCTGGGCGAGCCACAGGTCGGCCAGCCGCAGCGCCTCGTCGGCGGCGCGGCGGGCGGAGCCCCCGACCGTCGGGTCCCCCTCGAGCGCCGCGCGCTTGCGGGCCACGTCGGAGGCGATGTCCCAGTTCACCGGGCCGTCGCCGCCGCCGGCCATCATCTGCTGGACCTGCGCCATCATCGCGCCCATCGCCGCGGGGTCCGCGGGCAGGCCGGCGGCGCGCAGCGCCTCGGGGTCGACGCCGGCGAAGGGGTTGCCGCCCGGTGCGCCGCCCATGCCGGCCATGAGCTGGCGCATGAGCTCCTCGAGCGGGTTGCGGCCCTCGTCGTCGCCACCAGGACCCGGTGGGGGTGGCATCTGGCTCACGGCTCCTCCTGCGGCGTGTGAGGGGCCTGTGGCAGGCCCCTGGTGCCCACGGTAACGAGCCGCGGGGGATGATCCCTCCCGGCGACGGCCCCGGGGCTGCGCCCAGAGCGGACAGGCGGTCAGCCGGCCCGCGCCGGTGGACCCGTCGAGGCGCGAGACGCCGGAGAGCAGCGAGGAGGACTCGGTGGTGCAGGAGCAGCAGACCCCTCCCGCCGGCTCGCCCCGTCGCGGCGGGCGCGGGGGCCTCGGGGGCCCGGCGGGCGCCCTCGCGGCCTCCTTCCTGGCGTCCCTGCTCGGGCTGGTGCTGCTCGGCTCGGCGGGCACCCCCTTCGCCGTGGAGGCGCCCGGGCCCGTCGTCGACGTGCTCGGGCAGACGCCCGACGGCGAGCCGCTCATCACCGTCGACGGGCGCGAGACCTACCCCACGCAGGGCCAGCTCGACCTGCTGACCGTGAGCACGTCGGGCGGGCCGGGGCGCGACGTCGTCCTCGCGCAGGTGGTCGGGGCCTGGCTCAGCCGCGACGAGGACGCGCTGCCCGTCGGCCAGGTCTTCGACCCCGCCCTGACGCGCGAGGACGTCGACGAGGCCCGCCAGGCGCAGATGTCCTCCTCCCAGCAGGCGGCCATCGCGGCGGCGCTGCGCGAGCTCGACGTCCCGGTGGACGTGCGGCTGCGCGTCGCCGGGGCCGCCGAGGGGGACACGCTGCCCGAGGGGCTGGAGGAGGGTGACGTCATCACCGCCGTCGGCGGCGAGGCCGTGCAGACCGCCGACGCCCTCCGCGAGCGCCTGCAGGAGGTCGAGCCGGGTGCCGTCGCCGAGGTCGGCCTGCGGCGGGGCGAGGAGGAGCTCGTCGTGCCGGTGACGACGCAGGACGCGGACGGGCGCACGCTGCTCGGCGTCCTGCTCGACCCGGAGGTCGAGGTGCCCTTCGAGGTCGGCATCAGCATCGACGAGATCGGCGGTCCCAGCGCCGGCATGGTGTTCGCGCTCGGGCTGGTGGACCTCCTGACGCCGGGCTCGCTGACCGGCGGGGAGCACGTCGCCGGCACGGGCACCGTGACCGCCGAGGGCGTCGTCGGCCCGATCGGCGGCATCCGGCAGAAGCTGGTGGGCGCCTCGCGCGCCGGCGCGACGCTCTTCCTGGCGCCCGCCGCCAACTGCCCCGACCTGGCCGGCGCGGTGCCCGAGGGCATGCAGGTCGTCGCCGTCGCCACCGTGGCGGACGCCGTCGCGGCGCTGGAGGCGGTCGCGGCCGGCGAGGGCGACGACCTGCCAGGCTGCGAGGCGGCCGAGGCGGCCGGGCCCGGCTGAGCCGTCGCCTCCTGGCCCCACCCCTGGCGCGCCTCCTGGAGCGATGCTGGCGCGCCCCCTGGCTCCGGCCCGCCGTGCGGAGGACGGGGCGGACGGGTCAGCCGAGCGTCGCCCGCAGCGCGGCGGCGAGCCCGGGGGCGAGGTCCTCGTCGACGACGACGCGCAGGTCGTCGTCGTCCTCCCGCCGTCGCACGGCGGTGCCCGTGCCGCCCTCGCGCAGGACGGCGACGGCGAGCCGGACCTCCTCGCGGTCGGGGGAGGAGGTGAGGAGGGCGAGCGCCTCGCGCGGGTCCGCGGGCAGGGTCGTCGAGGGCGGCAGGACCGAGCGCTCCACGACGACGGCGGCGCCGGCGACCGCGGGCGGCCACGCGAGCCGGCCGAGGAGCTCCTCCAGGTCGGCGGCCTCGGGCAGCTCCTCCTGCTCGACGGAGGTGAGGTGGCCCGGGTCGGCCCGGGCGTCGGCGACGACGTCGGCCGGGAGCCGACCGGCGAGGGCGGGGTCGGCCGCGAGCGCCTGCGCCGTCCGGACCAGGGCGAAGACCCGGGGGAGGGCGCCCCAGCCGCCCGAGGCCGCGTGCCGCTCGACCTCCAGGGCGACGCGCTCCAGCGGCGCCAGCGGCGGCTCCCCGAGCCGCGGGGGCGCCCCGGGAACCCGGGAGGCGGCGCGGTCGTCGTCCGGGGAGGGGGCCACGTCCTGGTGCACGGAGACGATGGTGCCGCACCGGGCACGCCGTGCCCGCGCGACGCCACGACCTCGGCGCCACGTGCCCCCGGGGGGAGGCCGCACCCCGGCGTGGGACCCTGGTACCGCCCCGGTGCGCGGAGGAACCCGTCCGAGACCGTCCCGGACAAGTCGCTCGTCCGACGACCCGAGAGGTGCCCACCACGTGAGCTCCACCGCTTCCCCGCCGCGCCGACGCGGCGCGCTCCTGCCCGCCGTCGTCGTCGTGGTCGTCATCGTGGCGGCCGTCGTGGTCGCGAGCCAGGTGGTCACCGAGATCTTCTGGTTCCAGCAGCTCGGCTTCGCGGGCGTCTACACGACCCGCCTGGTGACGCAGGCGCTGCTCTTCGTCGGGGCCGCCGCCGTGATGGCGGCGGCCGTCGCGCTCAGCCTGCGCGTCGCCTACCGCTCCCGGCCCGTGTACGCGCCGGTCGACGCGGAGTCGGCGAACCTGGACCGCTACCGCGAGTCGCTGGAGCCGCTGCGCAGGCTCCTCGGCCTCGCCGTGCCCGCCGTGCTCGGCCTGTTCGCCGGCTCGGCGGCCTCGGCGCAGTGGGAGACGGTGCTGCTCTTCCTCAACCGCGAGCCCTTCGACGTGCCCGACCCGATCTTCGACATGGACGTCAGCTTCTGGGTCTTCACGCTGCCCTTCCTGTCCTTCCTGCTCTCCTTCCTCACGGCCGTCGTCCTGCTCGCCGGCATCGGCGGGGCGCTCGTGCACTACCTCTACGGCGGGCTGCGCCTGCAGGGCCAGGGGCCGCGGGCGACGACGACCGCCCGCGTGCAGCTGTCGCTCGCCGCGGGGCTGCTCGTGCTCCTGCAGGCGGGCTCCTACCTGCTCGACCGCTACTCGGCGCTGGTCGACCCCGACGGGCGCTTCTTCGGGGCCACCTACACCGGCGTCAACGCCGTCATCCCGGGCCGGGCGATCCTCGCGGCCATCGCCCTGCTCGTGGCGGTGATGTTCTTCGTGACCGCCGTCCGCGGCTCGTGGCGGCTGCCGGCGCTCGGCGTCGTCGTCCTGCTGGTCTCCGCCGTCGTCGTCGGGGCGATCTACCCGTGGGTGGTCCAGCGCTTCCAGGTGACGCCGAGCGAGCTGCAGCGCGAGACGCCCTACCTCCAGCACAACATCGACGCGACCAGGGCGGCCTACGACGTCGACACGACCGAGGTGACGAGCTACAACGCCGTCACCGAGGCCGAGCCGGGCGCCCTGCGCGACGACGCCGCGACCACGGCGAACATCCGCGTCCTCGACCCGGCGATCGTCCAGCCCGCCTTCCAGCAGGACCAGCGCCAGCGGCAGTACTACACGTTCTCCGACCCGCTCGACGTCGACCGCTACGAGATCGACGGCCAGGTCGAGGACGCCGTCATCGGCGTGCGCGAGCTCGACCTGGACGGCCTGCCGGGCGGCCAGCAGAGCTGGGTCGCCCAGGCGACGATCTACACCCACGGGTACGGCGTCGTGGCCGCCTACGGCAACCAGCGCGGCCCGGGCGGGCTCCCGGCGTACTTCCAGTCGGGCATCAACACCGAGGGGGCGCTCGGGGTGTTCGAGCCGCGCATCTACTTCGGCCAGAACTCGCCGGACTACTCGATCGTCGGGGCCCCCGACGGCAGTGACCCCATCGAGGTCGACTTCCCGACCGACGAGGAGGGGGGCGACGGCGTCGCCTTCAACACCTACCAGGGCGAGGGCGGGCCCTCGATCGGCTCCTGGTGGCAGCGGCTGCTCTACGCGGTGAAGTACCAGGAGTACAACATCCTGTTCGCCGACTCCCTCAACAGCGAGAGCCAGATCCTCTACGACCGCGACCCCCGCGACCGGGTGCAGAAGGTCGCCCCCTTCCTCACCCTCGACGGCGACCCCTACCCGGCCGTCGTCGACGAGCGGGTGCTGTGGATCGTCGACGGGTACACGACCAGCAACCAGTACCCCTACTCCGACCGGCAGACCCTGGAGTCGGTGACCGCGGACTCCCAGACCGCCGGGCTCGTGCAGGGCACCGGGGGCACGGGGACGGGGGCGACGACCAACCAGGCGGCGCAGACGCTCTCCACGCTCCCGCCCGAGGACGTCAACTACATCCGCAACTCGGTGAAGGCGACGGTCGACGCCTACTCCGGCGAGGTCGTCCTCTACGAGTGGGACTCGCAGGACCCGGTGCTGCAGGCGTGGGCGCAGATCTTCCCGGGGGTGCTGACGCCGTCGTCGGAGATGAGCGCCCAGCTGATGGACCACGTGCGCTACCCGGACGACCTCTTCAAGGTCCAGCGGGAGGTGCTCGGCGCCTACCACGTGACGAGCCCGTCGGTCTTCTTCCAGAACAGCGACCGGTGGCAGGTGCCCACCGACCCCACCGTCTCGGGCCAGGGGGCGGGCGCCCCCGCCCAGCCGGCGTACTACCTCTCGCTGCAGATGCCGGGCCAGGAGACGCCGGCGTTCTCGCTGACCTCGACGTACATCCCCGACTCCAGCGTGTCGGGCGCGAGCAACATCCTCACCGGCTTCCTGGCGGTGGACGCCGACGCCGGCGGCGGCGCCGACGGCGAGGTGGCCGACGGCTACGGGCAGAAGCGGCTCCTGCAGCTGCCCCGCAACCTCGTCATCAACGGCCCGGGGCAGGTGCAGAACGACTTCAACGCCGACCCGCAGATCTCGACGACGTTGAACCTGCTGAGCCAGAACAACACGGCGGTCGCCTTCGGCAACCTGCTGACGCTCCCGGTCGGTGGCGGCCTGCTCTACGTGCAGCCGGTGTACGTGCAGAGCTCGGGCGGCACGCAGATCCCCCGCCTGCAGTACTCGCTCGTGTCCTTCGGCAGCGAGATCGGCTTCGCCGAGACCCTCGACGAGGCGCTCAACCAGGTCTTCGGCGGTGACTCCGGCGCGACCGCCGGGGACGCCGGCGCCGACCTGGGCGCAGACGTCGTCCCGCCGACCGCGGAGGAGCCCGAGCCGGGGCCGCCGCTGGGCGGGGACACCGGCGACGGCACGACGCCGGTCCCGACGGACCTCCAGGACCAGCTGGACCAGGCGCTGCAGGACGCCCAGGCGGCGCTCCAGTCCGGCCAGCAGGCGCTCGCCGACGGCGACTTCGCCGCCTACGGCACCTCCCAGCAGGAGCTGGCCGACGCCATCGGTCGCGCCGTCGAGGTGCGCGGGCAGATCGAGGGCGGCGCTGCGGCCGCCGACGCCGCCGC
Organism: Pseudokineococcus sp. 1T1Z-3; assembly: GCF_037482365.1. Classification (NCBI taxonomy): domain Bacteria; kingdom Bacillati; phylum Actinomycetota; class Actinomycetes; order Kineosporiales; family Kineosporiaceae; genus Pseudokineococcus; species Pseudokineococcus sp. 1T1Z-3. The sequence goes on from NZ_JBBHZF010000026.1 coordinate 11,221, forward strand.
CGAGGACAGCCCGCAGGAGGACACCTCCGCCGCGGGCGGCTGAGCCGCCGCTCGTCGGGGCCGCCGGGGGACACCCCGGCGGCCCCGACGTCGTCGTGGCCGCGTCGCGCCCCCACGCCGCGCCCTCTCCGCCACGGGGCGCCGGCCGCGTGCCTGGCGATTTGGTGCTGAGGGCCGGCTGACGTAGTGTTCATCTCGCGACGCGGGGTGGAGCAGCTCGGTAGCTCGCTGGGCTCATAACCCAGAGGTCGCAGGTTCAAATCCTGCCCCCGCTACCAGTGCCGAGAGGCCCGGACCACACGGTCCGGGCCTCTCGTGCGTCCGGCTCGCGTCGCGGGCTCCTGCCGCCGGGTCCTCTGTCGCCGGGCTCGTGCTCCAGGAGTCCGTGTGCGGCCGGCCGAGGGCCGGCACCGGCGACCGGGCGGGCGCGCGGGACCGGGCCGTCCTAGCGTCGGGGCATGGCTCCTCAGACCTCGCAGCCGGCAGCGCCCTCCTCCGACGAGCGCGCGAAGGGCACGCCCCCCACCGTCTTCGTCCTCTTCGGCGCGACGGGCGACCTCGCCCGCCGGATGGTCCTCCCGGCCTTCTTCGACCTGGCCCGCAGAGACCTCATGCCGGCCGACTGGCGCCTGGTCGGCAACGGCCGCGGCGACGTCTCGCACGAGGAGTTCCGCGACCGCGTCCGCTCGGCGTTGGAGGAGTTCGGCCCGGCACCGCAGGACGGCCCGTGGGAGGACTTCTCCGAGCGGCTGCTCTTCGCCGGGGGTGGCTTCACGGAGGAGGACCCGGGGAGCCTGACGGACGTCCTCGCGGACGCGCGGCGACAGCTGCAGGAGGCGGACGGCGTCGGCGGCGAGGACGTCCACCTGGTGCACTTCCTCGCCCTGCCACCCAGCGCGTTCCCGGGCTACACCCGAGCGCTCGGCACGCACGGGCTCACCGAGGGGGCGACGGTCGTCTACGAGAAGCCCTTCGGCGCCTCGCCGGAGGAGTTCCGCGAGCTCGACGCCCTCGTCCACGAGGTGCTGCAGGAGGAGCAGGTCTTCCGCATCGACCACTTCCTCGGCAAGGAGGGCACGCGGTCCTTGCACGTGCTGCGCTTCGGCAACGCGCTGCTCGGGACGGCGTGGGGGCGCGACCTCGTCGAGGAGGTGCAGGTCGATGTCCCCGAGCCGCTCGACGTCGACGACCGGGCCGAGTTCTACGACGAGACGGGCGCCCTGCTCGACATGCTCGTGACGCACCTTCTGCAGGTGAGCGCCGAGGTGGCGATGGAGCCGCCCGCCTCCTTCGCGCCCGCTGACCTGCAGGAGGCCCGTGCGGCCGCGCTGGCGGCGGTCCGGCCGCTCTCCCGCGACGACGTCGTCCTCGGCCAGTACGAGGGCTACCGCGACCTGGAGGACGTGGCCGACGACTCGAGCACCGACACCTACGTCGCCGCGCGGCTGTGGGTGGACACAGACCGCTGGCGGGGCGTCCCCTTCGTGCTGCGGACCGGCAAGCGGCTGGCCGGCGACGCCCAGCGGGTGAGCCTGCTGCTGCGGCGCCCGGAGCGCTCGCCGCTGGGGGAGCTGCCCGTGGGGGGCGACGTGCTGACGGTCGACCTCAAGGGCCCCGGGGCCGTCGAGCTGGGCGTCGTCGTCAAGGCGCCCGGGCCCGAGCTCGCGCTCGCCGCCGCGACGGCGGGCCTGTCGCTGGCGGACGCCGGTGACGGCGACCCCCTGCCGCCGTACGTGGCGCTGCTGCACGACGTCATGACGGGCGACCGCTCGCTGTTCACCAGCTCGACGGGGCTGGAGCATGCCTGGGCCGTCGTCGAGCCGGTGCTCGCCGACCGCCCCGAGGTGCTGCCGTACGCCCCGGGCAGCTGGGGGCCGGAGGCCGCCGACGCCCTGACCGGACCGCGTGGCTGGGTGCTGCGCGGCGAGGGCCAGGGCTGACGGCGGCGGCTCAGCCGGGCCAGGCGGCGCGCACGAGGAAGAAGAGCACGAAGAGCAGCACGAGCGCGATGATCGCGATGGGCACGGCCTTGTTGAGCGCACCCGACGGCGGCTTGCCCTCGTGGTGGGAGAGCCCGGAGGTGCCGGACTCCGACGGCGGGGTGTCGCCGGGGCGGACGCTCTCGCCGTCGTCCAGCCCGGGGGTGTCGTCGGGGGGCGGGTCGGCGCTGGGTGTGCTCATCGCGCCAGTCTGCGCAGGTCCGGTGCCGCGCGCGCGCCGGACGCGCCGGTGCGCCGAGCGCCCGCGACGTCGGCGCGTCGGTGCCGCCCGGCCGTCGTCGGAAGGTCAGGACCTCGGGGCCAGCGCCTCGAGCACGCGCTCGTGCAGCAGGCCGTTGGTGACGACGGCGCTGCCTCCGTGGGGGCCGTCCTCGCCGGCCAGCGAGGTGAAGCGGCCGCCGGCCTCCGTGACGACGGGGACGAGCGCGGCCATGTCGTAGAGCTCCAGCTCGGGCTCGCAGGCGACGTCGACGGCACCCTCGGCGACGAGCACGTGCGACCAGAAGTCGCCGTAGGCCCGGGTCCGCCACACCGAGCGGGTCAGGTCGAGCAGCGGGTCGAGCAGGTCCCGCTCCTCCCAGCCGGTGAGGCTGGAGTAGGACAGGGAGGCGTCGGCGAGGTCGTCGACGCCCGAGACGTGCAGCGCCCGCGCCGAGGACAGCGACCGCCCCGTCCAGGCGCCCGTACCCGTCCCGGCCCACCAGCGCCGTCCGAGGGCCGGCGCGGAGACGACGCCGACCACCGGCTCGCCGTCGACGAGCAGTGCCAGCAGCGTCGCCCAGACCGGCACGCCCCGCACGAAGTTCTTCGTCCCGTCGATGGGGTCGACGACCCACTGGCGCGCTCCGCTGCCGGTCGAGCCGCGCTCCTCCCCGAGGACGGCGTCGCGCGGGCGCGCCCGCGCCAGCTGGGCCCGCACCAGGTCCTCCGCCCGACGGTCGGCGTCGGTGACCGGGGTGAGGTCGGGCTTGGCCTCGACGGCGAGGTCCTGCGCGCCGAACCGCTCGGTCGTCAGCGCGTCGACGGCGTCGACGACGACGTGGGCGAGCCGCAGGTCGTCGTCGACCCCTCGGGCACGGCGCAGGCTCTCGGGCGAGGTGGGGCTCACGGGCGCGGACGCTACCCGGGACGAGGAGGCCCGCCCCCGACCCGCGCGGGCGACGTCCTGCATCGTGGTCGCCTCCCTCAGCGCGCCCCGCCCGCGTCGGCGTCCTCGCCGGCCCGGCTGCGCAGGAGCCGGCGCAGCGACGCCAGGCGGGCCTGCGCCCCCTCGCCGGAGGCCGCCGACGCCGCCCAGGCGTCGAGGCCGCACTCCGGCTCGTCGTGCGAGCACCCCCGCGGGCAGTCCTCGCTGCCGGGCTCCAGGTCGGGGAAGGCCGCCAGCAGCGACTCCGGGCGCACGTGCGCCAGCCCGAAGGAGCGGATGCCCGGGGTGTCGACGACCCAGCCGTCGGCGACCCCCGTCACGGCTCCCTCGCCGTCGCTCGTGCCGACCGGCAGCCGCAGCGCCAGCGCGGAGGAGGAGGTGTGCCGGCCGCGGCCGGTGACGTCGTTGACCCGCCCCGTCGCGCGGTCGACGCCCGGCACGAGCGCGTTGACGAGCGTGGACTTGCCGACGCCGGAGTGGCCGACGAGCACGGTGGTGCGCCCCCGCAGCCGCTCGCGCAGCACGGCGAGGCCCGCGGGGTCGTGCCGGTGCGCCCCGGGCCGCGCCGGGTCGTCCGGCGCGCGCGCCAGGACGACGGCGCCGACGTCGAGGGCGGCGTACTGGCCCAGCAGCCCGGCCGGGTCGGCGAGGTCGCCCTTGGTGACGACGAGCAGCGCGTCCATCCCGGCGTCCAGCGCCGCGACGAGGCACCGGTCGACCAGGCCGGTCCGGGGCTCGGGGTCGGCCGCGGCGACGACGACGGCCAGCTGGTCGGCCCCCGCCACGACCACGCGCTCGACCGGGTCCTCGTCGTCGGCCGAGCGGCGCAGCACCGTGCGGCGCTCGTCGACGCGCACGACGCGGGCGAGGGTGTCGGGCTCGCCCGAGACGTCGCCGACCAGGCGCACCCGGTCCCCGGTGACGACGCCGGCCCGGCCCAGCTCGCGCGCCTTGACGGCGACCACCTCGGCCTCCTGCGGCGTCCCCTCCCGGACCAGGACGGTCGAGCGGCCCCGGTCGACCGTGAGGACCCGCCCGGGCACGGCGTCGGCGTGGCGCGGCCGCTCCTTGGTGCGCGGCCGCGAGCCCCGCGGGTTCGGGCGGGTGCGGACGTCGTCCTCGTCCGGGGTGCGGCGGCTCACCGCGCGGGGGCCGGCCGCACGGAGGGCGACCGCTCGGGCGCCCGGTCGCCAACCGCCCCGCCCGCGAGCATCGCGTCCCAGAGGCCGACGAAGCCCGGCAGCGTCTTGCCCGTCGTCGCGACGTCCTCGACCTCCACGCCCGGCACCCGCAGGCCGAGGACGGCGCCCGCCTGGGCCATGCGGTGGTCGGCGTAGGTGCGGAACAGCCCGCCGTGCAGCGGTGCCGGGCGGACGACGAGCCCGTCCTGGGTCTCCTCGACGGACCCGCCCAGCCGCCCCAGCTCGGTGGCCAGCGCGGCGAGCCGGTCGGTCTCGTGCCCGCGCAGGTGCGCGACCCCGCGCAGCCGCGTCGGCGTCGCCGCCAGCGCGGCGAGGGCGGTGACGACGGGGACCAGCTCGCCGGCCTCACGCAGGTCCGCGTCGACGCCGTAGAGGTCCCCGCCGCGCACCTCCAGCCCCTCGCGGTCGAGGGAGACCTCCGCGCCCATCTCGTCGAGCAGGTCCCGCAGCAGGTCACCGGCCTGCGTGGTGTGCTGCGGCCAGCCGGCGACGCGCACCCGTCCACCGGTGACGGCGGCGGCGGCGAGGAAGGGCGCGGCGTTGGACAGGTCGGGCTCGACGTGCACGTCGAGCGCCGAGACCGGTCCGGGGGAGACGCGCCAGGTGTCCGGCTCGGAGTCGTCGACGAGGACGCCCGCGTCGCGCAGCGTCTCGACGGTCATGAGCACGTGGGGCTCGCTCGGCAGCGGCGGCCCGACGTGGCGGACCACGAGGCCCCGGTCGTAGCGCGGGGCGGCCAGCAGCAGCCCCGAGACGAACTGGCTGGACGCGGCGGCGTCGATGCTCACCGACCCGCCGCCGACGGACCCGGTGCCGTGCACGAGCAGCGGCAGCGCGCCGCGGCCGCCGTCGTCGACGTCGACCCCGAGGGCGCGCAGGGCGTCGACGACGGGCGCCAGCGGACGCTCGCGGGCGCGGGGGTCTCCGTCGAGGGCCACGTCACCGCGGGCCAGCGCCGCGAGCGGCGGCACGAAGCGCATGACCGTCCCGGCGAGCCCGACGTCGACCCGCCCGCCGTGCAGCTCCTGCGCCGGCGTGAGGAGCCAGTCGGGCTCGGGGCCGGCGCCGTCGACGTCCTCGACCCGGACGCCGAGCGACTCCAGCGCGCCGACCATGAGGGCGGTGTCGCGCGAGCGCAGCGGCGAGCGCAGCCGGGAGGGGCGGTCGGCCAGCGCGGCGACGACCAGGTACCGGTTGGTCAGCGACTTCGACCCCGGGAGGGTGACGACGGCGTCGACCGGCCCGGGCGCCGTGGGCGCGGGCCAGCGGGGGAGATCCATGACGGCCAGGGTAGGCACGCACCGACGCCGGCCGGGGCCGACGGCGCCCCCGGCCGCTCGCGCCCGAGGAGCCGCGAGGTCAGAGACCGACCTTGGTGCCCGCCCGGTAGCCCGCGAGCCGGACCTCCCGGCCGGCGGTGTGCGCGGCGTGCCGGGCCTCGCGCCGGGCGACCTTGCTCGCGGCCTTGGAGGCCCTGGAGGCGTCCTTGGCGGCACGTCGGCCACGCCAGGACAGACCCGGCCTGCCCTCGGTGTCGACGACGGACACGAGCGCGGCCCCGACGAGCGCGAGGTCCTTGAGGAAGAGGGTGCGCTGCTGCTTGCGCGTCTCGACGCTGTCGGCGCGCCAGAACGCGTGCTCGGCGACGGCGGCCGGGGCCATCGAGGCGGCCATGACCAGGGCGGAGGCGCGCGGCAGCCGGCCGAGCCCGAAGAGCAGGGCCGAGACGGCCATGGCGGCGCCGTCGGCCCGCACGAGCGTCGCGGTGGACGTGTCCCCGAGGCCGAGGGGCTGGCGCACCTGCTCCACGAGCGGCGACCAGACCTCGGCGTGGTCGCCGGGACGGCGGACCAGCTGGACGCCCTGGTCGACGAAGGCAGCGGCCAGCAGCGGGCGGGCGAGGCGTCGCATGATCGTCATGCCGGTGGTCTACCGCATCGGGGCCAGGACGGCACGACGGGGCCGGCCGGGCGCCGGGAACAGAGGCGCCGTCGACGGCGCTGACCACTGCGTCCGCACGGTCGCCTGGCGACCGGCCACCCGGCGCGACAGGAGGTACCCGTGCTCGTCGTCCTCAGCAGCCGCCACGACCGAGAGCCGTTGGCCGCAGGCGCCGTCGTCGGCGGCGCACTACCCTCGGTCACGATGGCCGACAACAGCACCAGCACGCCCGCGCCCAGCAGCACCCCCGCCTCAGCGCAGGACCCTCAACAGCCCACGGACGCGGTGGAGGTCGAGGTCGGCGAGGACACCGACCGTGCCCCGGCCGAGGAGACCCAGGCGCAGCGCGTCACGCGCTTCGAGGCCGAGGCGCTGCAGCACCTCGACCAGCTCTACTCGGCGGCGATGCGGATGACCCGCAACCCCGCCGACGCCGAGGACCTCGTGCAGGAGGCGTTCACCAAGGCCTTCGCGTCCTTCCACCAGTACCGCCCGGGCACGAACCTGAAGGCCTGGCTGTACCGGATCCTGACGAACACCTACATCAACACCTACCGCAAGAAGCAGCGGCAGCCCCAGCAGTCCCACTCCGAGGACGTCGAGGACTGGCAGCTGGCGCGGGCGGAGTCCCACACCTCCAGCGGCCTGCGCTCGGCGGAGACCGACGCGCTCGACCACCTCCCTGACTCCGACGTCAAGCAGGCGCTGCAGCAGATCCCGGAGGACTTCCGGATCGCGGTGTACCTCGCCGACGTCGAGGGCTTCGCCTACAAGGAGATCGCGGAGATCATGGGCACGCCCATCGGCACCGTGATGTCCCGGCTGCACCGGGGGCGTCGACAGCTGCGGGACCTGCTCACCGACTACGCCCGCGACCGCGGGGTCAGCGCGGCGCAGCCCGGGCGCCACCAGGACCGGGCGGGGGTCGACGCATGAGCGCCCCCGCGAGCGGTCCCGGCCGGCGGAGCGCCCCGCGCGAGACCGACTGCGCCGAGGTCGTGGACCGCCTCTACGCCTTCCTCGACCACGAGATCTCCACCGACGACGAGGTGGACGTCGGCCGCATCCAGCGGCACCTCCAGGAGTGTGCGCCGTGCCTGGAGCAGCGCGACCTGGAGATGGTCGTCCGGGACGTCGTGCGTCGGGCGTGCGCCAGCGACTGCGCGCCGGCCGCGCTGCGGGTCAAGATCATCACGAGGATCACCCAGATCACCGAGGTCCGCGCCTGAGGCGTCGCCGAGAGCGGGCCTGCGCGCCCCGATGAAGGGCGCAGACGTCGAAGGGCCTCGCCGCCACCGGGAGGTGGGGCGAGGCCCTTCGACGTGCGCGGCTGGTCCGCTCCGCCGGCCGTCCTGGTCAGCTGTTGGGACGGTTGCCGTGGTTGGCGTTGCTCTTCTTGCGAGAGCGGCGCTTGCGGGCTCGCTTGCTCATGGTGGTCCTCCTCCGGTCCTGGTCCTCCAGGGTCCCACACCCGCGGTGGGCCACCGCCCTGGCCGAGCGCCGGCTGAGCACCGGCACCGCTCTGCTGGTGGCCGGCGCCGCTCTGCTGGTTGCCGGCACCGCGGGGTCCACCGCGTGGTTGCATCGGCGCCGTGGAGAGCGTGCGGGCAGAGATGGTGGCGGGTGTCCTGCGCCTCGCGGTCGAGGTGGGCGAGGTCGTCGAGGCAGGGCAGACGCTCCTCCTGCTGGAGTCGATGAAGATGGAGATCCCCGTCGTCCCCGAGGGGGCCGGGCGGGTCGCCCGCGTCGTCGTCGCACCGGGCGACGTCGTCCAGGAGGGCGACCTCCTCGTCGTCCTGGAGGCCCTCTGAGCGGTGCTGCGCCGGCGCCGGCGCAGCACCCCGCGGGGTGGCCGCTCAAGGCGGACGGGCGTCCGGCCGATCCTCGAGAGGTGAGCGAGCTCCCCACCCCCGTCGAGGCCGACGACGACCTGTCGATCAGCCCCTTCCTGCGCGCCCTCACCGACCTGGCGGGCTCTGACCTGCACCTCAAGGTGGGGTCGCCGCCGCGGGTGCGCATCGACGGCCGGCTGCGGCGTCTGCAGTTCCGCGCCCTGACCTTCGCCGACCTGGAGAGCCTGCTCCAGCAGCTGCTGCGCGACGACGCCCTGGAGCGCTTCGAGCAGACGCTGGAGGCCGACTTCGCCCACTCCGTCCCCGGGCTCGGCCGCTTCCGCGTCAACGCCTTCCGCGCGCGCGGCTCGGTCGGCCTCGTGGTCCGGCGCGTCGCCGTCGGGGCGACCCCCCTCGAGGAGCTCGGCGTCCCGGACGTCGTCGGGGGACTGGCCCTGGAGCCGCGGGGCCTCGTCCTGGTCACCGGTCCGACCGGCTCGGGCAAGACGACGACGCTCGCCGGCATGGTCGACCACATCAACAGCAACCGCGAGGTGCACCTGCTGACGATCGAGGACCCCATCGAGGTCCTCCACCAGGACAAGCTGGCGATGATCAACCAGCGCGAGCTGGGCCTGGACACGGCGGACTTCGCCTCGGCGATGCGGGCGGCCATGCGGCAGGACCCCGACGTCATGCTCATCGGCGAGATCCGGGACCCCGAGACGGTGCGCGCCGCCCTGGCCGCGGCGGAGACGGGGCACCTGGTGCTCAGCACGCTGCACACGACCGACGCCGCCGAGACCGTCGCCCGGATCATCGACTTCTTCCCCCACCACGAGCAGCAGCAGGTGCGCCTGTCCCTCGCCGGCTCCCTGCGCGGCATCGTCTGCCAGCGGCTCGTGCCGCGCGCCGACGAGGGCGGTCGCGCCGTCGTCGTCGAGGTGTGCGTGGGCACCGGCCGGGTCGCCGACGCCATCGCCGACCCGGCGAAGACGGGCTCGATCACCGACCTCGTCAGCGAGGGCGGCTACTACGGCATGCAGACGTTCGACCAGCACCTCGTCGAGCTCTACAAGGACGGCACCATCACCCTGGAGGACGCGCTCGCCGTCTCTACCCGGCCGCACGACCTGACGGTGGAGATGCGGCGCCTGGGCCTCGTCGCCTGAGCCGCCGGCCGCTCCCGCCGCACGACCCGGTCCGATCGCGTCGCGACCCTCCGGGCGCCGCGGGCGCGACGGCGTGGTTCCCTCAGCGGGTGACCCCGCCGGCCGACGCCGCCACCAGGCCGGCCGACAGGCGTGGGCCCGACGGCGCGTCGGCAGACGAGCCACAGCCCGAGGGTGGGGCGGGCGACCCGGGGCCGCTCCTGGGGCGCCGGGAGGTGCTGCGCCGCCTGCCCGCCCGCACCCGGCGGCTGCTGCGCTCCCACGAGCTGCCGCTGACGGCCGCCGGCCTGACCTTCTACGGCGCGCTCGCGGCCGTCCCGTCCGTCCTCATCGCCGTCCGGCTGGCCGGGTGGATCGTCGGGGACGAGCAGATGCTGGCCCTGGGCCAGACGCTGGAGGAGGCGCTGCCGTCGGCCATGGGGGCTGATGCCCTCGCCCGCTCCGTCGTCGACTACGGCCTCGGGGTGGCCTGGTCGGTCGTGCTCTTCAGCCTCTTCCCCGCCAGCCTCTACGGCGAGGGGCTGCGCCGGGCCTACGCCGCGCTCGGGGACGGCAGCCAGGTCCAGGCGGCCACCCCGGTCGAGACGCAGGACGGCAGCCAGCCGGGGCGGACCTCGTGGTGGCGCCGCCTCGGCGGGGCCTGGAAGGCCCGCGGGGCCGTCCTGCCCGTGCTGGCCGCCGCACCCGTGCTCCTGCTCGTCGTCCTCGGCGTGACGCCGCTCATCGCCGACCTCTTCGCCCGCGGCGCCGAGGGGACGGCGATCGGCGTCTACGTCGCGCTCAACGTCGACTGGGTCGTCGTCTCCCTGCCGTTGGCGTGGTCCTTCCGCGCCGTGGCGCCGCAGCAGCTGTCGTGGCGGGCCGCGCTCGCGGGGGGCTTCGCGACCGGCGCCTTCGTCTCCGGCTTCATCCAGGGGATCGTGCTCTTCGTCGCCCTGCCCGTGCCGATCGGTGCCCCCTTCGGGGGCTCGGTCGCCGTCGGCGGCGTCATCGCCGCCCTGCTGTGGCTGTGGCTGCTGCACGTGGTCGTGCTCGTCGGCCTGGCCGCGACCCTCTCGGCCGTCATGCTGCGCCGGGGGCGCTGAGGCGCCACCGGCGCAGCACCACGAGGGGCCCTCTCAGCGGCGCCGGACGTCGGCGCGCACCCGCGAGCGGGCCTGCGCCGGCACGCGGGGCCGCTCGGCCAGCCAGCCGAGCATCGCGCCGGGGGTGTTGGTGATGACGCCGTCGACGCCGGCGGCGTCCAGGTCGGCCCACCGCGCCGGGTCGTCGACCGTCCACGTCCACACGGCGACGCCGAGGGCGTGCAGCCGGTCGGCCAGGCCTAGGTCTGCGGCCAGCACCCCGTCGCCGGGGTTGACGCAGGCGAGCCCGTGCGCGGCGACCAGCCGCGCGACCTCGGCGCCCGTGGCCTCGACCGGCCCGGTGCCGTCGAGCAGCAGACCGCGGGCGCAGTCGGCGCCGACGGCGGCGAGCGAGGCGACCGTCACGGGGTCGAAGGACTGCAGCACGACCCGCGACCGCACGGACGCGGACCGGACGGCGTCGGTGACGAGCCGCGCCTGCAGGGGGCTCCAGGTGCCCTTCAGCTCCAGCAGCAGGTGCACGCCCGGGTGCCGTCGGGCCCAGACCAGCACGTCGGCCAGCGTGGGCACCGGCTCCCCGGCGTGCTCGCGGGAGAACCAGGAGCCGGCGTCGAGGTGGGCCAGGTCGACCGCGGACGTCTCGGCCAGCCGACCGGAGCCGTCGGTGGTGCGGCTGAGGTGGTCGTCGTGCAGGAGGACGACGACGTCGTCGCCCGTGCGCCGCAGGTCGACCTCCATCCACGAGCCGCCGGCGCGCCGGGCCGCCTCGAGGGCGGCGAGGGTGTTCTCGGGGGCGCTCGCGGAGCTGCCGCGGTGCGCGACGACGGCGGGTGGGGCGCCGGGGGCCCGCCGCAGCAGCGGGAGCGCCTGCCGGGAGGTGCGCGGCGTCGAGGGGGGTGGTGCGGGCACGTCGTGACGTGACGTCATGGGGGCTCCTGGCCGGGGTCGCCCGGCGGCCCGGGCGTCGACGTCCCCGACGCTAGGCACGCCACCGCGCGGGAGACGGCCGCGACGGCGCCGGGCACGCAGGCGTCGGCGAGACTTCACGCGTCGTCCACACGCCCATCCCCGGGGCGTCTCCGTCCACAGCCGGGCGGTGCCCCGTCGGCGTGGCCCCGGCGCCGGGCACGATGGCGCCTGGGCTGGCGCCGTGCCCGCGGACCGGCCCGGACGACCGAGCGACGAGAGCGCAGCAGGAGGAGCCATGAGCAGCGGACGCCCTGACCGGGAGGACGTCTCCGCCCAGGAGGCGGCGCTCGCCGCCGCCCGGGACGGGATGCAGGAGGCGGCCGAGCACCTCGCTGACGTCTCCCGGCGCGAGGCGGGGGCTGGGCCAGACCCGTTGCACCACGTCGCCTCGGAGGCGACGGCCCTCGCGCGGGTGCTGCGCTCCAGAGCCCGTCGGCCGCCGGCAGCGGACACCGCGCCGCTCGCCGGGGCCGTCTCCGCCGCCCAGCGCGCCGCCGCCCGCAGCGACACCTGGGACGCCGCCGTCGCCGCCGCGCGGGAGGCGGAGTCCGCCCTCGACGTCGCGGCCGTCGACCTCGCCGCTGCCCGCGGCGAGGACGTCTGAGCCGACCGGGCGCTGCACGTCCTGCGGCGCCGGTGCTCCGGTCGCCCGGCGCGTCGACCGTCGTGCGCAGCGGCACGAGGCCGGTCGGCGGCGGCTAGCGTGCCGACGTGCTCGCCGCCTTCGTGACGCAGACGTCAGCCGACGACCCGCTCTCGGCCCTGCAGGTGGGGGAGCGGCCTGCGCCCGAGCCGCCGCAGGGATGGGTGCGGGTGCGCGTGGAGGCGGCGTCGCTCAACCACCACGACCTGTGGAGCCTTCGCGGCGTCGGCCTGCCCGACGAGCGGTTGCCCATGACGCTCGGCTGCGACGGCGCAGGCGTCGACGAGGAGGGCCGCGACGTCCTCGTGCACGCCGTCGTGACCTCGCCCGGCTGGAGCGGCGACGACACCCTCGACCCTCGACGCTCGCTGCTCTCGGAGCGCCACGACGGCACGCTCGCCGCCGAGGTCGTCGTCCCCGCGCGCAACGTCGTGCCCCGACCGCCGGAGGTCAGCGCGGCGCACGCGGCGTGCCTGCCGACGGCGTGGCTGACCGCCTACCGGATGCTGCTCGTCCAGTCCGGGGCCGCGCCCGGGTCGACCGTGCTCGTGCAGGGCGCCGGCGGCGGGGTGTCGACGGCGCTCGTCGCCCTCGCCCGCGCCACGGGGTACCGGGTCTGGGTCACGAGCCGCAGCGAGGAGAAGCGGCAGCAGGCGCTGGCGCTCGGGGCGCACGCGGCCTTCGCGAGCGGCGAGCGGCTGCCGCAGCAGGTCGACGCCGTCATGGAGACCGTGGGGGAGGCCACCTGGGCGCACTCGCTGCGGGCGCTGCGCCCGGGCGGCACGGTCGTCGTCTCCGGCGCCACGTCGGGCCCGGCCCCCGGCGCCGACCTGCAGCGGCTCTTCTTCCGCGGCCTGCGCGTCGTCGGCTCGACGATGGGCACCCGCGAGGAGCTGGTGCGGCTGCTCGACCTGCTCGTCGCAACCGGCGTCCGGCCCGTCGTCGACCGCGAGCTGCCGCTGGGGCGTGCCGCGGAGGGCTTCGCGGCGATGGCGGCCGGCGAGCTCTTCGGCAAGGTCGTGCTGAGGCCCTGAGCGCAGCCCGGGCCGCCTCGGGCGAGCGGGACCCCTCAGCCCTCGCCGCCGCTCAGCCCTCGTCCGGGAGCCCCAGCCAGGGCCGCCAGCCGCCGTGGAGCACCAGCCAGGCCATGAGGCCGTAGCCGGCCTGGCCCGGGTGGACGCCGTCGCCGGCGGCGAGGTCGGCGTGCCACTGCTCGTGCTGGACGAGCGGGTCGAAGCAGTCGACGTACCGGACGGCGCGCCGGGCGCAGACGTCGGCGAAGGCGTCGGCGAGCTCGGCCAGGTCGTCGTTGCGGTCGTGGTCGAGCCCCGGCGCCGGGCCGACGACGAGGACGGGCAGCCCGCGGGAGGCCGCCTCGTCGAGGACGTTGGCGACGTTGAGGCGGCTGCGCGCCAGCGTGAGCCCGGCGTCGAGGTCCGAACCCCCCAGGGCCACGACGAGCCGGTTGTCGGCCCCGGGCGCGAACCGGCGGGAGGTCTCGGCGACCCAACGGTCCAGCAGCCCGGCCGTCCCCTCGTCCGGCACCCCGAGCGGGAAGACCGTCGACGGCCCGTCGTCCTCGGGGGTGCGGGCGGCCACGCGTCCCGTCCAGCCCAGCGCCCGCGGGTCGCCGACACCGGCGACGAAGGCGTCCCCGAGGACGCAGATGCGCCGTCCGGGGTAGGCGTCGGGCTGCTCGGTGCTGCTGGTGCTCACGCGTCCTCGCTGTCTGCTCGTGCCGCTGGGTGCCGGTCGGGCCTGCTGTGGCGAGAGGGCCCGGGCGGGCAGGCTAGTGCCCCCGAGGGCGACCCCGAGCGGCGCGCGACCTCACCTCACGGGACCGGCCCTCCAGGGCCGGACGCCACCAGGCTGGACGTCACCGGCTCGGGCGTCACCGGGCCGGACGTCACCCGGGCCGGACGTCACCGGGCGAAGGCGCGCTCCACGAGGTCGGCCTGCTCGGCGGCGTGCTTGCGGCTGGAGCCGGTGGCCGGGGCCGCCGAGGCCGGGCGCGTCACCGGGCGGATGCTGCGGCCCAGCCGCGGCGCCACCTCGAGGGCGACGAAGGGCCACGCGCCCTGGTTGGCCGGCTCCTCCTGCACCCAAACCAGCTCGGCGTCGGAGAACGGCTCCAGCGCCCGCTGGTAGCCCGCGACGTCCACCGGGTGCAGCTGCTCGACGCGTACGACCGCCGTCCGCGTGTCCTCCCGCTTGGCCCGCGCCGCCTCGAGGTCCCACGAGACCTTGCCGGTGCACAGCAGGACCCGGTCGACCTGGTCCGCCGGCCCGAGCAGGCGGGCGTCGCCGACGACCGGCTCGAAGGCCCCCTCGGTGAAGGCCTCCACCGGGCTGGCGGCCGCCTTGAGCCGCAGCATCGACTTCGGCGTGAAGACCACGAGCGGCCGACGCGGCCGCGCGTACGCCTGCCGCCGCAGCAGGTGGAAGTAGGACGCGGGCGTCGAGGGCACCGCCACCGTCATGTTCTCCTGGGCGCACATCTGCAGGTACCGCTCGATGCGTCCGGAGGAGTGGTCCGGTCCCTGGCCCTCGTGGCCGTGCGGGAGCAGCAGCACGACCGACGAGCGCTGGCCCCACTTCTGCTCCGAGCAGGAGATGAACTCGTCGACGACGGACTGCGCGCCGTTGGCGAAGTCGCCGAACTGGGCCTCCCACAGCACGAGCGCGTCGGGCCGCTCGACGGAGTACCCGTACTCGAAGCCCATCGCCGCGAATTCCGAGAGCAGCGAGTCGTAGACCCAGAAGCGGGCCTGGTCGGTGCTCAGCGAGGACAGCGGCGTCCACTCCCGCCCGGTCTGCCGGTCGTGCAGGACGGCGTGGCGCTGGACGAAGGTGCCACGGCGCGAGTCCTGCCCGGCCAGGCGCACGGGGACGCCCTCCATGAGCAGCGAGCCGAAGGCGAGCAGCTCGCCGAAGCCCCAGTCGATGCCGCCCTCACGGGACATCTGCTCCCGCTTGTCCAGCAGGGCCTGCAGCTTGGGGTGGACCGCGAAGCCCTCCGGCGGGTGCGTGTGCGCCGAGCCGATGCGCTCCAGGACGGCCGCGGGGACCCCTGTCGGGCCGGTCTCGACGACCTCGTCGTCCTGCTGGGCCGCCGGGCGCTCCAGGCCGCCGGGGACGTCGGCGCCGTCGTCGTCGCGGCTGCCGCCCTCGGCCGGGGTCTCCTTCGTCTCGGCGAAGGCCTCCTCCAGCTTGCCCTGGTAGTCGCGCAGGGCCTGCTCGGCCTCGTCGACCGTGATGTCGCCGCGGCCGATGAGGGCCTCGGTGTACAGCTTGCGGACGCTGCGCTTGCCCTGGATGAGCGCGGTCATGAGGGGCTGCGTCATCGAGGGGTCGTCCCCCTCGTTGTGGCCACGCCGCCGGTAGCACACCATGTCGATGACGACGTCCTTCTCGAACGTCTCCCGGAAGGCGAAGGCGAGGCGGGCCGCGCGCACGCAGGCCTCGGGGTCGTCGCCGTTCACGTGCAGGATCGGCGCCTGGATCATCCGGCCGACGTCGGTGGAGTAGTACGACGAGCGTGAGCTCGCGGGCGCCGTCGTGAAGCCCACCTGGTTGTTGATGACGACGTGCACGGTGCCGCCGGTGCGGTAGCCGCGCAGCTGGGAGAGGTTGAGCGTCTCGGCCACGACGCCCTGGCCGGCGAAGGCGGCGTCGCCGTGGACCAGCACGGGCAGCACCGTGAAGTCCCGCCCGCCGAGGTCGATGCGGTCCTGCTTGGCGCGGGCGATGCCCTCCAGGACGGGGTTGACCGCCTCCAGGTGGGAGGGGTTGGCCGCCAGGTAGACCTTCGTCGAGGCGCCCGTCGCGGCCGTGAAGCGGCCCTCGGTGCCGAGGTGGTACTTGACGTCGCCGGAGCCCTGGACGCTGCCGGGGACGGCGCTGCCCTCGAACTCGCGGAACACCTGGCCGTAGCTCTTGCCGGCGATGTTGGTGAGCACGTTGAGGCGGCCGCGGTGGGCCATGCCGACGCAGACCTCGTCGAGCTCGGCCTCGGCGGCCTCGGACAGCAGCGCGTCGAGCAGCGGGATGACGGACTCGCCGCCCTCCAGGCTGAACCGCTTCTGCCCGACGAACTTCGTCTGCAGGAACGTCTCGAAGGCCTCGGCCGCGTTCAGCCGGCCGAGGATCCGCAGCTGCTCGTCGCGGTCGGGCTTGGTGTAGGGCTTCTCGACGTGGTCCTGGATCCACTGCCGCTGCTCGGGGTCCTGGATGTGCATGTACTCGATGCCCGTGGTGCGGCAGTAGGAGTCACGCAGGGTCCCGAGGATGTGGCGCAGCTTCTGGGGGCGCCCGTCGCCGAAGCCGCCCGTGGGGAACTCCCGGTCCAGGTCCCACAGCGTCAGGCCGTGGGTCTGCACGTCGAGGTCGGGGTGCCGGCGCTGGCGGTACTCCAGCGGGTCGGTGTCGGCCATGAGGTGGCCGCGGACGCGGTAGGCGTGGATGAGCTCGACGACCCGGCTGACGCGGCTCACGTCGAGCTGCTCGCGGACGTTGATGTCCTGCACCCAGCGCACCGGCTCGTACGGGATGTGCAGCGCGGAGAAGACCCGGTCGTAGAAGCCGTCGAGCCCGAGGAGCTTCTGGTGGACGACGCGCAGGAACTCCCCGGACTGGGCGCCCTGGATGATCCGGTGGTCGTACGTCGAGGTCAGCGTCATGACCTTGCTGACGCCGATCCGGGCGATGGCCTCCTCGGAGGCCCCCTGGTACTCGGCCGGGTAGTCCATCGCGCCGACGCCGATGATGGCGCCCTGGCCCTTCACGAGCCGCGGCACCGAGTGGACGGTGCCGATGGTGCCGGGGTTGGTGAGCGTCATCGTCACGCCGGAGAAGTCCGCCACGCCGAGCTTGCCCTGCCGGGCCCGCTTGACGACGTCCTCGTAGGCGGCCCAGAACTGGGCGAAGTCCATCGCCTCCGCCGGCGTGATCGCCGGGACCATGAGCTGGCGGGTGCCGTCGTCCTTCGGCAGGTCGATGGCGATGCCGAGCCCGACGTGCGCGGGCTGCGTGACGGCGGGCTTGCCGTCCTGGAGGGCGTAGGCGGCGTTCATCGACGGCATCTCGGCGAGGGCCTCGACGAGGGCGTACCCGATGAGGTGGGTGAAGGAGACCTTGCCGCCGCGGGCCCGGGAGAGGTTGGAGTTGATGACGATGCGGTTGTCGATGAGCGCCTTGGCCGGCACCGCCCGCACGCTCGTGGCGGTGGGGACCTCGAGGCTGGCCTCCATGTTCGTGACGACGCGCGCGGCCGGGCCGCGCAGGCGGGTCGTCTCGTCCTGGCGCTCCTGCGCCGTCCCGGGGGCGGCGGAGGAGCCCGACGTGCCGGAGCGGTCGGAGGGGCCGGGGCGGTCGGGCTTCTCCCCGGGGAGCCTGCGGCCGGCGGCGTCGGCGCGGCGCGGCGCGGTGGCGGCCCCGGAGCCCGGGGCCGACGTGCCGGGCTCCGAGCTCGGCTCGCCGGCGGAGGCGCCCGGCGTCGCCGGGGCCGGGGAAGGGGCGTCGGCGCCCGTGGCCGTCTGCGCCGCGGTGGGGGCGGGGGAGGCCGTGGACCCGCCCGAGGAGCCCGCCGAGGTGGACCCCGTGGCCGGGGCCGCGCTCGCGGCGGGGGCAGAGGATCCGGCGGGGGCAGAGGACGCGGCGGGGGCCGAGGACGTGGCGGACGTCGACGACGTGGTGCGGGCGGACCCGTCCGAGGCCGCCCTGGGGCTCGTGCCGTTGCTCCCGCTGCCCTGGCCCCTCGGGCTCGCGTCCCTCGTCGGGCTCCCGTTCGTGGGCGCGGCCTGGGGCTGGGTCTGCTGCGCGGCCTCGTCCGGCCCCGCCGTCCCGTCCTCGCCCGTCTCTCCCGGGGTGTAGTCCTCGAAGAAGTCCCACCAGGCCGGGTCGACGGAGTCCTTGTCCTCCAGGTAGCGCTCGTGCAGCTCGTCGACGAGCCAGGCGTTCGGGCCGAAGCCGGAGGGGCCCTCGCCCCCGGCCGCGCTCTCGGGTGCGCTGGTGGTCTCCTGCTGGGACACGGGGGGATCGCCCTCTTCCACGGCTCGGGTGCGCCCGCCGGCGCTGGCGTGCTCAAGCCTAGTCCTGAGGTCCGCGGGCGGCCCAGGCTCGTCGTCGGCGCCGACGGCGGCCCGCGCAGGCCTACCCTGGCGATCCGTGCGCTTCCTCGACGGCTCCGGCCCCGCCCACGACCTCACGTACAACGACGTCTTCCTCCTCCCGGGACGGTCGGCGGTCGCCTCTCGGACCGAGGTCGACCTCACCACCGACGACGGCGTGGGCACGACCGTCCCCGTCGTCGTCGCCAACATGACGGCGGTCTCGGGGCGGCGGATGGCCGAGACCGTGGCGCGGCGGGGCGGCCTGGCCGTCATCCCGCAGGACGTGCCGCTCGAGGTCGTCGCCGACGTGGTCGCCTGGGTGAAGGCGCGCGGCACCGTGCTGGAGACGCCGATCGTCGCTGCGCCGTCGGGGCGGGTCGTCGACGCGCTGCACCTGCTGCCCAAGCGCGCCCACGGCGCGCTCGTCGTCGTCGACGACCGCCGGCGGCCCGTGGGCGTCGTCACCGCGGCGGACTGCGAGGGCGTGGACCGCTTCACCTCCCTGGAGCAGGTGATGTCGCGCGAGCCGCTGACGCTGCAGGCCGCCGAGGTGGAGGCGCCGGGCGGCCTCGACCGGGCCTTCGGGCAGCTCGACGCCGCGCGCCGCTCCTTCGCGCCGGTGGTCCGCGACGGCGTGCTCGTGGGCGCGATGACACGGCGGGGGTGCATCCGCTCCGCGCTCTACCAGCCGGCCGTCGACGACGCCGGTCACCTGCGCGTGGGCGCGGCGATCGGGGTCAACGGCGACGTCGAGGGCAGCGCCAAGGCCTTGCTGGCGGCCGGTGCCGACGCCCTCGTCGTCGACACCGCCCACGGCCACCAGGAGAAGATGCTCGACGCGCTGCGGCTGGTGCGGGCGCTCGGCCCAGGCGTGCCCGTCGTCGCCGGCAACGTCGTCACGGGCGACGGCGTCCGCGACCTCGTCGAGGCGGGTGCCGACGTCGTCAAGGTCGGCGTCGGGCCCGGGGCGATGTGCACGACGCGGATGATGACGGGCGTCGGGCGCCCGCAGTTCTCCGCCGTCCTGGAGTGCGCCGCGGTGGCCCGCGGGCTCGGCGCGTCGGTGTGGGCCGACGGCGGGGTGCGCCACCCGCGCGACGTGGCCCTCGCGCTGGCCGCCGGCGCCTCCTCGGTCATGGTCGGCTCCTGGTTCGCGGGCACGCACGAGAGCCCGGGGGACCTGCTGGTCGACGAGCGCGGGCGCAGTTACAAGGAGAGCTTCGGCATGGCGTCCTCGCGCGCCGTCGCCCACCGCACCCGGGAGGAGTCGGCGCTCGGCCGGGCGCGCAAGGCCCTGTACGAGGAGGGAATCTCCAGCTCGCGGATGCTCCTGGACCCGGCCCGGCCGGGGGTGGAGGACCTGCTCGACGCCATCACCTCCGGCGTCCGCAGCGCCTGCACCTACGCCGGGGCGCGCACGCTGCCCGAGCTGCACGAGCGTGCCGTCGTGGGCGTCCAGTCGCCCTCGGGGTACGAGGAGGGCCGCCCGCTCCCCGCGGGGTGGTGACGGCGGCCGGGGCGGGCGGCGGGCCGGGTGCGGTAGTCTCGCGCCGTCCCGAGCCCCCGTAGCTCAGGGGATAGAGCACCGCCCTCCGGAGGCGGGGGCGCAGGTTCGAATCCTGCCGGGGGCACCATCGCCTGATCTCGTCGCAGGCGCCGGGGAGGCGCCCGCGGCCCATCCTCGGGCGCTCCGTGGCCCTCCTAGACTCGGGCGTCGTGACCCCCACCGAGCTCTCCGACGCCGTCCGCACGTGCCTGCTCGAGGCCGTGCGCGAGCGCGAGCCGGCCGTTGGCAGCCTCACGGCCGAGCAGGTGCCCGCGCAGGTGCGGGTCGAGCGCCCGCGCAGCCGGGAGCACGGGGACTGGGCCACCAACGTCGCCCTGCAGCTGGCCAAGAAGGGCGGGGTCGCGCCGCGGGACCTGGCCGGTGCGCTCGCCGCGCGGCTCGGGGACGTCGACGGCGTCGCGTCGGTCGACGTCGCCGGGCCGGGCTTCCTCAACGTCGTCCTGTCGGCCTCGGCCGCCGGCGAGCTGGCGCGGACCGTCGTGGAGGCAGGAGCGACCTACGGCACGAGCACCCGGCGCGCGGGGAACTGCATCAACCTCGAGTTCATCTCGGCCAACCCCACGGGCCCGGTGCACCTCGGTGGTGCTCGCTGGGGGGCTGTCGGCGACGCCCTGGCTCGCGTCCTCGCCGCCACGGGGGCTGACGTGGTGCGCGAGTACTACTTCAACGACCACGGCGCCCAGATCGACCGCTTCGCCCGCTCGCTGCTGGCCCGCGCCCACGGGCGCCCGGCGCCGGAGGACGGCTACGGCGGGGACTACGTCGGCGAGATCGCCGCGCAGGTGCTGGCGGCGGCGTCCGCGCGCGGCGAGGACCTCCTCGCGCTGCCCGAGCCGGAGGCCCAGGAGGTCTTCCGGCACGAGGGCGTGGCGCTGATGTTCGAGGAGGTCAAGCGCGACCTGCACGACTTCGGCGTCGACTTCGACGTCTGGTTCCACGAGGACTCGCTGCACGCCTCGGGCGCCGTCGACGCGGCCGTGGCGCACCTCAAGGCCTCCGGCAGCCTCTACGAGGCCGACGGGGCGTGGTGGCTGCGCACCACCGACCACGGCGACGACAAGGACCGCGTCGTCATCAAGTCCGACGGTCAGCCCGCGTACGTCGCCGGCGACCTGGCCTACCTGCGGGACAAGCGCTCCCGCGGTGCGGACCTCTGCATCTACATGCTCGGGGCTGACCACCACGGGTACATCAGCCGCCTCAAGGCCGCCGCGGCCGCCTTCGGGGACGACCCGGCCGTCGTCGAGGTGCTCATCGGCCAGATGGTCAACCTCGTGCGCGACGGCGAGCCGGTCCGGATGAGCAAGCGCAACGGGACCGTCGTGACGCTGCAGGACCTCGTCGAGGCCGTCGGCGTCGACGCCGCGCGGTACTCCCTCAGCCGCAGCTCGGTCGACTCGACCATCGACGTCGACCTCGACGTCCTCACCCGGCGGACGAACGAGAACCCCGTCTTCTACGTGCAGTACGCGCACGCCCGCTGCTCCGGCGTCGCGCGCAACGCCGGCGCCGCCGGGGTGCGGCGCGAGGACGGCTTCGACCCGGCGCTGCTGACCCACCCCACCGAGCAGGCCGTGCTGGCGGCGCTGGGGGAGTACCCGCGGGTGCTGGAGCAGGCGGCGGAGCTGCGCGAGCCGCACCGGGTCGCGCGGCACCTGGAGGTGCTCGCCGGGGCCTTCCACAAGTGGTACGACGAGTGCCGGGTCGCCCCGCTGGGCGAGGAGGAGGTCACCGACGTCCACCGCACCCGGCTCTGGCTCGCCGAGGCCGTGCGCACCGTGCTCGCCGCGGGGCTCGGCCTGGTCGGGGTCAGCGCGCCGGAGCGGATGTGAGCCCCACGCTGCGCGCCCACGAGGCCGGCTCGCTGCACGCCGACGGGTACGGCGGGCCGGGCTGGCTCGCCGTGCCGGACGACGTCGACGAGCTGGTCCGGCCGCTGTGGGCGCGCACGGTGCACCGCGGCGAGGACGGCGCCCTCGTCGTCGGCGGGGTGAGCGTGAGCGCGTTGGCGGCCGAGCACGGCACGCCGGCCTACGTCGTCGACGAGGAGGACCTGCGGGCCCGGGCCCGGGAGTGGGTGCAGGCCTTCGACGAGGCCTTCGCCGACCTCTGCGGCGGTGCCGACGTCTACTACGCCGGCAAGGCCTTCCTCTGCACCGCGGTGGCCCGCTGGGTGCGCGAGGAGGGGATGCTGCTGGAGACGTGCACCGGCGGCGAGCTCGCCGTCGGCCTGCGCGCGGGCACCGACCCCGCGCGGATGGCGCTGCACGGCAACAACAAGTCCGACGCCGAGGTCGAGCGGGCGCTCGCGGCGGGCGTCGGGCGGCTCGTCGTCGACTCCCGGCAGGAGGTCGACCGGGTCGCCGACGTCGCGCGCCGGCTCGGGGTGCGAGCCCCCGTGCTGCTGCGCGTGACCGTCGGCGTCGAGGCGCACACGCACTCCTACATCGCGACGGCCCACGAGGACCAGAAGTTCGGCGTCCCGCTGGCCGGGGGCGAGGCGGCCCGCGCGGCCGCCGCGGTCCTGGCCCGGCCCGAGCTGGAGCTGCGGGGTCTGCACTCCCACATCGGGTCGCAGATCTTCGACGTCGAGGGCTTCGAGGTCGCCGCCCGCCGGCTGCTGCGGCTGCACGCGCAGGTCCAGCGCGAGCACGGCGTCGTCCTGCCCGAGGTGGACCTCGGCGGCGGCTTCGGCATCGCGTACACGACCCAGCACACCCCGCGGCCGCCGCGGGAGCTCGCGCAGGGCATCGCGAGGGTCGTCGCGGCGGCGTGCGAGGCCGAGGGCATCGCCGTGCCGCGGGTCTCGGTGGAGCCGGGCCGGGCCGTCGTCGGGCCGAGCACCTTCACGCTCTACACGGCGGGGACGACGAAGGACGTCGTGCTCGACGGCGGGGGCGCGCGGCGCTACCTGGCCGTCGACGGCGGCATGAGCGACAACGTGCGGACGGCGCTGTACGGCGCGGACTACTCCGCGACGCTGGCCTCACGCCGGTCGGCGGCCGCGCCCGTGCTCACCCGTGTCGTCGGCAAGCACTGCGAGAGCGGCGACATCGTCGTCCTCGACGAGTTCATGGCCGGTGACGTCGGGGCCGGGGACCTCGTCGCCGTGCCCGGCACGGGCGCCTACTGCCGGAGCCTGGCCAGCCAGTACAACCACGTGCCCCGCCCGCCCGTCGTCGCGGTCTGCGGGGGCAGCTCCCGGGTGCTCGTGCGCCGGGAGACCGAGGAGGACCTGCTCGCCCTGGACGTGGGCTGAGGAGCCCGGCAGGCAGCGCCGACCACCCGCCGCCGCCTGCAGACCGCCGCACCCGTGACCGACGAGGAGCTCTGCCCGCCCGTGACCGCTGCCGCCAGCAGCCCGCCTCCTGACCAGCAGCCTCGCGACCGCCAGCCCCCCGCGGGCACGCCCGACGCTGGCACGTCCGACGCGGCGGGCGAGACCGCGCGCGAGCGGGAGAACGGCGTCGAGCAGGACGCCGTCGGCCGCCGGTACGCGCGGCTGGACGACCTGCGGCGCCGGACCGCGCAGGAGCTGACGGCGGTGCGGCGCTCGGAGACGACGGGCACGCACCAGAACCGCTCCGAGCGCGACTCCTTCGCGGCGCTGCACGAGAGCCGCCTGGCCCAGCTGGACGCGGTCGAGGACCGGCTCGTCTTCGGGCGCCTGGACCTGGGCGGCGGTGAGACGCGCTACGTCGGGCGCCTCGGGCTGGCCGACGAGACGCAGCAGCGGCTGCTCGTGGACTGGCGGGCGCCGGCGTCCGAGCCCTTCTACCAGGCCACGGCCGCCCGGCCGTCCGGCGTCGTCCGGCGCCGGCACCTGTCGCTGCGCGGGCGCGCGGTGACGGGCCTGGAGGACGACGTCCTCGACGCCGAGGGGCTCGAGGCGCTCGGGCTGGAGGCGCTGGGCGGCGAGGGTGCGCTGATGAGCGCGCTGGGTGCCCAGCGCACGGGGCGCATGGGCGACATCGTGGCGACCATCCAGGCCGAGCAGGACGCCGTCATCCGCTCGCCCGCCGACGGCGTCCTCGTCGTCCAGGGCGGACCGGGCACGGGCAAGACGGCCGTGGCGCTGCACCGGGCGGCCTTCCTGCTCTACGCCCACCGGGAGCGGCTGGCGCGCAGCGGGGTCCTCGTCGTCGGACCGAGCCCGGTCTTCCTGCGCTACATCGAGCAGGTGCTGCCGTCGCTGGGGGAGAACGGCGTCCTCACCTCGACGGCGGGCCAGCTCTTCCCCGGCGTCGACGCGCGAGCCTCCGACCGGCCGGCGGTGGCACGGCTCAAGGGCGACGACCGGTGGCTGGAGGTGCTGCGCCGCGCCGTCGCGGCACGCGAGCGGGTGCCGGCGCGGGCGCAGCGGCTCGACGTCGAGGGGACGACCGTCACGCTGACCCCGCGGGCGGTCGCGCGGGCGGTCGAGCGCGCGCGGGCCTCGGGGGAGCCGCACAACGAGGCCCGCACCGGGTTCGTGCGCGACCTCCTGCTGCACCTGGCCGACCTCGTGGCGCGCGCCCAGGGCAACCGGCTGGAGCCCGAGGACCGGCCGGCCGTCGTCGCGGACCTGCGCGGCGCGCGGGACGTGCGGCGGGCGCTCAACCTCGCGTGGATGCCCCTGTCGCCGCAGAAGCTGCTCGGGGACCTGCTGACCCGTCCGCACCGGCTCGCGGAGGCGGCCGACGGCGTCTTCTCCCCGGCCGAGCAGGCACTCCTGGTGCGCGGCGTCGAGGCGCCGTGGACGGTCGACGACGTGCCGCTGCTCGACGAGGCCGCGGAGGTGCTCGGCGACGACGAGAGCGGGGCTGCGGCCAGCGCTGCGCGTGAGGCCGACCGGCGCCGCGAGGAGGCGCTGTCGGTGGCGCGCGACGTCCTGTCCTCCGGGGCGGGGGAGACCTCCGTCGAGGGCTTCACGGCGTCGGCGGAGGACCTCGCGGCGCGCCAGAGCGACGTCGGCGGGCCGGCCCTCACGGTGGCGGAACGGGCGGCGGGGGACCGCACGTGGGTCTTCGGGCACGTCGTCGTCGACGAGGCGCAGGAGCTCTCGTCGATGATGTGGCGCCTGCTCGTGCGGCGCTGCCCGACGCGCTCGATGACCGTCGTCGGCGACCTGGCCCAGACCCGCTCGGCCGCAGGTGCCTCGACGTGGGAGGAGGTGCTCGACCCCTTCGTCGAGGGCCGCTGGCGGCTGGCGGAGCTGACGGTGAACTACCGGACGCCGCGGCAGGTGATGGACGCCGCCGCAGCGGTCCTCGCCGTCACCGGGGCGCCGGGGCGGACGCCGACGTCGGTCCGCGAGGGCGAGGGGCCGCCCGTGCTCACGACCGTCCCTGGCGACGCCGCCGAGCGCGACCAGGTGCTCCGCGAGGTCGTGGCCGACGAGGCGGCGCGGGTCGCCGGCGGGCGCCTGGCGGTGCTCGTGCCGCCGGAGCGGCTGGCGGGGGCCGTCGCGGCGCTGGGGAGCTCGCTGCCCGGGCCCGGTGGCCCGCTGCGGGTGACGAGCGGGCCGGGTGCCCTGGACAGCCCGGTGGCGGTCATGACGGTCGCCGACGCCAAGGGTCTGGAGTTCGACGGCGTCGTGCTGCTGGACCCGGCCGGGGTGCTCGGCGGGCCGGACGCCGAGGACCCCCGGGCGGGCGCCCACGACCTCTACGTCGCCATGACCCGCCCGACCCAGCGGCTGCACGTGCTGGCGCCCCCGGGGCTGGACCCGGCGGTCGCGGACGCGATCCGCGGGAGTCGGCCGGGGCGTGGGGTCGAGGACCTCACCGGCGCTACCACGGGAGGGCGCTGACGCGCGGGCGGTCCAGAGCCGCCGGCGCACCTCAGCCGACCAGCTCGACCCCCGCGGCGCGCAGGTCGGCGAGGGCGGCGTCGGTCGTCTCGGGGGAGACGCCGGCGACGAGGTCCAGCAGGACGCGGGTCTCGAAGCCCTCGGCCGCCGCGGACAGGGCCGTGGCGCGCACGCAGTGGTCGGTCGCCAGGCCGACCACGTCGAGCCGGGTGACGGCGCGCTCGCGCAACCAGCCCGCGAGGTCGGCGCCGCCCTCGGCCGCGCCCTCGAAGCCGGAGTACCCGTCGTCGTACTGGCCCTTGCGGAAGACCTCCTGCGCCAGGGAGAGGTCCAGGTCGGGGTGCGCCTGGGCGCCCTCGCTGCCCGCGACGCAGTGCACGGGCCAGCTGCGGACGAAGTCGGGGGTGTCGCTGAAGTGCCCGCCCGGGTCGACGTGCCAGTCCTGCGTCGCGACGACGGCCGCGTAGTCGTCGGCGTGCTCCCGGATGAACCGGGTCACGGCTCCCGCGACCGCCGTGCCGCCGTCGACGCCGAGCGCGCCGCCCTCGCAGAAGTCGTTCTGCACGTCGACGACGACGAGCGCCCGTACCGCGGCGGGTACCGCCGACGGGTCCGTCCCGGGGCCTACGCCGGTGCCCGCGCCCGTCGGCGCCTGGGCGCCGTCCGTCCCTGTGCCCATGAGCCACTCCCGTCGACCGTCACGACCAAGGCCCGTGTCCCGCGCCTCCTCCTCGTCCTGCGCCGAGGGGGAGGTGCTGGTGCGGGTCGGGCCACCACCGCACCACACCCTCCCCGTCGACGCAGGAGGACGGTCTCAGCCGGCGCCGAGCACCCGGGTCGGCAGGCACGGCTCACCGTGCGAGAGCCGTCGCGCCGCCGCGGGCAGCTCCGCCCGGGAGGCCGCATGGCGCTCGGCCGCCCGCCGCACCCCCTCGGCGCCCGTCGTCCGGGCGTCGACGACCTCGCCGCCGCGCACGAGCGGCACCTGCAGCGGCCGGGCGCCGGGCGCCTCCTCGGCGTGGCCGTCGGCGTCCTCGACGACGAGCACCTCGGCGCTCGCCGTGCCCGACGTCACCTCCCGCCAGGCCCGCTTGGCCCCGGCCACGCCCGCCTTGCCGGAGCTGGCCTTCGCGACGCCGCGCAGGCACCCGTCGGCGTCCTCGCGCGCCACCATCTTGTAGACGAGACCGGCGGTCGGGGCCCCGCTGCCGACGACGAGGCTGGTGCCGACGCCGTAGCCGTCGACCGGCGCCGAGGCGAGCGCCGCGACGGCGTGCTCGTCGAGGTCGCTCGTCACCGTGACGCGCGTCGACCTCGCCCCCAGGGCGTCGAGCTGGCGGCGCACCTGGTGCGCCAGCTCGCCGAGGTCGCCGGAGTCCAGCCGTACCGCCCCCAGGCCCGGTCCGGCCGCGGCGACGGCGCGCTCGACCCCGGCCGCGACGTCGTAGGTGTCGACGAGCAGCGTCGTCCCGGTGCCCTGGGCGGCGACCTGGCCGGCGAAGGCCGACTCCTCGTCGTCGTGCAGCAGCGTGAAGGCGTGCGCCGACGTCCCGATCGTCGCGAGCCCGTACCGGCGGCCCGCCTCAAGGTTGGAGGTGCCGGCGAAGCCGGCGACGACGGCGGCCCGGGCGGCGGCGACGGCGGCCTCCTCGTGCGTGCGCCGCGAGCCCATCTCCAGGCACGGCCGCTCGCCGGCGGCCGCCGTCATCCGCGAGGCGGCCGCGGCGACGGCGCTGTCGTGGTTGAGCACGGAGAGCACGAGCGTCTCCAGGAGGACGGCGTCGGCGAAGGTGCCCCGCACGGTCAGCAGCGGCGAGCCCGGCAGGTAGGTCTCGCCCTCGGCGTAGCCGTCGACGTCGCCGCTGAAGCGCCACCCGGCGAGGTGCGCGAGCGTCGCCTCGTCGACCACGCCCTCGGCGTCCAGCCAGCCCAGCGCCGCCTCGTCGAAGGTCAGCGCGGGCAGCAGCTCCAGCAGCCGCCCGGTGCCGGCCACGACGCCGTACCGGCGGCCCGGCGGCAGCCGCCGCGCGAACACCTCGAAGACGCAGCGCCGCCCGGCGGTGCCGTCGGCCAGCGCGGCCTGGAGCATCGTCAGCTCGTAGCGGTCGGTGAGCAGCGCTGCGGTCGCCACCCGACGACCCTAGCCAGGCCGGCTGCGCACCTACAGTGGTCGGGTGAGCGCAAGGCCGGCGGTGAGGACCCGCGTCCCGCCGCCCCCGCCGCGGTGGCTCCTCACGGCGGCCCCGGCCGAGGCGGAGGCGCCCGCCGCGAGCGAGGGCCTGGCCACCGAGAAGCCGTGGGTGACCATCGTGTGGAACGACCCGGTCAACCTCATGTCCTACGTGACCTACGTCTTCCAGAGCTACTTCGGCTACTCCCGCACCAAGGCCGAGAAGCTGATGCACGACGTCCACGAGGTCGGCCGTGCCGTCGTCTCCTCCGGGTCGCTGGAGGAGATGGAGCGCGACGTCGAGGCCATGCACGGCTTCGGGTTGTGGGCGACGTTCTCCCACGACAGCTGACGGCGCCCCACCTACGTCCCCAGCCGCCAGCCCCAGCCCCGACCCCAGCCGCCCGCCCCAGCCCCAACCCCCGCCGCCCGCCCCAGCCCCAACCCCAGCCGCCCGCCCCACCGCCGGCCGAGACCGAGGAGCCCCATGGCCCGCCGCTTCCGGCGCACCCGCCGCGGCATCACCGCCGGCTTCGACCCCCCCGAGGTCGAGCTGCTCGCAGGCCTGCTGGACCAGGTGGCGACGATGCTGCGCTCGCAGGAGGCCGAGGCGTCGGCGGGCGCCGGCGAGGACGACGACCCGCTGGCCGCCCTGGCCCGTCAGCTGGACGGACCGGCGGCGACGGCGCCGCAGGACCCGGCCCTCGCGCGGCTGCTGCCCCCCGCGAGCCGCGACGACGACGAGGCCGCCGCCGACTTCCGCCGCTTCGCCCAGGAGGGCCTGGCTGCCCGCAAGCGCGCGGCCCTGGAGCAGGCTGCCGCCACGCTGCGTCGTCCGAGCCCCCTCCTGCTGGACGACGACGAGGCCCGCGCGTGGGTCACCGCGCTCACCGACGTGCGGCTCGTGCTCGCCCAGCGCCTCGGGGTCGAGACCGACGAGGACGCCGCGCAGGTCTCCCAGCGGGCCGCCGAGGCCGACCCGCAGGACCCCTCGTCGTGGGACGCCGCCCTCTACGACTTCCTCACCTGGCTCCAGGAGGGTCTCGCCGACGTGCTCCTGGGCGACCTGCCGGCCGGAGGGGGCCGGCCCCGCCGCTGACGCCCCCACCGGAGGACGACCGGCGGGTGCCGGCGGGGGACGGCGACGTGACCGACGTCGCCCCGCGCGGCCCGCGCCCGCCGGACGCCCCTGGCCTAGGCTGCGCCGGTGGCGGACGACCCGATCGGCATCTTCGACTCCGGGTTCGGGGGCCTCACGGTGGCCCGCGCCGTGCTCGACCAGCTGCCGGACGAGCCCGTCCTCTACGTCGGCGACACCGCGCGCCAGCCCTACGGCCCCAGGCCCATCGCCGAGGTCCGCGCGTACGCGCTGGAGTGCCTCGACGAGATGGTCGAGCGCGGCGTCAAGATGCTGGTCATCGCCTGCAACAGCGCGAGCGCCGCCGTCCTGCACGACGCGCGCGAGCGCTACCGCGTGCCCGTCGTCGAGGTGATCCGCCCGGCCGTGCGCCGGGCGTCCGCGACGACGCGCACGGGGCGCGTCGGCGTCATCTGCACGCAGGCCACCGCGACGTCGCGGGCCTACGAGGACGCGTTCGCGGCTGCGCCGCTGCTGCAGGTCACCACGCGCGCCGTCCCCCGTTTCGTGGAGTTCGTCGAGGCCGGCGTGACGACCGGCCCCGAGCTCATCGCCGAGGCCCGTCGGGCCCTGGCGCCCCTGCAGGAGGCGCAGGTGGACGCGCTCGTGCTCGGCTGCACCCACTACCCCCTCCTCACGGGCGTGCTGTCCCTCGTCATGGGCCCCGGCGTCAGCCTCGTCAGCAGCGCGGAGGAGACGGCGCAGGAGGTCTACCGCACCCTCGTCGAAGCAGGTCTGGAGCGGCCCCCGGGCAGCCCACCGCCGCACCACCGCTTCCTCACGACCGGCGACCCCGAGGCCTTCACCGAGCTGGGACGCCGGTTCCTGGGCCCGGAGGTGGCGCTGGCCGAGAGCGCCGGGCTCCTCGAGGCCGTGGCCGGGCGCTGAGGGCGGTGCTCCGGTGAGCGCGGCCACGGGGGCCTGGGCCGGCACGGCAGCCCGGACCGGCAGGGCGGAGGAGCTGTTGTGCGCCTGACCGTGGTCGGGTGCTCGGGGTCGCTGCCCGGGCCCACCGGGCCGGCGTCCTGCTACCTCCTGGAGGCCCAGGGCGGCGCCGCCGAGGCAGTCGCCGGTGCGCCGGAGGGCGGCGCCAGGACGTGGCGGCTGCTGCTCGACCTCGGCAGCGGGGCCCTCGGGCCGCTGCACGCGGTGGTCGACCCCGGCGTCCTCGACGCCGTCCTGCTCTCCCACCTGCACCCCGACCACTGCCTCGACGCCTGCGGCCTGCACGTCGCCCTCACCTACGACCCCCGCCCCGGGCGGCCCGGGGGAGAGCGCCGCCTGCCCGTCCACGGCCCGGGGGGCACCGCCGGGCACCTCGCGGCCGCCTTCGGCGCCGGCGAGGACGCGCAGCCGCTCGACACCTTCGACGTCCGGCCGTGGACGGTCGGCGACGTCGTCCGGCTCGGGCCCCTGCTGGTCGAGGTGGCCAGGGTCCGGCACCCGGTCGAGGCGTACGCGATCCGCGTCACCGACACGGGCGACGGCGCCGTGCTCGTCTACACCGGCGACACCGACTCCTGCCCCGAGCTCGTCGACCTCGCCCGGGGCGCTGACGTGCTGCTCGCCGAGGCCGCCTTCCAGGAGGGCCGCGACACCACGCGCGGTGTCCACCTGACGGGCCGCCGCGCCGCCGAGACCGCCCGCGAGGCCCAGGTCGGCCGCCTGCTGCTGACGCACCTGCCCCCGTGGAACGACCCTCTCGTCGTCCTCGCGGACGCCGCCTCGGCCGGGTACGAGGGGCCTGTCTCGCTCGCCCGCCCGGGGCTCGTCGTCGACGTCGAGCCCGTCGCGGCGGAGGCGTCCCGGGGCGTCGGGCCGGTCGGCTCGTCGCCGTAGGGTCCCGGGCATGACGAGCACCGCGAGCCCTGCCCCGACGACGCGGGTTGACCCGGCAGGCGCCGACCGCCCCCGCCACGACGGCCGGACGCCCGACGCGCTGCGCGAGGTCCGCCTGACCCGCCGCTGGCAGCAGGCGGGCGAGGGCAGCGTGCTCGTGGAGTTCGGCCGCACCCGGGTGCTGTGCACGGCCTCGCTCACCGAGGGCGTGCCCCGCTGGCGCAAGGGCTCCGGGCAGGGGTGGGTGACGGCCGAGTACGCCATGCTCCCGCGCGCCACCAGCTCGCGCAGCGACCGGGAGTCGGTGCGCGGCAAGGTCGGTGGCCGCACCCACGAGATCTCCCGGCTCGTCGGCCGGTCGCTGCGCGCGGTCGTCGACACGAAGGCGCTGGGGGAGAACACCCTCGTCCTGGACTGCGACGTCCTGCAGGCCGACGGCGGCACCCGCACCGCCGCGGTGACGGGGGCGTGGACGGCGCTCGCCGAGGCCGTGGCCTGGGCCCGCGGTGAAGGTCTCGTGCGGCGCGACCCGCTGCGCGGCAGCGTCTGCGCCGTCAGCGTCGGCCTCAGCGACGGTCGGCCCGTGCTCGACCTCGACTACGTCGAGGACTCCGCCGCGGGCACCGACCTCAACGTCGTCGCCACGGGCGACGGGCGCCTCGTCGAGGTCCAGGGCACCGCGGAGGGCGAGCCCTTCACGCGTGGCGAGCTCGACGCGCTGCTCGACCTGGCCCTCGGCGGCTGCGCCGACCTGGCCCGGCTGCAGCGTGCGGCCCTCGACGCCGCCCCCGGCGCGCCCGTGACGCTCGCCGACCTGCCCGCCGGCGCGTGAGCGAGCCCGGCGTCCGCGCCGTCCTCGCCACCCGCAACGCGCACAAGGCGCAGGAGATCGAGGCGCTGCTGCGCTCGGCCGAGCCCGTGGACCGGCTCGGGCTGCGGCTGCTGCCGCTCGACCACCCCGACCTCCGGGCGACGCCCGACGTCGTCGAGAGCGGCACGACCTTCGCCGCCAACGCCCTGCTCAAGGCCCGGGCCGCCGCGGCCACGACGGGCCTGCCGGCACTCGCCGACGACTCCGGCCTCGCCGTCGACGTCCTCGGCGGGGCACCGGGCATCTTCAGCGCCCGCTGGTGCGGGCGGCACGGGGACGACCGGGCGAACCTCGAGCTCCTGCTCGCGCAGCTGGCCGACGTGCCCGACGACGAGCGCGGCGCAGCCTTCGTCTGCGCCGCGGCGCTCGTCCTGCCCGGGGGGGCGGAGGAGGTCCGCACCGGCCGCCTCGACGGGTCCCTCGCGCGGGAGGCGCTGGGGGAGGGCGGCTTCGGCTACGACCCCGTCTTCCGGCCCGTCGGAGGACGCCGGACGTTCGGCCAGATGAGCGCGGTCGAGAAGGGCGCGATCTCCCACCGCGCACGGGCCTTCGGTGCGCTCGCGCAGGAGCTGCCCGACCTGCTGCGCTGAGCCGTCTGGGGGACCGCCGTCCGGGTGGGCATCCAGGGGGCCGCCGGGAGCGAACATGGGGTATGACCACCACCGCTCCGCCGCAGCCCGAGGCCCGGTCGACGGGGCAGGGCCCCCGACGCTCGGACGCCGCGCTCGCCGCCCTCGCGGGAGTCCTCGCCGCTGCGCTGACCCTCGGGGTGGCGCAGGTCGTCGCGGCGGTCGTGGCGCCCCGGTCCGCTCCGGTCATCGCCGTCGGGGACACCTTCATCGACCTGACGCCGGCGTGGCTCAAGGACTTCGCGATCGAGACCTTCGGGACGAACGACAAGGTCGCCCTGCTCGTCGGCATCGGGCTGGTCCTCGCCGTGGTCGCCGCCGTCGCCGGGGTGCTCGGGCGGGTGCGCCGCCCCTTCGGCGACGCCGTCGTCATCGTCCTCGGGGGCGTCGGCGCGGTCGCCGCGGCCGTCCGCCCGGACGCCGCGACGCTCGCCGTCCTGCCCAGCCTCGTCGGTGCCGCCGCGGGCCTGGCCGCGCTGCACCTGCTGCTGGACCGGCTGCCGCCGCGGCACGGGCGCGCCGACGAGGGCGCCTCGCGCCGAGGCTTCCTCACCGCCGCGGGCCTCACCGGAGCCGTGGCCGCGCTCGGCTTCGTCGGCGGGCGGGCGCTCGGCGCCGCCAGCCGCGGCGTGAGCGCGGCGCGGGAGGCCCTCAGCGTGCCCCCGCCGGCCACGAGCGCCCCGCCCGTCCCCGAGGGCGTCGACGTCGCCGTCGACGGCGTCGTCCCCTGGCAGACCCCGAACCCGGACTTCTACCGCATCGACACCGCTCTCACGGTCCCCCAGGTGGACCCCGCCACCTGGACGCTGCGCATCCACGGCATGGTCGAGGAGGAGGTGGTCGTCGACCTCGCCGAGCTCACCTCCGGCGAGCTGCTGGAGACCTGGATCACCCTCACGTGCGTGTCCAACCAGGTCGGCGGCGACCTCGCCAGCAACGCCCGCTGGGTCGGGCTGCCGATCCGGGACCTGCTCGCGCGCGCCCGACCCACCGCCGACGCCGACATGGTGCTGTCCACGAGCGTCGACGGGTGGACGGCGTCCACCCCGATCGAGGCGCTCACCGACGACGACGTCGACGCCATCCTCGCCGTGCAGATGAACGGGGAGCCGCTGCCGACCGAGCACGGCTTCCCCGTGCGCATGGTCGTCCCGGGTCTCTACGGCTTCGTGTCGGCCACCAAGTGGGTCGTGGACCTCGAGGTGACGCGCTACGACCAGCGCACGGCCTACTGGACCGACCGGGGCTGGGCCGAGCGCGCCCCGATCAAGACGGCCAGCCGGGTCGAGGTGCCGAGCCCGCTCTCCCGCCAGCCGGTCGGGCCTGCGGTCGCCGCCGGCACCGCGTGGGCGCAGGGGCGTGGCGTCGAGCGCGTCGAGGTCCGCGTCGACGACGGCGAGTGGCAGGAGGCCGAGCTGGCCGCCGTCTACAACGACCAGACGTGGGTGCAGTGGCGCTTCGACTACGACCTCGCCGAGGGCTCCCACTCGCTCACCGTCCGGGCCACCGACACGACCGGTGCGACCCAGCCGCAGGAGCGTGTCGACCCCATCCCGGACGGTGCCACCGGGTGGCACTCGATCACGGTGACAGGCGTCACGCAGGCCTGACCGAGCCTGCCCGGCGGCGTCCTGACGTGCAGTGCAGCCCTTTCTCCCGCACCGTGTCTGGCGGGGGCACGACGTGTCGCCTGTCGCGTCACGAGCGGATCACGATCCGCCGCAGGGCAATCCGACCAGGCCGCACGGACCGAAGACCCCACGACAGCGCCCCGGGGCCAGAGCAGGCCCCACACCGACCTCCTTGGAGGAGACAGACCATGAAGCGCAGCAGGATCCTCGTCACGGCCGGCGCCGCCGCCTTCGCCCTCTCGCTGTCGGCGTGCGGGAGCGACGACCCGACGGGCGGCACCCCGGACGCCACCCCGGGCACGACCGAGGAGTCGCCCATGGCGACGCCGTCGGACGAGATGACCGACGACATGACCATGGAGGACGCGGCCCTCGTCGGGCCCGGCTGCGCGGACTACGCCGCCCAGGTCCCCGAGGGCGACGGCTCGGTCGAGGGCATGGCGCAGGACCCGGTGGCGACGGCGGCGAGCAACAACCCGCTGCTGACCACGCTGACCGCCGCCGTCTCCGGCGAGCTCAACCCCGACGTCAACCTGGTCGACGACCTCAACGGCGCCGAGGGCATCACCGTCTTCGCCCCGGTCGACGACGCCTTCGCGGCGCTGGACCAGGAGACGCTCGACCTGCTGGCCTCCCCCGAGGGCGCCGAGACCCTGACCCAGGTGCTCACCTACCACGTCGCCACGACCACGGTGGACTCCACGACGCCCGAGGGTGACTACGACACCCTCGAGGGCGGGACCGTCACGGTGAGCGGCACGGGCGACGACATCATGGTCAACGCCGACTCCGACAACCCCGCGTCCGTCATCTGCGGCGGGGTCCAGACGGCCAACGCGACGGTGTACCTCATCGACGCCGTGCTCATGCCGCCGGCCGACAGCTGACCGACACCTCTCCACGACGAAGGGGCGCTGTCCGCGGACGGCGCCCCTTCGCGCGTGCGGACGGCGGGACTCGAACCCGCACACCCGAGGGCACGAGGACCTAAACCTCGCGTGTCTGCCAGTTCCACCACGTCCGCGTGCCGGCGCAGGGGCCGGCGGGGGCAGCGTAGGCCGCGACGGGCGCAGACGGCCGCGAGCGGGACCTGCCCTCAGTCCTCCACGCCGAGCGTGCGGCGCAGCCGCTGGACGTGGTTGGCGGCCTTGACCCCGTAGGCGGCGTGGACGACCCGCCCGTCCGGCCCGACGACGACGGTCGAGCGGATGACGCCGACCGACAGGCGCCCGTAGGTGCTCTTCTCCCCCCAGGCGCCGTAGGCCTCGAGCACCTCGTGCTCGGGGTCGGAGGCCAGCGGGAAGGCCAGGCTCTCGCGGGCGGCGAAGTCGGCCAGCCGGGTGGGGACGTCGGGGGAGACGCCGACGACGTCGAAGCCTGCGCCCCGCAGCGGGTCGAGGCTGTCGTTGAAGTCCGTCGCCTGCGTGGTGCAGCCGGGCGTCATCGCCGAGGGGTAGAAGTACACGACCACCGAGCGGCCGCGGTAGTCGGCCAGGGAGACCTCGCTGCCGTCGGCCGTCGGCAGGGTGAAGGCGGGCGCGACGTCGCCCACCTCCAGCCGCCGTCCGCTGGAGGTCGCCGTGGGGGCCGGGGTGCCGCTCTCGCTCATGGGGCTGAGGCTAGCCACCAGGACGGGTGCCCTGCCGCTGCCCGACCTGCTGGGTGCAGCGGGCCGCGGTACCGTCGCCGCCGCTGAGCGCGCAGGCCACCGATGCCTGTCGAGCCGGACACCCAGGAGGACCCATGAGCAGCGCCACCAGCCCGGCGAGCCAGGACCCGTCGGCGCCGCTGCCGACCGACCCGGCCGAGCTGGAGAAGCTCATCCGCGGCCAGCAGAACCAGCTCGCCTCCAGCGTCGACGCCCTCGTCGACAAGGTGCACCCCAAGAACGTCGCCCAGCGCACGCTCGCCGACCTCAAGGCGCGCGGGCGGGGCGCCGTCCTCACCGAGACCGGTGAGCCGCGCGTCGAGCGCATCGCGGCGGTCGGGGCCGGGGCGCTGGGCGTCCTGGTGCTGGCGCTCGCCCGGCGCTCCCGCAAGCGCCGTCGCGGCCGCCGCCAGGTCGAGAAGGCCGCCGAGCGCGGCCGCCGGCGCGGGCAGGGCTGAGGCGGCGCCAGCCCGGCCGCCCGTCACCGCGCCCGTCCGGGGGACCCCGGCCGGCTGTGTAGCGTCGCGGGCGTGAGCACGAGCGACGCCGACCAGCCCGCTCCCGCGCCGGGCACCCTGCCGGCGCCCGGGTCGCTCGGGGTGCGGATGCTGCACGACCGCGTCCTCGTCTCCACCGACGGCGCGGGCGGCGAGCGGCGTTCCTCGGCCGGCATCGTCATCCCCGCGACCGCGGCCGTGGGCAAGCGACTGGTGTGGGCGCTGGTGATGGCCGTCGGCCAGCACGTGCGCCAGGTCCAGCTCGGCGACCGGGTGCTCGTCGACCCCGAGGACCGCGGCGAGGTGGAGCTGGCCGGCCGCGAGTACCTGCTGCTGCGGGAGCGGGACCTGCACGCCGTCGCCGAGGACGACCAGCGACGCGACCGGACGGGGCTGTACCTCTGAGGCGGGCGGCCGACCCCGGCGCCCGGTCTCGCCGCAACGCCCGCTACACGCCCGTCGACGCCGACGGACCCCTGCCGCACCAGATGGTCGCGGCCGTGCCGCGCATCCGCGCCGACCCGCTGGCCTTCCTGGCGGGGCTGGCTCGGCGCCACGGCGACCTCGTCGCCTTCCCGACGCCCCGGCTGCCGGTGGTGCTCCTCGCCTCCCCGACGGCGGCCCGCCGGGTGCTCGTCGACAACCACCGCGCCTGGTCGAAGCGGACGGCGCAGTACGGCGCCCTGTCCGCCGTGACCGGCACGGGACTCCTCACCAGCGACGGCGACGTCTGGCGCGAGCGACGCCGGACGGCGCAGCCGGCCTTCCACCCGCGGGGGCTGGCGGCCGTCGCCGAGCAGTCGGTCGCCGCGGCGGCGCGGATGCGCTCCACCTGGCCGGTGGGCGGCGGGGTCGTCGACGTCGACGCGCAGGGCCTGCAGGCGACGCTGGAGGTCGTGGGGCGCACCCTCTTCGGCGCCGACGTCGCGCAGGACGGCGAGCGGCTCGTCACGGCCGTCCTGGAGGCGCTCGACGTCGTGGTCGCCCGGGTCCGCACGCCCCTGCCCGAGTGGTTGCCCACCCCGGCCCGGCGGCGGCTGCGCCGGGCGGTGGCCGAGCTCGACGCCGCCGCCGCCGCAGTGGTCGCGCGCCGTCGCGCCCGGGGGACGGGCGAGGACGACGAGGACCTGCTCGCGCTGCTCCTGCGCGCCGTCGACGCCGGCGACCTCGCGCCGCGGGGGCTGCGGGACGAGCTCGTCACCATGGTCATCGCCGGGCACGAGACCGTCGCGTCGGCGCTGACGTGGACGCTGCACCTGCTCGCGGAGAACCCGGGCGAGCAGGCGCGCGTCGCCGACGAGCTCGACGCCGTCCTGGGCGGCCCCGACGCCGACGGCGGGCGTCCGCCCCGGTGGGACGACCTGCGCTCGCTGGTGCGCACCCGCGCCGCCGTCGAGGAGTCGCTGCGGCTCTACCCGCCCGCCTGGGTCGTCAGCCGGCGGGCGCTCGCCGACGACGTGCTCGACGGCGTCGCGGTGCCCGCCGGCACGACCGCCGTCATCAGCCCGTGGCTGCTGCACCGCCGCCCGGAGCTCTTCCCCGACCCGGAGGTCTTCCGCCCGCAGCGCTTCGAGGGCGAGGGGCTCGCGCGCGACGCCCGCGCCGCCTACGTGCCCTTCGGGGCCGGGGCGCGCCTGTGCATCGGCAAGGACTTCGCCCTCGTCGAGACGACCCTGCTCGTCGCCGAGCTCCTGCGCGGCGCGACGGTCGTCCCGGCGCCGGGGGAGCGCGTCCGCGTCGACGCCCTCGTGACGATGCGCCCGCGGGGCGGCCTGCGGCTGCAGGTCACCCCGCGCCACCGCTTCCCCGACGTGTGACCTCGTCGCGTCGGGCGGCAGGCCGCCGCGAGGGACGGCCTGGTCGCCCGGCGGAGGGGCGAGGCCCCTGGGGGCCGGTGGCTCAGGACGCCGCGACGAGCGGTCCGCCGTCGGTGACCTGGACGCGCACGGCGCGGGCGTCGTCCAGGTCGACCGTCGCGACGAGCACCACCTCGCCGCGCTCGCCCGGGCCCACGACGCCGCCCGTCGTGGTGATGAGCTCGACGCCGCGGGCCGCGAGGTCGCTCTCGTCCGGCAGGACGAGGTCTCCCCAGCCGGCCAGGACGTCCGCGGCCCGCTGCAGCGCGACGGTGCGTCCGTCGGCGGTGGTCACCTCGACGAGGGGGAGGTCGACGACCTCCGCGCCGTCGCGGGCGTCGACCTCCGCGAGCACCCAGCACACCGGCCCCGCTCCCACGTCCTGGCGGTACTCCTCGAGCTGCTCGACCGGGTCCTCGTCGGCGTCGACGGGCACCTGCAGCTCGACGTCGACGCCGGCGGCGCTGACCTCGAAGGACTGCGCGTCCCCGGGGTCGGCGCAGCCCGCGAGCCCCTCCTGGGCCTGCCGGGCGGCGTCGTCCCGTGCTTCCCGTGCCTCCTCGGCCGCGACGCGCTCCCGGTAGGTCGTCATGGGGATGTCTCCACCGCCGTCGAGGCGGCCGTCCTCGAGCGCGGCGCCGGCGGCGTCGCGGCTGCCGAGCAGCCCTGCCTCGCCGGCGCAGCCGGGGAGCACCACCACGAGGGCGAGGGACGCGGTGAGGGCGAGGGGGCGGGTGCGCACGTCGGCTCCGATCGGCGAGGGTCTGACCGGCACCGTACGGGGGTGCGGCGATCGGCGCCTGACGCACGACGGCCCCCGCCCGACGACGTCAGGCAGGGGCCGCGAGATGTGCGCCGCCTCGGACTCGAACCGAGAACCCACTGGTTCTGGTCGGCGGACCACTCTCGGCGACGTCGTCCCGCTGCAGCCCCGGCGCCGTGGTGTCGAGCGGCGGGGACCCGGCGTCCCCACCTCACCGTCAACGGCTGGCGCCGTGTATCGAACAAGCGTTCGCGTGGCTCCCATGGGGCAGTTGACCGTCACGACGCTGTGGCAGCAGCAGCTCGTCGAGTGGGACCGGTGGCTGACTGTCGCCGGACGCCCGTCGACCACGAGGGGACTGCGGACCTACCACCTTTGGAGGCTCGCTCACCGCTACCGCGACCGGGCGCCCTTCGACCTGACCCACGACGACCTCGTCGGCTGGATGGCCGAGCTCGAGTGAGGGCCGGCGACGCTCCGCTCAGTGCGCGCGTCCGTGCGGGGCTGCTACGGGTGGGCCGTGCGCACCCGCCTCCTCGAGGAGGACGCGACCACCGCACTGCCGACCGTGAAGGCGCCGCGGCGGACGCCGCGGCCCACCCCCGACGACGTCCTCCTCGATGCGCTCGAGCGCGCCCCGCTGCGCGAGCGGCTCATGCTCGTCATCGCCCAACGCACCGGCCTGCGCGCCGGAGAGGTCGCCCGCGTCCGCCGCGAAGACGTCGTCCCCGGCATCGAGGG
Source organism: Pseudokineococcus sp. 1T1Z-3 (assembly GCF_037482365.1). Taxonomy (NCBI): domain Bacteria; kingdom Bacillati; phylum Actinomycetota; class Actinomycetes; order Kineosporiales; family Kineosporiaceae; genus Pseudokineococcus; species Pseudokineococcus sp. 1T1Z-3. The sequence continues at coordinate 50,463 of NZ_JBBHZF010000026.1, forward strand.
CTACTTGCTGCACGTGCGCGGCAAGGGCGCCCGCGAGCGCCTGGTCCCGCTCGACGACGAGCTCGCGCGGATACTGCGGCTCATGCCCGCCGGGTGGGTCTTCCCCTCCTCGACGCGCCCGGGGGAGCACCTGATCGCGCACACGGTGTCCCGGCTCATGTCCGAGGCGCTCGGGCCCGGATGGACCGCCCACACGTTGCGGCACCGGTACGCCTCGCTGGCGTACTCCGTAGAGCGTGACCTGCGCGCCGTGCAGGAGCCCCTCGGGCACGCCCAGGTCACGACCACGCAGGTCTACACTCTGGTGCCCGACTGGGCCCGACGTCGCGCCGCCGCGGGCGCCGGCGTCGAGCGCGGCCACGGCGGCGAGCGCTGGTCCGCGTTGCGGCCGGCGGCGTAGCGGAGCCTCGCGCCTACTTCCGTGGTGCGCGGGCGTTCATGAAGAGCTCGTCCACGTCGATGGTCGGCTTCAAGGTCAGCGCCTCGCGGTCCTTGGCCGCGACGACGCGCATGACGCCCTTGAGCAGCCACACGAGCCTGAGCGCGCCGTGGAGGTTCCAGAGCACCGCGACCTCCGCGACCCAGACGGCCGCCCAAGACGAGTCGAGCAGCGTCAGCGCGACGGCGGTGAGCACGAGGAAGGCGCCAGCCAGTGATGTCGTTACGGTCGTGACCCAGTTGCGCTGCAACGGGGCTCCGCCGTCGTGGCGCAGCTCGACGAAGCGGGTCGACTCCTGCGACAAGCCGAAGATCACGACGACCCCAGCGAAGCCAGCCGTCAGCGAGGCGAGCAGGCCCACACTGGCGAAGGCGGCCAGGAGATTGCCGACGGGCTGCGTGGCCATGGTCGACGCCACGTCCACCAGCGACCAGCGGCGACCGGCAAGGAGGTGGATCGCGACGAGTCCGACCAAGAGGATGTTGACGACCCCGGGGCGATCGCCGAGGAGCTTGCGCATGGACCTCCTCCTCTCCCTGTGGTTGTTCATGGCCCTCGTTGGCCTCCATCCTCCGCGCCGAGACGAACGTCAGCGCGTTGGCCCTCGCGCATCAGAGGTTGGGGTGCTCCTTGCGCAGCCGGGCGATGGCCCTATCGATAGCACCGAGCACCGACGCCTCGTCCGGCAACTTGTCCGCGTCCACCCCGAAGGAGGCGCGGATCGTGACGACGTCGCGCAGCAGGTTGTGCTGCTCCGCTCGCAGGTTCTCCACCCCCCCGTCGTCTTGGCCGTCGGCCCCCTCGCGCGGTACCAGCATGGTCACCTCCGCCCGGGATGCCCACCGCCCTCGCGTGATCCATCTGGCGGCGTCGAGCAGGCGGCTCGTCGACTGCGAGTCGCGGGCGTACCCCATGCTCCACGTCTGCTCCAGCGCCATGGAACTCGTCCGCGCCGCGGCGGCTTGAGCGATGGCCTGGGCGGTCTGCCCGCCACCACCGTCGACTGGCACGGGCGTTCCAGCTGGGACGGCGACCGTCAGCTTGCTCGCTCCCTGCGCCCGTCGCGCCAGCTTCTCGAGGACACGCAGGTCTACCAGCGGTCTCAGCTCGATGCGGTCTCCCGTCGTCGTCAGGCCCAGGACCGCACTCAGCCACGACTCGATGGCCGCCTCCCTGGTGGCGCCGATGACGGGCGTCATCACCGCGACCTGGTTGTTCCGGTTGAGGGGGACGAGGAAGGTGGGCTCCGAGATCCGGTCGTCCGGGTCTCCGACCTGAAGCGGGCCGAGGACGCCCGTCTTCGGCCTGTAGGTGTCCGGTGTATCGGCCGGGGGGCGCAGGCGACCGAAGTAGATGTACGGGCTCGGCCACGACGAGGGAGTGCGCGCCTCCCCGTAGTACCGGTTGAAGCTGTACGTGTACTCCCGGTCGTCCGGGTCGAGGGTCGCGAGCTTGCTGTGCAGCTTCCCCCAGAAGTCGCCGTCGATCTCTTTGCTCTGCTCCTGCTGGTCGAGGTGGACAGCCTGGTAGAAGCGCACGATCTTGCTGACTCTCGGCACAGTGGTACTCCTCGGGACGCAACGTTGCGGAGGGGGTCGAGGGTGCCAGACGACCCGGCGGCCCTCGCCCATGAGCTTCGAACTTCGGGCCGAGGTGGGGGCGCGCCGCGCCCCCGGCGGAGCACACCGCGGCGCTGCAGCAGGTTCCGCACCGCGCTGTGCGACCGGTCGGTCAGTTCGGCGATCTCCCGCAGCGAGCGCCCCGCGGCGTACTCCTCGAGCACCAAGGCGACAAGTTCGGGGTCGGCGTAGGCGCCATCACGAGCGCGGCCGCCGTCACCGGCGGTGCCGGCGAAGCGAGGGAGCGGTCGGAGTACAGGGCGGCCGGGGTAGACCACGAGGCCGCTTAGCCGGCGACGGAGGCGATCGTCGCGGCCACCCACTCGGCGCCAGCTGTCCGGGCGCCCAGCCAGTCCCGGGCCCCGAAGCCGTAGCAGGCGGCGACGACGCCGAGGGGGAGGCCGTAGGACCACAGCAGCTGGGCGGTGCGCCGGCGAGCGCTGACGGGTGATCTGGCCATGAGCGGGATGGTCGCGCGGCGCGACGTCGCGCTGCGGTGGGTGTCGGTCGATGTCACCCAGTCGGGCGGTCGCTCTCGGTCTGCTGCGCCGGGCGCTGCCGGCGCAGGGTGCGTGCCGACGAGACAGCGAGGCCGATGAAGAGCACGCACGAGACGGCTCGGACGACCTGCCACATCGTGGACGAGTCCTCGCTCGTCAGGAAGATCACAGCCTGCACGAACGCGTTGAAGGCCCAGATGACGACGCCCGCCTTAAGCGCCCACGCCGCCTGTCTGCGCTGGACGCCCGGCGGGCCCACCTCGCGGCGCTCCTGGTTACGGCGTCATCGGGCCGGCGGCGGGCCGACGAACTGCTGGACCTGGTCGACCGTGAGGTAGGACTCGATGAGGTCGCCGTCGAGGGCGTAGACCTCGCGGACGCGGTCGCCGCGGACCTCGCAGATGACCCCGGGCAGGGCCCCGTCGACGGCGTCCCCGAGGCGGGGACTCGGCGAGCACCTCGCAGTGCCCTACGCGCATGGGCGGGCACTGGCGGCCCATAAGCCGGTCGAAGGCTCGCGTCCTCGGCGGGGGCGCCGGCGCGTCGAGATGGCCGTCGACCGCGCGCACGCCGAGCGGGGTTCCGGGGTCGCACCGGCCGCCTGCCATGGGCAGGAAACGTAGGTGCGAGGGCGGACATCTCGCGATGGTCTGAGTATGACTGAGCCAGACGTGCCCCCACCGCGACCACTGATGGAAACCAGCATCCGAGTGGTCATCGCCGGCACTCCGATGATCGGCGGCAGCGCCCTTGTCCTCTACGACGACCTGCGTGACCGGCAGGCCTACAAGGCCGCCGAGTTCATGGACATCGTCGAGGCCGGCACAGGGGACCTCGAGAAGATGCTCCGCGCCATCGACCAAGACCCCGCCGTCGAGTCCCTCTTCATCTCCGCCTTCGACAGCGCCCCCCGCAGCGGCATGAAGGGGAAGCGGCGCCTACTCGCCCGAGTCGTCGCTGAAGCCGTCGTCGACACCGCGAAAATCGACGAGAGCATGCTCATCACCTACGCGCTCCGCGACCTCGACGCCGTGCACATCCGCGTCCTCCGGCGGCTCGCCGACGAGTGGCACCTCGAGCTGCAGACACGCGCTCACGTGGCCTCCGACGGCGCTAGCTCGGGGACCAGCGAGGTATAGAGCAGCATTCACAAGCCGATCAAGGCCGCGCTGATCCGTACCGGCGCGTCCATGCCGGACCCGGAGATCATCACCCGCCAGAGGGGTCCGCAGCGCTTCGAAGGCATCAGCGACTTCGGCCTCGAGCTCGTCGCTGAAGTCCGCCGAGAAGCCGAGTAGCGCCCCCGCCCGCGCCAACTAGCGGTTGCGCGAGGTGATCTGGGGGCCGCGCCGGGGTGCCTGCCGCCTGCCGCGGGCGGGAGCGTAGCTCGATCGGGTGCTGGACTTCTCCGGTGTGGCTCCCGTCACCCACCCGGCCTGGCGAAGTCGTCGCCGAAGAGCGAGGTCCACATGTCGTCGCTGACGCGAATGTCGAAGACCTCGGGCATCAGGTCCTCGCGGCCGTGCGGGCGTAGCGTCAGCGCCGCGCGGTAGCCGGTGGCCGGCGCGCTCTGCTGAGCGCCTAGCAGGTCGTAGGTGCCGTCCTCGCGCTCGGTCCCCATACGCACGACCGTCTGCCAGTATCCGTCGACGACCTCGACGTCGATGTCGAAGGGCTCGCCAACGCTCATCGCCGCGTGATGCTCCTCGCAGACCCCGGCGTCTTGCAGGTGACCACGGGCGGCGCCGTGCCAGACCCTCTCCTCGAGCGCGGCGCACTTCATCACGCTGCAGCGGGGCTGAGGCTCCACGTCCGAGCCCGAGCTGACGTCGGCCGGGGCAGGGGAGGTGGCGGGGGGCATCACGCCCGCCGAGCTAGAAGGCGCCGCCGGGTCCGGCCTCTGCGTGACCTCCTCGGTGGTCGCGCTCATCGGTATCAACGGGTCGAGGTGCTGCGCGGTCATGGCGAGGCGGACCGCCAGCCACTTCGCCCTCTCTGTACCGATCGCGAAGTGCCTCGTGACGGTCGTGGGCTCTTGACCTCGAGCGAGTTGAGCCATCACCTCGCCGGATGCACCTGACTTGATGGTGAGCCGCACGACGTTGCCCTGGAAGCCACCGTCACGCGTGAGCCCGCCCAAGCGTGCCGCTCCAACCTCGACGTCGCGGAGCATCTCAATCTCGTCGCTGTCAGGGCGAGGTGCTGCGGCAGCGTGCTCCTGCAGCCACCCGGCGACCTGGTCCACGGTGATCGCGGAGGTCGCAGTGGCGAGCACGAGCACCTCGGCGGTCAGGGTGTTGATGAGCCTTAACGGGTGACGGTTAGTCTTGAGGAACGCCAGCGCGGCCGCCCAGGCGAGGCGCTTGTTGCCGTCCCGGAACGACTGCGTGCTCGCGAGGCCATGCAGGAGCACTCCCGCCTTCAGCCAGACGGTGGGGTACTCGATGTGGTCGCCGTAGCCCGCTTGCGGGCGGGCGAGCGCGCCCTCGAGTGTGGCGCGGTCGACGATTCCGACGTGCTGGCCGACGACCTCGGCGTGGAGGCGGATGACGGCCTCCACGCTGGGGTACTTGGTCACTGCGCGAGGCGGCGCATCAGCTCCGAGTACTGCTCTGCGACGGCGCGCCCTGCGGCGACGAACTCGTCGTCGGGGACGTAGTCGGCGTCGTCCTCCGGGGCGTCACCGTCCACCATCGTGTGCCCCTCCGGCGCCTGCCCCCGCGGCTTCATGGCACGACGGTACGCCGATGCACCGAGGCCGCTGGGCAGAACGGGCGGGCCCGAGACGACGAAGAGCGCCCCCGCTCGGCCTCAAGGCTGGGCGGGGGCGCTGTCGTGCTGGGTGGCGCGTGTGGCGTCAGGTGCCAAGTTGGTTGTCCTGGACCCACTCCGCCCAGGGGTCGGTGTGGGGCAGGATGACGACGCCGGCGGCCGTGAGGACGGCGATGGCGACCTGCAGCCACGCGGACAGGTCGATGCCGTCACCGAGCACGGCGACGGCGAGCGCCTGCACCGCGGCGGCGACGACGGCGCCGACGAACGCGACGCAGACGTCGAGGCGCTCGACGGTGGAGACCTGAGTGTTGGCGAGCGCGGCGACGAGGGCCACGAGGGTGGCGCCGATGATGCTGGCGACGGCCTTGAGGTAGTCGCTGGCGCGCTCGAGGGGCTGGGCGTTGTGTAAGTGGCCGGTCTCGGGGAAGTCGGCAGGGTCGGTGGTGGTGGTGCTGGCCGGGTCGGCGGGGTAGGCGGTGGTCATGGTCTGGCTCCAGGTGTGAGGGCCCCGGGGGCGTCGACGGCGACGGCGACGGCGCCGCCGGTGACGGCGGCGGTGATCTGCGCCTCGCTGAGGGGCTGGTCGGTGTCAGTGGTGGCGCCGGCGAGGTCGCGGATGGCGCTCGATCCGCAGGACGGTCGCGCGTGTGTCAGCGGCGGCGTCGGCGTGGGACTGGGCGGCGTAGCCGAGGAGGGTGTCGTCGCGGACGAGGGCGCCGGGCTTGCGTGCGGGCAGGCGGTGGGTGGCCTCGTGGAAGGTCTTGGCGACGAGCTGGAAGAGGGTGAGGCGCTGCCCGTCGACGTCGTGGCCATGCTCGGCGGAGCGAAAGACCTTGGACCCGGCGGGCGGGGGCCGGGAGCTCGACGAGGACGCGCTCGTTGATGTCCTTGGCGCGGGACGTTCAGGCGCAGAGTCTGGTCCTGCTGCTTGTCGGTGAGGGCCATGAGGAAGCCTCCTGCTCGGGGGGTGCTCATGAGGTCGTGGCAAGCCCGGAAGGGCCCATGAGGAAGTGCGGGTCGGACCCGCGGCCGGCGGGCGCGGCGATCTCCTTGTGACCGAAGAGCCGGCCGATTGGGAGGCCGAACTGGCGGAGCAGCTCCTCGTTAAGAGCGATGAGCGCGAGCAGGACGGTCCCGGACCACGCCTCGGTGGTGCCGTTGTTCGCGACCTCGACGCCCACGGCCCGGGAGTTGCCCTGGTAGGGGTGGAAGGTGCGGCCGGCGTGGTTGGCCAGGCCCGCCGCGATGAGGCGGATTCGGCCGGTGCGACCGACGCCCCACTGCGCGAGCGGGCCCGGCAGGTCCGAGCGGCCGTCGCGGCCCACCCGCAGGGACGGGCGGCTGGTCGACGGGCGGCTGGTCGACGGTGTGGTGGTCGACGACGGACTCGACCACCGTCAGCGACTGGCCCTGTAGCCCTCGTAGCCCCGGTCGACCTAGCCGGGCTCCTGGAGGAGGGCCAAGCCGCGGCCGCACAAGCCGGGTCGCGACCCGGGCGAACGCCGCGGCATGACGCATGGGCATCAGATGGCTCTTGCCAGTCGGTGAGGCACGAGCGAGGGCCGGCACCCGGGGGTCGGGTACCGGCCCTCGCGGGTCGGACGGCGAGCGCTGGGCTCGCGATGTCAGGTGCGTGGCTAGGGCGTCTCGGTGGGGTGCTCGGGGGTCGGGGAGCAGCAGCGGGATGCGGGCGCTGCCGTGACTCCGCAGTCGACCTTCGCCGATCGCCTGCGCAAGGTGCGTCAGATGTGCGAGATGCAGCAGCGCCTCTGCGGAGGCGCTGCAGGTGCCCTACCCGCGCTACCCGCAATGGAAGGCGGGCAACCGGAAGCCGCGCGACATCGTGTCGGTGGCGCAGCGCATCGAGCTGCTCGCCGGCGTCATGGACGCTCGGAGTGCACAACAACGACCCCCGCCCGACGGCGTCGGACGAGGGTCGTGAGAAGTGCGCCGCCTCGGACTCGAACCGAGAACCCACTGATTAAGAGTCAGTTGCTCTGCCAATTGAGCTAGCAGCGCGTGCGGGGACCACGGTACACGCGGCCTGGCCGTCGGCGGAAATCGACGGTCGCGGCCCCGCGGGCCCTGACGGCCACCGCCTCAGTCGCCGACCTGGTCGGCGGCGTCGCCGTCCGCCGTGGTGCCGTTCGCGCCGGTCGGCTCCTCGGCCTCGCCCCACCAGGAGTCCTCGGGAAGTCCCTCGTCGTCGAGGATGGTCTCGCTGTCCGGACCCTTCGGAGAGGTCAGGTCCATGAGCAGCGACAGGGGGACGTGCTCGCCGAGCATGTCCATGACGTGGTCGCTGCCGCTGGAGCCGGCGGTCTCCTCGGGTACCCCGTCGGCGGTCTCCCGGCGGTCTGTCGACGTCGGGTTCTCGGGCGTCATGGTGGCCTCCTCGCGCGCTCGCCCTGAGGGTGGGGGCGATGCATCAGTGTCGCAGAGAAGAGCACGGTGCCGGCAGGACCCGCCGGACGACTGAGCCGTCCGGGTGACGGCCGCTCCGAGGGCGGGGCCGGGCCGGGAGCTGGCGAGGACGGCCCCGACGCGCGGGGCCGCCCTCGAGCGGGGTGAGTGACGGGACTTGAACCCGCGGCCACCTGGACCACAACCAGGTGCTCTACCGACTGAGCTACACCCACCATGTCGCCCGGGAGGTCTCGGCGAGCGCGTGCCGTCGAGGCCTCGTGGGCGGGGTCGAGCATACCCGCCGTGCGGCGGCCCGTCGTCAGCCTTATCGACCGCCCGCCCAGGACGGGGAGACCCGGCGGTGGGGCGCGGGCCCCCGGCGTCGGCGCGAGACCTCAGGCGCCCGTGACCCGCGCGGCCGCCGCGCGCGCGGCGGCGCTGTCGGGGCCGGGGGGCGCCGCGAAGACCGTCTCCCGGTAGTAGCGCAGCTCCACGATGCTCTCGCGGATGTCGGCGAGGGCCCGGTGACCGCCGGCCTTCTCGGGAGAGGCGAAGTACGCCCGCGGGTACCAGCGGCGTGCCAGCTCCTTGACCGAGGACACGTCGATGATCCGGTAGTGCAGGTGGTCGACGAGCTCGGGCATGTCCCGGGCGAGGAAGCCCCGGTCGGTGCCCACGGAGTTGCCCGCCAGCGGCGCCTTGCGCGCGTCGGGCACGAGCTCGCGCACGTGGTCGAGGACCTGGCGCTGGGCGTCCTCCAGCGTCGTCCCGGCCGCCAGCTCCTCCAGGAGCCCCGAGGCGGTGTGCATCTCTCGGACGACGTCGCGCATCTGCGCGAGCGCCTCCTCGGGCGGGGCGATGAGGACGTCGAGCCCCTCGCCGACGACCTGCAGGTCGGAGTCGGTGACGAGGACGGCGACCTCCACGAGCGCGTCGGCCTCGAGGTCGAGACCCGTCATCTCGCAGTCGATCCACACGATGCGCTGAGCCGAGGGGGAGGTCACCGCAGGAACTCTAGGCGTCGCCCCCGACGGGGCCCCGCTCGCCAGCCGGGCGAGACCTCGTGGGCGACGTGGCCCGGTCTCGGGGCGGCTGTCGGCCGCGCTGGCTAGCGTGCCCCCCATGACCGAGCAGCCGTCTCCGGCAGAGGTGGACGGCCCGCCGCCGCCCTCGCCGCTCGAGGTGCAGGAGCGGGTGGGCGCCGCAGCGGCCGACCGGCGCTCCGGTCGCGGCCGGCGGGCCGTCCAGGTCCTCGTGGCGACCGTGCTCGCCGGGGTCGTCGTGGCGGGCGTGCTGCAGGTGCTCTGGCTGGTGCTGCTGCAGAACGGCGCCGAGGCGGTGGTCGTCGGGGCCGCCCTCGCCCTGCTGCCCGTCCTCGTGGTCGTCGCCATCTTCCTGTGGCTCGACCGCTACGAGGCCGAGCCCCCCGGGATGCTGCTCCTCGCCTTCGGGTGGGGCGCCGGCGTGGCCACCGCCGCGGCGCTGGCCGTCAACACGCAGGCGAGCGTGCTGCTCGACGACGCCGGCCCCCCGGGCTTCACCACCCTGGCCGTCGTCGCGCCGCTGACCGAGGAGGCCGTCAAGGCGCTCGGGGTCGTCGCCGTGCTGCTCCTGCGGCGCCGGGAGTTCGACGGCGTCGTCGACGGCATCGTCTACGCCGGCATGGTCGGAATCGGCTTCGCCCTCGTGGAGAACGTCCTCTACTTCAGCACCGCCCTCGTGCAGGGCGGGACGTCGCAGCTCGCCGCCACCTTCGTCCTGCGCGCGGTCGTCTCTCCCTTCGCCCACCCGCTCTTCACGGTGCTCGTGGGGATCGGCGTCGGCCTGGCCGTCAGCCGGAGCTGGAGGGGCCGCTGGCTCCTGCCCTTCCTCGGGCTCGCCCTCGCCGTCGTCCTGCACGGCCTGTGGAACGGCTCGACCTTCGTGCCGCTGGGCTTCCCGCTCGTCTACCCTCTCCTCCAGGTGCCCGTCTTCGTCGGCGCCGTCACGCTCGCCGTGCTCGCCCGTCGCCGCGAGCACCGCGTCGTGCGCGAGCACCTCGACGTCTACGCCCGCGCCGGCTGGCTCACCTGGGCCGAGGCCGCGATGGTGGCCTCGCTCGCCGAGCGCCGCCGGGCCCGCCGCTGGGCGCGGCGGCTCGGCGGTCCCGACGCCCAGGACGCCATGGCCGAGTTCCAGCAGACCGCCTGCGAGCTCGCCTTCCTGCGCGAGCGGGTGGAGCACGGGACTGCCTCCCGGCACGCCGCCGACCGCGAGGCCCGGGTGCTCGTCGAGCTCTGGCAGCTGCGGGCGCACTTCCTCGTCGGGCCTGGCGGTCCGCCGCCCGGCGCGACCCCGCCCGCCGCGCACGCGCTGAGCGCCCGTTAGCCCGCCGGTCCCTCGGCCGGGCGACGCTCCAGGGCTACCCTCGTCACGGCCGAGCAGCGCCCAGCGGCCGTGCCCCCGTAGCTCAGCGGACAGAGCAGCAGACTTCTAATCTGACGGTCGCAGGTTCGATCCCTGCCGGGGGCGCCGACCAGCCGACCGGGGACGCCGGCCCCGCCTGGCAGGCTGTGCGCCGTGAGCGGAGCGGGCGACGGCGGGCAGCTCCTCACGGCGCTGGAGCGGCTGCGCGGCGAGCTCGACGGCCTCTACCTCCCCCTGGACCTGCCCGACGCCGGCCGCAGCCGCACGGCCGCCGCCGGGCTTCGCGACCAGCTCGACGACTACCTCCTGCCGCGGCTGCGGCAGATCGACGCGCCGCTGCTCGCCGTGGTCGGCGGGTCCACCGGGGCGGGCAAGTCGACGCTCGTCAACTCGTTGCTGCGCGAGCGCATCTCGCGGGCCGGGGCGCTGCGGCCGACGACCCGGGCGCCCGTCCTCGCCCACCACCCCGACGACGCCGCCTGGTTCACCGGGGAGCGGGTGCTGCCGGCGCTCGCGCGCTCGACCGGCGCCGAGGAGCCCGGCGGGCCCGCCACCGCCGAGAGCCCGGCCGCCAGCGGCCTGCGGCTGGTGGCCTCGACTGCCGTCCCGGTCGGCCTGGCGCTGCTCGACGCGCCTGACGTCGACTCCGTCGTCGACGCCAACCGCGCGCTCGCGGTCCAGCTGCTGTCGGCCGCCGACCTCTGGGTGTTCGTCACGACGGCCTCGCGCTACGCCGACGCCGTCCCGTGGGAGCTGCTCGCCGGCGCCGCGAGGCGGGGCGCCTCGGTCGCCGTCGTCCTCGACCGTGTGCCCTCCGGCCCCGGCGACGCCGCCGTGCTGCGCGAGGTGCGTGGCCACCTCGCGACCATGCTCCGCGACGGCGGCCTGGGCGGAGCGCCGCTGTTCACCGTGCTGGAGAGCAGCGACGGCGACGCGGCCGTCGACGGCCTGCTGCCCGAGGCAGCGGTGGCGCCCCTGCGCGGGTGGCTCGACACCCTCGCCGGTGACGCCCGGCAGCGCTCGACCGTCGTCCGCCGCACCCTCACCGGCGCCCTGGACTCCCTGCCCGACCGGCTCGCGCCGGTCGCGGGTGCAGCGACCGCGCAGAGCGCCGCCGCCGAGGCGCTGCGCGCCGACGTCGTCGCCGCCTTCGCCGTCGGCCGCGAGGAGCTGGAGACCGAGCTGACCGACGGCACCCTCCTGCGCGGCGAGGTGCTCGCCCGCTGGCAGGAGTTCGTCGGCACCGGCGAGCTCTTCCGGTCCCTGGACGCCGCGGTCGGCCGGCTGCGCGACCGGCTCGGCGCCCTCGTCCGCGGCGGCCCCGCCCCGGGGCCGGAGCCCGTCGGCGAGGCCGTCCGCTCCGGCGTCGCCGACCTCGTCCGCGCCCGGTGCGTCGCGGCGCTGGACCGCACACGCGAGCGCTGGGAGACGAGACCGGCGGGTGCGCAGGCGCTCGCGGTCGCCGGGCCCGCCCTGGAGCTGCCCGACGGCTTCGACGAGCGCGTCACCCGGCTCGTGCGCGACTGGCAGCGGGGCGTCCTCGACCTCGTCCGCGCCGAGGGGGAGGGGCGGCGGACCCGGGCGCGGGTGCTGTCCTTCGGCGTCAACGCGCTCGGCGTCGCGCTCATGGTCGTCGTCTTCGCCAGCACCGCCTTCATCCCCACCGGCGCCGAGGTGGGCGTCGGCGTCGGCGCCGCCGCCGTCGGGCAGCGGCTGCTGGAGGCCGTCTTCGGGGACGCCGCCGTGCGCGCGCTCGCCGCCCAGGCCCGGGCGGACCTGCTGCGCCGCGTCGACGAGCTCGTCGACGTCCCCCGCCGCCGGCTGGTGGAGGCCCTCGACGGCGTCGGCGTCGACCGGGAGGCGGCGGGGCGCCTGGAGACCGCGCTCGCCGACGTGGCCGCGGCGCGGGCGGTGGACGCGTGAGCCCACGGCTCGGACGGCGAGGGACCGCCGCGCCCGAGGGCGTCGTCGACGGCGCCGCCCTCGCCGAGCGGGCGGCGGCCCTGCGCGCGGCCGTCGCGCTCGGCGGGGCGCGCCTCGACCCGGCTGCCGTCGCCGCCGCCGAGCCGGTGCTGCAGCGCGCTGACGAGCGGCTCCGGCTGGGCAGCGGTCGCACCGTCGTCGCGCTCGCCGGCGCCACGGGTAGCGGCAAGTCGAGCCTGTTCAACGCCCTCGCGGGGCTGCCGCTCTCCCAGGTCGGTGCGCGGCGCCCGACGACGGCGACGCCGACCGCGTGCGTCTGGGGCCCCGAGCCGTCCGAGGAGCTCCTGGACTGGCTGGAGGTGCCGCGCCGGCACCGCACCGAGCGGGAGAGCGCGCTGGACGCCGGCGACCAGGCCGACCTGCACGGCCTCGTGCTGCTCGACCTGCCCGACCACGACTCGACGGCCCTCGCCCACCGGCTCGAGGTGGACCGGCTCGTGCGCCTCGTCGACCTGCTCGTGTGGGTCGTCGACCCGCAGAAGTACGCCGACGACGCGCTGCACGCCACCTACCTGCGGCGTCTCGCCGGCCACGACGACGTCGTCCTGCTCGCGCTGAACCAGGTCGACCGGCTGCCGCCCGACGACGCCCGGGCGGCGCAGGCCGACCTGCGGCGGCTCCTGGTCGCCGACGGCCTGCCCGGTGTCGACGTCGTGACGACGTCGGCCCGCACGGGCGAGGGCGTCGGCGCGCTGCGCGCCCGGCTGGCCGACGCCGTGGCCGCCCGTGCGCTGGCGCTGCGGCGCACCGAGGCCGACCTCGAGGACGTCCGCGCCCACCTGGCCCGCTCGACGGCGCCCGAGCCGCGCGAGGTCCCCGCGCCCGAGGACGTCGACGGCGCCGACGAGCTCGTGGTCGCGCTCGGGGCGGCGGCCGGGGTGCCTGCCGTCGTCGGCGCCGTCGAGGCCGACCACCGTCGGCGCGCGCTGCGCCGCACGGGGTGGCCCCTGCTCCGGTGGACCTCCCGGCTGCGGCGCGAGCCGCTGCGGCGTCTCGGGCTGGAGCGCCGCATGGCCGAGACCGGCAGCGGCGCGCCGGAGCTCGTCGTCAGCTCGGTGCCCGCGCCGACGCCGTCGCAGCGCGCCGCCGTCGACCTCGCCGGCCGCGAGGTCGGGGTGCGGGCGGCCGCAGGGCTGCCCCCGCGCTGGGCCGGGGCCGTGCGGACCGCCGCCGCGCCCGAGGGCACCGACGTCGCCGACGCCCTCGACCGCGCCGTCGTCGGCGTCGAGCTGCCGCGGGCGACGCCGGCCTGGTGGGGCGTCGCGGCGGTCGCCCAGCTGCTGCTCGCGCTGGCCGCGCTCGCCGGGCTCGTGTGGTTGGTCGGGCTGGGCGTCGCCGCGTGGCTGCAGCTGCCGCCCCTGCCCGTGCCGGCGGTCGGGCCGGCGCGTGAGGACGGCACCCGGGTGCTCCCGCTGCCGACGGCCCTGCTCGTCGGCGGGCTCCTGCTCGGTGCGGTGCTGGCGGCGCTCGCGCGTCGGGTCGCGGCGGCGGGGGCTCGGCGGGAGCGCCGGAGCGCCCAGGAGCGCCTGGACGCCGCCGTGCGCACGGTCGCCGTCGACGCCGTGCTCCGGCCGGTGACCGCGGTGCTCGCCGAGCACGAGCAGGTGCGCGAGGCGCTGTCGCCGACGACCGGGCGGCTCGCTCGCCGTGCCGGCCGGCACGGTCGCCGAGGCCGCCACGGCGCGGCGGGAGGGCCCGGCGCCGCCCACTAGCCTGGCGTCATGGCCGAGTTCATCTACACCATGACCAAGGCGCGCAAGGCGCACGGCGACAAGGTGATCCTCGACGACGTCAGCATGTCCTTCTACCCCGGCGCCAAGATCGGCGTCGTCGGGCCGAACGGCGCGGGCAAGTCGACGATCCTGAAGATCATGGCGGGGCTCGACCAGCCCTCCAACGGGGAGGCGCGGCTGTCCCCGGGCTACAGCGTCGGCATCCTCGAGCAGGAGCCGAGCCTGGACGCGGACAAGGACGTGCTCGGCAACGTCAAGGACGGCCTCGGCGACATCGTCCGCAAGAAGGAGCGCTTCGACGCGATCGGCCTGGAGATGGCCGAGCCCGACGCCGACTTCGACGCCCTCATGAGCGAGATGGGCGCGCTGCAGGAGGAGATCGACACCGCCGACGCCTGGGACCTGGACTCCCAGCTGGAGCAGGCGATGGACGCGCTGCGCTGCCCGCCCGGCGAGGCCGACGTCACCGTCCTGTCCGGCGGGGAGAAGCGTCGCGTCGCCCTGTGCAAGCTGCTGCTGTCCAAGCCCGACCTGCTGCTGCTCGACGAGCCCACCAACCACCTGGACGCCGAGAGCGTGACGTGGCTGGAGCAGCACCTGGCCGTCTACCCCGGCGCCGTCCTGGCCGTGACGCACGACCGGTACTTCCTCGACAACGTCGCGGGCTGGATCGCCGAGGTCGACCGCGGCCGGCTCTACCCCTACGAGGGCAACTACTCCACCTACCTGGAGAAGAAGCAGGCGCGCCTGGAGGTCCAGGGCAAGAAGGACGCCAAGATGGCCAAGCGCCTGGCCGACGAGCTGGAGTGGGTCCGCTCCAACGCCAAGGGCCGCCAGACCAAGTCCAAGGCCCGTCTGGCGCGGTACGAGGAGATGGCGGCCGAGGCCGAGCGCACCCGCAAGCTCGACTTCGAGGAGATCCAGATCCCGCCGGGCCCGCGCCTGGGCAGCCAGGTCATCGAGGTCTCAGGGCTGCGCAAGGGCTTCGGCGACCGCGTCCTCATCGACGACCTGTCCTTCACCCTGCCGCGCAACGGGATCGTCGGCGTCATCGGCCCCAACGGCGTCGGCAAGACGACGCTCTTCAAGACGATCGTGGGGCTGGAGGAGCCCGACGGCGGCGGCGTCAAGGTCGGCGACACCGTGAAGATCTCCTACGTCGACCAGGGTCGCCAGGGCCTCGACCACGGCAAGACGTTGTGGGAGACCGTCTCCGACGGCCTCGACTACATCCAGGTCGGCAACGTGGAGATGCCCTCGCGGGCCTACGTCTCGGCCTTCGGCTTCAAGGGCCCCGACCAGCAGAAGCCCGCCGACGTCCTGTCCGGTGGCGAGCGCAACCGCCTCAACCTCGCGATGACGCTCAAGGAGGGCGGCAACCTGCTGCTGCTCGACGAGCCGACGAACGACCTCGACGTCGAGACCCTCGGCAGCCTGGAGAACGCGCTGCTCGACTTCCCGGGCTGCGCCGTCGTGATCTCCCACGACCGGTGGTTCCTCGACCGGGTCTGCACGCACATCCTCGCCTACGAGGGGACGCCCGAGAACCCGGCCAGCTGGTACTGGTTCGAGGGCAACTTCGCCTCCTACGAGCAGAACAAGGTCGAGCGGCTCGGTCCCGACGCCACCCGCCCGCACCGCGTGACCTACCGGCGGCTCACGCGCGACTGACGACGTCGAGCGCTCTGACGACGACGGCCCGGCACCTGGTGGTGCCGGGCCGTCGTCGTCGATGCCTCGGGAGGAGAGAGGCCACGAAGTCCGTCTGGTGGGGTCCGGAGGACGGAGAAGGGCTACGAAGCCCGTCCGACGGGGCCGTGCGGACGGAGAACGGCGACGAAGTCCGGGGGCTCGCGGCCTCAGGACGGCCGGGGGGCGCGGACCATGCCCTCCTGGGCGACGGTCGCGACGAGGGCGCCGTCGCGACGGAAGATCGACCCGGTCGCGAGGCCGCGGTCGCTGGAGCCGCTGGGGGAGCGCTGCCGGTAGAGCAGCCACTCGTCAGCCCGGGCGGGGCGGTGCCACCACATCGCGTGGTCCAGGCTCGCGACGCGGATGCCGCGGGTGGCCCACGTGAGGCCCTGGCGGGACATGACGGGCTCCAGAAGGGAGTCGTCGCTCGCGAAGGCCAGCAGGGCGCGGTGCAGCACCGGGTCGTCGGGCAGGTCGCCGCGGGCGCGCAGCCACACGACCTGCTCCTCCCCGGGCGGGAGGTCGGCGACGGGGACGTGCCGCACCTCGACGGGCCGTTGCGCGGCCCACGTCCGGGCCCACGTGAGCAGGTCGGCGCCGCGCCCGCCGTCGGTCGCGGCGACGTCGCCGTCGGGGGCCCGCCAGGTCGGCGGCGCCGCCTCGGTGCCGAGCATCTGCTCGGTGCCGGGCACGTCGTCGGGGCCGGGCACGACGGGGGCGGGGTCCTGGTGCTCGCGGCCGTCGGCGGGGACCTGGAACGAGGCGATCATCGACAGGATCGGCCGCCCGCCCTGCAGGGCGTGCACGCGCCGGGCGCTGAAGGAGCGGCCGTCGCGCAGGCGCTCGACGGCGAAGGTGATGGGCGCCGAGGAGTCCCCAGGCCGAAGGAAGTAGCCGTGCAGCGAGTGCAGCGGCCGGCTCTCCGGCCCGGCGAGCGCGTCGTCGTCGGCGCCCTCCAGCGCGGTGGCGTCCGCGATGGTGCGCGAGGCCGCGACGACGGACTGGGCCAGCACCTGCCCGCCGAAGACCCGGCCGTGGGGCTGGGGGAGGCTCGCACCGGAGAACTGGTCCTGGCCGCGGTCGTCGAGGCCCTCCGCGGCGAGGTCCAGGACGCCGAGCAGCGCGCTCAGCGCCTCACCGGGTCGACCGGCGTGGTCGTCGTCGAGGCGGGGTAGCTGCTGCGCTCCGTCGGTGTCCAGCACCGGGCGACCGTACCGGTGCCTCGCGGCATGGCGTCTGCGTGTCGAGAGGCCCTCGTCGTCGCCGTCGCCCACGTCGACGGCGACGTCGGTTCCGGCGCGGTGGACGGCGACGAGCCCCGGGTCCGCGACCACCCGGCGTCGGTGCGGCACCTCGACGTGCACGGCGTCGAGGGCCGGCGCCGGGCAGGACACGCACCACCCGCCCCGCCTCGTGCCGCGTGGCCTGGGCGGCCGGCTTCGCCGCCGACCGCGGGCCCGCGGAGCGTCCAGCGGGAGCACCTCTCGTCGTCGTCGCGGCGACCCACTCCTCTGCCTCGGAGGTCGTCACCTCGGTGCCGCCGCAGTCTTCGAGCCGCCGGCGTCGGGGACACCCCGGTGTCCGCGCCACCAGCCGCGGCAGGAGCACCGGTCGGCCCCTGCGACGATTCGCCTATGCCCGCCAGAGAGGTCCTCGTCCCGTTGCGCTGGTCCGACATGGACGCCTACGGGCACGTCAACAACGTGCAGTACGTGCGGCTCATGGAGGACGCGCGCATCCTCGGCTTCCGCTTCCGGAGCGGGGAGACGACGTCGGACGCCCCCGGCCGCACCGGCACCATCGTCGCCCGCAACGAGGTCGAGTACCTCGCCCCGCTGGAGTACCAGTACGAGCCCGTCACCGTCCGGTTCTGGGCGAGCCGGCTGTCCGGTGCCAGCTTCGACCTCGGCTACGAGATCCGCGGTCGTGCGGGTGACGCGCCGGGCGGAGGGGCGACGCTGCGCCCCGACGCCGAGGGCTGGGTGGTCTACGCCCGCGCCGAGTCGACCATCGTGCTCGTCGACCTGGGCACCGGCCGCCCGCGGCGCATGACGCCGCAGGAGAAGACGATGCTCGAGGACATGTCCGGCCCACCCGTCGAGCTGCGCCGCCGTCAGCGGGAGCAGGCGACGGGCTGAGGAGGACCGCCCCGCCGCGACGACGGCCGGCCGGCCGGAGCTCAGACGTCGGCGTCCCCGGGCAGCTCGTCGTCCGGGTCGCACCCCGGCAGCAGCTCGGGCGGCAGGGCGAGCAGGGCGTCGGCCAACCCGGCGTCGGCGACCAGGCTCGTCAGCAGCCCTGAGCGCACGGCGGCGAGGACGGCGGGCGCGCGGGCCGCGCCGTAGGCGACGGCGACCACCTCCGGCACACGCTCCAGCTGCTCCAGCTCCAGGGCGACGACCCTGTCGTCGAAGCCGCTCGGGACGCGCCGGCCGTCGGCGTCGAGCAGGCGCCCGCTGATCTCGGCGACGGCCCCACCGGCCACGCCTGCCGCGCGCTCCTCCGCCGTGACCGCCGGCCAGATCGTCGAGGAGCCCTCCGCCCACCCGCCGACGGCGACGACGGCCGTGCTGAGCCGGTCGACGCCGCGCAGGGCGGCCGCGATGCCGGGGTCGCGCCGCAGCGCGGTCGCCGTCTCCGCGTCCGCGGTGACGAGCGGGGCGTAGACCGGGAGGGCGCGCCCACCCCCGGCCGCGGCCGCGCGGCGGACGATCTCGACCGTGCTGGCGCCGCCGTCGTCGAGCGCCCCGGCGAGCTGGACGACGGTGCAGCGCGGCAGCTGCCCCAGCTCGGCGGCGGCGTGCGCGAGCGTCCGGCTCCAGGTGAGACCGAGCACCTCGCCCTCGACGAGCAGCTCCTCCAGCAGACCCGCGAGGGCGCGGCCGACGTGCCGACGGACGCCGTCGACGTCGCCGGTCGGGACCTCGACGACGACCGTGCGCTCCAGCCCGAGCACCTGGGCCAGGGCGACCGAGCGCTCGGGGTCGGTACCGCCGGGCACGACGACGGTCACGCGGACGACGCCGCGCTCGGCGGCCTCGTCGAGCAGGCGGGCGACCTTGAAACGGCTGATGCCGAGGTCCTCGGCGATGGCGACCTTGCTGTGCCCGAGGACGTGGAAGCGGCGGGCGACCTCCCCGAGCAGGACGAGACCGGTCGGCCCCGGCGGGTGCTCCGCGGCGGTGCCCGTGGCGCGCGAGCCGCGGGTCGTCGTCGTCCCGGCGCGCTCGCGCGCCGCGCGCGGGACCGGCGGACGGACGTCGTCGAGGCTCACCGTGGCTCTCATCTGCGAGAAGGAGCCGCTCACCTGAGCGGTGCAGCCACCGTAGTGGGGCGAGCCTCTCGGAGGAACCCGGTCAGCCGCCCGTGACGTCGCGCAACCACGCCGTGGTCGTGGGCGGCAGCATCCGCGCGTCGCCGTCGGCCGCCAGCTCGCCGCTGACGAGCAGCACCTCGGCGCCGTCCGGCAGCGGGACCGGTGCCTCGCCGAGGTTCGCGACGACGAGCACCCCGGCGGAGCGCAGCGCCAGGACCCCGTCCTCGACCTCTGCCGTGCCGCCGAGGTCGGTCCAGGCCAGCGCCGCCGACGAGCCGAGACCCAGGTCGCGCCGCAGGCGCAGCGCCGCCCGGTACATCTCGTACGTCGAGCCGGGGACGTCGCGCTGGCGGTCCAGCGCGAGCTCGCCGTACTCCGGTGGCTGTGGCAGCCACGACGCCGACGTCGGGCCGAAGCCGTACGAGGGCGCGCCCGACTCCCACGCCATCGGCACCCGGCACCCGTCGCGGCCCCGGACGGCGTGGTCCGAGCGCTCCCACGTCGGGTCCTGCCGGGCGTCCGCCGGGACGGCGACGTCGGGCAGGCCCAGCTCCTCGCCCTGGTAGAGGTAGGCGCTGCCCGGCAGCGCCAGCATGAGCAGCGTCGCCGCGCGGGCCCGCCGCAGGCCGAGGGCGGCGTCCGGCGGCGGCGCGTCGGGGTCGAGCCCGTCAGGGTTGCCGCCGGCGTCCATGACCAGCCGGGTGGCGTGCCGGACGACGTCGTGGTTGCTGAGCACCCAGGTGGGCGGGGCCCCGACGGCGCCCATCGCCTCGACGGTCGCGTCGACGGCCTCCTGCAGCGCCGTCGCCTCCAGCGGCGCGACGAGGTAGGCGAAGTTGAACGCCTGCTGCATCTCGTCGGCGCGCACGTAGCGGGCCAGGCGCTCCAGCGGCTCGACCCACGCCTCGGCGACGAGCATCCGGTCGCCGTCGTAGGAGTCGAGCACCTTCCGCCAGCCGCGGTAGATCTCGTGCACGCCCTCCTGGTCCCACATCGGCGGGGGCGTGCGGGCCTCCCCGTGCTGGCCGGCCAGGGTGCCGGTGATCATCTCGGTCTCGGCGTCCCACTCCGGAAGTCCCTCGGCCTTGACGAGGCCGTGGGCGACGTCGACCCGGAAGCCGTCGACGCCCCGGTCCAGCCAGAAGCGCAGGACGTCGTGGAACTCCTCGACGACCTCGGGGCTGGTCCAGTCCAGGTCGGGCTGGGAGACGTCGAACAGGTGCAGGTACCACTGGCCGGGGCGGCCGTCGGGCTCGGTGACGCGCGTCCACGCCGACCCGCCGAAGACGGAGCGCCAGCTCGTCGGCGGCAGCTCGCCGTCCTCGCCCCGGCCGTCGCGGAAGAGGTAGCGGGCGCGCTCGCGGCTGCCGGGCGCCGCGGCCAGCGCCTGCTGGAACCAGGCGTGGTCCCACGAGGTGTGGTTGGGCACGAGGTCCACGACGACCCGCAGCCCCAGCTCCTTCGCCCGGGCCAGCAGCACGTCGGCGTCGGCGAGCTCGCCGAAGCGGGGGTCGACGTCGCGGTAGTCGGCGACGTCGTAGCCGGCGTCGTGCTGGGGCGAGGTGTAGAACGGCGAGAGCCACAGCGCGTCGACACCCAGCTCGACCAGGTGCGGCAGCCGGGCGGTGATGCCGGGCAGGTCACCCATGCCGTCGCCGTCGGAGTCGGCGAAGGAGCGCGGGTAGACCTGGTAGATCACGGCGGAGCGCCACCACTGCCCGCCGGCGGCGGCGGGGGTCGGCTCGACGGCGGTCTCGGGAGGTGTCGACACCCCGCGAACCTACCGGCGCGAGCGTGGCCGCCGCCGGGGCGGACCGCGTGTCCCGCCCGCTCGCAGGCTCAGCCGTCGAAGGTGTTGAGGAGGCTGTGCGCGGCCCGCTCCAGGTAGTCCCACAGCTCGGCGTGCAGCAGCGGGGGCAGGTCCAGGGAGTCGACGGCCGCGCGCATGTGCAGCAGCCAGCGGTCGCGGGCGACGGGCCCGACGGCGAAGCCGGCGTGCCGCATCCGCAGCCGCGGGTGGCCCCGGGTGTCGGAGTACGTCGTCGGGCCGCCCCAGTACTGCTCGAGGAAGAGCGTGAGGCGCTCGCGCGCCCCCGTGAGGTCCTGCTCGGGGTACATCGGGCGCAGCACGTCGTCCTGGGCGACGCCCTCGTAGAAGCGGTCGACCAGGGTCACGAAGGTCTCGTGCCCGCCGACGGCGTCGTAGAAGGTCTGCTGACCGGCTGGTCCCTGGATGCGCACGCGTCCCAGTCTCGCCCAGCCACGGGTGAGGCCCCACCGCGGCTGGGTGGTGGTCAGGCCTCAGGCGGCGGGCGCCCGCTGGCGCATCTCGGCCTCCGCCTGCTCGCGCAGCAGCGCGCCGGCGTCGGGGTTGCTCGCGTAGGCGTCCTCGGCCGCCTTGGCGACGTTGCGCTGCATGCCGCCGAAGACGACGGCGTGGAAAGGCACGATGGCCGTCCAGTACAGGCGCCCCGGCAGACCGCGAGGGTGGAACAGCGCCCGCTGGTGGAACACGACGGCGTCGTCGGCGGTGCCCTCGGGCATGCGGCCGGAATGCTTGGCCTCGGCGCCCGTCTCGACGGACAGCTCCAGCCACGCCAGGCCAGGCAGCCGCATCTCGGCGCGCAGGCGCACGAGCCTCCCGGGCTCGATCGCCTCGACCCGCCACCAGTCGAGGGCGTCCCCGACGCTCAGGTGCAGGGGGTCGCGCCGACCACGCCGCAGCCCCGGCCCGCCGAAGACCTGGTCCATGACCCCCCGGGTCCACCACCCGAGCTGGAAGGAGTACCAGCCGTTGGTGCCGCCGATGCCCTGCAGCACGGCCCACAGGTGCTCGGCGGGGGCCTGCACGACGGTGCTCCGGTCGTCCTCGTACAGCGCGCCGCCGGCCCAGTCGGGGTCCGTCGGCAGCGGCTCGCTGGGGGCCCCCGGCAGGCTGGCCGAGCGCCAGGACGTCTCCACCTCGTAGTCGCGGATCCGGGTGAGGGCCAGCCGCACGGACTCCTCGAAGCCGATGAGGCCGTCGTCGGGGTCGGGCACCCACTGCTTGAGGTCGTCCTCCTTGCAGACGACGTCGTGCACGAGGCTGCCGATGAGCGGCTTGGCGATGTTCTTGGGGACGGGCGTGACCATCCCGGTCCAGTGCGAGGCCAGCCCCGGCGTCAGCACCGGCAGCGGCGCGATGACGCGGGGGCGCAGGCCGGCGACGGCGGCGTAGCGCTGCATCATCTCGCGGTAGGTGAGGACGTCGGGGCCGCCGATGTCGAAGCCCCGGTTGGTGCCCTCGGGCAGGGAGACCGTGCCGACGAGGTAGCGCAGCACGTCGCGCACGGCGATCGGCTGGATGCGCGAGGTGACCCACTTCGGCGTCACCATCGCCGGCAGCAGGTCGGTGAGGTTGCGCATCATCTCGAAGGACGCCGACCCCGAGCCGATGATGACGGCGGCCTTCAGCACGACCGACGGCACCCCGGAGGCGAGGAAGATGTCGCCGACCTCCTTGCGCGAGCTGAGGTGGTCGGAGAGCTCGACGTCCTCGGGGTAGAGCCCACCGAGGTAGACGACGCGGCCGACACCCTCGTCCCGCGCCGCCGTGACGAAGGTCCGGGCGGTGTAGCGGTCGAGACGCTCGAAGTCCTTGCCCGAGCCGAGGGAGTGGATGAGGTAGAAGGCCACGTCGACGCCCCGCAGGGCCGCCGACACCTGCTCGACGTCGTGGGCGTCGGCGTCGACGATCTCGACGTCGTCGTACCAGGGGCGGTCGGCGAGCCGCTCGGGGCGGCGGGCCATCGCCCGCACCCGGTAGCCGGCGGACAGCAGCTGCGGCACGAGGCGTCCGCCGATGTAGCCGGTGACGCCGGTGACGAGCACGAGCGGCGTCGAGCCGTCCTTCCGGTAGGTGGCGCGGACGGCGTCGTCCACGGCGCTCGCGTCCCGGCGCAGGTCGGCCCCGCGCACGTCGCTGCCGCCGAGGTCGCCGTCGCCCGGCCCGTTGACCGGGCTCCGGACGGCGCCCGGCTCCGTCGAGCCCTCGTGCTGGCTGTCCCCCTGCGTCTCACCCATGGACCCATGCTCGACCCGCCGGGGCCGGCGCGCGCGGCAGTCCGGCGGGGCGCTCGAAGCGCCCCCTTCTTCGCGATGTGTGACTTTGTCGCGAAGCGACGCCGAGTGCGACGTCGTCGTCGCACTCGGCGGCAGACTCCGGTCGTGGTCGACGAGGGGGCGCAGAGGGAGCGGGTGACGGGCGACGTGCGCCTCGACCTCGACGGCTTCCCGCGGCGGTGGGCGCGGCCGATGCAGCGGGTGCAGCTGGTGGTCGGCGTCCTCGTCGCCCTGGTCGGCCTGGTCGCTCTCGTGCTGCTGGCCGTCGAGGCTTCGGGGGCGGGTGCCCTCGGCCTCGTGGCGGGTGGGTCCCAGCTCCTCCTCGGCGGGCTGCTGGTCGTCCTCTCACGCATGGACCACGTCCTGCTCGAGGCCTCCGGCTACCGGGAGCGGCGAGGTCTCCGGGGTGGTGCGCCTCGACCGTGGGCCGAGGTCAGCGAGGTCCGAGCACCCGGCGTGCACCACCGCTACGGCGAGATCCTCCCGACGGCCACGGGCCGCCGGACGATCCGGCTGGGCGGCATGACGCGCCAGCAGGGGCTGGACCTGCAGCGGCGCCTGGACGAGGCCCGTGAGCGGGCGGGTCAGGCGCCGTGAGCGAGGGGGCGACGTCGGGCGCGCTCGTCGTGGACGTCGAGGGGCTGCCGACGAGCTTCTCCACCCAGTCGCGACGCATGAGGCGCTTCGTGCTCGGCTACCTCGTCGCGGTCGTGCTCGCGGTCGTGCTGCAGGTGGTCGTGACCGCGTCCGAGGGAGGCGGCGGGTTCGGGTACGTCCTGGCCGCCATCTGGGCGTTCGTCTTCGTCGGCGGGGCGGTCACCTACCTGGCGGCGGTGCACGAGCGGCAGCACCTCGAGCCGGGGGGCGTCCGGCGCAGGGCCGCCGTCGGCCGCGGCTGCGTGACCCCGTGGGCGGACGTCGCCGAGGTCCGGCCTGCCGACACCTACAGCGACACCCCGTACCTCCGCGGCCACGGCCGCTTCGGCGACACCACCCCGCTGATCGGCATGACCGACGACCAGGCCCGCGAGCTGCAGCGCCGCCTGGAGGTGGCCCGGGCGGCGGCGGGCTAGCCGCTCACGGCACCCGGGCCACGTCCAGCCCGAGGCGGTCGCCGAGGAAGGCGAGGACGTCGGCGGACAGGCCCGCCGTGCGGCTGATCGCGCGGGCGCCGTGGCCGACGTCCTTCTCGCGGCGCAGCAGCACCGGTGCCTCGTCGGCGGACCGGGACGTCGCCGCCTGCAGCGCCGCGCACAGCTTGCGCGCGTGCAGGGGGTCGACCCGGCTGTCGCCGTCGAAGACGGTGAAGAGCGTCGCGGGGTAGGGCTCGTCGGCGCGCACGTGGTGGTACGGCGAGTGCGCCAGGAGCCAGCCGAGCTGCTCGGGGTCGGTCGCGTCGCCGTACTCACCGGCCCACGTGCGACCCAGGCCGTGCAGCTGGAAGCGGACCATGTCGAGCAGCGGCGCCGAGCACACGACCGCCGCGTAGGCCGACGGACGTCGGGTCAGCGCCGCCCCCACGAGCAGCCCGCCGTTGGAGCCGCCGAAGATCCCCAGCTGCCCGGTCGTCGTCCACCCGCGCTCGACGAGCCCGTCGGCGGCCGCCTCGAGGTCCTCGTAGACCCGCGGCTTGTGCGGGCCCATGCCGGCGCGGTGCCACTCCTCGCCCTCCTCGCCGCCGCCGCGCAGCCCGGCCTGCGCCCACACGCCGCCGGAGCGGACCCACGCGAGCGTCGACGCCGACCAGGTCGGGCCCAGCGAGATGCCGAAGCCGCCGTACCCGTAGAGGACGAGCGGCGCGGCGGCGAGCGGCCGGCCGTCGTCGTCGAGCGCGTCGGCGCGGGCGGTGACGAGCACCCGGACGGTCGTGCCGTCGGCGCTCGTTACCTCCAGCTGCTGGGTCGTCGTGGCGACCTCGGGCTCGTCCGAGGCGGAGGCCCCCGGCGGCCCCTCGACGAGCTCGACCTCACCGGTGCGCGCGTCGAAGCGGTGCACGTGCGGCAGCGTCGTCGGGTCGGTGAAGGTGAACCACGCCTCGTGGCCGCCCTCGGGGCGCGAGACGAGATTGCCGACGCTGCCCGTGCCCGGCAGCGGCACCTCCCGGAGCAGGGCGCCCGTGGCCAGGTCGTGGACGGCGACGCTGCTCACCGCGTGCGTCGTCCAGGCGGCGAGCAGCACCGGTGCGTCGCCGAGCTCGGGGCCGTCGAGGACGGTCCAGCCGCCGAGGACGGCGTCGTCACGCTCGGCGAGCAGGTCCTGCCAGTGCTCGGGCCCAGGGGAGTGCGGGTCGGCGACGGCCAGGCGCCCGCGCGGCGCGCCGAGGTCGGTGCTCACGTAGAGCCGGCCGTCGCGGCCGACGCGCACCGAGGTGCTCGCGTCCTGCCCGACGACCACCTCGTGCAGCGGCGGCGCAGCGGCGGCGGCGGAGCCCTCGCCGAGGTCGGCGAGCCAGACGTCGCTGCGGGGATCGGTGCCGACGGACGCGACGACGGAGAGCCACCGCCCGTCCCGGGAGACCGAGGCGCCGAAGTAGGTGCGCAGGTCGTGACCGGCGCCGAAGACCTCGACCTCCTCGCTCTCGGGCGCGCCGACGACGTGCAGCAGCACGCGCCGGTGGAACTGCTCCTCCCCGTCGGGCACGAGCTCGGGGGCCTGCCGGCGCACGTAGTAGAAGGCGCCGCCGCCGGGCAGCCAGGCGACGGGGGAGTAGCGGGCCCGGTCCAGCGGCCCGTCGACCACCTCGCCGCTCGCGACGTCGAGCACCCGCAGCACGCTCTCCTCCGAGCCGCCCTCGGAGACCTGGTAGGCCAGCAGGTCGCCCTCGACGCTCGGCTGCCAGGCGTCGAGCGTCGTCAGGCCGCTCGGGTCCAGCACGACCGGGTCGACGAGGACCCGCTCGACCTGCTCGCCGCCCGGGTCGGCCGGGTCGGCCGGCTCGCGCACCAGGAGAGCGCCGTGCTCGGCGCCGGGCTCGCGGCGGGTGGAGAAGCGCCGCGCGCCGCGCCAGACCGGGACCCCGACCGCCCCGGTCGACAGCAGCTGCGTCAGCCGCTGCTGCACCTCCTCGCGCCCGGTCCACCCGGCGCGGTGCTCGGCGAGCAGGGCGTCCTGCGCCTGCGACCAGGCCTGCGTCTCTTCCGACGCCGCGTCCTCGAGCCACCGGTAGGGGTCGCTGACCGTCGCGCTGGGCGAGCCGGCCGGCAGGTCCTCCGCGACGTCGTCACGTCGCGCGGGCGGGTAGGGCTGCGGCGTCGTCGACGCGGCGGGGCCGTGGGTGGGGAGGCTGGAGGCGTCGGTCACGCCGCCACCGTAGGAGCGGGCACCGACAACCGCCCCCGCCGGCACGCCTCTCGCCGTCCCGGTCGGGCCGGGTGGTGGTGCGTCCCCCCGCTGCGCACCACCACCCGGCTGCCTCGTGCCCGACCGGGCCAGGCCGAGCAGGCTCAGGCCGCCATCGCCGCCACGGGCGGGATGCAGCCGGCGCGGCGGGCCGGCAGGGCCGAGGCGAGCATCCCGGCCGTCGTCGCCGCGGCGACGACGGCGAGCACCCGGAGCCACGGGACGTCGACGACGACGCTCGCCTCGGACGCGAGGGCCGCCGAGGTCCCTGCGACGCCGAAGACGACACCGAGGGCGACACCGAGCACCGACGCCACCCCGGCGACGAGCCCCGCCTCCCACAGCAGCGTGCGCCGCACCCCGCTCGCCGGCAGGCCCAGCGCGCGCAGCAGCCCGATCTCCTGGCGCCGCTCGACGACCGACAGCGAGAGCGTCGAGCCGACGCCCACGAGCGCGATGACGACGGCGACGCCCAGCAGGCCCGTCACGACGAGCAGCAACGTCTCGAGGACGTCGTCGAGGCCCTGGCGCACGAGCGCGGCTCCTTGGACGACGGCGCCGGGGACGGCCTCCGTCGCCACCGCGCCGACGGCGTCCACCGTGGCCAAGGTGCCGGCGCCGTCGGGATCGGCCAACCGGCCCCAGACCTGGACGACGGGTGCCGTCCCGGCCAGCCGGTCCAGCTGCGCCGTCGCCACGACCGGCCAGTCGCTGCTCCCACCGACTCGCACCACGAGGTCCGCCGAGCCCGCGGCACCCGTCGCGACGACGACCTGCCCGTCGGTCAGCCCGTTCAGCGAGGCGTAGCCCGGCCCCACGCGGACCTCTCCGTCGGCCGGCGCCACCGCGCTCGGCGAGCGAACGACGGCGTCCGTCCCGGCGTCCAGCCCGAGGGCGGTGACCGCCAGGCCGTCCAGGTCCACCTCGGCGCCCGTCACCTCCGACGCCCTGGTCACCCCGTCGACGTCTCCGACCTGCGGCGCCAGCTCCGCCGGCAGCCCGGCCTCGCTCCCGTCGTCGCCGAGGAAGAGGTCGATGCCGAGGACGACGACGTCCGCCGGGTACTGGGCGGCGAGCCGCTCGGTGACCGTCGCCCGGGTCGACGCCGCGCCGACGAGGAAGGTGCTGACGAGCGTCACGCCGACGAGGAGTGCCGTCGCCGTCGCCGCCGTACGCCGGGGCACCCGGACGGCGTTGCCCGCGGCGACCCGCCCCGGCACCCCGCCGAGCCGGGCGGCCAGCCGCCCGGCCAGGCCGACGACCGGCGGAACGACCCGATGGCAGAGCAGGACGACGCCGAGGAACGTCGGCACGCCGGCGGCGACGCCGAGCACCAGCTCGCCGCGCGCGGACGCCACCGCGAGCACGGCCGCGCCCGGCACGAGGAGCACGAGGCCGAGCACCAGCCGCAGGAGTCCTCCGCCCGAGCGCAGCGGCGCCTTGTCGAGCGGGCGCATCGCCGCCAGCGGTGACACCCGGGTCGCCGCCCGGGCGGGGCTCGTGGCCGCGAGGACGGTGACGAGGGTGCCCGTGGCCATCCCGGCGAGGACCGCCCACCACGGCACCGCCAGGTCCGCCAGCGGGACGGGCAGGTCGAGCCGGCCGGCCACGGCGAGACCCGTCGCCACGAGGGCGACCCCGGCCGCCGTGCCCAGCGCCGAGGCGACGAGCCCGGCGACGAGCGCCTCGGCCAGGACGCCGCGGCGCACCTGGGCGCGCGAGGCGCCGACGCAGCGCAGCAGGGCCAGCTCGCGGGTCCGCTGCGCCAGCAGCACGGCGAAGGTGTTGGCGATGACGAGGCCCGCCACGAGCAGGGCCACGACGGCGAAGGCGAGGAGCAGCGCGACGAGCTCCAGGGCCCCGCCGGTCTGCTCGTCGACGGCGCGGTCGACCACCTCCTCGGCCGGTGAGGTCGTGACGGGGACGCCGAGCGCCTTCCCGGCGACCTGCGTCACGGCGGCGGAGAGCGCCTGCGTGCCCGTGCCCGGTGCTGCCGCGACCCGCAGCCGTGCCGCCGGCCACACCGCCCACGCCGCCGCCTGGTCGCTGGTCACCGCGGCCTGCGGCATGAGGCTCGCCTGGGGGTCGCCGTCCGTGTCGAGGACGCCGACGACCTCGACGTCCTCGGCCGGGTGCGTCGGCGGCTCCGGCGAGCCCTCCGCCGCGGAGCCCTCAGTCGGCTCCCCGGTCGGCGGCGATGTCGGCGGGACGACCGTGACGACGTCGCCGACGGCCGCCGCGACGCGGTCGCTCACCGCGATCTCGCCCAGCCGCTCGGGGAGGCGCCCGGCCGAGACGTGCTGCCAGCGCAGCGGGGAGCCCGGCGGCTCGACGGCCTGGACGGAGACGTACGTCGACCCTGACGCGTCGTCGACGGCCAGCTCCACGGCGAGGTCGGGGTCGACGGCGACGGCCGCCACCCCGTCGACGCCGCGCACCGCGTCGGCGGCCCCGGCCAGCGAGGGTGGCAGGGCGAAGGGGTCGTCCTCGCTGCCGGGCGGGAGCTGGCCGGAGGGCTTGACGACGAGGTCCGCGCCGACGTAGGGGGCCGCCAGCGCGCCGCGCACGCCCGCCGTCGACGTCGCGCCCCCGACGAGGGTCACCACGACGAAGGCGACGGCGATGACGACGGCCGTGGCGCTCGCGAGCAGCCGTCCGGCCGTGTGCCGGATCTGGGCCAGGCTGAGGCGCAGCACGTCTCAGCCCCCCAGCGCGGCGAGCGCCGCGAGCACCGAGTCGGGGGTGGGGTCGGCCACCTCGCCGGCGAGGCGTCCGTCGGCCAGCAGGACGACGCGGTCGGCGTAGGCCGCCGCGGCCGGGTCGTGGGTGACCATGACGACGCTCTGGCCCGTCTCGCGGGCGGCGCTGCGCAGCAGCGACAGCACCTGCGCGCCCGTCCGGGAGTCGAGGTTGCCCGTCGGCTCGTCGGCGAGGACGACGTCCGGGCGGGGCAGCAGCGCCCGGGCCACGGCGACGCGCTGCTGCTGGCCCCCTGAGAGCTCGGCGGGGCGGTGCCCCAGGCGGTCGCCCAGCCCGAGCCGCTCGACGACCTCTGCGCGCCAGGCCTCGTCGGGCCGCCGCCCCGCCAGCACCATCGGCAGCAGCATGTTCTCGCCCGCGGTGAGGACGGGCAGCAGGTTGAAGGACTGGAAGACGAAGCCGATGCGGTCGCGCCGCAGCCGCGTCAGGGCCTTCTCGGAGAGACCGGTGACCTCCTGCGGCCCGACCCAGACGCGGCCCGACGTGGCGTCGTCGAGCCCCGCGAGGCAGTTGAGCAGCGTCGACTTGCCCGACCCCGAGGGGCCCATGACGGCGGTGAAGGACCCGCGGGTCACGCAGACGTCGACGCCGTCGAGCGCGGTCACGGCGGTCTCGCCGCGGCCGTGGACCTTGGTGAGCGCCTGCGCGCGGACGGCGGCGACGGCCTCGGTGGCGCCGGCCGAGGCGCTGGCCGACGGTGCGGGCGGGGCGGGGCGGGGTCGGGCGAGGGGCACGGCGAGACCTCCGGGTCGGGTGCTCGGCGCCGGGTGCGGCGCTCGACGGCGACGCTAGGGACGCCCGTCCTGCGGCCGCGTCGGTCGCAGGTCTGGTCCTGCGCACGTGCCCTCGTCAGACCGTGGTCGGACGCCGTCGCCGACCTGGGCGGCGAGGGCGTCAGCCCGCGGCGTCGCGCAGGAGGTCCTCGGGCCGCACGAGCCCGCAGCGGTAGGCCAGGACGACGGCCTGCACCCGGTCGCGCGAGCCGGTCTTGGCGAGCACCCGGCCGACGTGGGTCTTGACCGTCGCCTCGGAGACCACGAGGGAGGCCACGAGGTCGGCGTTGGACATCCCGCGGGCCATGAGCGCCAGCACCTCCCGCTCCCGGGGGGTCAGCGTCGCGAGGGCCGCGGCGTCCGCGTGGTCGGGCGCGGCGACCTCGGCGGTGGTCGTCGCCGTGCGCAGCATCGGCCCGACGTGCTGCAGCAGCGCCCTGGTCGCACGTGCGGCGATGACGGCGTCGCCCGCGTGGACGGTGCGGATGGCCCGCAGCAGATCCTCGGGCTCGGCGTCCTTGAGCAGGAAGCCGCTCGCGCCGGCGGCGATGGCGCTCATGACGTACTCGTCGAGGTCGAAGGTGGTGAGCACCACCACCTTCGGCGCGTCGGGGCGGGAGGTGAGCCGGCGGGTGGCCTCCAGCCCGTCCATGCGCGGCATCCGGACGTCCATGAGCACGACGTCGGCCGGGACGTCCCCGAGGAGCTGCAGCGCCGCGGCGCCGTCGCCGGCCTGACCGACGACCTCCAGGTCGGGCTGGCTGTCGACGAC
Organism: Pseudokineococcus sp. 1T1Z-3; assembly: GCF_037482365.1. Taxonomy (NCBI): domain Bacteria; kingdom Bacillati; phylum Actinomycetota; class Actinomycetes; order Kineosporiales; family Kineosporiaceae; genus Pseudokineococcus; species Pseudokineococcus sp. 1T1Z-3. The sequence goes on from NZ_JBBHZF010000026.1 coordinate 81,077, forward strand.
CATCGTGAAGCCGGCCCGGACCAGCGGCTGGTCGTCGACGAGGACGACGCGCAGCGGTCCGGCGTCGTCCCGCCCAGAGCTCTCGCTCACCACGTGCGGACCGGTGCGGGGGGCTCGGCGGAGCCGGTGGCGGTGCGTGCGGGCGGCGGGACGGCGACCGGCGGGGCGTCGTCCGGCAGGAGCGCCCGCACCCGCCACCCCCCACCGGGCATCGGGCCCGCCTCGACGCGGCCGCCGACGAGGGCGGCGCGCTCGCGCATCCCCACCAGGCCCTGCCCGCCGGGGTGCCCGGGCGTCGCGGCGGCGCCGCGCCCGTCGTCGAGGACGTCGACCTCCACGGCGTCGGCGAGCCACCGCAGCCGGACGAGCGCACGGGCCTGCGGGCCGGCGTGCTTGAGCACGTTGGTCAGCGCCTCCTGCGTGATCCGGAAGACCGCGAGGCCAGGGCTCGGCGGCAGGGGCCGGCGCGCGCCCGTCTCCTCCAGGCGGACGTCGAGACCCGCCGCCCGCACCTCGGCGACGAGGGACTCGACGTCGCCGGACCCGGGCTGCGGCGTGCGCCGGGCCGCCTCGTCCTGGCGCAGCACCCCGAGCAGGCCCCGCATGTCCCCGAGCGCCTGCCGGCCTGTCCCGGCGATGGTCTCCAGCGCCCGGACCGCCGCCGCCGGGTCAGCCCGCGCGGCGTACCGCCCGCCGTCGGCCTGGGCGACGACGACCGAGAGGGAGTGGGCGACGACGTCGTGCATCTCCCGCGCGATGCGGGCGCGCTCGGCGGCGGTGGCGATGACGGCCTGCTGGTCGCGCTCGGCCTCGAGCAGCCGCGCCCGCTCGGCGAGCGCGCGCTCGTGCGAGGCGCGCACGCGGGTCAGGTGGCCGATCGACCACGCCGCGACGACGAGCAGGACGCCGCCACCGGCGAGGATGTACGGGCGCAAGTCGAGGACGCCGAGGCCGGTCGAGGAGAAGCCGTAGGTGCGCCCCACGAGCGCCACCGCGGAGACGACCCCGACGACGAGGACGAGCCGGCCGGCCCGCCGGGAGTCGTAGGCGACGACCGCGTGCACCACGACGAGGGCGGCCGCCGAGGCGGGCAACCATCCGTAGCCCAGCAGGAGGAGGCCGAGGAGACCGGCGACCACCTCCAGGACGAAGGCCAGTCGCGTGGCGACGCGCCGCAGGGCGACCGGCAGCACCAGGGCCACGGCCAGGGTGGCTCGCAGGAACCGCTCGTCGATCGGGTAGAGCAGCTCGGGCCCGACGAGGACGACCACGAGCCCCGCCGTCAGCAGCAGGTCCACGACCAGCGGGTGCTCGCGCACCCACGCCGACACCCGGTCGAAGACCCTCTCGGGGCCGTCCCAGCGACGGCTGCGGTCGTCGCCCTGGCGCGCGTCCGGGAGCGTCGTCGGCCGGACCGGTCGAGGCCCCCGCACCCGCCCCGGACGGGGAGCCGTGCCGGCGTAGCGGCCCGTTCCTTCGTCCACCCGCCGAGCGTAGGAGCCGCCGACCGCCTCGGTCGTCATACCGGGGGTCGTCGTCCTCAGGTCGGACGCCGCCCCGCCACGCGGCGGCCGCCCGCGGGTGCGGCCGCCGGAGGGCAGGGGTGGACGTGGGGGCGTCGAGGGGCCCGCTCCGGGGCGCTCTGGCAGCATCGCGCGCGGACGGGCCTTGGCTCGTCACCCGACCCGGACGTCGGGGAGCACCTCACCCCCGACGTGATCGCCAGCCCTGCTCGCCACGACCCGCACGGACGGAGCTCCATGCCCGACGACGCCCCCTCCGCCCGCCTCACGGAGCTCGCCGAGCGCTACGGCGTCGCCGTCGAGTACGACGACTGGCAGGGCAAGCACGTCGACGTGCCGGCCAGCACCGTCGTCGCGGTCCTGGCCGCGCTCGACGTCGACGCCGACGGCGAGGAGGCCGTCGAGGCCGCGCTGCTCGCCCACGACGAGGCGCCGTGGCGGCGCACGCTGCCGCCCGTCGTGGTGCTGCGGGACGGCCGGGTGGGCGAGGTCGCCGTCCACCTGCCCGACGGCGAGGACGTCGACGCCGAGCTGCTCCTCGAGGGCGGCGGCACCGTCCCGCTCAGCCAGCTTGGAGTCTGGACCGACCCGCGGGAGGTCGACGGGGGGCTCGTCGGGCGCGCCGTCTTCGCCGTCCCCGCCGACACCCCGCTCGGCTGGCACGAGCTGCGGGTCCGCGTCGGCGCGGACCGCGGCGGTAAGCCGACCGCCAGCGCGCCGCTCGTCGTCACCCCTTCCCGGCTTGAGCTGCCCGAGGGCGTGCGTGACGGCCAGCACTGGGGCCTCATGGTCCAGCTGTACTCGGTGCGCTCGCGCCGCTCGTGGGGCCTGGGGGACATCGCCGACCTCGCCGAGCTGGCCAGCTGGAGCGGCGGCGAGCACGGCGCCGACTTCGTCCTCGTCAACCCCCTGCACAGCGCCGAGCCGGTCGCGCCGATGGAGCCCTCGCCGTACCTGCCGACGACGCGCCGCTTCGTCAACCCGGTCTACATCCGGGTCGAGGACGTCCGCGAGACCGCCTACCTGCCCTCGACCGAGCGTGCGCTGCTGGAGTGGGCCGCCGAGGAGCAGCGCTCCGTGTCCGCGCAGGGCGCGCTCGTCGACCGCGACGCCGTGTGGGCCGCCAAGCGCTCGGCGCTGCGCACCGTCTTCGACTCCGGCCGCTCGGCCGCGCGCGAGGCCGACCTCGACGCCTTCGTCGCGCGGGAGGGCCAGGGGCTCACCGACTTCGCCACGTGGTGCGCGCTCGCCGACCGCTTCGGGCTGCCGTCCTCGCAGTGGCCGCCGGAGGCCCACGACCACGGCAGCGAGGGACAGGCCCGTCTGCGCGAGGAGGTCGCCGGGGACGTCCGCTTCCACGAGTGGCTGCAGTGGGTGGTCGACTCCCAGCTCGACGACGCCCAGCGGACGGCGACCCGCGCCGGCATGGCCCTGGGGATCGTGCACGACCTCGCCGTCGGCGTGCACCCCACCGGCGCCGACACCTGGACGCTCGGACCAGCTCTCGCGCGGGGCATCACGGTCGGCGCGCCGCCGGACGCCTTCAACCAGCAGGGGCAGGACTGGAGCCAGCCGCCGTGGCGGCCCGACGGCCTCGCCCGGCTCGGCTACGCGCCGTACCGGGACATGATCCGCACCGTCCTGCGGCACGCGGGCGGGGTGCGGGTCGACCACGTCATGGGCCTGTTCCGGCTCTGGTGGGTCCCGGCCGGGCTGGGGCCCGAGGCCGGCACCTACGTCCGCTACGACCACGAGGCGATGGTCGGCATCCTCGCCCTGGAGGCCCAGCGCTCGGGCGCCGTCGTCGTCGGGGAGGACCTGGGCGTCGTCGAGCCCTGGGTGCGTGACCACCTGCGCGAGCGCGGCGTCCTCGGCACCTCGGTGCTGTGGTTCGAGCGGACGGAGGACGGCTCGCCGCTGCCGCCCGAGCGGTGGCGCGAGCTCTGCATGGCGACGGTGACGACCCACGACCTGCCGCCGACGGCGGGCTACCTCGCGGGCGAGCACATCGACCTGCGCGACCGCCTGGGCCTGCTGACCCGTGACGTCGAGGAGGAGCGGCGCGTCGACGAGGCCGACCGCGCATCGGTCCTCGCGCAGCTCTCCGAGCGCGGCCTCGTGCCCGAGGACCCGACCGAGCGCCAGCTCGTCGACGGGCTGCACCGGCTCCTGCGGGCGGCACCCAGCCGGCTGCTCGGGGTCTCGCTGCCGGACGCGGTAGGGGAGAGGCGCACCCAGAACCAGCCGGGGACCTACGACCAGTACCCGAACTGGCGCGTACCGCTCGGCGACGGCGCGGGCGACCCGGTGCTCGTCGAGGACCTGCCCAGCCGGCCCCGGGTGCGCTCGCTGCTCGCGGCGCTGCTCAGCGACGACCCGCCGCGCTGAGCCGGCAGGCGTCGTCCCACCCGGCCGCCCAGGCCTGCTCGGCGACCGGGGTCGTCGACGTCGGCGCGGCGGCCACCAGGGCGACCGCCTCGGCGAGCAGGTCGTGCAGCTCGGCGTCGACGTCGGCGCGCGCGGCGAGGGAGATGCCCCGCACGGCCGTGCTGACGGCCGACGTCGCCCCGTGCCGTCGGTAGTCGCGCAGCAGCGCGCTGCGGCCGCGGCTGGAGCGCCGCTCGTGACCCGTCCGGGCCAGGAACTGGCGGGCCCACGCCGCGGCGAGCGGGACGTCCTGCAGCGCGGCCGCCGTCGCAGCGCTGAGGCTGCCCTCGGGCCGGCCCTCGAGGTCGGCGAGCATCTCCTCGCCGACGAGCAGGGAGACCGCGAGCGCGCGCTGCTGGTCCTCAGGCGCCACGGGCAGTGCCCGGCGGGCGCACGTCAGGGCGAGGCGGGCGTCCGTGGCCGGGTCCTCGTCCGTGAGCCCCACGACCGCCGGCACGAGCAGGCCCAGGCGGGGCCGGGCGTCGTCGCTCGTGCGGTCGTTGACCTCGCGGGCCAGCCGGGCGAGCAGCGGGTGGGTGCACCGGGGGTGGTCGCTCCACCGCTCGCCGGCGAGGAAGGAGGCCATCTCCATGAAGCAGGCCCCGTGGCGGGGGCTGCGGTGGCGGCCGCGGGACAGGACGGGCAGCACGTCAGGGGTGCTGCTGCGGGTGCTGCTGGGGCGCGGGGAGCGGGTCTGGTCGGGCACGGCGACCTCCTCGGGTCCGGGCGGCGGGCGGGCGCCTCGGTCTGGCAAGTCTGCGCCGCGATCTGCGGACCCACAAGGGTGCTCCAGTTCAGACCTCCGCGGTGATGGGCCAGGTCGGGCTGACGCGACCGCGGTGGCGTCGACCGGCACGACGCACCGCGCCCCGGCCCTGGGCGTCCCCGGTCGCTGCGCTACACCGTCTGGGGACGCCGATGCCCGGCCTCCGATGGAAGCCGGGCGTGGGCGTCCCCAGACGCCGGACGAGGCCGGCTCAGCCGCGCGAGCGTCGGTCCAGCTCCTGGGCACGCCGCGCCCGCTCGACGTTGTCGCGGTTCTCCAGGGTGAGCCGCCGCAGCCCGGAGGGGGCGTCGGGGTTGGCCTCCAGCCACTCGCTCGTGCGGCGCACGACCTCGGCGCCCTCGGCCTCGTCGGGGAAGAGCCCCAGGACCACCTGCTGGGCGGTCTCGTTGGTGCGCTCGGCCCAGACGCGCGCGATCGAGGCGAAGTAGCGGTCCATGAAGGGCGCCAGCAGCTCGGGGTCGCGCACGCGCGTGAAGCCGTCGATCGCGGCCCCCTGCAGCGCGACGGGCGTGTCGCCGCGGTCGACGACCGAGGCCCACACCTCCTCCTTGACCGCCGGCTCCGGTCGCGCGGCCCGGGCGGTGACGGCGAGGCGCTGGCCGCGCGCCGTCCCGTCCCGCTCGGCCATGGCGTCGACCTCGCCGGCGTCGGCGTCGCCCGCGGCCACGAGCGCCGTGAGCAGCTCCCAGGCCAGGTCGACGTCGACCTCCAGGCCCGGCAGCGGCGCCCGCCCGTCGAGGACACCGCGCACCGCCGACAGCTGGTCGGGCGTGGACGCCTGCGCCGCAGCGGCTCGCACGAGCTGCAGCTGCAGGTCGCTGCCCGGTGCGGCGCGCCGGGCGGCCTCCAGCAGGCGTCCCGCGACGTCGGCGCGCAGCGTGGCCCGGTGCTCCGGGGCGACGTAGAGCCGCAGCGCCGTCGCGAGCTGCCGCAGCAGCACGAGCACGACGGAGGAGTCGCTCTCCGCCTCGAGGCCGCGCAGCACGAGCTCGACGAAGTCGCCGACCGGTGTCTCGGCGTCGCGCGTCATGTCCCACGCGGAGGACCACACGAGCGTGCGCGGCAGCCCCTCGGCCAGCAGCGACAGGTGCTCGACCGCGGTCGCCCACGACTGCTCGTCCAGGCGCACCTTGGCGTAGGCGAGGTCGTCGTCGTTGAGCAGCAGCAGCGCCGGCCGGGGGCGGCCGACGAGCTCGGGCACCTCGGTGCGCTCGCCGTCGACGTCGAGCTCGACCCGGTGGGTGCGCTGCAGCCGGCCGTCGACGAGGTCGTAGCAGCCGATCGCCAGGCGGTGCGGGCGCAGGACCGGGTGCTCCGGCGGGGCCTCCTGGCGCACCGCGACGCCCGTCAGGACGCCCGAGCCGTCGACCTCCACCTCCGGGCGCAGCGTCGTCACGCCGGCCTGCTCCAGCCACAGCGCCGACCAGGAGCGCAGGTCCCGGCCCGACGTCGCCTCCAGCTCGACGAGGAGGTCGGACAGCTCGGTGCTGCCGTGGGCGTGGGCGCGGAAGTACCGGCGCACGCCCTCGTCGAACTCCTCCTTGCCGACCCACGCCACGAGCTGCTTGAGCACGCTGGCGCCCTTGGCGTAGGTGATGCCGTCGAAGTTGACCTCGACGTCCTCCAGGTCACGGATGTCGGCGACCACGGGGTGGGTCGAGGGCAGCTGGTCCTGCCGGTAGGCCCACGACTTCTCCATGATCGAGAAGGTCGTCCACGCCGACTCCCAGCGCGTCGCCTCCGCCGTGGCGAGGGTCGAGGCGTACTCCGCGAAGGACTCGTTGAGCCACAGGTCGTCCCACCAGCGCATCGTCACGAGGTCGCCGAACCACATGTGCGCCAGCTCGTGCAGCACGGTGACGGCGCGACGCTCGACCACGGCCTCGGGCACGCGGCTGCGGAAGACGTAGTCCTCCAGGAACGTCACCGCGCCGGCGTTCTCCATGGCCCCGGCGTTGAACTCGGGCACGAAGAGCTGGTCGTACTTCGTGAAGGGGTAGGGCAGGTCGAAGAGCGCCTCGAAGTGGGCGAAGCCGCGCCGGGTGATGTCCATGAGCTCCTCGGCGTCGAGGTGCTCGGCCAGCGACCGCCGGCACAGGACGCCGAGCGGGACGATGCGCCCGTCCCGGCTGGTCAGCTCGCCGTCGACCCGGTGGTAGGGCCCGGCGACGACCGCCGTCACGTAGGAGGCCAGGCGCGGCGTCGGCTCGAAGGACCACGTGGCGCGGCCGGGCCCGGCGCTGGAGGGCTCCGGCGTGGGGGAGACCGAGACGACGGTCCAGTGGTCGGGCGCCGTCACGGTGAAGCGGAACGTCGCCTTGAGGTCGGGCTGCTCGAAGACGGCGAAGACCCGGCGGGAGTCGGCCACCTCGAACTGGCTGTAGAGGTAGACCTCGTCGTCGACGGGGTCGGTGAAGCGGTGCAGGCCCTCGCCCGTCGTCATGTACGCGCAGTCGGCGACGACCCGGACGACGTTGTCCTCGGCGAGCCCGTCCAGCTGCACGCGTCCGTCGGCGACCAGGTCCGCGGGGTCGCGCCGCTCGCCGTTGACCTCCAGCTCGGTGACGGCGGGGGCGACCAGGTCCAGCCACGTCGAGGCCCCCTCGCGGGCGCTGAAGCGCACCACCGTGGTGGAGGTGAAGACCTCCGCGCCGCGGGTGAGGTCGAGCGTGACGTCGTAGGACTCGACCCGGACGAGGGCGGCGCGCTCGCGGGCCTCGTCCCGGGTCAGGTTGGTGCCGGGCACGGGAGCTCCTGCGGTCTCGTCGGCGCGCGGGCCGGTGGACCCGGCGAGCGCGGTGGTCGGGCGTCCCCACCCCGGGGAGCCGGAGGTGCGTCCGCCGTCGGAATGCTGCCATGCCCCGGGGCGCTGGGCCGGGCATGAGCGAGCGGAGCGGCACGGACGGCCACCACGACGGCGAGCGGGCGCAGGCGGAGTTCTGGTTCGACCCCATCTGCCCGTGGGCGTGGATGACGTCGCGGTGGATGGGCGAGGTCGAGCAGGTCCGTGACGTCGACGTCACGTGGCGGGTCATGAGCCTGGCCGTCCTCAACGAGGGGGCGGACCTCCCCGAGAAGTACCGGGAGCTGATGACCAAGGGCTGGGCGCCGGTCCGCGTCGTCACCGCCGCTGCCGTCGAGCACGGCGCCGAGCACGTCAAGCCGCTCTACGACGCCATCGGGACCCGGGTCCACCCCGGCGGGCGCACGGACTACCGGGAGGTCCTGGCCGAGGCGCTCGAGGAGGTCGGCCTGCCGGCGGGGCTGCTGGACGCGGCCGACACCGACTCCTACGACGAGGCGCTGCGGCGCAGCCACTCCGACGGGATCGACCGGGTGGGCCAGGACGTCGGGACGCCGGTCATCGCGGTCGCGGGTACGGCCTTCTTCGGGCCTGTCGTCACCCCGGCACCGAAGGGCGAGGCAGCAGGCCGCCTGTGGGACGGCGTCCTCGCCGTCGCCTCGACGCCCGGCTTCTACGAGCTCAAGCGCTCGCGGGACAAGGGGCCGATCTTCGACTGAGGTCCCGACCGCCGTCGCCGTCTTCCCCGGCCTGTCGATGGAGGGACCGCGGCCGTCGGCGAAATGGCCTGGGCCGTCGTCGGTGCCCGCGTCTAGCGTGCGGCGAGCGGCCAGACGGCCCCGCGACCGCGGGTGCGCTGGCAGGCGCCCGGCCGAGCGGCCGAGAGGTCGAGGGGATCCGTCGTGAGCAGCGCCAGGGCCGAGGACGTCGCGACGGCCGACGTCCCCGCGCAGGGCCGGCAGCCCGCGAGCGACGGCGGGCCGGCCAGCCCGGGAGACGGCGGTGGCGCCGGTGGACGTCCCACCGACCCGGCGCCGCTGGACCGGCGACGGCTCGCCGCGCCGGGGACGTGGGTGGCCCTGGCCGCCGCCGCCCTGGCCGCGGTGGGGGAGACGGTCGGGGCCGTCCTGGCGGGCCGCGCCGTCGAGGGACCGACGCCGGCGCTGGTCGCCAGCCTGGCGGCGGTGCTCGTCGGCTTCGCCCTGCTCGACACGGCCGGCCGCACGATCTTCTCCGGCGTCGTCGGCCGGGCCGAGGGCCGTCTGCGCGGGGACCTCGTCGACCGCGCGCTCGGCCAGCCGGTCACGGCTCTGGAGGAGCAGGGCGTCGGTGAGCTCTTCGACCGCGTGGACGACGACGCCTGGCAGCTGTCGCAGCTGCTGCGCGGGGTCGGCTGGTCCACGCTCGGCGCGGCGCTGCGCAGCGTCGCCGCCTGGGTCGTGGCCGGGCTCATCGCCTGGCCCGCCTTCGTCGCCTTCCCGGTTGTCGCCGCCCTGACGTGGCTCGCGGTGCGGCGCCGGGCGCCCGAGGTGGCGCGGCTCAAGGTGCTCGAGGAGGTCGCCTGGTCCGAGCACTCCTCCCACCTGGAGGAGGCCGTGGCCGGGCGCGACGACGTCCGCACCTCGCTCGGGCAGCCGCACGTGCTGCGGCAGTACGCCATCCGAAGCCGGGCGCTGCTCGGGCGGGTCCGCGACGTCAGCCATGCCGCCGCGGACCTCGCCGCGCGGGCCGGCGTGGTCCTCAACCTCCTGCTCGCCGGCGTCGTCGTCGGCGGGGTGGCCCTGGTCGTCACGGGCGGCCTCGACGTGGGGCAGCTCGTCACCCTGTGGCTGCTCGTCGCGCTGTTCGTGGGGCAGCTGGTCCAGGTCAGCAACCACCTGCCGGAGATCCAGGAGGGCCTCGGCGCGCTCACCCGCATCCGGGCGCTGCTCGGCGCGGAGCAGGAGCCGCGCGGTGGCCGGCCGGTGCCGCCCGGCCCGGCGCGGGTCGAGCTGCACGGGCTGTCAGTGGGCTACGAGGGCGGCTTCGCGCTCGACGGCGTGAGCCTCGTCGTCGAGGAGGGCACCACGTGCGCGCTGGTCGGGCGCAGCGGCTCGGGCAAGTCGACGCTCGCCAAGGCGCTCTCGCGCGCGGTCGAGCCGGCGCCCGGCAGCGTCTTCGTCGGCGGGGTGGACGTCACCGAGGCCGACGTCGCCTCGCTGCGCCGCGGCGTCGGCGTCGTCACCCAGCGCACCGAGCTCCTGGCCGCGAGCCTGGCCGACAACATCACCCTCTTCGCCGACGTCGAGGACGGCGCCGTCGACCGGGCCGTCGACGCGCTCGGGCTGCAGGACTGGGTCGACGGGCTGCCCGACGGCCTGGCGACCCGTCTCGGCTCCGGCGGGACGACGCTGTCGGCGGGGGAGGAGCAGCTCGTCGCCTTCGCGCGGCTGCTCGTGCGCGACGTCTCCCTCGTCGTGCTCGACGAGGCGACGGCGCGGATGGACCCCCAGACCGAGGCGCGGGTCACCCGGGCCTCGGAGCGGCTGCTGGCCGGGCGCACCGGGATCCTCATCGCGCACCGGCTGACGACGACCCGGCGCGCCGACACCGTCGCCGTCCTGGAGGACGGCCGGCTCGTCCAGCACGGCCCGCGCACCCAGCTGGCCGCCGCCCCTGGCCCCTTCCGGGACCTCCTGGCGGCGGCGGGCGGTACCGACGAGGGGCCCGTGGTCGCGGCGCCCACGCACCGGGCGCCGCGGCGACCGACGCCTCCGCCGGCACCTCAGCCGGCGACCTCGGTGCCGCGCACCGTCGTCCGCTCGCTGCTCACGCACAAGCGCTGGGGGCTGACGGCGTCGGTCGGCTTCCTCGGGCTCTCGCTGCTCGGCGGGACGGGAGCGGTGACGGCCTGGCTGTGGGGGCTCGCCGTCGCCGACCTCAGGGACGGGCAGGAGCCGTGGGCGCTGCTGGCGCCGCTCGTCGTCGCCGTCCTGCTCGCCCCCTTCTGCCTGCTCATGTCCTTCCGGCTGTACCCGCTGTGGTGGGTGGCGATGGCGCTGCGGCTGCGCCTGGCGGTGCTGCGCGGGCAGACCGCGCAACGGCGGCTGGCGCGCACGACACCCGGCGAGGTGACGGCACGAGCCCTGGACAGCGACCGGCTGATGATCTACTGCGACCGCTGGGTCGACATCTCCATCGGCGTCGTCGTCGTGGCCGTGACGGCGCTGGCGGCGCAGGAGAGCCTGCTCGCGGGCGGGGTCGTGGCCGGGGTGCTGCTCGGGTCTGCGCTGGTCTCCGCGCTCGGGGCACCGGCCGTCGGCCGGGCCGCGCGGGTGGCGGGAGACCAGCGCGCCGTCTTCGGCTCCTCGCTCGTCTCGGCGCTCGACGCCGTCCGCACCGTCAAGCTCGCGTCCGCCGTCGCCCCGGTCCGCCGGCACCTGGCTGCCGTGGACGACGTCCGGGTGCGGGCCTCCGTCCGCGAGAATCGGCTCAAGGCACTGATGCAGGGCGTGCCGGTGGTGCTCGCGCAGGCAGGTGTGGCCGCCGGCTGGGTGCTCTACCTCCTCGACGTCTTCGACCTGGCGACGGCGATCCTCGTCACCGGTGCGGTGAGCGGCTCGACGTGGTTCGGGACGGTGGCGGGCGCGGCCATCACCGAGCTGCCGGTGGCGCGGCGCTGGCTGCGGGCCGCCTCGGTGCTCGCGGGTCACGGGGACCTCGTCAGCCTGCCGCCGGGCGTCGACCTCGTCGGGGGCACGGCGCCGGCACCGCCCGAGGCGCCGCGGACCCCGCTGCGGTCGCTGCGGTTGGAGGGCGTGGCCGGCGTCCACGAGGACGGCACGGTCGGTGTCGCCGGCGTCGACCTGCAGGTCGAGGCGGGCGAGCTCGTGCTGCTGCTCGGGCGCGTCGGGTCGGGCAAGTCGACGCTGCTCGGCGCGCTCGCGGGCCTCGTCGACCACGAGGGCCGGGTGCTGTGGAACGGCGAGGACGTCGACGACCCCGAGGTCTTCCTGCGTCCCGGCCAGGTCGCCTGGGTCGGCCAGGTGCCGCGGGTGCTGTCGGGGACCTTCGCCGACAACGTCGTGCTCGACCACGCCCGCACTCCGGAGGGTGCGCTCGCGGACGCCCGCATGGGCCTGGACGTCGAGCGCGCGGGCGGTCACGGCGCGCTCGTCGGCCACCGCGGCGTCCGCCTGTCCGGAGGCCAGGTCCAGCGCCTCGCCCTGGCGCGGGCGCTGGCGACGGAGGCCGAGCTGCTCGTGGCCGACGACGTCTCCTCGGCGCTCGACGCGCGCACCGAGGTCGAGCTGTGGGAGGCGCTGCGCTCCCGTGGCACGACGGTCGTCGGCTCGACCTCCAAGCGTTCGGCCCTTGCCCGCGCCGACCGCGTCGTCGTGCTGGAGGAGGGCCACCTCGCCGAGGTGGGGCCGTGGGCCGAGCTCGAGGCGCGGTGGGGGCACCTGGCTGGGTAAGCCGACGTAGGTGCCCCCTCAGACGTGGATCCGTACCGCCCGTCGTCCGTCCCACTGCTCGTGCTCGGGCACGAGGACGGCCACGTCCTCGACGACGCGCCAGGCCGACCACGCGGCGGCCATCGCGTCGAGCGCGTCGTCGAGGGCGATGTGGACGTCGGCTGCTTCCAGCGCCGAGGTCAGCGCCGCGTCGCTGCACCCGAGCCCGCGGTCGCCTGCCAGCACCGTCAGCCGTTGCCGGGCGCCGCGGGCGCTGCGCTTGGGGGCGAGCAGCCGGCCGGCCATCTCGGTGAAGGACAGCTCGGGGTGGACCTCGACGAGCCGTCCCGGGCCGTCGACCCGCTCGGCGGCGACGGCGTCCCACGCGCGGACGTGGCCGAGGAGCGCGTAGGCCTGGGCGCTCGGCGCCGGCGCGCCGAGCGACCGCGCCAGCTCGCGCGCCTGCGCGTAGGTGCCGCCGTGGGCGACCACCTGGCGGACCGGCGTCACGAAGACCCGCGACGCCGCGCCCCGCGCGTTGGGACCGGGACGGCGGCGGGCCGCCACGAGCAGGTACGCCCTGGCCGCCGCGTCGGCCGCCCGCTCGCCCTCGGTGACCAGGCCGAGCGGCAGGTCGAGGCCGACGACCTCGGCGCCGTGCCGGTCGGCGGCGGCGAGGACACCGGCCGGGTCGGCCTCGAGGGTGAGCACGGGCGCCGTTCCCGGCCCCTCCCACGCGCACGCCGCCCATCGCCCGCGGCAGCCGTCGACCCCGAGCACCCTCGCCATGGCCCGAGCGTCCCAGACCCGCCCCGACGCCCCCCGTCGCACCGCCAGCCCATGTGCTGAGATCACCCCATGCGTGTCCACGTCGCCACCGACCACGCCGGGTTCGACTTCATCCGCGACCTGGCGGCGCACCTGCGTGAGGCCGGCCACGAGGTCGTCGACCACGGCCCGCAGATCTACGACGCCGAGGACGACTACCCGGCCTTCTGCACCGCCGCGGGCGAGGCCGTCGTGGCCGACGAGGGCAGCCTCGGCGTCGTCGTCGGCGGGTCCGGCAACGGCGAGCAGATCGCCGCCAACAAGGTCCTCGGCGTCCGCGCGGCCCTGGCGTGGAACCTCGACACCGCCCGGCTGGCCCGCCAGCACAACGACGCCAACGTGGTCGCCATCGGCGCGCGCCAGCACTCGGTGGAGGAGGCGACCGCCATCGTCGACGCCTTCCTCGACGAGCCCTTCTCCGGCGCCGAGCGGCACGCCCGCCGCATCCGCCAGGTCGGGGACTACGAGCGGCAGGCCCGGGCCACCGCGGGCGCCGCCGGTGCCTGAGGGGCACAGCGTCCGCCGGCTGGCGGACGTCTTCGCGCGCGACTTCCGCGGCCAGGAGCTGCGCGTCTCCAGCCCGCAGGGCCGCTTCACCGACGGCGCCGCCCTCATCGACGGGACGCACCTGCAGCGCGCCGAGGCGCACGGCAAGCAGATGTTCCTCGGCTTCGACGGCGGCCGGTGGATGCGCGTGCACCTCGGCCTCTACGGCAAGTGGGCCTTCGGGACGGGCGAGCCGCCCGAGCCCCGTGGCGCCCTGCGGGTCCGGCTCACCGGCCCGGGCGAGGACGGCGAGGGCGTCTGGGCCGACCTGCGCGGGCCCACCGCCTGCGAGGTCGTCACCACGGCCGAGAAGGAGGCGGCGCGCGCCCGCCTCGGGCCCGACCCCCTGCGCCGGGACGGCGACGGCGACGCCTTCGCCGCCCGTCTCGCCCGCAGCCGCACGAGCGTCGCCGCCCAGCTCATGGACCAGAAGGTCGTCGCCGGCGTCGGCAACGTCTATCGCGCCGAGGTGCTCTTCCGCGCCCGCCTCGACCCCTTCACGCCGGGTACGCAGGTCGGCGAGGAGCTGGCACGGCTGCTCTGGGACGACCTCGTCGTCCTGCTCAAGGACGGCGTCCGGCGCGGGTCCATCGTCACGACGCTGCCCGCCGACCGCCCCGAGGGGCGCCGTCGCGGGCGCGTCCGCCGCGAGGACAGCCACTACGTCTACCGGCGCCACGGCCTGCCCTGCCGGGTGTGCGCCACCACCGTCCTCACGCGGGAGCTGGTCGGGCGCAACCTCTACTGGTGCCCGGTGTGCCAGGACGGCGTGCCGGCGGTCCTCGCGCCGGCGGTGGACCTCGCCGAGCCCGTGCCACCGGTCCTCCCCGCGTCGAGGGCGTCGGGCGCCGCCGCGGGCTGAGCCACCGCCCCGCCGGTCGCGCCGCAGAAGCGCCGCGGCAGCCGGGGACCGCTCGTTAGTCTGCCCAGGTGACCACCGACAGCCGCCCCCTGCCTGGGCGGCGGGCGGGTGCCCCCACGTGGGTGCCGAGCGGCGTCGGCAGCTGGCTCGCCGAGCGACGTCGCCGGATCACCTGGCTGGTGCAGCTGCGGCTGCTGCCCTCGCAGACCTTCCGGCTCTCGGTGGCGACCGGGCTCGTCGTCGCCTGGGTGATCGCCGCGATCGCGGTGCCGCTGTGGGCGCCGGCGTCGGCCCTCTCGGTCGTCATCGTCCTCGGCGGCTACTTCTTGCGCCTGCGGCAGCTGGCGATGCTGCTGTTCCTCGTCGTGACGGCCCTGGCCTACGTGGTGCCGCGCCGCAACGACGGCATCCTCCCCCGCGGCGTGACCCGCGCGACGGTCGACGCGATCTCGACGCAGATCAACCCCTCGGTGCTGTGGGTGCTGGCCGCGGTCGCGGGCGTCGTCGTCCTCATCGCCCGCAGCCGCGAGCGGCTGGGCGTCCACGGCGCCCAGGGCGAGTCGATGCTCGTCGACCTGCGTGACCGGCTGCGTGCGCAGAGCCGGGTCACGTCGCTGGCCGAGCCGTGGCACCTCGAGCACGCCATCCGCTCGGCCTACGGCGACGGCTTCGCGGGTGACTTCCTGCTCGCGCGCCGGTCGGGGGAGGAGCGGCTCGACGTCCTGCTCGTCGACGTCTCGGGCAAGGGCACCGCGGCCGGCACCCGGGCCCTGCTGCTCGCCGGCGCCTACGGGGGCCTGCTCGGGGCGCTGCCCACCGAGCGCCTCCTGCCCGCGGCCAACGACTACCTGCTCGAGCAGGGGTGGAGCGAGGGCTTCGCGACGGCGCTGCACGTCTCCCTCGACCTGCGCACCGGCGCCTTCGAGGCCGCGAGCGCCGGGCACCCTCCCCTGCTGCGGCACCGCGGCGGCCCCGGCGGGCTCGGGCGCTGGGTGGTCACCGAGGTCGAGGGAGGCCCCGCGCTGGGGCTGCTGGAGGACGTCGACTTCCCGTCCGCCCGAGGCGTCCTGGAACCTGGTGACGCGCTGCTGCTGTACACCGACGGCGTCGTCGAGGCACCCGGTCGCGACCTGGCCGACGGCATCGACCTGCTCGCGAGCGCCGCCGGGGACCTGACGACGGGCCCCGGCCTGCGGGGCAGCGCCCGCCGACTGGTCGACGCCGTGGCCGCCGAGGACGACGACCGGTCGGTCGTCGTGCTGTGGCGGGCCCCGGAGGAGGTCTGAGGCTCCGGCTCGCCGCCGCGGGCGACGCGACGGCGCAGGAGGCCTGGGACCGCTACGCCCGCACCTCGCGCTGGTCGCAGTGGTCGCCGCAGGTGCGCTCGACGTCGCTGCCCGCGCACCTGGCGAGCGGCGCGGAAGGCGTCGTCGTCGGGCCGCTGGGGCTGCGCGTGGCGGCGTCCGTGGGAGAGGTGGAGCAGGCCGCGCGTCGCTGGGCGTGGACGGTGCGCCTGGCCCGCCCCGCGCTGCCCGGCGTGCGGCTGCGGCTCGAGCACGAGGTCGTCGCCCGGGGGAGCGGGTGCGCGACGTCGCTGGTGCTCGACGGCCCTGCGCCCGTGGTGCTCGGGTACGCGCTGCCCGCGCGGCTGGCGATCGGGCGGCTCGTCCGGGCCTGAGGTGACGACCGGCGCCCGGAGGCCCGTGGAGCGGGTGACGGGAATCGAACCCGCGTAGCCAGTTTGGAAGACTGGGGCTCTACCATTGAGCTACACCCGCAGCGCCGACGAAGACGTCGACCGCACGAGGGTAGCGACCCCGCCGTCGGCCCTTCGCCACCAGGTCGGTCGACGGCGGCGAGGACGCGACTACGCTGACCCTGCCGGCGAGCAGGCCGGCTCGTGCTGCTCGTCACCACGACCGGCCACGGGGTGTGGCGCAGCTTGGTAGCGCGTCCGCTTTGGGAGCGGAAGGCCCCCGGTTCGAATCCGGGTACCCCGACCAGTGCGCCGACGTCCACTGCTGGCCTCCCCGCCCAGCCCCTCCAGGGGCGGGCGGGCGACGGCTCGGTTCGGCCGCTGTGCCGCCGGGCACTACCGTGGGGCGCTGGCCCGCCGCCCGTCCGCCGTCCGAAGGCGGACAGCCCCGTTTCCCGGGGTCGAGGCGCACCGTCCCACAGCATCTGGAGCCCTCGCAGTGAAGAGCGCCGTCGAGACCCTCACGCCGACCCGGGTCAAGCTGACCGTCGAGGTCCCCCTGGCCGAGCTGCAGCCGAGCCTCGACAAGGCCTACCGCGAGATCGGCAAGCAGGTCACCGTCCCCGGCTTCCGCAAGGGGAAGGTGCCGCCCCGCATCATCGACCAGCGCGTCGGCCGCGGTGCCGTCCTGCAGGAGGCCGTCAACGACGCGCTGCCGACCTTCTACAGCCAGGCCGCCCAGGAGCAGGAGCTCCGGGTGCTCGGCCAGCCGTCGGTCGAGGTCACGCAGGTTCCGGTCGACGCCGACAGCCAGCTGGCCTTCACGGCCGAGGTCGACGTCCGCCCGCAGGTCGACCTGCCCGACTACGCCTCCCTCGAGGTCTCCGTCGACGACGTCGAGATCTCCGAGGAGGACGTGCAGACGCGTCTCGACGCGCTGCGGGCCCGCTTCGGCACCCTCACCGGAGTCGACCGCCCCGTGCAGGACGGCGACTTCCTCTCGGTCGACATCTCGGCCGAGATCGACGGCGAGGTCATCGACACCGCCGACGGCATCAGCTACGAGGTCGGCTCCGCGACGATGCTCGACGGCACCGACGAGGCGGTCACCGGCCTGTCCGCCGGGGAGAGCACGACCTTCACCTCGGCCCTCGCCGGCGGCGACCGCGCCGGCCAGGACGCGCAGGTGACCGTCACGGTCGTGTCGGTCAAGGAGCGTCAGCTGCCCGAGGCCGACGACGACTTCGCGCAGATGGCCTCGGAGTTCGACACCGCCGAGGAGCTGCGCGCCGACCTGCGCGAGCAGTCCCGCAAGGCCGCCGTCCTTGAGCAGGGCGTGCAGGCGCGCGACAAGATCCTCGACGTCCTGCGCGAGCGGGTCGACGTCCCCGTGCCCGAGGGCCTCGTGGAGCAGGAGGTCCAGCGCCACCTCGAGAGCGAGGGGCGGCTCGAGGACGACGAGCACCGCGCCGAGGTGGTCGAGGAGACCCGCCAGGCGCTGCGTACCCAGCTGCTGCTGGACGCCGTCGTGGAGAAGGAGCAGGTGCAGGTCTCCCAGGAGGAGCTCGTCGAGTACCTCGTGCAGACCGCGCCGCAGATGGGCATGGAGCCCAGCGCCTTCGCGCAGGCCATCCAGGAGGCCGGGCAGGTGCAGGCGATGGTCTCCGAGGTCGCCCGCCGCAAGGGGCTCGCCGTCGTGCTCGAGGGCGCCACCATCACCGACGCCTCCGGCAACCGCGTCGACCTCTCCGAGGACGAGGACGCGCCCGAGGCCCCCGCTGCCGAGGCCGAGGCCCCCGAGGGTGGGGCCGGCGAGGCCCCGGCGGGCGACGCCGAGACGCCGGCCGAGGACGCCGCGACCCGCGCCTGAGGCGGTTCCGGCGCCCCGGCCCACGGGGCTGGGGCGCCGGCGACCCTCGTCCTGAGACTGCGCCGTCCGGGTGAGGCCGCGACCACCCGTGCGCCGTCGGCGAACACGGCCGGGGCGCCGGAACGGGGGCCGGGGGCCGAGGGTTAGGGTCGCTGCCAGACCGTGACGGGCTGACACAGGCCACCCGCGGCGACGCGGCGGACGACCACCCGACGTCCGGGCGGCAGCGGGACCGGCCTCCACGAGAAGACGGGCGCTCCAGCAAGGACGACCGGAAGAGACGACCGGGACGGCGCGCGCAGCGCACCGGCCCCGGCGAGGACGGAGCGAGAAGCGTGGTGCACACACCAGGCGGGCACGACGCCGCCGAGGGCCGGGGCAGGCCGTCGGGCGGCAACGTCGGGCTGGACGAGCACATCTACCAGCGGCTGCTCCGCGAGCGGATCATCTGGCTGGGCTCCGACGTCCGGGACGACAACGCCAACGCCATCTGCGCGCAGATGCTGCTGCTGGCGGCGGAGGACCCCGACAAGGACATCCACCTCTACATCAACTCGCCCGGCGGCTCGGTGACGGCCGGCATGGCCATCTACGACACGATGCAGTTCGTCACGCCGGACGTCGCGACCTACGGCATGGGCCTGGCCGCCTCGATGGGGCAGTTCCTGCTCTCCTCCGGCGCCAAGGGCAAGCGGTACGCGACCCCGCACGCGCGGATCATGATGCACCAGCCGTCGGGTGGTTTCGGCGGCACGGTGAGCGACATCCGGATCCAGGCCGAGCTCATCAACAACATGAAGCGCACGCTGTCGGAGATCACGGCGGAGCAGACCGGCAAGAGCGTCGAGCAGATCAACCTCGACAACGACCGCGACCGCTGGTTCACGGCCGCCGAGGCGCTCGAGTACGGCTTCATCGACCACGTCGAGGCCCACGCCGCGGACGTCCGCGGCGGCGGCGGCACGAGCTGAGGAGCGCCCGATGACTGACCACGGCACGCACGCCAAGGGCGTGGGCGGCCGGGCCCTGCACGGCCCGAGCAGCCGCTACATCCTCCCGCAGTTCGAGGAGCGCACCGCCTACGGCTTCAAGCGGCAGGACCCGTACAACAAGCTCTTCGAGGACCGCGTCATCTTCCTCGGGGTGCAGGTCGACGACGCCTCCGCCGACGACGTCATGGCGCAGATCCTGGTCCTGGAGTCCATGGACCCCGACCGCGACATCGTCATGTACATCAACAGCCCGGGTGGCTCGTTCACGGCGCTGACGGCGATCTACGACACGATGCAGTACGTCAAGCCGGACATCCAGACCGTCTGCCTCGGGCAGGCGGCCTCGGCGGCGGCCGTGATCCTGGCCGCCGGTGCGCCCGGCAAGCGTCTCGCCCTGCCCAACGCGCGGGTGCTCATCCACCAGCCGGCGCTCTCCAGCGGCGACTACGCGCAGGCCTCGGACATCGAGATCCACGCCGCCGAGGCGCTGCGGATGCGGAACTGGTTGGAGGAGACGACGGCCAAGCACAGCAACCGCGACGTCGAGCAGGTGCGGCTGGACATCGAGCGCGACAAGATCCTCACGGCCGACGCGGCGCTGGAGTACGGCCTCGTCGACCAGATCCTGCCGAGCCGCAAGGGCAACGTGGCGATCCCGGCCTGAGGCCGAGCGCGCAGGTCTCGTCGTCGCCCGGGTACCCGTCGGTGCCCGGGCGACGACGTCCCCTCAACGCGAGCGGTTCTCGGCTCGACGCAGGGGTCGCCGGGTCACCCGACCGGGAGCCCGGCCGGGTGGAGACGCCGCCGGCCGGGGCGTCGGCGCTGACAGGTGGCGCCGTGTGGTGTGTGATGGAGCAGTGCTCGGCGACCGCCGGGTCGGACGGCAGACGAGGAGCAGGTCGTGGCGCGCATCGGTGACGGCGGCGACCTGCTGAAGTGCTCCTTCTGCGGCAAGAGCCAGAAGCAGGTCAAGAAGCTCATCGCCGGGCCGGGCGTCTACATCTGCGACGAGTGCATCGACCTCTGCAACGAGATCATCGAGGAGGAGCTCGCCGAGGCGACCGAGCTGGGCCTCGTCGAGCTGCCCAAGCCGCGCGAGATCTTCGACTTCCTCGAGGAGTTCATCGTCGGCCAGGACGCCGCCAAGAAGGCGCTGGCCGTGGCGGTCTACAACCACTACAAGCGGGTCCAGGCGGCCCCGCCGACGGGCACCTCCCGCGAGGACGCGGTCGAGCTCGCCAAGTCGAACATCCTCCTCATCGGACCCACGGGCACCGGCAAGACCTACCTCGCGCAGACCCTCGCGCGGATGCTCAACGTGCCCTTCGCCATCGCCGACGCCACGGCGCTCACCGAGGCCGGGTACGTCGGCGAGGACGTCGAGAACATCCTGCTCAAGCTCATCCAGGCCGCTGACTACGACGTCAAGAAGGCCGAGCAGGGCATCATCTACATCGACGAGGTCGACAAGATCGCCCGCAAGAGCGAGAACCCGTCGATCACCCGCGACGTCTCCGGCGAGGGCGTGCAGCAGGCGCTGCTGAAGATCCTCGAGGGGACGACGGCGTCGGTGCCGCCGCAGGGCGGGCGCAAGCACCCGCACCAGGAGTTCATCCAGATCGACACCTCGAACGTGCTCTTCGTCGTGGGCGGCGCGTTCGCCGGGCTCGAGGAGATCATCGCGTCGCGCGTGGGCAAGGGCGGCGTGGGCTTCGGTGCCCAGCTGCACACCAAGAACGAGGACGTCGACGTCTTCGGCCAGGTCATGCCCGAGGACCTCACCAAGTTCGGGCTCATCCCCGAGTTCATCGGCCGCCTGCCCGTCATCACGACGGTGAGCAAGCTCGACGCCGACGCGCTCGTGCGCATCCTCACCGAGCCCCGCAACGCCCTCGTGCGCCAGTACCAGCGCATGTTCGAGATCGACGGCGTCGAGCTGGAGTTCACCGACGACGCCGTCCGTGCCGTCGCCGAGCAGGCCATCCTGCGCGGCACCGGCGCCCGCGGCCTGCGCGCGATCATGGAGGAGGTGCTGATGCCGGTCATGTTCGACATCCCCTCCCGCGAGGACGTCGCCCGCGTGGTCATGACCCGCGAGGTCGTGCGCGAGAACGTCCTCCCCACGCTGGTGCCGCGCAGCGGTGGTGCCGCCGCCCCGCCCCGCAAGCGGGAGCGGCGCGAGAAGTCGGCCTGAGTCGAGCATCTCGCCCTCGCGTCCGGCGCGAGCGGGAGCGTCCCCGGTCGTCGAACGAGCCCTTCCGGGGACGCGGGGCCCGGCTTCGCATCAGGACTCGGGTGCCCACGTCCCCCGTCGCCGTCGGGCAGGCAACCGGGGACGCAGGCGCGAGCCACCTCAGCGCGCTTCGACTGCGAAGCCTTCCCAGCCCCGACGGCGGTGCCGTCGACGTACTCGTCCCCCATGAGAGACGTCCGCGGGCGGGCAGTGACCACGTCGTCGAGGTCCGGGTGCACCGCACGCGTCTCCCGGTGACGTCGGCCCGGTGCCGCGGGGGAGTCCCCGTCGTCTCGGTCGAGCGGGCCGCGTCGAGTCCTGGCCCTGCTCGTGGACGACGCCCGGCGGGCGCTGGTGCTCGCGGCCGTCAGCGGCGGCTGACGACGGCACCGCGGCTGCGGCAGGAGGTGGCGCGCCGTTCCCGGCTCGCGGGCCGACGTGAGATGGCGCAGCTGCTCGACCTCGGCGGGCGCCGTCGTCGCTGACCTCTTCGGCGAGCAGACGCGGCTGGTCGGAGAGCTGGACGGGCGTCGGTACCACGACGGTCCGCAGCAGCGAGAGCGCGACCTCACCCGCGACGCCCGTCTCGCCGAGCTCGGCATCCAGACGCTCCGCTTCTCCCACCAGCGGCTGACGACCGACCCTGGTGGCTGCCGCGAGCAGCTGCTGCGCGTCCACGCCGCTCGACGCCGACGGCTGGCCGCTCCGGTCTCGTGAGACGTGGGCGTCGACGTCCCCAGTCGGTCGAACCTGGGGGTCTGGGGACACGCGTGCCCGCCTCTGTCACGAGAGCCCGGGCGGAGCGTCACCAGAGGGGCTGACAACCAGCCCTCAGGCGTCGGCGGTCGCCAGCTCCACGTCGGAGACGACGACGGTCTCCCCGCCGACGGCGAGGTCGAGGGTCTCCACCCGGCCCGCGCCGCGCAGGTCGTCGGTGGCCTGGCGCAGCAGCTCGAGCTCGGCGGCCGGGGCGGTCACGAGCGCCCGCGCGGCCTCCGTGCGCTGGGACACCTTGGCCTGCGACTTCGCCTTCCGGACGCCGGCCAGCGCGCTGCCGACGACGCCGAGGACGGCCGGGTCGGCGTCGCCCGCGAGCGCGAGGAGAGGCCCGGACTGCGGCCAGGCGGCCGCGTGCACCGAGGAGCCCTCCTCGTGCGACCACGACCAGACCTCCTCCGTCGCGAAGGGGAGGACGGGCGCGAGCAGCCGCAGCAGCACGTCGAGCGCCGTCGACAGCGCCGCCCGGGCCGATCGCGCGCCCGGGCCGACGTCGGACGCCCCGCCCGCGTAGGCGCGGTCCTTGACCAGCTCGAGGTAGTCGTCGCAGAAGCGCCAGAAGAAGGACTCCGTGACGGCGAGGGCCCGCTGGTGGTCGTAGGCCTCGAACGCCGTGGTCGCCTCGTCGACGACGCGGGCGAGGCCGGCGAGCATCGCCCGGTCCAGCGGCTCCACGACGTCGGTCCCGGGCGCCGAGCCGAAGCCCAGCACGAACTTGCTGGCGTTCAGCACCTTGATGGCCAGGCGCCGGCCGACCTTGATCTGCGCGACGTCGAAGGTCGCGTCGGTGCCCAGGCGCGCCGAGGCGGCCCAGTACCGGACGGCGTCGGAGCCGTGCTCCTCCAGCAGCCCCGAGGGGGTGACCACGTTGCCCTTGGACTTGCTCATCTTCTTGCGGTCGGGGTCGAGGATCCACCCGCTGATCGCGGCGTTCCGCCAGGGCAGCGCGTCGTGCTCCAGGTGAGCGCGCACGACCGTCGAGAACAGCCAGGTGCGGATGATGTCCTGGCCCTGCGGGCGCAGGTCGTAGGGCGCCACGAGCGACCACAGCCGCTCGTCGCCGCCGTGCGCACCCCACCCGCCGGCGATCTGCGGCGTGAGCGACGACGTCGCCCACGTGTCCATGACGTCGGCCTCGCCGACGAAGCCGCCCGGCTCGCCGCGCTGTGACTCGGCGTACCCGGCCGGCACGTCGGAGGAGGGGTCCACCGGCAGGTCGGCCACGGCGGGCGTGAGCGGGCGGTCGTAGGCAGGCTCGCCGTCCTCGTCCACCGGGTACCAGACCGGGATCGGCACGCCGTAGGAGCGCTGGCGGCTGACGAGCCAGTCGCCGGTGAGCCCGCCGACCCAGTTCCCGTACCGCACCCGCATGAAGGCGGGGTGGAAGGCGAGCTCGGCGCCCCGGTCGAGCAGGGCGTGGCGCAGGTCGCCGTCGCGGCCGCCGTTGCGGATGTACCACTGGCGGCTCGTGACGATCTCGAGCGGCTTGTCGCCCTTCTCGAAGAAGTTGGCCTTGCGCTGGGTCGGCACCGGCTCGCCGTCCAGGTCACCGCTCTCGCGCAGCGCCGCGACGACGGCCTCGCGGGAGGAGAACGCCGTCTTGCCCGCCATGCCCGCGTAGACCTCGCGCCCGGTCTCGGCGGTGATCCACGGCGGCGTCTCGCGCAGCAGCCGACCGTCGCGCCCGACGACGGGGCGGGTGGGCAGGTCGAGGTCCCGCCACCAGCCGACGTCGGTGAGGTCGCCGAAGGTGCAGCACATGGCGATGCCGGCGCCCTTGTCGTGCTCGGCGCCGGGGTGGGCCAGCACGGGCACCTCGACGTCGAACAGCGGCGAGCGCACGGTCGTCCCGAAGAGCGGCTGGTAGCGCTCGTCGTCGGGGTGGGCCACGAGGGCGACGACCGCGGGGAGGAGCTCCGGGCGGGTCGTCTCGATGTGGACGGGCCCGCCGGCGCCCGCGAAGGCGACGCGGTGGAAGGCACCGGGGTAGTCGCGCGCCTCCAGCTCGGCCTGGGCGACGGCGGTCTGGAAGGTCACGTCCCACAGCCCCGGCGCCTGCGCCTGGTAGGCCTGGCCGCGACCCAGCTCGGCGAGGAAGGCCTGCTGGGAGACGGCCCGGGAGCGCTCGTCGATGGTCTGGTACTGCCGGCTCCAGTCCAGCGACAGGCCCAGGCGGCGGAACAGCGCCTCGAAGGCCTTCTCGTCCTCCTGCGTCAGCTCGACGCACAGCCGCGTGAAGGTGCGCCGGTCCACGGGAACCTGGTCGGCGGCCTTGACGCTCTTGCCCTCGGCCCCGCGCAGCGGCGGCTCGAAGTCGGGGTCGTGGGGCAGCGTCGGGTCGCACCGGACGCCGAAGTAGTTCTGCACGCGCCGCTCGGTCGGCAGGCCGTTGTCGTCCCAGCCCATCGGGTAGAAGACGCGCTTGCCACGCATCCGCCAGAAGCGGGCCACGAGGTCGGTGTGGGTGTAGGAGAAGACGTGCCCCACGTGCAGCGAGCCCGACGCCGTGGGTGGGGGCGTGTCGATGGAGAACACGTCGGGGCGCGCCAGCTCGCCGCCCTCGGTGGCGCTGGTGTCGAAGCGGTAGGTGCCGCGCTGCTCCCAGACGGGCGCCCACCGCTCCTCGAGAGCGTCGAGGGAGGGCTTGTCGGGGACCTGCGGGGCGCGCGCGTCGGGCATGGCCCGATCTTCCCAGACCGACCGCTCGTCCCCGGACCGACTGCTCACCCCCGGACCGACCGCTGCTCCCAGGCCGACGGGTCCGCGGGACTTGCGGGCGACGCCCGATGTCGCCATTGTCAACAGTGCAACAGTGCGACGCCGCACGAGGGGCGTCGCCGACGACGTGGCCGGCCCGCCGGCCAGGACGAGCGGAGACGCGATGACGCGCCTGCACGACGACCCGGCCCGCTTCACCGAGGACGCCCTCGCCGGCTTCCTCGACGCCCACGCGGGGCGGGTGAGGGGCGTCCCGGGCGGGGTGGTGCGGGCGCGCGCCACCCGGGAGGGCAAGGTCGCCGTCGTCGTCGGCGGCGGGTCGGGCCACTACCCGGCCTTCTGCGGCGTCGTCGGCCCCGGCTACGCCGACGGCGCGGTCGTCGGCAACGTCTTCACCTCGCCGTCGGCCTCGGAGGCGGCGTCGGTCGCGCGGGCGGCCGACGGCGGCGCCGGCGTGCTGCTGACCACCGGCAACTACGCCGGCGACGTCATGAACTTCGGCCTGGCCGTCGAGCACCTGCGCGGGGAGGGGCTGCGCGCGGCCTACGTCGCCGTCACGGACGACGTCGCGAGCGCCTCGGCGCAGGAGATCACCAAGCGGCGCGGCATCGCCGGGGACGTCACGGTCTTCAAGTGCGCGTCGGCGGCGGCGGAGGAGGGCCTCGACCTCGACGGCGTCGTCGCCGCCGCCCACCACGCCAACGACCGCACCCGCAGCCTCGGCGTCGCCTTCTCCGGGTGCACGATGCCGGGCGCCGACGAGCCGCTGTTCACGGTGCCCGACGGGTCGATGAGCCTCGGCCTCGGGATCCACGGCGAGCCCGGCGTCTCCGACGAGAGGATGCCCACGGCCGCCGAGCTGGCGAAGACCCTCGTCGACGGCGTCCTCGCCGAGGCGCCGGAGAGCGGCGGGGAGCGCGTCGCCGTCGTCCTCAACGGCCTCGGCACGGTGAAGTACGAGGAGCTCTTCGTGCTGTGGCGCACCGTCGCCGGGCTGCTGCGCGACGCCGGGCTGCACGTCGTCGAGCCTGAGGTCGGCGAGCTCGTGACGAGCCTCGACATGGGCGGGGTCTCCCTGACCCTCATGTGGCTCGACGACGACCTCGAGCGCTGGTGGCGGGCGGCCGCCGACACCCCGGCCTACCGCAAGGGCTCGGTCGCCGACCTGGAGCAGGGCCCCGAGCGGTCCGCGGACGACGCCGCCGCGGCCGCCGAGGCGCCGACGGGGCAGGTGCAGCCGGGCTCGCAGGCCTCGCGGGCGCTCGCGGCCGACGTGGTCGCCGCCGTCGAGGCCGTCGCGGCACGGATGGCGGAGGCCGAGGAGGAGCTCGGGCGCATCGACGCCGTCGCGGGGGACGGCGACCACGGCCGCGGGATGGTCCGCGGCACCGGCGCGGCCCGGGAGGCGGCGCAGCGGGCCGAGCAGGAGGGCCGCGGGGCCGGCGGTGTCCTGCGCGCCGCCGGCGGGGCGTGGGCCGACCGCGCGGGCGGCACCTCCGGCGTCCTGTGGGGCGCGGCGGTCACGGCGGTCGGGACGCGCGTCGGCGACGAGGACGTGCCGACGGCGGCCGACGTCGCGGACGCCGTCGACGCCGGCATGGACACCCTCCTGCGTCTCGGCGGCGCGTCGGTGGGCGACAAGACGATGCTCGACGCGGTCGAGCCGTTCCGGACGACGCTGCGCGAGCGGGTCGAGGCCGGCGACGACCTCGCGACGGCGTGGGCCACCGCCACCGGGGCCGCCGAGGAGGCGGCGCAGCAGACCGCCGACCTGCGCCCCCAGGTCGGCCGCGCCAGGCCGCTGGCCGAGCGCAGCGTCGGCACCCCCGACGCGGGCGCGACGTCCTTCGGGATGGTCGTGCGGACCCTGGCCGGGCACCTGCGGGGGTGAGCACCGGGGCATGACGGGCCGCCGCGGCGACGTTGACGCGAGCAGACCAGCGGTCGTCTCCCGACGACCGGACGGCACGAAGGACATCACCCAGGAGGAGACATGGCCGAGCAGAAGTGGCGCGTGGTCGTCGGGGCCGACGACGCGGGCGTGCAGTACAAGGACGCGCTGAAGGCGGACCTGGAGGCCGACGAGCGCGTCGCCGAGGTCGTCGACGTCGGCGTCAACGGCGAGGAGTCGACGGCCTACCCGCACGTCGCGGTCGAGGCCGCCCGTCGCGTGGCCGCGGGCGAGGCCGACCGTGCCCTGCTGGTCTGCGGCACCGGCCTCGGCGTCGCCATCAGCGCCAACAAGGTGCCGGGCGTGCGCGCGGTGACGGCCCACGACAGCTTCTCCGTCGAGCGCGCCGTCCTGTCCAACGACGCCCAGGTGCTGTGCTTCGGCCAGCGGGTCGTCGGCCTGGAGCTGGCCCGCCGCCTGGCCAAGGAGTGGCTCGGCTACACCTTCGACACCACCTCGGCCTCGGCGGCCAAGGTGGACGCCATCCGCGGGTACGAGGACGAGGCCGCGAAGCTCGCCACCGACCGCGACGTCGAGCTCGCGCGCTGCGACTGACCGGCCTGGCGGGGGCGAGGGTCGCGACGGACGCCGTGGCGCCCCTCGCCCCGGGCCGCGTAGCCTTGTCCGCACAGGCACCGACCCGGCCATCACCGGTGAGCCTCCGGAAGAACAGGTCATGACCCTCCCCGTGAGGGCGGGCCCTAGTAGACCCGGACGGGACCAGCCCGTCACCGCTGGCAGACGAGCGGCGTCGCGCCGCCTACCGGGACCGACCGGGGGGTGACGCGGGGCAAGCGAGGTGGTACCGCGGGAGCACCGGCCGGACGCCGGGCCCTCGTCCTCGTGGCCAGGCGCGCGCCGCGCGCGCCCGGGGCGAGGAGGTACCGATGAGCGCACGAGGCGTCTACCCCAAGGCCAGCGCTGGCCACCGTCCTGGCTCCGGCACGCCCGAGCCCGGTGTCGGGTCCTCTCCGGACCTGCCCGGGCTGGAGCAGCGCGTCCTCGCGTACTGGGAGTCCGACGACACCTTCCGCGCCAGCGTCCAGGCCCGTGAGAGCGGCGTCGACGGGGCCAACGAGTACGTCTTCTACGACGGCCCGCCCTTCGCCAACGGCCTGCCGCACTACGGGCACCTGCTCACCGGCTACGTCAAGGACGCCGTCCCGCGCTACCAGACGATGCGCGGGCGCCGGGTCGAGCGCCGCTTCGGCTGGGACTGCCACGGCCTGCCCGCCGAGCTGGAGGCCGAGCGCCAGCTGGGCATCGGGGGGCGGCGCGCCGTCCTGGAGATGGGCGTCGACGTCTTCAACGACGCCTGCCGCGAGAGCGTCCTGCGCTACACCGGCGAGTGGCAGGAGTACGTCACCCGCCAGGCCCGCTGGGTCGACTTCGAGCACGACTACAAGACCCTGGACCTCTCCTACATGGAGAGCGTGATGTGGGCCTTCAAGACCCTCCACGACAAGGGCCTCGTCTACCAGGGCCAGCGGGTGCTGCCGTACTGCTGGCGCGACGAGACGCCGCTGTCCACGCACGAGCTGCGGATGGACGACGACGTCTACGCCCAGCGCCAGGACCCCGCGGTCACCGTGTGGTTCGGCCTGGAGACCGGTGAGCGGCTGCTGGCGTGGACGACGACGCCCTGGACGCTGCCGAGCAACCTCGCCGTCGCGGTGGGCGCCGACGTCGAGTACGTCGTCGTCGAGGCCGGCCCGCAGGCCGCCGACGGCGGGGCGGGGGAGCGGTACGTCCTCGCGGCGGCGCGGCTGGGCGCCTACGCCGCTGCGCTCGACCTCGGCGAGGAGCCTCAGGCGCGGGTCGTGGCACGCCTCACGGGCGCCGACCTCGTCGGGCGGCGGTACACCCCGCTGTTCGACGACCTGACCGACGCCGACGTCTTCGGCACCGAGCGGGCCTTCGTCGTCGTCCCCAGCGACCACGTGACGACCGAGGACGGCACCGGCGTCGTGCACATGGCCCCGGCCTACGGCGAGGAGGACCAGCGGGTCTGCGCCGAGCACGGCATCCCCACCGTCGTGACGGTCGACGACCGGGCGTGCTTCACCTCCGTGGTGCCCAGCCTGGAGGGGCAGCAGGTCTTCGAGGCCAACACGCCGATCACGCGGCGGCTGCGCGAGGCCGGGCACCTGCTGCGCGCGGACTCCTACGTGCACTCCTACCCGCACTGCTGGCGGTGCCGGACCCCGCTGATCTACAAGGCCGTCTCCTCGTGGTTCGTCGAGGTGACGAAGGTCCGCGACCGCATGGTCGAGCTCAACCAGCAGGTCGAGTGGGTGCCCGGCCACGTCAAGGACGGCCAGTTCGGCAAGTGGCTGGCGGGCGCCCGGGACTGGTCGATCAGCCGGAACCGCTTCTGGGGCAGCCCCATCCCGGTGTGGGTCTCCGACGACCCGGCCTACCCGCGCACGGACGTCTACGGCTCCCTGGAGGAGCTGGAGGCCGACTTCGGCGTCCGTCCGACCGACCTGCACCGCCCGTACGTCGACGAGCTGACCCGGCCGAACCCAGACGACCCGACCGGCCGCTCGACCATGCGCCGGGTGCCGGAGGTGCTCGACGTCTGGTTCGACTCCGGCTCGATGCCCTTCGCGCAGGTGCACTTCCCGTTCGAGAACGCCGACTGGTTCTCCCACCACTACCCGGGCGACTTCGTCGTGGAGTACATCGGCCAGACGCGCGGGTGGTTCTACACGCTGCACGTGCTGGCGACGGCGCTGTTCGACCGGCCGGCGTTCCGGCGCGTGGTCAGCCACGGCATCGTCCTCGGCGACGACGGCCAGAAGATGTC
This sequence comes from Pseudokineococcus sp. 1T1Z-3, assembly GCF_037482365.1. Lineage (NCBI taxonomy): Bacteria > Bacillati > Actinomycetota > Actinomycetes > Kineosporiales > Kineosporiaceae > Pseudokineococcus > Pseudokineococcus sp. 1T1Z-3. The sequence goes on from NZ_JBBHZF010000026.1 coordinate 110,332, forward strand.
CAAGAGCCTGCGCAACTACCCGGACGTGGGCGAGGTCTTCGCCCGCGACGGCTCCGACGCCATGCGGTGGTTCCTCCTGGCCTCGCCCGTGCTGCGCGGCGGCAACCTCGTCGTCACCGAGGCGGGCATCCGCGAGGGCGTGCGCGCCGTGCTGCTGCCGCTGTGGAACGCGTGGTCCTTCCTCGCGCTGTACGCCAACAGCGCCGACGAGGGAGCCGGCCGCGAGGCGCGGCTGGACGCCGAGGCCTCGCCCGACCCGCTGGACCGCTACGTCGTCGCGCGGACGGCGGCGCTCGTCGACGACGTCACGGCGGCGATGGACGTCGCCGACCTCGCCGGGGCCTGCGAGGCGGTGCGCGAGTACGTCGACGTCCTCACCAACTGGTACGTGCGGCGCTCGCGGGCGCGCTTCTGGGCCGAGGACGCCGCCGCGATGGACACGCTGGCGCGGGTGCTGGAGGTGGTGTGCCGGGTGGCGGCGCCGCTGCTGCCGCTGACGACCGAGGAGGTCTGGCGCGGCCTGACGGGCGGGCGCAGCGTGCACCTGGCCGACTGGCCGGTGCCCGGCCCGCTCGCCGAGGGCGGGCACGGGCTCGCCCACGACGGCGACCTCGTCGCGGTCATGGACCGGGTGCGGGCGGTCTGCTCGGCGGCGTCGTCGCTGCGCAAGGGCGCCGGGCTGCGCACCCGGCTGCCGCTGGCGCGCCTGGAGGTCGTCGTCGAGCGGGCCGCGGAGGTGGCGGGCTTCGCCGACCTCGTGCGCGAGGAGGTCAACGTCCGCGAGGTCACCTTCGTCGACGTCGCCGACGCGACCACGGGGGTGCAGGAGAAGGTCGTCGTGCTGGCCCGCGCCGCGGGGCCGCGCCTGGGCAAGCAGGTGCAGGTGGCGCTGCGGGCGGCCAAGGCGGGCGACGTCGAGGTCCGCGCCGACGGCACCGTGGTCGCGGGCGGCGTCGAGCTGGTCGAGGGGGAGTACGAGGTGCAGCGGGTGGTCGGCGAGCAGGCGCCGGGGACGGCGACGGCGCTGCTGCCCGGGCGGGCCGGGTGGGTCGTGCTCTCGACCGAGGTCACGCCCGAGCTGGCGGCCGAGGGGCTGGCGCGCGACGTCGTCCGGACGGTGCAGCAGGCCCGCCGCGACGCGGGGCTGGCGGTGGGGGAGCGGATCCGGCTCACCGTGCTCGGCGACGAGGCGGTGTGGCAGGCGGTGATGACCCACCAGGGTCTGCTCATGGGCGAGGTGCTGGCCGACAGCGTCGGGGCGGTGACGTTCGCCGCCGCCCGCGACCTCGGTGGGGCCGCCGGGGCGCTGGCCGACGCGCCGGAGGACCCGGCGGGCGGGATCTCCGACGGGAGCGTCGGGGACGACGTGAGGGTCCGGGTGCGGGTGGAACGGGTCCCCGCCCAGGTCGGGCGCGTCCCGGAGGGGGCCCGGTGAGCGCGCCGACGCCGTCCTCGACCGGGTCGCCGGCGCAGCGGCTGCGGGCCGCGCACGCCGAGCTGCTCGCCCGCACCCCCGAGAGCTCGGTGCAGCCGCGGCTGGACCCCGTGCGCCGGGCGCTGGAGCTGCTCGGCGACCCGCACCGGGCCTACCCGGTCGTCCACGTCGCCGGGACGAACGGCAAGACCTCGACGGCACGCGTGGCGGAGCGGCTGCTGCGCGAGCACGGCCTGCGCACCGGGCGCTTCACGAGCCCGCACCTGCACAGCGTCACCGAGCGCGTGAGCGTCGACGGGGTGCCCCTGGCCGACGACGCCTTCGCCGACCTGCACGAGGACGTCGCGCCGTTCCTCGCCCTCGTCGACGGCGAGCTGCGCGGGCGCGGGCAGGTGCCGCTGACCTACTTCGAGGCGCTCGCCGTCATGGCCTTCGCGGCCTTCGCCGAGGCGCCGGTCGACGTCGCCGTCGTCGAGGTCGGGCTCGGGGGCACGTGGGACGCGACGAACGTCGTCGAGTCCGCCGTGCAGGTCATCACGCCGATCTCCCTGGACCACACCGAGCTGCTCGGGGACACCGTCGAGGCGATCGCGGGGGAGAAGGCCGGGATCCTGCGGCGCGACGCCATCGCCGTCGTGGGCCGCCAGCCCGAGGGCGTGCTGCCGGTGATCGCCGAGCGGGCCGCGTCGCTGCGCACCCGCCTCGTCGCCGAGGGCGAGCACTTCGCCCTCGCGGGGCGCACCGTGGCGGTCGACGGTCAGGTCATCGCCGTCCAGGGGCTCGCCGCGCGGTACGAGGACGTGTTCCTGCCGCTGCACGGCGCGCACCAGGCGCACAACGCCGCGCTCGCGGTCGTCGCCGTCGAGGCCCTCCTGGGCGGCGGCGAGCGTGCGGTCGACGGCGGCGTGCTGGAGGCGGCGATGGCCGACGTCGCCTCGCCCGGGCGGCTGGAGGTGCTGCGGCCCTCGCCGCTCGTGCTCGTCGACGCCGCGCACAACCCGGCCGGCGTCGCGGGGCTCGTCGACGCCCTCGAGGAGGCCTTCGCCGTGGCGTACGGCGTCGGGGTCGTCGGCGTGCTGCAGGGCAAGGACGCCGAGGGCGTCCTCGCGCTGCTGGAGCCGGTGCTGGCCGAGGTCGTCGTCACCCGGTCCAGCTCGCCGCGGGCGGTCGAGGTCGAGGAGCTCGCCGAGCTGGCGCGCGAGGTCTTCGGCGAGGACAGGGTGCACGTGGCCGAGCGGCTCGACGAGGCGCTCGCGCTCGCCGTCGACCTCGCCGACGTCGGCTCCTCGGGGGAGGGGAGCGGCGGCGTCCTCGTCACCGGCTCGGTCACCGTGGCCGCCGAGGCGCGCCAGCTGCTGGGGGCGCCGGCCGTCGACGCGCCCGGGAGGGTGCGCGCCGCGGGGGGTGGCGCGGCCTCCGGCGAGGACGGGGACCCGGGCACCGAGGGGCAGGTGGAGGAGGACGAGCGCGACCCGCTGACGATCCTCGGCTACCCCCTCGACGACGAGGGCGAGCCGCTGGAGCAGGACGACCTCGACGACGACGGTCCGGCCGGCGGACCGGGTGGCGCGGTGGGCCGCCCCGGAGGTCGAGGGCGGTGATGACGCCTCGGCTGGCCGCCGCGGTGCTCGTGCTGGAGGCCTTCCTCGTCTTCTTCGCCGTGCTCGCGGCGCACCAGCTCTCGGACGTCCCGACGGGTCTGGTGTGGGGCGGAGGCCTGGGGCTCGTCGTCGCGCTGGTGCTCGCGTCGGGCCTGCTGCGCCGGCCGGGGGGCCTGGCTCTGGGCTGGGCCCTCCAGGTGCTCGTCGTGCTCGGCGGCCTCGTGCTGCCCGCGATGTTCGTCCTCGGCGGGCTCTTCGTCGTCCTGTGGTTCTTCATGCTGCGCCTGGGGCGCAGGGTGGACGCCGACCGCGCCGCTTTCGTCGAGCAGTGGGGCCACCCCGACACCTGGGAGGACGGCCGTCCGCCCCCCGGCGCCCCCGAGGCCCCGCCGCCGCGCCGGCACTGACCCGCCCGGGCAGCGGAGCGTCGGCACGGGTCGGCGCGCCGGGGGTTGGCCGCGCCTGTCGACCTCGCAGGGCGCGCGCAGGCCGGGCGGGGACGCCGTCGCTAGGCTCCCCGCGGCCCGGCGACCGCCGGGCCGAGCCGCCGCGCCGGCACGCCGGCCGACGACGACCGGAGGACTTCCCATGGCCGACCAGCAGACCGACGTCGAGCGCACGCTCGTGCTCGTCAAGCCCGACGGCGTCGCCCGGGGGCTCGTCGGCGAGGTGCTGCGCCGGGTCGAGGGCAAGGGGTACCGGCTCGTCGAGCTCGACCTGCGCGTGCCGACGCGCGACGTCCTCGCCCAGCACTACGCCGAGCACGAGGGCAAGCCCTTCTACGAGCCGCTGGTCGAGTTCATGTCCTCCGGGCCCGTCGCCGCCGCCGTCGTCGAGGGCCAGCGCTGCGTCGAGGGTTTCCGCAGCCTCGCCGGCGCGACCGAGCCGACGACCGCCGCCCCCGGCACCATCCGCGGCGACCTCGGGCGGGACTGGGGCCTCTCCGTGCAGCAGAACCTCGTGCACGGGTCGGACTCGACGGAGTCGGCGGCCCGCGAGATCGCGCTCTGGTTCCCCTCCTCCTGAGACCACCCCCGAGACCGAGGCCCCGACACCCGCAGACCAGGACCTGCTGGCGGAGGCGGCCACCGCCGCGGGGGTAGCCTCGCGAGGTCCGCCGCACCCTGCCTGGGAGAGTCGCGATGCCACCGCTCGACGCCCTCGCGGGGGAGCAGCCGTGACCGCCGTGCGCGTGCGCCCCGCGGTGCTCGAGGCCGCCGGTGACGTCGCCGCCCTGGCGCTCCTGCGCCGTGCGTCCGCCGCGGGGGAGGGCCCGGCGCCCCAGGACGACGACTTCGGGCGCCGCTTCAGCGCGTGGGTCCGGGCGCAGGCCCACCAGCGCACCTTCTGGCTCGCCGAGTCCCGCGGCGGCGCGGACGGCGGCCGCCCGGCCGGTCTGCGCCTGCCCGTCGGCATGGTCGGGCTGCTCCGCTACGAGCGGCTGCCACGTCCCGCCGCCGCCCCGACCGCGTGGGGCTACCTCGGAGGCCTCTTCGTGCTCCCCGACCACCGCGGCGCCGGCACGGGCACGGCTCTCGTCGAGGCCGCCCTCGGGGGCGCCCGCGAGCAGGACCTCGTCCGCGTCGTCCTCTCGCCCGGCAGCTCTCGTGCAGCTCCGCTCTACCGCCGCCTCGGCTTCCGCGACGCCCGTGAGCTGCTCGTCCACCCCCTCGAGCGGGCCGAGGGCGAGGACGACGGCGACGGCTTCGACGACCTCGTCCACCCTCTCGACCTGCACCCGCTCGACTGACCCGGCGGCCCGGCTGGTCTCGAGGTCGCTGGGTCCCGACGTCGCTGGGTCCCGACGTGGCTGAGCGGCGGCGTCGCGCGGTGGCCGGACGCCGGTCGCCTCAGGGCCGGGTCGGGCGGGGGTCGCTGTGCGATACTCGCCCCGGTCGTGCAGCACGTCGCACCTGCTGCTCGACCCGACGACGTCCTCACCGCACTCCGCGGGACGACCGACCTCGCGCCGCCGGACGCACGACGCCTCGGCAGGCGCAGGGGTCGCCCCCAGGAGGGCCCGGCAGCCGTGGCGGATCCACGACCGGCCGGAGCAGGGCAGCGTCGGCGCTCGGGCCCTCCGCGCGCGCTCGCTCGGTCACGCAGACCGTCGGCACGGCTCGTCCGACCTGGGCCGCCCGGCACCGGCTGCCGGCACCGGGTGCACGTGCAGCGAGGCCCGGGAGCACCACTCGACTTCCGTCACCCACGGGTGACGAGGAACACCCGGCGCGCGCAGGTGCGACGCGCGCGCCGTGTGGACGGGAGCGCCCCCGTGGCATCGACCGACGACAGCACCACCGACGGCCCCACCGGCGCCGCAGACGCGCCGCCCCGCGACGAGGGAGGCAGCACCGGCACGACGAGGTCGAGCGCGGCAGCGCCACGACGCCGCCGCGCGGCCACGCGCGCCGCGGGACCGCCCGCGGCCCCGGACGCCCAGGTCAGCCCGGGCGAGGTGGCCGACGAGGGGAGCAGCGTCGCGAGCGCCGCTGACGTCGGCCGCGGCGACGGACCGGCGCTCGCCGTCCCCGAGGCGAGCATCGACACCTCCCCGCCGCCGCGCGCCAAGCGCCGTCGCCCGGCCCGCCCCCCGGCGACGACCACCGCCGCGCAGCCGCCGGCCGCTGCCGACGACGCCACCTCGACCGGCGCCGACGCCGCTCCGGCGGCCACCGGTCCGGCAGACGCACGGCCGACGGGCGCGGAGCCGGGCGACAGCGCCGAGCCGGGTGACGCCGCCGACCCGGGTGATGCCGCCGAGCCGGGTGACGGCGCGGTGACCGACGGCGAGGCGGCACCGAGCGAGGCCCCCGACGCGTCCGCCGACGACGGCGCCGCCGAGCAGCGGCCGACCACGCGGCGCCGTCGCGCCTCCCGGGCGGGGGGCACGGCCTCCGGCCGGTCCGGTGGTCGGTCGGCGCCGGAGCGCAGCGCCGCCCAGGCCGCGCTCGCCGCCGAGCTCGCCGCCGCACCCGGCCACTCGCCCGACGCCCCGGGCGAGCCGGCCGAGGAGACCTCCTCGCGGGCCGCTGCGCTGGTCGAGGAGACGTCCGCGGCCGCCCCGCCGTCGGACGTCGGCGACGGCAGCGCCGCACCGACGGACGCCGGGGAGCCTGAGGCGTCTGGCCCTGACGACGTCCCCGCCGAGGACGCCGAGACGCAGGCCGACGCCGACCAGCCGACCGACCAGCCGACCGACCAGCCGACCGACCAGCCGACCGGGCAGGACGGCCCTGCCGTCCCCGCCGCGCTGTTCCAGGCGCCGGTCGCGACCGCGGCGCCGAGGCGCCGTCGTGCGGCCTCGCGCGCCGCCGGGCCGCCCGTGCACGTCGAGCCCGCCGCCGGGGCGGACGAGACGGGCGGAGAGGAGCAGGAGGCGGGTGTCGAGCAGGACGCGGACCGCGACCCCACCGCCTCGCTGGCCGCCGCTCTCGACGAGCTCGGCAAGGGCGAGCGTCGCGGCCGCTCGCGCGGTCGCCGAGGTGGCCCGAAGGCCCAGGACGGCGAGCGGGAGGACGCCGCAGCGCCGGCGGGCGAGGGCACGAGGGCCGAGGACGCCGAAGGGGGCCCCCAGGACGAGCAGGACCAGGACGGCTCGAGCCAGGACGAGCAGGACCAGGACGAGCAGGGCCAGGACGAGCAGGGCCAGGACGAGC
>NZ_JBBHZF010000026.1:117037-289708 GCF_037482365.1 Pseudokineococcus sp. 1T1Z-3
GGCGACGGCGGCCGCCGTCGTCGACGCCGCGGCGGGCGCGGGCGCAAGCGGCGCACCGGCGGCGAGGACTCCTCCGACGAGGGCACCACGCCGGAGGAGGAGGACGCCGACGGCGGGTCGGCGGCACCGGCACCTGGCGCTGACGACCGCTCGACGGACCAGCAGGGCGACGCGGACGACGACGCGGACGACGACGGCGAGGACCGCGGCTCCAGCCGTCGGCGGCGACGTCGGCGTCGCGGCAGCACGGGCGGCTCGAACGGTGGGGGCTCGAACGGCGGCGGCTCGCGAGGCGAGGGGGACGGTGAGTCCCGCGAGGACCGCCAGCGCCGCCGGGCCGAGGAGGAGGTCACGGGCCTCAAGGGCTCGACCCGCCTGGAGGCCAAGCGTCAGCGCCGCCGGGACGGGCGCGACGGCAGCCGCCGTCGTCCGGTCCTCACCGAGGCGGAGTTCCTGGCCCGGCGCGAGAGCGTCGAGCGCTCGATGGTCGTGCGCGAGCGCGGCGACCGCACCCAGATCGCGGTGCTCGAGGACGGCGTCCTCGTCGAGCACTACGTCGCCCGCCGCGCGCAGACCTCGATGGTCGGCAACGTCTACCTCGGCAAGGTCCAGAACGTCCTGCCGAGCATGGAGGCGGCCTTCGTCGACGTCGGCCGCGGGCGCAACGCCGTCCTGTACGCCGGCGAGGTCAACTGGGACGCCGCCGGTCTCGACGGCCAGCCGCGCCGCATCGAGCTGGCGCTCAAGGCCGGTGACCCCGTCCTCGTCCAGGTGACCAAGGACCCGGTGGGGCACAAGGGCGCCCGCCTGACGAGCCAGGTGTCGCTGCCCGGGCGCTACCTCGTCTACGTGCCCAACGGGTCGATGACGGGCATCAGCCGCAAGCTGCCCGACACCGAGCGCACCCGCCTCAAGAAGATCCTCAAGGCGGTCGTGCCCGAGCACGCGGGCGTGATCGTGCGCACCGCCGCCGAGGGCGCCAGCGAGGACGAGCTGCGCCGTGACGTCGAGCGGCTGCAGGAGCAGTGGGCCGGCATCGAGAAGCGCTCGAAGGCTGTCAGCGCCCCGAGCCCGCTCTCCACGGAGCCCGACCTCGCCGTCAAGGTCGTCCGCGACGTCTTCAACGAGGACTTCGCGCGGCTCGTCGTCGAGGGCGACGACGTCGCCCGCGTCGTCACCGAGTACCTGCAGGGCGTGGCGCCCGACCTGGCCGACCGGGTCGTGCGCAGCGAGGACCGGGACGCGTTCGCGACCTACCGCGTCGACGAGCAGATCGCGAAGGCGCTCGACCGCAAGGTGTGGCTGCCCAGCGGCGGCTCGCTCGTCATCGACCGCACCGAGGCGATGACGGTCGTCGACGTCAACACCGGCAAGTTCACCGGCTCGGGGGGCAACCTCGAGGAGACGGTGACGAAGAACAACCTCGAGGCCGCCGAAGAGGTCGTGCGCCAGCTCCGGCTGCGCGACATCGGCGGGATCATCGTCGTCGACTTCATCGACATGGTGCTGGAGAGCAACCGCGACCTCGTGCTGCGCCGGCTCGTGGAGTGCCTCGGGCGCGACCGCACCAAGCACCAGGTCGCCGAGGTCACCTCGCTCGGTCTCGTGCAGATGACCCGCAAGCGCGTGGGCCAGGGGCTCATCGACGTCTTCAGCGAGCCGTGCGAGGCCTGCCACGGCCGCGGCGTCCTGCTGCACGACGAGCCCCTGCTCGGGCGCGAGGGCGGGGGCTCCGACGGCAGGGGCTCCGACGGCAGAGGCTCCGACAGCAGGGGCTCCGACAGCAGGGGCCGGGCGTCCGAGGACAGCTCGGGCGAGGGCGGCAGGGGCAGCACGGGGGACGACGGCGCCGGTGAGACGGGCGGCCGCTCCAAGCGCTCGCGCCGCGGCCGCGGCGGCTCCTCGACGCCGTCGGCCGAGACGACGGCCGCCGACGAGGGCGAGCCCGAGCGGCGGGCGGCCTCGGCGCGCGAGGTGGCCGAGGCCATCGCCCGCGTCGCCCGTGCCTCCCGGCACGAGCACGAGGCCGCCGTGCGGGCGGTGACCGACGAGCACGGTCCCGCCGCCGGCGAGGAGGCGGCCGCGGCCGTCGAGGTCGCCGTCGGCAGCTCGCGCGACGCCCTCCCCGCCGGGGACGGCGCCGACCTCGCCGCCGTCGCGGCCGGTGACCCCGAGGACGGCGGCGAGGACGACGGGACGTCCCCGCGGGTCGGCGAGCAGGAGCCCGGCCTGGAGCCCTCGGTGCCCGTCGACGTCGAGGAGGCGGGCGTCGTCCCGGACGCCGAGACCCGGCCCGCCGAGGACCAGTCCGCCGAGCCGGCGCAGGCCCAGCCCGCCGAGGCCGAGCCCGTCGAGGCCGAGCCCGTCGAGGTGCAGGTCCAGCCCGAGGAGGCCGGCGAGCAGCCGGCCGCGGAGACGGCCCAGGACCCCACGGTCGACTGAGACCCGTCCAGAGACGGCCGACGACCCCTGGACGAGCGCCCCGCCGAGACCCTGTCCGGCGGGGCGCTCGTGCGTCTGGCTAGGGTCGGACCCGACACGGGGTGCTCGCCGCCACGACGGCGCCGGGCTGAGATCACACCCGTCGAACCTGCTCTCGTCCGCACGAGCGAAGGGATGTCGACATGAGCGCACGCCTGCTCACCCCGCACGACCGGCCGGGGGTGCGCGCGTGAGCACCGTCGCCCTCACCGTGGCCGGCAGCGACCCGAGCGGTGGTGCCGGCGTCCAGGCCGACCTCGCGACGTTCGGCGCGCTCGGCGCCTACGGCACCGCCGTCCTCACCGCGCTGACGGCGCAGAGCACCGCCGGGGTCGCCGGCATCCACGTGGTGCCGCCGGACTTCGTCGCCCAGCAGCTGGAGACGCTGCTCGACGACGTCGAGGTCCACGCCGCGAAGACGGGCATGCTCGCCACCGCAGAGGTCGTGGGCGCCGTCGCCGACGTGCTGGGACGGCGACCCGTCCAGCACCTCGTCGTCGACCCCGTCATGGTCGCCACGAGCGGGGACCGGCTGCTGCCCGAGGACGCCGTCGAGGCCGTCCGCGACCGCATGCTGCCGCTGGCGGACCTGCTCACCCCCAACCTGCCCGAGGCGGCCGTGCTGCTCGGCACGGACGTCGCCGGCTCGGCCGCGGCGATGGAGGAGCAGGCCCGCGGCCTGCAGGAGCTCGGCGCCGGCGCGGTGCTGCTCAAGGGCGGCCACGCCGCGCCCGGGCCGGACGGCGGTGGGGACGTGCTCGACGTCCTCGTCGACGCAGACGGCTCGGCGCACCACCTGCTCTCCCCGCGGCTGCGCTCGCGCTCGACCCACGGCACGGGCTGCGTGCTCGCCGCCGCGTGCGCCGCGCTGCGACCTCAGCGACCCAGCTGGCTCACGGCGGTCGAGGGCGCGCGTCGTCACCTCGCCCGCGCCATCGCCGAGGGCGAGCGCCTCGGCGTCGGCCGGGCGGCCCGCGCCGGTCGCGGGCACGGCCCGGTGCACCACCACGCCGGGTGGTGGGACGCCGAGACGGGCGCCCCGCTCGTCGGGGCGGGGGCGCCGTGAGCGCCTCGACGTCGACGGCCACCCCGCCGGCTGGCGGGGAGCTGGCCCGCCACCGGACCTCGACCGACGGCCGGCCCTTCGCCGCGCGGGTGGCGGCGCAGACGGCGGGCGTCCGCGCGGCGGTCGACCGGCTGCCCTTCCTCGCGGCGCTCGCGGACGGCTCGTTGGAGCCGGCGACCTTCCGGCACTACCTGGAGCAGGACGGCTGCTACCTCAAGGACTACGCCCGAGCCCTGGCCCTGCTCGCCGCGCGGGCGCCCACGCCGCAGGACGCGGCGGTGTGGGCCGGCTCGGCGGCGGGCGCCGTCGCGGCCGAGCGCGACCTGCACGCCGACCTCCTCCACGACGAGCGGCTGGCGCCGGCCAGCGGGACGGCACCCGAGGGCCTGGCGGCAGGACCGGTGCGGCCGTCGCCGACGACGCTGGCGTACTCCTCCTGGCTCGTCGGGCAGACGTCGACGGCGCCCTACGCCGTCGCGGCCGCGGCGGTGCTGCCGTGCTTCACCGTCTACGCCGAGGTGGGGCTCGCGCTGGCCGAGGGCGCGCAGGCCGTGCCCGGCCACCCGTACGCCCGGTGGGTCGCCGCCTACGCCGACCCGGGCTTCCAGGCGTCCTCGGCGGCGGCGGTCGACGTCGTCGAAGGCGCGGTCGCGGCCGACCCGGCCAGCGCGGACGCCGCCACCGAGGCGGCGGCGCTCGCCACCCGCTTCGAGTGGATGTTCTGGGACGCCGCCTCGCGGCGCGAGGGGTGGCCCCGTCCGGAGGAGGCCTGAGCACCGGCGCGGTTTGACCCCCTGAGCACCCGCTCCGTACGCTGGGGCGGTCGCACCACCGGTGCGCCCTGCGCCGTGCGCGCCCCAGACCGGTCACCGCCCCTCACGGGTCGGGTCTCCGGGAGCCGGGACGCCGCGCCGGCGTCGAGCACCAGCGGCACAGCACGACAGCCCAGCAGCACGCAGCAGGCGCGCGAGCGCCCGCCGGCCCTCGGCCGGTCGACGTCAGGAGAGTCCCGTGGTGTACGCGATCGTCCGCGCCGGTGGTCGGCAGGAGAAGGTGTCGGTGGGCAGCGAGCTGCTCATCGACCGCATCGGTGGCGGCACCCCCGCGGCGGGCACGAACCTCCAGCTCGCGCCGCTGCTGCTCGTCGACGGCGAGAAGGTCACGAGCGACACGCAGGGCCTGTCCGGCGTCACGGTGACGGCGGAGGTGGTCGAGGAGGTCAAGGGCCCCAAGATCACGATCCTCCGCTACAAGAACAAGAGCGGGTACCGCAAGCGCCAGGGCCACCGCCAGAAGCACACCCGCGTCCGCATCACCGCGATCGACAGCTGACCGGCCGCGGCTGACCAGGCCGCGACCACCGCGGGGCCCCGCCCCGCACCAGACCACCCGCACGAGAGCACCCCGCAGCGGGACGGACGAGGAAGAGGCACTGCCATGGCACACAAGAAGGGCGCCAGCTCCAGCCGCAACGGGCGCGACTCCAACGCGCAGCGGCTGGGCGTCAAGCGCTTCGGCGGCGAGGTCGTCAAGGCCGGCGAGATCATCGTCCGCCAGCGCGGCACGCACTTCCACCCCGGCGACAACGTCGGCCGCGGCAAGGACGACACCCTCTTCGCCCTCGCGCCCGGCGCCGTCCTGTTCGGCACCCGCCGCGGACGTCGCACGGTCAACGTCACCGTCCCGGCCCAGACCGAGGCCGTCGCGGACTGAGCCCTCCGGGGCCGAGCACGTCGGGGTCGCCGCAGACCTCCAGCACCAGAGGGGCGAGCCGCCGGCTCGCCCCTCTCGTGCGTCCGGCCCACCCCCGCTCCGCACCCCTGACCTGCGACCCCTCGGGGTCGGCCCGAGGAGGCCGTCGTGCCGATGTTCGTGGACCGCGCCGTCCTGCACGTCGCCGGCGGCAGCGGCGGGCACGGCTGCGCCTCGGTGCACCGCGAGAAGTTCAAGCCGCTCGGCGGGCCGGACGGCGGCAACGGCGGGCGGGGCGGCAGCGTGAAGGTCGTCGTCGACCCGTCCACGACGACGCTGCTGGAGTACCACCACGCACCGCACCGCGCCGCCGCCAACGGTCGGCCCGGCCAGGGGGACCTGCGCCACGGCGCCGCGGGGGAGGACCTCGTGCTGCGCGTGCCGGCCGGGACGGTCGTCAAGGACGCCGCGGACGGCCGGGTGCTCGCCGACCTCGTCGACGCCGGCACGGCCGTCGAGCTGGCCCCTGGCGGCGCCGGTGGCCTCGGCAACGCGGCGCTCGCGACGACCCGGCGCAAGGCCCCGGGGTTCGCGCTGCTCGGCGAGCCCGGGTGGTCCGGCGACGTCGTGCTGGAGCTGAAGTCGCTCGCCGACGTCGCCCTCGTCGGCTTCCCGAGCGCCGGCAAGTCCAGCCTCGTCGCGGCGCTGTCCGCGGCGCGGCCGAAGATCGCCGACTACCCCTTCACGACGCTCGTGCCCAACCTCGGCGTCGTCGCGGCCGGCGACGAGCGGTTCGTCGTCGCCGACGTCCCGGGCCTGGTCGAGGGCGCCAGCGACGGGCGCGGGCTCGGGCTGGAGTTCCTGCGGCACGTCGAGCGGACGGCCGCGCTCGTCCACGTCCTCGACTGCGCGACGCTGGAGCCCGGCCGTGACCCGGTGAGCGACCTCGACGTCATCGAGGCCGAGCTGGCGCGCTACGCCGTCGACCTCACCGCGACGGGTGAGCCCGGGCTGCCGCTGGAGCGGCGCCCGACGCTCGTCGTGCTGCACAAGGTCGACGTGCCCGAGGCGCGCGAGCTGGCCGAGATGGTCCGCCCCGACCTGGAGGCGCGCGGGCACGAGGTGCTCGAGGTCTCCTCGGCCTCGCACGAGGGGCTGCGGGAGCTGTCCTTCGCGATGGCCCGGCTCGTCCGGCGGGCCCGGGCGCAGGCGCCGGAGCCGGTCGCGCCGCGCGTGGTCCTGCGTCCCCGCGCGGTCGACGAGGCCGGGTTCACGGTGACGCGCGAGGAGGCGGCCGGCACGCCCGACGGCGAGCGCTTCCGGGTCCGTGGCACCAAGCCCGAGCGGTGGGTGCGCCAGACCGACTTCGCCAACGACGAGGCCGTCGGCTACCTCGCCGACCGGCTCGCCAAGTTGGGCGTGGAGGACGAGCTCTTCACCGCCGGCGCGGTGGCGGGCTCCGAGGTCGTCATCGGCGACGACGCGAGCCCGGGCGGCGCGGTCGTCTTCGACTGGGACCCGACGCTCGTCGGCGGCGCCGAGCTGCTCGCCGGCCCGCGCGGGGAGGACGCCCGCCTCGCCGGTGAGGGACGCCGCTCCACGCAGGACCGCCGCCGCCAGCAGGCCGAGCGCAAGGAGGCCCGGTCCGCGACGCTGGCCGAGCTGGAGGCCGAGCGCCTCGCCGAGCGTGCCGCGGCCCGGGGCGAGCGCCCGAGGACGTGAGCGGGCAGGCAGGCGCCGCAGGTCCTGGCGAGGTCGGGGGAGACCGGGCGCCCGGCGCGGGGTTGGCGGTTCCGCCCGCCGGCTCGTCGTCGGTGCGCCGGCGCGAGGACCTGCCGGCGGCGCAGCGCGTCGTCGTCAAGGTCGGGTCGTCGTCGTTGACGAGCGCGGCGGGCGGTCTGGACGAGGCGCGGCTCGGGGCGCTCGTCGCGGCGCTGCAGGACGTGCGGGGCCGTGGCGGGCAGGTGGTGCTCGTGTCCTCGGGGGCCATCGCCGCCGGGCTCGCGCCCCTGGGCCTGGGGCGGCGGCCGCGCGACCTCGCGACGCAGCAGGCCGCGGCCGGGGTGGGGCAGGGGCTGCTCGTCGCGGCGTACACGCGGGCGCTGGCGCCGTCGGGGACGACGGTCGGGCAGGTGCTGCTGACGGCCGAGGACGTCGTGCGTCGCGGGCACTACCGCAACGCCCAGCGGACCCTCGACCGGCTGCTGGCCCTGGGGGTGCTGCCGGTGGTCAACGAGAACGACACGGTGGCGACGGAGGAGATCCGCTTCGGCGACAACGACCGGCTCGCAGCCCTGGTCGCCCACCTCGTGCGGGCCGACGCGCTCGTGCTGCTCTCCGACGTCGACGCGCTGCACACCGGGCCGCCGTCGCGCCCGGGCAGCCGGCGGGTCCCGCTCGTCGCCTCCCCGGCCGACGTCGCCGGGGTGGAGGTCGGCGGCACGGGGGAGGCCGGCGTCGGCACGGGGGGCATGACGACGAAGCTCGACGCGGCCTCGATCGCGACGTCGTCGGGCATCCCGACGCTGCTGACGAGCGCCGACCTCGCCGCGCCGGGCCTGGCGGGGGAGGACGTCGGCACCTGGTTCGCGGCGACGGGCCGACGCCGTCCGACCCGGCTGCTGTGGCTGGCGCACGCCGCCCGCGCGCGCGGGACGCTCGTCCTCGACGACGGCGCCGTCCGCGCCGTCCGCGAGCGCGGCGCGTCGCTGCTGCCGGCCGGGGTGCGCGCTGCGCGCGGTGCTTTCGTCGCCGGGGACACCGTGGACCTCGCCGACGAGGCGGGGGTGGTCCTGGCCCGGGGCCTGGTCGGCTACGACGCCGAGGAGGTCCCGGCGATGCTCGGCCGCTCGACGTCCGAGCTCGCCCGCACCCTCGGCAAGGGCCACGACCGCGTCCTCGTCCACCGCGACGACCTCGTGCTCGTCCCGCGCTGACCTGCGCGGGGGCGAGCCGTCGCGGGGAGGCCCTCAGGTGCTGCGCGACGCCTGCGCCCGGACGGCGAGCACGGCCAGGGCGTAGGCCTCCTCGACGTCGTCGCTCCTGGACCGGCGCTCGCCCTCCGCGGAGCGCGTGAGGACGACGAAGCGCCCGAGCCCGTCGTCGCCGGGCTCGACCTCCTCGACGGCGAGCCCGGCGAACGTCGTGCCGAGCAGCTCGCGGAGCTGGCCCTCCCGCGGCAGCCAGAGCGCCTGCTCGGCGTCGACGGAGTCCAGCGCCCACTCGGTCGTCCCGTTGAAGCCGAGGACGCGTCCGCTCGCGTGGTCGTGCGTCTCGACGACCATGTCGGACAGGACGAAGACCTGCTCGTCCATGTCTCGGTCGACGATGACGAAGCGGTCGCCGGAGGCGGGCTCCCACGCCACCCCGGACGTGCGCAGCGCGCGGGCGGTGGGCACGGAGATCACGACGTCGGTCCTCCTGGGGGCGGGAGCTCGCGCAGGGACGCCTCGATCGTCGGCTCCTGCCCCGCCGTCCGCCAGCGCGTCCCCGGTCTCGCCGTGCGCGCACCGCGCGGAGCAGGCGGCGGCGCGCCCGCCGTCGCTCGTCGGCACCGACGGATACTGTCGCAGCGACGGCCGGACGCGCAGGGGCGACGGCCCAGCCAGCCCGGCGGTCCGGGCACGGGGAGCGGGGGTGACGGCGTGGAAGACCTGCAGTGGCTGCTCTGGGTCGGCCTCGCGCTGCTGCTCGGCGCCGTCGAGATCGCCTCGCTCGACTTCGTCTTCGCCATGATCGCCGGGGCGGCGCTCGTCGCGGCCCTGTCGGCCGCGCTCGGCCTCAGCTTCCCCTTCCAGGTCGTCGTCTTCGCGGTCGCCGCGGTGGCGCTGCTGGCGGTCGCCCGGCCCGTCCTGCTCAAGTACGTGCGCCCCCGGGTGCCCATGGTCGCGACGAACGTCGACGGCAACCTCGGCCAGCGCGCCGAGGTGCTCGAGCAGGTGAGCCCGCGCGAGGGCCGTGTGAAGCTGCGCGGCGAGGTGTGGAGCGCCCGCAGCGAGCCCGGGCCGGGCGACGGCGGCGTCCTGCCGGTCGGCCTGGACGTCGAGGTCGTCCGCATCGACGGGGCCACCGCGGTCGTCCGCGCCCTGCCGCCCGCCGACCCGCCCGGTCGCCCCGCCCCCGGCGGGTCCACCGGTCCTCCTGGCCCCGCCGGGCCCACCCCCAGCCCCTGGAGCTCCTCGTGACCTTCGGCACTCTCGCCCTCTACCTGGTCCTCGCCCTCCTCGTCCTGTTCGTCATCGCGACGGTCGCGAAGTCGGTGCGCGTGGTGCCGCAGGCCAGCTCGGTCATCGTCGAGAGGCTCGGTCGCTACTCGCGCACCCTCGACGCCGGGCTGCACTTCCTCGTGCCCTTCATCGACAAGCCGCGCGCCACCGTCGACCTGCGCGAGCAGGTGGTCTCCTTCCCGCCGCAGCCGGTCATCACCTCGGACAACCTCGTCGTCAGCATCGACACGGTCATCTACTTCCAGCCGACGGACCCGAAGGCGGCGACGTACGAGATCGCCAACTACATCCAGGGCATCGAGCAGCTCACGGTGACGACGCTGCGCAACGTCGTCGGGTCCTTGGACCTGGAGCAGACCCTCACCAGCCGCGACCAGATCAACGGCCAGCTGCGCGGCGTCCTCGACGAGGCGACCGGCCGCTGGGGCGTGCGCGTCAACCGCGTCGAGCTCAAGGCCATCGACCCGCCCGCGAGCGTGCAGGACTCGATGGAGAAGCAGATGCGCGCCGAGCGCGACCGGCGCGCCGCCATCCTCAACGCCGAGGGCGTCAAGCAGAGCCAGATCCTCACGGCGGAGGGTGACAAGCAGTCCTCGGTGCTGCGCGCCGAGGGCCAGGCGCAGGCGGCGATCCTGGAGGCGCAGGGCCGCTCGCGGGCGATCGTCGAGGTCTTCGGCGCCATCCACCGCGGCCGGCCGACGCCGCAGCTGCTGGCCTACCAGTACCTGCAGACGCTGCCCCAGATCGCCCAGGGCGACGCCAACAAGGTGTGGGTGATCCCGAGCGAGCTGAGCAGCGCGCTCAAGGGGGTCGGTGACGTCCTCGGCCGTTCCGGCGACAGCGGTTCCGGCAGCGACGACGACGAGCCGCACGAGGTCGACCCCAGCGGCATCGGCTCCGACCTCGACATGCCGACCCTGGAGGACCCGGGCGAGGCGCTGCGCCGGGCCCGCCGCGAGGCGGAGGGCGCGACGAAGGAGGCCGCCGACAGCGAGTCGGCCACCCGACGCGGCCGGCGGGCCCCCGTCAGCGGCGGCGACGTCCCGCCCGTGGCCGGGGCGCCCGACCCGGACGTCGCCCCCGTCTCGCCCGAGGAGGCCGGCGCCGCGACGAGGTCCGCCGAGACGGCTCAGGGCGGGGAGCAGCGGTCGACGCCCGACGGCGGGACCGCCGGGTCCCAGCAGCCCCCCGGCGGGAGCACGCCGCCGGGGCGCTGACGTCACCACCGAGCGACGCCGCCGCCTCGGCCTCGCAGCCCGACGCGACCTCGGGCGTGGACGACCGCGTCCACGCGGGTGCTGGTGCCGGGGGCCGCGGCGGTCCCCGACGCCAGGGGCGGGCGGCGACGGTCGCCTACCCTCGGGTCATGAGCCAGACCCTCGACACCCGCCCCTCCGCGGCGGCGGACGTCCCCGCGCCGCCGGTGGCGGACGTCGAGCAGGCTGTCCTCGCCACGTGCCGTGCCGCCAAGGCCGCCGGCAGGGCCCTGGCCACGGCGACCCGCCAGCGCAAGGACGCGGCGCTGGTCGCGGTGGCCGACGCGCTGGTGGCGCAGGCGCCGCGGGTCGTCGAGGCCAACGTCCGCGACCTCGAGCGTGGGCAGCAGCAGGGGCTGCCGGCGAACCTCCTGGACCGGCTGCGGCTGGACGAGGAGCGGATCGGGGACATCGCCGCGGCCGTGCGCGACGTCGCGGCGCTGCCCGACCCGGTCGGGGAGGTCGTCCGCGGCCAGACGCTGCCGAACGGGCTGCGGCTGCGGCAGCTGCGGGTGCCGATGGGCGTCGTCGCCGTCATCTACGAGGCGCGGCCCAACGTCACGGTCGACGCGGCGGCGCTGGCCCTGAAGGCCGGCAGCGCCGTGGTCCTGCGGGGCGGGTCGGCGGCGCGGGAGTCCAACGCCGTCGTCGTCGAGGTCATCCGTGAGGCCCTCTCCGGCCTGGGCCTGCCGGCCGACCTCGTGGCCACCGTCGACGAGCACGGCCGCGAGGGCGCCGGCCACCTCATGCGGGCCCGCGGGCTCGTCGACGTCCTCGTGCCCCGCGGCGGCGCCGGGCTCATCGCCGAGGTGGTCGCCAGCGCGACGGTTCCCGTCATCGAGACCGGCACGGGCAACTGCCACGTGTACGTCGACGCCGCCGCGGACCTCGACCAGGCGCTCTCGGTCTGCCTCAACAGCAAGACCCAGCGCACGAGCGTCTGCAACTCCGCCGAGACGGTGCTCGTCCACGAGGCCGTCGCCGCCGCGTTCCTGCCGCCGCTGCTGGCCGCCATGGCCGCCGAGGGCGTCCGCCTGCACGGGGACGACGCCGTCGTGGCCGCAGCGCGCGACCTGCCCGGCGTCGAGGTCGAGCCGGCCACCGACGAGGACTGGGCGACCGAGTACCTCGCGATGGAGCTGGCCGTCCGCGTCGTCCCCGACGTGGGCGCCGCGATCGCGCACGTCGACCGCTGGTCCACGGGCCACACCGAGGCGATCTGCACCCGCGACCTCGCGACGGCCGAGCGCTTCGCCGCCGAGGTCGACTCCGCCGCCGTCATGGTCAACGCCTCGACGCGCTTCACCGACGGCGCCCAGCTCGGCCTGGGCGCGGAGGTCGGCATCTCGACGCAGAAGCTCCACGCCCGTGGCCCCATGGGCCTGGCCGAGCTGACGACGACCCGATGGGTCGTCACCGGCGACGGGCACGTCCGGACCTGACCCGACCGTCCCCCACCCCCGCGACGTGTGACCTCGTCGCGGTGGTGGGGCGGGCTCCCCGCGACGTGTGACCTCGTCACCGGGAGCGGGTCCGGAGGGCTGCTGGCGTCCCCCTGCGGTGCACCTGTCTCGGCGAGGCGGACGGCCGCGGCTCCACGCGCACGCGACGTCCCCTCCCCGCGCTCGTGGCGCAGGGCGCCGTCGACCGGGCGACGAGGTCACACGTCGCGAGAAGGGGGCAGGGAAGCCGGGGGCAGGCTGGTGGTCGCGCGCGGTGGGGCGTCGTCGGATCTCCGCCCGGTCGGCCCCGCCCTGGCGCCGGAGGTCGCGTGGCAGACTTCGGCACCGGCCGGCCCGCGCTTCGCGACCCGGCGCACCCGCACCGCGAGGAGAGGTCCCCATGCTCAGCGTCCTGGCGTCCGGCGAGCACGAGATCGTCAACGAGCTCCCGATGGCGCCGATCCTCTTCGGGGTCGTGGCCTTCGCCATCCTCATCACGCTGCTGCTGGTCACCTACGCCTTCCGCAGCGTCGGCAGCCGGGTCGGTCGGGCCGAGGAGGCGCAGGACGCCGCGCACGGCGGCTCGCACGGCTCGGGGCACGGGCACTGAGCCCAGACGCCGACGCTGCTGCGCCCGAGAGGACGGCGGGCGGGCCGGGCAGGCCGCCGCCGGTGCCGTCCCCGGGGCGTCGGCGGATCGGCGTCATGGGCGGCACCTTCGACCCCGTCCACCACGGGCACCTCGTGGCGGCCTCCGAGGTCGCGAGCGTCTTCGACCTCGACGAGGTCGTCTTCGTCCCCACCGGCCGGCCGTGGCAGAAGGTCGAGCGTGAGGTCACGAGCGCTGAGCACCGCTACCTCATGACGGTCGTCGCGACGGCGTCCAACCCCTCGTTCACCGTGAGCCGGGTGGACGTCGACCGGCCCGGACCCACGTACACCGTCGACACGCTGCGCGACCTGCAGGCTGCCAGCGGCGACGCGCAGCTCTTCTTCATCACGGGTGCGGACGCGCTGCAGCAGATCCTCACGTGGAAGGACGCCGACGCCGTGTGGGACCTGGCCCACTTCGTGGGTGTCACCCGCCCCGGGCACGTGCTCGCGGCCACCGGCCTGCCCGCGGACGGCGTCAGCCTCCTGGAGATCCCCGCGCTCGCCATCTCCTCGACCGACTGCCGCGAGCGCGTCGCCCGCGGCGAGCCGGTCTGGTACCTCGTCCCCGACGGCGTCGTGCAGTACATCGGCAAGCACGGCCTCTACGCCGCGCCGTCCGCGTCTCCGGAGGTCCCCGCATGACGCTCCCACCCGACGAGCGCGACCCGCTGGCCGAGGCCGCCGACGAGCTGGCCGCCCTCGCCGCCCAGGGCCAGGCCGACGTCGAGCAGCCGACGGGTCCCGACGCCCGCCCCGCCGGCTCGGACGTGCAGGCCGGCAGCGCGGGTGAGGCGGCGCCGGCCGGTGACGTCCCCGGCACGAGCGACGACGTCAGCCCCGGCCCGGACGTCGAGGCCACCCCGCCCGCGTGAGGCCCGTCGGCGCGGGGTCCGGCTGCGACGTCGACCTGCCTGCGGGTGAGACCCTGGGGGCAGGCCGGGGCGCGTCGCCGCGGCACGTCTGGAGGACCTCCCCGTGACAGCCACCGACCGCGCGCTCGAGCTCGCCCGCGCCGCCGCCGAGGCGGCCGCCGACAAGCTGGCCGAGGAGGTGATCGCGCTCGACGTCAGCGACCAGCTCGTCATCACCGACGTCTTCGTCGTCGCCTCGGCCGACTCCGACCGGCAGGTCCGGGCCGTCGTCGACGGGATCGAGGAGCGGCTGCGCGAGATGGGTGCCCAGCCGGTGCGCCGCGAGGGGCTGCCGGAGGCGCGGTGGGTGCTGCTGGACTACGCCGAGATCGTCGTCCACGTGCAGCAGACCGAGGACCGCCGCTTCTACGCGCTCGAGCGGCTGTGGAAGGACTGCCCGGTCGTCGAGCTGCCGGCGTCGGTGACGGCCGGCCGCGGCGCCGGGGCGTGAGCCCGAGGACGGCGCCCCCGCAGGTCGTGCTCTGGCGGCACGGCCAGACGGCCTGGAACGCCGAGGGTCGCTGGCAGGGCCAGCGCGACGTCCCCCTCACCGGGCTGGGCGAGCGCCAGGCGCACGCGGCCGCTGAGGTGCTGGCGGCCCGGCGGCCGGTGCGTGTCGTCAGCTCGGACCTGTCGCGGGCCAGCGCGACGGCGGGCGCGCTGGCGCTGGCTGCCGACCTGCCCGTGGCGTCGGACCGGCGGCTGCGGGAGATCCACGGCGGCTCGTGGCAGGGGCTGCTGCGCTCGGAGGTCGCCGCGGGCTGGCCCGAGCTGCTGGAGCGGTGGACGGCGGGGGAGGACGTCGCCTTCGGCGGTGACGGCGAGCGCCGCAGCGAGGCGGGGGAACGGGTCGCCGACGTCGCCGAGGAGGTCGTCGCGTCGTTGGGTGCGGGGGAGACGGCGGTCCTCGTCGGCCACGGCGGCTCGTTGGGTGCGGCGATGACGCGCCTGCTGGGGCTGCCGCGGGGGACCTCGTCGGTGCTCACCGCGCTGCGCAACGCCCGCTGGTCGACGCTCGTGCGGGCCGAGCTAGGCGCACCGACGCCCTGGCGACTGCTGGAGCACAACGCCGGGTCGTGGGCGACCGACGACGCGCCGGTGACGACGGGCGCGGCCTCCGGCGGCGCACGGGCCTGACGGCCACGCCGGGCGGAGGGTGATTTGGCCGCCCGGCGACGGCGGTCTAGTCTCTACGGGTCCCGGTGGGAGCCAAGGCTCGACACCGGTACGGGGCTGTGGCGCAGCTGGTAGCGCACCTCCATGGCATGGAGGGGGTCAGGGGTTCGAGTCCCCTCAGCTCCACCACCGACGGTGTGCACCCGCTTCTCGTGAACGCCGCACCTGCTCAACCCAGGGATCGCATGGACGCCTGTGGGGTATCCGCGGGCGTCGGACCCTGGTCGGGCGGATGAGCGAGTTCTGGCGGAGCTCGGCCGTGCGGCACCTGGAGACCAGGCGGTCCTCCCAAGAGCTGTCCTGCTACCGACCGCACACCCACGACGCGTTCTCGCTCGGGCTGGTCGACGCAGGCAGCTCGGTGCTCACGGGCTCCCTCGGCGGTGGCGTCCGGCTGCTCGCCGGCGACGTCGTCGTCATCCCCGCGGGCCACGTGCACGACTGCAACCCGGACGACGGCGCGTGGCGCTACCGGATGACCCACGCCGACCAGGACTGGGTCGCGTCCCTGGTGACGCGCGGCGTGAGCGACGAGCTGTTCTCCCGCATCGGTGTGGTGCGCCGTCCCGCTCTCTTCGAGCTGGCCGGCCGGTGGACCGACCTGGTCATCTCCGACGCCCCCGCGTGGCGCATCGAGGACGGGCTCGACGAGCTCCTGGGCGCGCTCGCCGACGCGACGCCCGAGCACGAGGTCCCCGGGAGGGCCGATCCCGACCTCCTCGTCCGCCTGGCACCGGTCCTGCACCGGTTGCGGCACGACGAGTCGAACCCCGCGCTCGGCGACCTCGCGGAGCTGGTGGGGATGACGAGGCCCCAGCTCGTCCGCGCGGTGAAGCGGGCCACGGGGCTGGCCCCGCTGGCCTGGCGGCAGAACGCCCGTGTCGCCGTCGCCCGGCGCATGCTCCGTGACGGCACGCCCATCGCCGAGACCGCTGCGGTGCTGGGCTTCGCCGACCAGAGCCACCTCCACCGGGTGTTCCGCGCGCACGTCGCCACCTCGCCGGGCACGTACCGAGGCTGAGCGCCCGAACGTCCAAGACGCCACCACGAGCGCTCCCGAGGCTTGACGTCCCACCGTCAGGACACGAGGGAGACCATGGACCAGCTCGCCGCCGTCGCTGCCGCGCACCTGCTCGCACTGCTGGTCCCCGGCGTCGACTTCTTCCTCGTCGCCCGCAGCGCGATGACCAGCGGGTGGCGCACCGCCACCGGCGCGTGCGTGGGCATCGCCGTCGCGAACGGGCTGCTCATCACCGCCGCCTTCGTCGGTCTCTCGGTGTTCTCGCACCCTGGTGTCCTCGCCGTCGTGCAGGTGGCGGGCGGGGCCTTCCTCGTCGTGGTCGGGGTCGCCTTCCTCAGGTCCCGGGAGCACGTGGACCTCGACGGCGCACCGCGCGCCACCCGCGCCACCTGGACCGGCCACGTCGGCCTCGGGCTCGGGTCGGGGCTGCTCAACCCGAAGAACGCGCTCTTCTACGTCAGCCTGGCGGCCGCGGTCGCCCCGAGCCCGCCGATGACGCTGCTCGGGTACGGCCTCTGGATGTTCACCGTCGTCCTGGTCTGGGACGTCGTCGTCGCGGTCGCGCTGGGGTCCCGACGGGCGCTGGCGCGCATGGAGCGTCTGCTGCCGTGGCTCAGCCGGATCGCCGGGATCTTCCTCGTCCTCTTCGGCGTGGGCATGGTGGTCGAGGTTGCTGGGCGATGGCGTCCGGTGTGACGTCGTGCCAGTCCAAGCTGCCTGTGCTCTTCAGCTGCAGGCAGCCCGTCGCTTGCCTGGTCCAGCCGCCGATCCTTGGACCTCGCGGACGAGAGCCCCGGGGTCGACGGCGTACCAGCTACGGCGAGGGAGACCGCCCGGGGCTTCGTCATGTCTGCGTCGGCTGGCGATGCAGCTCCGTGGAGTGTGGTGAGGGTGCGCGTGCTCGACGGGGCTCCGGGAGACGTGGGTCATCGGGGCGGCCGGCCTGCTCGTCGTCCTCGCAGCGCCAGGGTCCGGCCATGGGCGAGCACGCCGAGGCGACGACGCCGTCGGAGGTCGACGAGCCCAGCCTCGAGGCCCTCCGCGAGGCCTTCGGGCTGGACCGCCTGGACGGCGCGTCGCTGAGCGAGTGGTCCCGCGTCCACCGAGGGGTCGACCGGGCGGGGCGCCGCGTCGTCGTCAAGCGGACGTCGGGTGACCGCGAGCGGGCGGCGGCCGCCATCGAGTGGACGCGACGGCTCGCCGAGGCGGGTGTTGCCGTCGTCACGCCCGACGTCGCCGACGGCCCGGGTCTGCTCTGCCTGGACGACCAGTGGTGGGTCCGGTACCCGTGGGTCGACGGCGCGGACTACCGGGGGACCCTGGCCCAGGTGGCGGCCGTGGGGGACTGGCTCGGACGCCAGCACGCGGCCGACGTCGCCGCCCCGGCGGGCATGCGGGTCTACGCCTTCGCAGAGCCGGACAGGGCGTCCATCGAGGAGGACCTCGCGACCCTCGCCGGCCGCCTCGACGACGTCGGCGTCCTGTCCCGCCTGGCCGCGCGCTGGCAGGAGCAGTCGTGGCCCGCCCTCGCGGCCGCGCACCGCGCCGGTCGGCTGCCGAGCATCCCGGTGACGAGCGACGTCAAGGCCGGCAACTACCGGTTCGCGCCGACCGGGCCGGTCATGCTCGACCCGGACAACGCGGGCGTCGAGCCGCGTGTCCTCGACCTCGCCCTGGCGGTCTGCCTCTTCCACCACGAGTGCGAGGGGGCGCCGCCGCGGCTGTTCGACGACGCCGAGTGGTCGGCCTTCGCGAGCGCCTACCTCCGGCACGTGGAGCTGACCCCGGTCGAGGTGGACCTGTGGCCGGCCGCCCTCGACCACGTCCTGTGGGAGGAGGGGTCCTGGGCCCTGGAGGACAACGACGACCGGGCGTGGGCGCACCCGCGGCAGGGCTCCTTCCTGCGCGACCTCGCCGAGGCCACCGCCGAGCGCTTCCCGCTGCCGGGCGGGTACGCCCCGTGCCGCTGATGCTCGGGCCTCTCCTGCGCGACGCCGGCGTCGACCTCGCCGACGCGACCGTCCGGCGGCGCGGGCTCGACCGGACCTGACGACGTCGATGGTCCGTGCACCCGTGACCGTGCACGGCCACGCAGGCGCAGAGGGCGGCGCTCCAGGCGCCGGCGAGCCGTCAGCCTGTCCCGCCCGCCGTGGCAGGCTCGGTCGTGCCCGGGCGGCCGCGCCGAGGGCGACCGACCGAGAGGTACCCGTGACCGACGCCCACCTCGTGCTCCTCGACGTGGACGGCACCCTGCTCGACCACGGCCAGAACCTCTCCGACGCCGTCGCGGGCTCGGTGGTCGCCGCTCGCCGCGCGGGCCACCTGGTGTTCCTCTGCACCGGCCGCTCGCGCCGGGAGATCCCCTCGGCGCTGACCGACGTCGGCTTCGACGGCGTCGTCTCCGCGGGCGGCGGCTTCGTCGACCACGGCGACCGGGCACTGGTCGCGCGCACGATGGACGACGCCGCCGTCGCCGAGCTGACGTCGGTCTTCGCCGAGCACGACGTCGAGTACGCGCTGCAGGCCTACGACGAGCTGTACCCCAGCGAGGGGCTGCTCGACCGCGTCCTGCCGCTGTTCTGGCGCTTCGCCCGTGCGAGCCGCACCGTCCGCAGCGACGAGGAGCTGCGCGCCCTGCAGGAGCCGCTGCGCCACCGCGGCGCCCCACCGGCCGGCACCGGCATCGCCAAGGCGACCTTCTTCGGCGCAGACGTCGGCACCCTCGCGCGGATGCGGGAGGCCCTCGGTGACCGCTACCACGTCATCACCGGCACGATCCCCTACCTCGGCGAGAACGGCGGCGAGGTCGCCCCCCACGGCGTCCACAAGGGGGCCGCGGCCACGGAGCTCGCCGCGGCGCTCGGCATCCCGCTCTCCCGCACGATCGGGATCGGCGACAGCGACAACGACCTCGAGATGCTCGACGTCTGCGGAGTCGGCATCGCCATGGGACAGGCCGCCGACCACGTCAAGGCCCGCGCCGACGAGGTCACCGCGTCGGTCGACGAGGACGGCGTCGCCGTGGCGCTGTCGCGGCACGGGCTGGCCTGAGCGGCACCGACCGGCGGGGGTCGGCCGTCGGCTGCCGGCGGCGGCCACCTCGACGGCGCGCCGGTCACGGGGCAGGGGTCCGCCGCGACCTCCGCGCGCCCGCGAGCAGGCCCGCGACGACCCCGCCGCCGAGGAGCACGACGACGAGCCACCCGCCGCCGCCCAGGTCCCGGAGGTCACCCAGGTCGGGCAGCGCCGGCGGCAGCTCTCCCTCCCGGACGCTGACGTGCAGGTGGTCGAGGTGACCGCCGGTGACGTCGTCGGGGTCGTGCAGCCCACCGCCGTCGTAGGGCCGCCACCCCTCGGCGTCGCGGCGCGGTGACCAGATGCGGCCGTCCCAGATGACGTACTGCACGCCGAGGACCCTGGCGTGCTCCTGCAGCCACCCGGCGACCTCCCACCCGAGGTCGCGCTGACCAGGCGTCGGCCGCTCGCCGTAGACGTTGCCGAAGGTCCCGTCGCAGGCCCGCCCCAGCGGGTGCTCGGAGGTCGTGCCCGGTCGAGGGGCGAAGCAGTACCAGGACGTCTCGGGGAAGGCGGTCGTCGTCGCCTCGAGCAGGTGCCGGGTCCTCGCGGTGACCTCGCCGTCGGTGGTCGGGTCGTCGACCATCTCGTCGGGGTCCCCCTCGACCGGTGCCGGCTCGGCCGTCGCTGCCAGGGGAACGGCCGCGTGGGCGGCCGCCGCACCCTGTGCCGTCAGGAGGGCGAGCACCACCGCCGCCACCACGACGAGGGACCGGGCGAGACGTCGGGCGACGACCAGCCAGCCGGCGACCTGCGGGCTCCTCACGCCTCATGGTCACAGACCGCGGGGAAGGGGGCGGGGGACGGGTGACGTGGGGACCGGGGCGTGACCTCCCGACGCGGCGAGGGGGGAGACTCTGCGGATGCCCGAGCAGCCGACCGACGCGACGCCCGAGGAGGTCGAGGCGCCCGGGACTCGCCCGTCCGAGCCGCGACGACCGGGCGCCCGCCGCCGGGCGGCGGCCGCGTGGACGGCGCTCGTCCTCGCCCTGGGGCTCGTCGCCGCCGTCTACGGGGTGACGTCGGCGCGGGCCACGGCCAGCCTCGGCCCGCACGTCGCGGTGTACGAGGTGACGACCCGCGGCGAGGTCGCCGTGGACCTCGGGCCGCTCGGCGCGCTCGTCGTCGACTCACCCCTGCCCCTCGCCCTCGGCGTCGACGTCGAGGTCGCCGAGATCCCCGCCGCCCTCACCGAGATCGCCGACGGGACCACCACCGTCGACCTGCTAGGGGAGGACCTCGCCCGGTACCTGCAGCTGTTCTCGGCTCCGCAGGCGACCGTCGACGTCGTCACCCGCGCACTCGTGCTGGACGCGGTGGAGCGCTGGCTCGTGACGTGGGCGCTGCTCGTCGGCGCCGCCGTGCTGGGCCGGGCTGCCCTGGGCCGGCGCCGGCGCGCCGAGCTGGCGGCCCTGGGCCGCCGGCACCGGGTGCCGCTCGCGCTGCTGCTCGTGGCGGCCCTCGTCGGTGCCGTCGTCGTCGCCGGCCTGCGCCCGCAGAGCCCCCGCGACGCCGTCGGCCGGGGAGCGACGCCCGTGCTGGAGGGGACGCCGCTGGAGGGGGCCCGCGTCACCGGCCGGCTCGCGGAGGTCGTCGACCTCGTCGCGGGCTTCGTCACCGACCAGGTGGCCGAGAACGAGGCCTTCTACGCCGAGGTGACCGAGGACCTCGAGCGGGCCTGGGCCCAGGCACCCGAGAGCGACGACGCGGTGCGCTCGCTCGCCGCGGCCCGGCTCGCGCCGGAGGACGCGTCGGTGGGTCGTGCGACCGCGGCCCCGGCGGGCGCGGGGCAGGCAGCGGCGCCCGACGGCTCGCTGCCCGCCGGCGGGGCGGCAGGGGCGGGGGGCGAGGAGGTCGGGAACGGCGCGGACGACGGCGCGGACGACGGCGCGGCCGACGGCGCGGGGAGCGCCGACGGGGAGACCGTCACGGCCGCCGACCTGCAGCAGGTGCTGGAGGACGACGTCGTCACGGCCCTGGTGGTCAGCGACCTGCACTGCAACGTCGGGATGGCCGACCCGTTGCGCCGGCTCGTCGAGCTGTCCGGGACCGACGTCGTGCTCAACGCGGGCGACACGACGATGAACGGCACGTCGGTCGAGCAGCCGTGCGTGCGGGCCGTCGCCTCGGCGTTCTCGGACGTGCCCGTCGTCGTCGCCGACGGCAACCACGACAGCCCCGAGACCTCTGCGCAGGAGGAGGCAGCCGGGTGGGTCGTGCTGCGCGGCGACGTCGTCGAGGTCGCCGGCCTGCGCGTCCTCGGGGCCCCCGACCCGCGCGCGACACGGCTCCTGCAGGGCACGGAGGACCAGGCGCAGCGTCCGACGGCGGACGAGCTGGCGGAGCAGCTCGCCGAGACCGCCTGCGACGAGGACCCCGACCTCCTGCTCGTCCACGACGCCTCCATCGGGGTCCCGGCGCTGGAGCGGGGCTGCGCACCGGCGCTGCTCGCCGGGCACTACCACGTGCGGACCGACCCCGAGCAGGTCGGTCAGGGCGTCCGGTACATCAGCTCCAGCACGGCCGGTGCCGTCCTCGACCAGCTCACCGTCGGACCGCTCAACGGGACCGCCGAGGCCACGCTGCTGCGGGTGGACCGGGAGACCGGTGACGTCCTCTCCTGGCGGCTGGTGTCGGTGACGACGGGCGCCGACGTCACCGTCGGCCCGTGGCAGCCCTGGCCCCAGGTGGCCGGCGACGGCCCGCAGGGCGCCGACGCGCCGCCCTCCCTGCTGCCGCTGGACGCCGGCGACGGCGCAGACGACGGCGACGCCGGGAGAGGCGGCGACCCGGGCGACGACCCCGGAGCCCCCGGCCAGCCGGCGCTCGACGAGCAGGGGCGCCCGCTGGACGACGCAGGAGCCCAGGGCGACGGCGCGGGTGAGGCCGGCGCCGGGGCCGCTGCCGACCCGGGGACCGCCACCGACGGATGAGGTGCGCCAGCGGGTCGAGGGTGGCCCCGCGCTGGTCGGTCAGGCCCGGGTGGGTCACGTCAGGAGCAGGCGGGCGGGTGCGTGCTCCAGGGCGGGAGCCGGCGAGCCGATGCCCCGTCCATGGCGTCTGCGCAGCTGCCCGAGGAGGCCCCGTCGGTCGTCGGCCCACCCGCCCAGCGCCGACCCCCCGAGCAGTCCGAGCACCCTGAGCAGTCCCAGCACCCCGAGCAGTCCCAGCCCCGACCACCCCAGCCCCGACCACCCCAGCCGGAGCCGTCCGCCCCGGACTGGCCAGCCCTCGTGCACGGCGTCCTGGCCGACCCCGCCCGCCTGGCTCTCGTGGTCCAGCCCATCGTCGACGTCAGCCAGGCCGTCGTCGCCGGGTACGAGGTGCTCTCCCGCTTCAGCGGCCCGCGGCACCTGACGCCGGACCTGTGGTTCGCCGCCGCGGACGAGCTCGGCGTCGGCGCCGAGCTGGAGGCGCTCGTGGTGGCCAGGGCGCTGGCGATGCGGGCGGACCTGCCGGACAACTGCTTCCTCACCGTCAACGTGAGCCCGCACCTGCTGCCCGAGCCGGCGCTGCGCGACCTCCTGCTCGCCGCCGGCGACCTCTCCCCGCTCGTCCTGGAGCTCACCGAGCACACCGCCGTCGCAGACCTGACCCCTGTCGTCGCCCTGCGCGACGTGCTCTCCGGGCGGGGTGCCCTCGTCGCGCTCGACGACGCCGGGTCGGGCTACTCCGGGCTGCAGCAGCTGACGACCATGCGCCCGCACATCGTCAAGCTCGACCGGGCGCTGGTCGCCGGCATCCACCAGGACGAGGCCAAGCTGGCGCTCGCGGAGATGCTCGGCGAGCTCGCCGGCCGCCTGGACGCGTGGCTGCTCGCCGAGGGGGTCGAGACCTGGGAGGAGATGGACGCCTTCCTGCGCCTGCGCGTCCCCCTCGCCCAGGGCTACCTGCTGGCCCGCCCGGCACCGACCTTCGAGCCGCTGGACCCCGCCGTGGCCACCCGGCTGCGCAGCGCCGCGGCGCGGGTGTCCTTCGTCGAGGCCGTCGCGAGCCTCGTGGAGTCCGTGCGCTGCGAGGACCCCACGTCGCCGCTCGCCCTCGACCTCGCCGAGGGCGAGGTCGGGCTGCGGCTCGACGCCCACGCCCACCCCTCCGAGCTGCTGCTGCCGCTGCGGCGCGACGGCGAGAGCGGGCACCGCGCCGCGCCCGTCAGCCTCCGGGCGCGGGCCTCCGACGGCGTGGTGGAGGTGGCCGGCCGCGTCGTCGCCCGCCCGCCCGCCGTGCGCTTCGACCCGGTCGTCGTCGTCGACGACGTGGGCCGGGCGGTGGGCGTGGTGCGGGTCGAACGGGTGATGGCGCGGCTGGTGACGATGGCGGAGGGCGCCTGAGGCCGACAAGGAGGAGGGGGCCGACCGCCGGTCCCCGGAGCAGGAGGTGGCCATGAAGCAGTTCGCGTGCGGAGACGTCGTCCCGGGATGTCGCAAGACCTTCTCGGCGTCGAGCGAGGACGAGATCCTCGGGGCCGTGGGCGCCCACGCGCAGGACGACCACGGGCTGGCCGAGGTGCCGCCGGAGCTGGTCGAGCAGGTCCGCGGGCGCATCCTGACCCTGGCCTGACCACCGTCGACGGGGCGGGACACCGCCGCCCCGCCCCGTCGTCGCGCCCACCGGGCCGGCTCCGGGCCGGCTCTGGGCCGGCTCTGGGCCGGCTCTGGGCTCCCGGTCGCGTCAGGCCGCGCCGGGCGTGGGAGCGTCCGGGCATGAGCACCGGCCCGACCCCCACCGAGAGCACCTCCGCCCGCACCCCCGGGAGGGTCCTCGTCACCGGGTGGTTCAGCGTCCCCGACGGGGAGATCACCGCGGGCGACCTGCTCGCCCGCGACGCCGCCGTCGCCGACCTGCAGGCCCTCGGCCGCCCCTTCGACGTCGCGATGACCCGCACCTTCGTCCCCCACGACGACCCCTCCGTCGACCTGGCCCGCGTCGACGCCGACGCCTACGACGTCGTCCTGTGGGTGTGCGGCCCCGCCCGCGGCCGCCAGCTCCAGCGGGTCGCCGACGGCTTCCCCGCCGCCCGGCTGCTGGGCGTCGACGTCTCCGTCGTCGACGGGCTCGCGCCGCTGCACGCCGCCCTGGCGCGCGACGGCGACGGCGAGCCTCGCCCGGACACCTCGCTGCTCGTCGAGGTCCCGGACGTGCCCGTCGTCGGGGTGTGCCTCGCGCACGCCCAGCACGAGTACGGCCCGCGGCAGCGGCACGAGCTCGTCCACGACCTCGTGCTCCCGGCGCTGGCCTCGGCCCCCCTGGCCGGGGGGCCGCCGGCGCTCGTGCCGTTCGACACCCGGCTGGCGACGGGCGAGCCGCACGTGCCGTCGACGCCCGCGCAGGTGGAGTCCCTCCTGCGCCGTCTCGACGTCGTCGTCACCAGCCGGCTGCACGGGCTCGTGCTCGCCCTGAAGAACGGCGTCCCCGTCGTCGGCCTCGACCCCGTCGACGGCGGCGCGAAGGTCGCCGCGCAGGGCCGGGCGCTGGGCTGGCCCGTGCTCCTGCCGCACGAGGTGACCACCGCGCGCCTGCAGGAGCAGCTGGCCTGGGCGCTGTCCGACGACGCCCGCGCCGCCGCCGCGCAGGTGCTGCCGGCCGCCCGTGCCGCGCTCGCCGGCTCGGCGCAGGAGCTGGGCGCCCTCCTCGGCAGGTAGTCGACGAAGGACCACCGCTCCCCGTCCTTCTCGGCACGTCGACGTCGACGTGCCGCGAGGGGGGCGCCCCGTGACGGCGGGTCGTCGCCGAGGCGCCGGGGGAGGGCGGCGGGGTCAGACGACGACGTTGACCAGGTTCGGGGCGCGGACGACGACCTTGCGGATCGGGCAGTCCCCGACGACGCGCTGCACGCCCTCGGCGGCCAGGGCCCGCTCGCGCAGGTCCTCCTCGTCGATGTCGGCGGGCACCTGCAGGCGGGCCCGGACCTTGCCGCGCACCTGGACGACCGCCGTCACCTCGGCCTCGACGAGCATCGCCTCGTCGGCCACCGGGAACTCGGCGTGCACCACGGACCCGGTGCGCCCGAGCCGGTGCCACAGCTCCTCGGCGACGTGCGGGGCCAGGGGCGCGACGAGCAGCACCAGCGCCTCGGCGACCGGGCGCGGCGTCGTGCCCCGCTTGACCAGGTGGTTGTTGAGCTCGATGACCTTGGCCAGCGCCGTGTTGAGCCGCAGCCCCTCGTAGTCGCGCCGGACGCCGTCGACCGTGCGGGCCAGGACGCGCGCGGTGGCCTCGTCGACGGGCTCGTCGACCACGCGGACCTCGCCGGTCTCCTCGTCGACCACGTTGCGCCACAGCCGCTGCAGGAAGCGGAACGAGCCGACGACGGCGCGCGTCTCCCACGGCCGGGCGGCGTCCAGCGGCCCCATGCCCATCTCGTACAGCCGCAGGGTGTCGGCGCCGTACTCGGCGATGATCTCGTCGGGCGCGACGGCGTTCTTCAGCGACTTGCCGATCTTGCCGAGCTCGCGGCCCACCGGCTCGCCGCGCCAGGAGAACGTCGCCCGGCCGGCGTCGTCGAGGCCTTCCTCGACCTCGGCCGCCGGCACCGGGATGCCGCGCGCGTCGCGGTAGACGAACGCCTGGATCATGCCCTGGTTGAACAGGCGGTGGAACGGCTCCGCCGAGCTCACGTGGCCCAGGTCGTGGAGCACCTTGTGCCAGAAGCGCGCGTACAGCAGGTGCAGGACGGCGTGCTCGGCACCGCCGACGTACAGGTCCACCCCGCCCAGCGGCTTGCCCTCGCGGGGGCCCATCCAGAGCCGCTCGACGTCGGGGTCGACCAGCCGCTCGGTGTTGTGCGGGTCCAGGTACCGCAGCTCGTACCAGCACGAGCCGGCCCAGTTCGGCATCGTGTTGGTCTCGCGGCGGTAGGTCTGCGGGCCGTCGCCGAGGTCCATCTCGACCTCGACCCAGTCCGCGCGGCGCGACAGCGGGGTCTCGGGCGAGGTGTCGGCGTCGTCGGGGTCGAAGGTGCGCGGGGAGTAGTCGTCCACCTCGGGCAGCTCGACGGGCAGCTGGTCCTCCGGCACGGCGTGCGCGACGCCGTCGGCGTCGTAGACGACCGGGAAGGGCTCGCCCCAGTAGCGCTGCCGGCTGAACAGCCAGTCCCGCAGCCGGTAGGTCGTGCTGGGGTGGCCCGCGTCGTGCGCCGCCAGCCAGGACGCCGCCGCCTCGCCCGCGGCCGCCACGTCCAGGCCGTCCAGCGCCAGGCCGTCGGGGCGGGCGCCCGAGGCGTCGGAGCCGGTGACCGCGCCGTCCTTGGCCGTCCACGCGTCCGCCCACGTGCTCGCGTCCGTGCCCCGGTCGTCACCGGGGGTGACGACGCAGCGCAGCGGCAGGTCGAAGGCCCGCGCGAAGTCGAAGTCGCGCTGGTCGTGCGCGGGCACGGCCATGATGGCGCCGGTGCCGTAGCCCATGAGGACGTAGTCGGCGACGAAGACGGGCACCTCCTCGCCGCTGACCGGGTTGGTGGCGGTCGCCCCCGTCCAGACGCCCGTCTTCGCGCGCCCGTCGTCCTGGCGCTCGTCCTCGGTGCGTGCGGCCGCCCCGCGGGCGTAGGCGTGGACGGCCTCGCGCGGGGTCGCGGCGCCGCCGGTCCAGCTCTCGGGCAGCGGGTCCCCGGCGGGCGTCGTGGTCGGCCACGCCGTCGCCAGGACGGTGTCGACGAGCGGGTGCTCGGGGGCCAGCACCAGGTACGTCGCGCCGAAGAGGGTGTCGGGGCGGGTCGTGAAGACATGGGCGACGCCGTCGCCGGCACCGGCGCCGCCCGTGACGGCGAAGCGCACCTGCGCGCCGCGGCTGCGCCCGATCCAGTGCCGCTGCTGGATCTTGATGGCCTCGGGCCACTCCAGCGGCTCCAGGTCGTCGACGAGCCGGTCGGCGTAGGCGGTGATCCGCATCTTCCACTGCCGCAGCGCCGCCGTGAAGACGGGGAAGTTGCCTCGCTCCGAGCGCTTGTCGGCCGTGACCTCCTCGTTCGCCAGCACGGTGCCGAGGCCGGGGCACCAGTTGACCGGAGCCTCGTCGGCGTAGGCCAGCCGGTAGCCGGACAGGACGTCGTCCCGCTCGACGGCGCTCAGCTCGCCCCACGGGCGTCCGTCCGGCGTCGCCCGCGTGCCGGCCTCGAAGGCGGCGACCAGCTCGCCGATCGGCCGGGCCCGCCCGGCCTCCGCGTCGTACCAGGAGCCGAAGACCTGCAGGAAGATCCACTGGGTCCAGCGGTAGTACTCCGGGTCGATCGTCGAGACCGACCGGTGCGGGTCGTGCCCCAGCCCCAGCCGGCGCAGCTGCTCGCGCATCGTCGCGATGTTCGCGAGCGTCGAGGTGCGCGGGTGCGTGCCGGTCTGGACGGCGTACTGCTCGGCCGGCAGGCCGAAGGCGTCGTAGCCGAGGGTGTGCAGGACGTGCCGGCCCGACATCCGCAGGTACCGGCTGTAGACGTCGGTCGCGATGTAGCCCAGCGGGTGCCCGACGTGCAGACCCGCCCCCGAGGGGTAGGGGAACATGTCCATGACGAACGCCGTGCTCGCCTGCTGCCCGCCGTCCACCGCGGAGGTAGGACGCGACGGCGCCGCGTACACGTCGTCCTCGAGCCACCGCTGCTGCCAGCGCGCCTCGACCTGCGCCGCGAGGGCGGCGTCGTAGCGCGCCGCGGGGGCGGATGACCCGTCGTCGGGGCGGGCTGGGGTCACGGCGGAGGCGGGGGAGGACACGGCTCCCGAGGGTAGTCGTGAGGTGCCGTCGCCCCCACCGCCGTCCTTGCTGCTAGGCGGGGACGGCGTCCGCGACGAGCAGCGCCTCGGTCTCCTCCCGCAGCGCCATCGCCTGCGCCAGCGACGCCTCCTCCAGGGCCACGTCCTCGCGCCGCACCACCTCACCCCTGGCCACGTCGCGCACCAGCGGCACGTGGTGGGCCAGCGCCACGGGCAGGGCGCCGTGCTGCACCGACCACGGCGCGGAGACGAGCTTGCCCCACACGGTGTACCCACCCTCGCCGTCGAGGAGGTCGCCGGCGCGCAGGTCCTTCTTCGCCGTGGCGACGACGTCGGCGTAGAAGCCCAGCGGGGTCCCCGTCGCCACCCCGCGGAGCGCGGCGTGGGCGACGGAGACGTTCAGCTCGAGCCCGACGTAGTGGTACGGGCGGTACAGCGCGGCGTACCGCCCGGTCGGGTCGGGGTGCCACGGGTAGTCCCCGAAGCAGCCCGCCACGTAGTCGTTCGTCGCGCGGACGACGACGAACATGCCCTCCTGGATGTTGTGCGGGATGAGGTCGCCCTCGCGCGTGACGCTCGACATCACCTCGACCGTGCCCTCGCGGGCGAGCACGCCGCCGACCTCGCGCGGCCGGCAGACGGTGGCGATCTGCTCCACGTCGCCGGGGGAGAAGGTCAGCCCCTCGTCCGAGGGCAGCAGCCCGCCGGCGTTGGCGACGGCGGCCATCTCGATGGCGGCCTTCGTGCCGTCCCGGAAGGCCGTGTGCATGCGCGGGTTCAGCTGCCCGGAGGAGGTGAGCTCCTCGGAGAACTCCCAGTGCTCCCAGACGTTGTCGGGGTTCATGTCGTGGTAGGTCGGCAGGTACTTGGCGCCCTTGCCGGCGCACACCACGGTGAAGCCTGACGTGCGGGCCCAGTCGACGAGCTCGTGGACGAGCGCCGGCTGGTCGCCGTACGCCAGGGAGTAGACGACGCCGGCTGCGCTCGCCCGCCGGGCGAGCGCCGGCCCGGCGAGGGCGTCGGCCTCGACGGTCACCATGACCACGTGCTTGCCCGAGCCGATGGCCGCGAGCGCGTGCCGGATGCCGACGACCGGGTTGCCGGTCGCCTCCACGACCACGTCGAGGTCGGCGTCGAGCAGCTCCTGGGCGTCGCGGACGGCGGCCGCGCGGCGCTCCCCGCCCTGGCCGCCGATCGCCGTCGCGACGTCGTCGACGACGTCCTCGGCCGGCCAGCCCGCCCGGGCGAAGGACGCCCGGGCGCGCTCGACGTCGAGGTCGGCGACGGCGACCACGTGGATGCCGGGCAGCCCCCGGGCCTGGGAGAGGTACATCGTCCCGAATCGGCCGGCGCCGATGAGGCCCACGCGCACGGGGCGCCCGGCGCGCTCCTTCTCCTCGAGCTGGCGGTGCAGGTCCACGGGTCGTCCTTCC
This sequence comes from Pseudokineococcus sp. 1T1Z-3, assembly GCF_037482365.1. Taxonomy (NCBI): domain Bacteria; kingdom Bacillati; phylum Actinomycetota; class Actinomycetes; order Kineosporiales; family Kineosporiaceae; genus Pseudokineococcus; species Pseudokineococcus sp. 1T1Z-3. Next base: position 146,170 of record NZ_JBBHZF010000026.1, read on the forward strand.
GACGGTGGTGCTGGGTGGGGTGGGGGGTGGCGTCGCCCGGCTGGGCCGCGCTCAGCCGCGGATCTGGGTGATCCACTCCTGGACCTGCGGGGAGAGGCTCTCGACGACGGGCTGGGTCGCCTCGACCCACGCCGGCCGGTCGGTGAGGTCGTGGAAGGTGGCGCCGAGGCCCTCGAGCTCGGTCTCGTACTCGTCGATGTTCGCGATCGTCCGCTCGGTGTAGCTCTCGCCCACCTGGGCGGCGGCGTCCTCGATGATCGTGCGGTCCTCCTCCGACATCCCCTGCAGCGCCTCGTCCCACACGATGAAGTGGTAGTTGGCGTACATGTGCTCGGTGCGGGAGATCTCGGGAGCCACCTCGTAGATGCTGTTGAAGAGGATGGCGTCGAGGGGGTTCTCCTGGCCGTCGAGGACGCCCTGCTCCAGGGCGGAGTAGACCTCGTCGAAGGGCAGCGCCTCCGAGCGGGCCCCGAGCGCCTGCCAGGTCTGCAGCATGGTCGGCGCGGAGGGGGTCCGGATCGTGAGGCCCTGGACGTCCGAGAGCTGGGTGACCGGTGTCTTGGTCGTCAGCTGCCGCGGCCCGCGGTACATGTCGCCGAGCATCCGGTAGCCGGACTCCTCGGCGATGGCCTCCTTGATCTCGTCGCCGATGCCGCCGTCCCACGTCTCGAAGAAGGCCTCGGGGCTGTCGTAGAGGAAGGGCGCGGTCTCGACGCTGGCGAGGTCGGTGTAGGCCTCGACCGACAGCAGGCTCTCGATGACGACGTCGGTGGTGCCCAGCTGCAGGCCCTCGACCATCTGCTCCCAGGTGCCGAGCGTCGAGGACGGGAAGATCTCGACGGTGATGCGCCCGTCCGAGGCCTCCTCGACGAGGTCGGCGAACTCCTCGGCACCGGTCTGGCGCGGGTCGGTCTCGCTGCCCGCGTGGCCGAGGGTCAGCGTCATCGTGCCCTCGCCCCCGGCGCTGCCACCGTCGTCGCCGCCGCAGGCGCTGAGGACGAGGGCGCCGGCCGCGAGCGCCGCGGCGAGGGCGGTGGTGCGGCGGCGGGTGCCGGCGGGCCGGGTCGTGCGGGCGGGGTGGGTCTGGGTCGACGTGGTCATGGAGTACCTCCAGGGGTGGGCCGCGGGCGTCCTCGCGCGCGGCGTCGGGGGGCGGGGAGAGGGGCCGGGAGAAGCGGCCCGGAGAAGAGGTCGGGAGGGGCCGGGCTAGGCGCCGATGAGCGACGGCAGCCAGAGCGAGACGGCCGGGACGTAGGTGATGAGCAGGAGCACGCCGACCCCGGCGGCGACCATCGGCAGGACGGCCTTGACGGCGGCGAGGGTGCTCGTCTGGCCGATCTCGGCGGCCAGCAGCAGGCAGATCCCGACGGGCGGGGACACCAGCCCGATGCCGAGGTTGATGACGATGATGATCCCGAGCTGCACCGGGTCGACGCCGATCGACGTCGCCAGCGGCAGCAGGATCGGCGTGATGATGATCAGCGCGGCGTTCGCCTCGATGAACATGCCGATGACGAGCAGGAGCACGTTCATCAGGAGAAGCAGCACGACCGGGTTCTCGGTGAGCGCGAAGATCGCCGACGCGGCCTCCTGCGGCACCCGGCCCAGGGTCAGCGCCCACGAGTACAGCTGGGCGGCCGCGAGGACGAGCATGATGAGCCCCACCATGAGCGCCGAGCTGGTCATCGTGTCGCGCAGCCGCTCCCAGGTGAGCTCGCGGTAGACGACCAGGCCGACGAAGACGGCGTAGACGACCGCCATGGCCGCCGCCTCGGTCGGGGTGAAGACCCCGAGCCGGATGCCGCCGAGGATGAGCACGGGCAGCAGCAGCGCCGGCACGGCCCGCACCAGCGAGGGCAGGACCTTGGGCACCTCGTCCTTCGGCGTGCGGCCGATCTCCTTCGGGTCGCCCGCCCTCGCCACCGCCTCGGGGGTGAAGCCGCGACGACGGACCACGAGGTGGATGGTCAGCATGAGCGCCAGCACGTAGAGCAGCCCGGGGACGATGCCCGCGAAGAACAGCTGCCCGATCGAGGTCCCGCTGACGACGCCGTAGACGATGAGCGTGATGCTGGGCGGCAGGATCGGCGCCACCACCGAGGACGCGGCCGTCGTCGCGGCGGCGAAGGCGGCGCGGTAGTCGCGCTGCCTCATCGCGGGGATCAGGACGCGCCCGAGGGAGGAGACGTCGGCCACGGCGGAGCCCGAGAGCCCCCCGAACATCAACGACGACAGCACGTTGGTCTGCGCCAGCCCGCCGCGGAGCCGGCCGACGAGGCTGTCGGCGAGGGCCAGCAGGCGGGCGGTCATGCCGCCGGCGCCCATGATGCCGCCGGCGAGGACGAAGAGCGGGATGGCCAGCAGGGGGAAGGGCGTGATGCCCGCGACGATGCGCTGGGCGCTCACCGTGAGCGGCACGTTGCCGACGACGACGAGCGCGACCAGCGAGGCGGCGGCCAGCGCGAAGCCGACCGGGACGCGCAGCAGCATCGCCGCGCCGAAGTTGCCGAGCAGCAGCGGGCCCATCAGACCTCCTCGTCCGTGGTGCGGGGCTCCTGCTCGCCGTGGCCGCGCGTGCGGCGCACCCCGCGCCACCACGCCTCCAGGGCGAAGACGACGGCGACCGCCGTGGCGACGGGGACCGCGAGGGCGTTCCACCCGAAGGAGATGCCGAGGCCGGGCAGCGTGCGGGTGAAGCTCGTCGACAGCCCCGTGTAGCCGTAGTAGGCGAGGGCGAGGAGCACGCCGACGGTGATGACCGCGGCGACCGTGTCCAGGACGGCGCCGACCCAGCGCGGCAGCGGCAGCAGCTCCCAGACGTCGAGGACGAGGTGGCGGCCGCGGCGCACGCCGAGGGCGACGGCGAGCAGGGCCAGCCAGACGAAGGCCATGGTGGCCAGCTCGTTGGCCCAGGCGGAGGCCGACGCGGTGACGTAGCGGGCCAGCACCTGCCAGAACACGGCGGCGGTCACGACCGTCAGCAGGACGCCGCAGACGCCGACGAGGGCGCGGTCCAGCAGGTCCACGGCCCGGCCGACGGGGCCGGGCAGGGCCTCGGGGCGGTCCGGCCCGGACTCGGCGGAGCCGTCGACGCCGGTGTCGCGCACGTCCGGCTGCCCGGGACCACCGGCCTCCCCGGCGCGGGTCGGCCCAGCGTCGGTCGGCCCGGCGTCGGTCGGCCCGGCGGAGGTCGGCCCGGCGCCCTGGGAGCGGCCCCGGGCGTGTGGTGCGTGGCTCGCCATCTCGACTCCCTCGTCGATGCGGTCGTGCGTCTCGCGTGGGCCCCTCGGGACCGACGCTCCGGCGCCGAGGCACCAGGAGCTGCCGCTCCTGCGCGGCTCGGACGAGCATCGGCGGTCGACGACTCATTGTCAACAGTCGGCAGTCAGCAGTTGTCTGATGTCACGACGGGGTGACGGCAGGCGCGGTCGTGGTGCCGGTGGCGGGCGGGCAGGGGTGGCTGCGCCGCGTCCCGGCGCGAAGAGGCCGGCGAAGAGGGCCCGGCGGAGAAGGGCGCTCAGGAAGGCCGGAGGGGAAGAGGCGGTGAGGAAGGTCCGGCGGGTGCCACCGGTGGGGTGCGACGACGGCGCTCAGGCGAGCGGCGCGAGCTCCTCGTCGCTCTCGGACTCCTCCGGCATCCGCGACAGCACCGCGGTGACGGCCTCGTCGAGGTGGCGGCGGAGCGTCTCGAGGGCGTGCGGCACCTCGCCGCGCTCGATCGCGGCCACGAGGGGCTCGTGCCTCTCGGCGGCCATGTTGTGCAGCGCGGTCGCCTCTCCCGCTGCGACGATGGCCGCGCGGGCGTGCCCGCCGACGCCCAACCAGGCCCGGACGAGCGACTCGTTGCCCGAGGCCCGGCAGAGCGCCTCGTGCAGCTCGAGGTCGCAGGTGACGCGGTCGGCGAAGGAGGTCGCCTGCCGCAGGCGCTCGAGACGACCCCGCAGCTCGGTGATCGCCGGCCCCCGGTCGGGCAGGGCGCACACGGCCTCGACGGCGAGGGCCTCCAGGGCGCCGCGGACGGCGAAGACCCCGGCGACCTCGTGGCGGGAGAGCACGCGGACGGTGAGGCGGCCGCGGGAGTCCGCGACCAGCAGCCCTTCCTGCTGCAGGTGGCGCAGCGCCTCGCGCAGCGTGCCGCGGCTGACGCCGAGCGCCTCGCTCAGCGTCGTCTCGACCATGTGCGTGCCCTGCGGGAACTGCCCGGACGCCAGTGCGGTGCGCAGCTTGGCGAGGATCAGCTCTCGTCGCGTCGTCCTCTCGACCCGGCCGAGGCCGTCGAAGGAGGCGTCGGCGAGGGAGCTCATGGGTCGACAGTAGACCGTCGGCCAGCGACACCTGTTGACTGTCAACAGAAGCCTCTCTACGGTGTGCCTCCTTCGACGACGAAGGGAGCGACCCGTGGACCCACGGCGCGTCTACTGCTCCACCATCTCCTTCCGCCACCAGCCCCTGGCCGAGGCGCTGGGCACCATCACCGGTCTGGGCTTCACCGGCGTCGACCTCGGGGCGCTGCCCGGCGTGTGCGACCACGTGCCCGTCGACCTGGACGAGAGCTCCGCCACCGCCGTGCGGACGGCGGTGCAGCGCGCCGGCGTGCAGGTGCGCTCGGTCAACGCGGACGTCGGCGACCTGGACGTGCCCGACGCCGACCAGGGCGCCGCGCGGCGCCGCGAGCAGCGCCTCGAGCGGCTGCTCGACCTCGCCCGGGAGGTGGGGGCGACCGCCCTCGTGCTGCCCAGCGGCCGGCTCGGGCACGAGCCGGTGCGCGAGGACGCCGCGGACCGCGCCCTCGTCGTCGAGCGGCTCGTCGACGCCGCGCAGCGGGCCGGTCGACGGGGCCTGGAGCTGTGGACCGAGGCGCCGCACGCCCACCGGACGGTCTGCGACCTCGACCGCGCCGGTCGCCTGCTCGACGCGCTGCCCGCCGAGGTGGGCGCCGTCCTCGACGTCAGCCACGTCGTCGCCTCGGGCGGGGACCCGCTCGACTTCGTCGCCCGCCACGGGGACCGCACCCGGCACGTGCACCTGCGGGACGCGGTGCGCGGGGACATCCACCGCAGCCTCGGCCGGGGCGACGTCGACTTCGCCGCCGTGCTGGGCGCCCTGGACGCCGCCGGCTACGAGGGCGTCCTCGCCCTGGAGCTGGAGACCCGCGACGTCCGTGACGAGGACCGCCCGGAGGCCGCCCTGGCCGCCGGGGAGCTCATCAGCGGCCTGCTCAGCGCCGCTGCCCGACCCGCCGAGGAGCCCGTGCGATGACCACCCAGACCCAGGACGAGGCGACCCGTACCGGCGCGGCGCGGGGCCGCCGCACCGCCGTCGTCACCGGCGCCGGCTCGCCCCGCGGCATCGGCGTCGCGACGGCGCGCCGCCTGGCGAGCGACGGCTGGGCGGTCGCCCTGCTCGACCTGGACGCCGCGGCCGCGGAGAAGGCCGCGGCGCAGATCGGCGAGGAGCACGGCGTCCCGGCGACCGGCCTGGGCGTCGACGTCACGGACGAGGAGTCCGTGGACGCCGTGGTCACCCGGGTCGAGGAGACGATGCCGCCGGTCGCGGGGCTGGCCTGCATCGCCGGCATCACCTCCCCGACGCGCTTCCTGGACACCACCCGCGCGGAGTGGGACCGCATCATGGGCGTCAACGCGACGGGCACCTACCTCGTCGCCAAGCGGGTGGCCGCGACGATGCGCGACGGCGGTGGCGGCGCCATCGCCACCATGTCGTCGGTCTCGGCCGTCCGCGGCGGCGGGGTCTTCGGCGGTGTCCCGTACTCGGCCGCGAAGGCGGCGATCCTCGGGCTCACCCGGGCGATGGCGCGCGAGCTCGGCCCGCTGGGCATCACCGTCAACGCGGTGGCCCCGGGCGTCGTCGACACCGACATCCGCGCGGGCGCCACGAACCCCGAGAAGGAGGCCGCCCTGGCCGCCGACGTCCCGCTCGGGCGCCAGGCCACCGCGGCCGAGATCGCCGCGCTCTTCGCCTTCCTGCTGTCCACCGACGCGGCCTACATCACCGGTGCGACCTACGACATCAACGGCGGCTCGCACATCTCCTGAGCCGGCCGGCGCGCAGGGCGCGGGCCGGGCAGGAGCCCGGTCCGCGCCGCCGGGTGCACCCGCCGGCCGTCAGCCCCCGACGTAGCTCGCCAGCTGCACGTAGCTGAGGACGAGGAACAGCGCTCCGGCGAGGGTCAGCAGCACGTTGCTCAGCCACCCGTTGCGCCAGCCCGCCGGGGTCCGTCGGGAGTTGAGCAGCCACAGCAGCGTCCCGGCGAGGAAGGGCATGAACAGGGCGCCCAGGACGCCGTAGGCCAGCACGAGCTGGAACGGCTGCCCGAGCAGGAGCAGCAGCATGGGCGGGAAGGTCAGCCACAGCGCGTAGGCGCGGAAGGCGACGGTGCGCTCGGGGTGGTCCGAGCGCGCCGGTGAGCCCTGGCCGGAGCGCAGCACGGCGACGAAGTCGGCGAAGAGCAGGCTGACGCCGTTCCACACCCCGAGCAGGGAGCTGAACGCGGCGGCGAAGAAGCCGACGAGGAAGAGCGTCGAGATGACCGGCCCGAAGCGGGCGGACAGGACGTCGGCGAGGTCCAGCAGCCCGCGGTCGCCGGAGGTCAGGCTGATCTGGGCGGCGTTGAGCAGCTCCGCGCCGATGACGAGCATCGCGACGACGAAGACGCCGGTGGTGACGTACGCCGTGCGGTTGTCCCACCGCATGACCATCATCCAGCCGCGGTCGCGCCACCCCTTGGCGTTCACCCAGTAGCCGTAGGCCGCCATCGTGATGGTGCCGCCCACGCCGCCGATGAGGCCGAGGGTGTAGATGACCGAGCCGTCCGGCAGCCGGGGCACCAGCCCGCCCAGCATGGCCGGGACGTCCGGCACCACGAGGACGGCCAGCCCGACGACGATGACGAACATGACCCCGATGAGGGCCGTCATGACCTTCTCGAAGACGGCGTAGCGGCTCGTGAAGACGAGGACGAGGCCGAGGACGCCGCAGAGGGCGCCCCAGGCGGCCAGCGGCATGACGTCGGGGAAGAGCGCCGCGAGCGGCAGCGCGCTCGCCGTCATGGCGGTGGCGCCGTAGACGAAGCCCCAGACGACGACGTACACGGCGAAGTAACCCGTGGCCCAGCGGGTCAGCGAGCGCCAGCCCTCGATGATCGTCGTGCCGGTGGACAGGTGGAAGCGCCCGGTGGCCTCGGCGAGGGAGATCTTGACGACGCACCCGACGACCGCCGCCCACAGGAGCGTGTAGCCGAGCTCGGCGCCGGCGATGAGGGTGGCGACCAGGTCGCCAGCGCCGACCCCCGTCGCGGCGACGACGATGCCCGGGCCGATGCGGCGCACCGACGCCTTGCGCTGGGCGGCGTCGGCGCCGGGGCCGGCGTCGACGGCCACGCCGGACCGGCCGCCGGGAGCGGCGTCCCCGGCGGCGGAGGGGCGGTGGGGAGTGCTCGCGCCCACGGCGTCACGTCCTCGGAGCTGGCCGGGCGGCTGAGCTCCTCGACCCGCGGCACCAGCGCCGGCGGCGGGCTCGACCCGGCGGGCGTCGACGCCCGTGCGACGGACGGTAGTCCGCGGCCGCGGGGCGGCGGAAGCCTCCGGGTCCTCGTGGCGCGCCGGCGCCGCGTGGGCTTGCTCACACCCCTGCAGCCGTCTGCCGCCGACCAGCCGACGCGTCGTCCGGTGCGCGGCCCGGCTGCCGGGGTCGTCGTCTGTGGGGGGTGGCGTCCACAGCGGCAGGGGTGCGGGGCTCGTCCACAGCCCCGGTGCCGGGCGCCGGCTCGGCTCGCGGGCGGCGCCACAGTCGGCACGTGCCGGGTCGCAAGGAGGACGTGACGGACGCCGAGCTCGTGCGACGGCGCCTGGACGCCGTGCTGGTCGGTGGGCGTGCCGGCGGGCGGGACGGCGGGAGCCCCGAGGAGGTCGAGGACAGCGACGACGAGCTCGACGAGGACGTCGCCCCGGGCGACGGGCGAGGAGGCCACCGAGGACGGCAGGGCGCGCCGGGTCGTCGGGCGTCGGGGCGGCACGTCGCCGACGGGGACCTCGCCGAGGGGCTCGGGCTCTGGCCGCAGCTGGTGGGCGCGCTCGCCGACCGCGTCCCCGTGGCCGTGCGGCACGGACGCTGGGGGCTCTCGGGTCCCGTGGTCGTCGCCGTCCTCGTGGTCGCCGCCGTCGTCGTGCTGGGGCTCGCCGTCCGTTCCTCCGCCGGGGCGCCGGGCGTCCCCGTGCCCGTGCGGGCGCAGACGCCGGCGGCCGCCGAGACGACCGCGGTACCGGGTGCGACGCCGGTGGCGCCCGCGCCGTCGGCGGCGGCTCCCTCGGCCCCCTCGCCGGGGCCGGCGCCCGCCCCGGCCTCGACGGCCTCCGCAGCCGGCCCGGCCGAGGTGGTGGTGCACGTCGTCGGCCAGGTCGCCGGCCCCGGTGTCGTGCGGCTGCCCGCAGGCTCCCGCGTCGGCGAGGCGCTGGAGGCCGCCGGCGGGGCGACGCCGGAGGCCGACCTGGCGCGCGTCAACCTCGCCAGGGTGCTCGTGGACGGCGAGCAGGTGCTCGTCCCGGCGCCGGGGGAGGAGGTCGCGCCGCTGGCGGCGCCCGACCTCGCCGTCGCGACCGGGGCGGCAGCCGGCGGCACGGCCGACGGTGGAGCCGGCGCCGCTCCTGGGGCCGGCGGGACCGGCCGGGTCAGCCTGAACACCGCGACGGCGGCCGACCTCGACGCCCTGCCCGGCATCGGGCCCGTGCTGGCCCAGCGGATCCTCGACACCCGCGCGCAGCTGGGCTCCTTCACCAGCGTCGAGGAGCTCGGCGAGGTCAGCGGCATCGGCGAGGCCCGGCTGGCCGACCTCCGTGACCTCGTGGTCGTGCCGTGAGCCCGCCCGCGGGCGGGCAGGGCGCCGTGACCCGGCGCCCGCTCCTGGCGGCAGGTGAGGAGGACGACCGAGCACCCGTCGCCGGGGTGGAGGCCGCCGACCTGCGGCTGGTGCCGGCGGCGCTGGCGGCATGGGCGAGCGCCGGAGCGGCCGTCGCGCTCCCCGCGGGGTTCTCGCTGCTGGTCGCGCTGCTGCTGGGCGTGGCCGTCGTGGGGCTGCTGCGGGCCGGTGGACGAGCGGGGCGGCCCGCAGGCCCGCGACGGCTCGGAGTCACGGGAGGACGCGGGGACGCAGGAGGACGTACGGGCGCAGGACGACGGAGGGACGCAGGACGACGCGGGCCCTCGCCCGCGAGGTCGGCCGTCGCCGTCGTCCTGCTGGTCGCTGCCGTCGTGGCCGCGACGACGGCCCTGCGCGTCGCCGAGCGCGACGGCGGGCTGGTGCCAGACCTCGTCGCCCGCTCGGCCGTCGTCGAGGTGGTCGGGCGGGTCGCCGGCGAGCCCGCCGCCGTCCGACCCCGGGAGGGGTCCTGGGGCGACGGACGACCGCGCTTCGTCGTGCGCGTGGTGCCCGAGCAGGTGACCGGTCGTGGGGTCGTGGCCCCTGCGCGCGGCGCGCTGCTCGTCGTGGGTGGCGTCGACCTGGGCGAGCGGTCCCGTGACGAGGTCGTGCACCTCGTCGGTCGCCTGTCGCCCGCCGAGCGGGGCGACGACGTCGTCGCCGTGCTGCGCCTGGTCGGCGGCGTGCGCGCGGTCGAGCCGCCCACGGGCTGGCGGGCCACGGCGGCGTCCCTGCGCGGAGGGCTGCACGACGCGGTCGCCGGGCGCGGCGACGACGCGCGCGGCCTGCTGCCGGGGCTCGTCGTCGGGGACACCTCGCGGATGCCGCAGGACCTCTCCGACGACATGCGGACCACGGGGCTCGCGCACCTCACCGCGGTCAGCGGCGGCAACACGGCCGTCCTGGTCGCCGCCGTGGCGGCCGGGGCCGCGCTGCTCGGCGCCCGGCGGCGCCTGCGCACCGCGCTGGCCCTGACGGCGCTCGTCGCCTTCGTCGGCGTCGCCGGTCCCGACCCCAGCGTCCTGCGCGCCGGGGTGATGGCTTCGGCGGCCCTCCTCGGCGTGGTCGCCGGCCGGCCCGGGCGCGGGGTGCCGCTGCTGGCCGCGGCCGTCGTCGTGCTGGTCGTCGCCGATCCCTGGGCCTCGCGCTCGGTCGGCTTCGCGCTCTCGGTGCTCGGCACGGGCGCCCTGCTGCTGCTGGCGGCACCGTGGGCGGACGCCCTCTCCCGGGTCCTGCCGGCGCGTCTGGCCATGGCGGTGGCGGTCCCCGCGGCCGCGCAGGCGCTCTGCGCCCCGGTGCTGCTCCTGCTGGCCCCGGAGGTGTCGCTCGCGGCGGTCCCGGCCAACCTGCTCGCGGCGCCGGCCGTCGCGCCCGCCACCGTCCTCGGCGTCGCCGCGCTCGCGGTCGCGCCGCTCTCGGCGACGGCGGCGCAGGTGCTCGCCCTGCCGGCGGCCTGGGCGGTCGGGTGGGTCGCCCTCGTCGCGCGCACCGGCGCAGGCGTCCCCGGCGCCGCGCTGCCGTGGCCCGGTGGGTGGGGTGGGGCTGCCCTGCTCAGCGGGGTCCTCCTCGCCGGGCTGGTCCTGGCCCCGGCCGCCGTGTCGGTGGGCCGGCACCTGCGCGTCCGTCACCTGCGCGTCTGGGACCCGCGCGCCAGGGACCGGCCGGGTGGGGACCGGCGGGAGGGGGGCCGGCGGGGTGGGACGCGGCCGCAGCGGGCGTCGACCACGTCGACGACCACGGCACGAGGCGTGCCCCGGTGGCGCCGTGCGACAGCGCTGACGGCCGCCGCGCTGCTCGTCGTGGCCGGTCTCGGCCTGCTGCTCGCGCGCACCGGTGTCCGGGGCGGTGCCTGGCCGCCGCCCGGCTGGGTGGCGGTCCAGTGCGACGTCGGGCAGGGCGCCGCCCTCGTCGTGCGCAGCGGGCCGGAGGCCGCGGTCGTCGTCGACGCGGGGCCTGACCCGCCCGCCGTGGACGGCTGCCTGGACCGGCTCGGCGTGCGGCGGGTGGACCTGCTCGTGCTGACGCACTTCCACGCCGACCACGTCGACGGGCTGCCCGGCGTCCTCGACGGGCGCGAGGTCACCCGGGCCGTGGTCAGCCCGCTGGCCGTGCCGTCGGCGGCGGCCCAGGAGGTGGCTGCGCAGCTCGCCGCCGAGGGCGTGCCGTCCGAGCGCGGCGAGGCCGGCCTGGCCGGGGTGGCGGGGCAGGTGCCGTGGCGCGTGCTCGGTCCCGCCGCCGGCCGATACCCGCGCGATGCCCACGTCCCCGGCGCGGACGGCGCAGGCGAGGGCGACGGCGCGAACGACGCGAGCGTCGTCGTCCGGCTCGACGTCGTCGACCCAGGGGGTGGGGGCGCGGTGTCGGTGGTGGCCCTCGGCGACCTGGGCGCCGGGGCCCAGGCGCAGCTGCGACGGGCGACCGCCGCGGACCTCGGCGCGTGGCCCGTCGACGTCCTCGGCGTGGCCCACCACGGCTCGGCGGACCAGGACCCGGGTCTTGCCGCGCTCGCCTCCCCCCGCGTGGGGCTCGTCGGGGTCGGGGCCAACACCTACGGCCACCCGACGCCGAGCGCCCTGCAGCTCTACGCCGACGTCGGCGCGCTGGTCGCGTGCACGACGGCGACGGGGGACGTCGCGGTCGCCGGGACGCCCGGGTCGCTCACGGTCGTGCCGCGGCGGCGGGTCGCGGCGACGTGCTGAGGGCCCGGCCAGCCGGGGGAGGGGCGTCGTCGGCGGGTCGTGGCACCCTGCGACCTGTGGCGGCGAAGGCACCAGCGTCGAAGGGGTCGGCGTCGAGAGGGTCGGTGCCGAGAGGCTCGTCGTCGAGGAGCAGGGGCGGCGGGCGCGGGCGTCCGGGCCCCGCCGGCCTGCCGTGGACCGAGGCGGTCCCCGGGCCCGTCGTGCTCGTCACGGGCACCGAGCGGCTGCTCGGCGAACGGGCCGTCGCGCGGGTCACGGCGCTGGCCCGCGAGCAGCACGCCGACCTGGAGGTGACCACCCTCGACGCCGCCGCCCACAGCCCCGGGGCGCTCGACGCCGTCGCCAGCCCGTCGCTCTTCGGCGAGGAGCGCCTCGCCGTCGTCACGGGCGTCGAGGCGCCGGGGGAGGGCTTCGAGGCCGAGGTGCTGCGCTACCTCGCCGCCCCGGCGGACGACGTCGTGCTCGTGCTGCGCCACGCCGGCGGCCAGCGGGGCAAGAAGGTCCTCGACGCCGCGCGCGCGGTCCCGGGCGCCGTCGTCGTCGACTGCCCACCCGTCAAGCGCGACGACGAGAAGATCGCCTTCGTGGGCGCCGAGGTCGGCGCCGCGCGCCGTCGGATCTCCGCGCCTGCCGCCCGCGCCCTCGTCGACGCCGTGGGCTCGGACCTGCGCGAGCTCGCCGCCTCCTGCGCCCAGCTCGTCGCCGACACGAGCGGCACCGTCGAGGTCGAGGACGTCCAGCGGTACTACGGCGGGCGGGTCGAGGCCACGGGATTCCGGGTCGCCGACGCCGTCGTGGCGGGGCACCGGGGCGAGGCGCTGGCGCTCGTCCGGCAGGCGGTGAGCACCGGCCTGGACCCGGTGCCGATCGTCGCCGTCCTCGCGCTGCGGCTGCGGCAGATGGCCCTCGTCGCGGGCACCCAGGGCCGCGAGGAGGACGTCGCGCGGGCCCTCGGCATGCAGCCGTGGATGGTCGGGCGCACTCGCCGAGAGCTGCGCGGCTGGTCACCGGCCGCGCTCGGCGCCGGCGTCGTCGTCCTCGCCGAGGCCGACGAGGCGGTCAAGGGAGGCGGTCGCGACCCGGTCTACGCCCTCGAGCGCGCCGTCCTGGCCCTCTGCGCCTCGCACGAGCGATGAGCCACCCTCGGCCGGGGCCCTCCGCCCACGCTCTCGACCCCCCACCCGCGACCAGAGCCCACCGATCGCGCCCGGTCCCGCCGGCCCAGCACGAAGGAGCACCCGTGACCCACGTCGTCGCCGAGATCCGTTACACCGCAACGCCCGAGCAGGTCGCCGCGGTCCGCCCCGAGCACCGTGAGTACCTGCGCGGGCTGCACGCGGGCGGGTCGCTGGTGATGTCGGGGCCGTGGGCCGACGGCACCGGTGCGTGCCTGGTCTACCGCGTCGAGGACGAGCGGGAGGCCAGGGCGCTGCTGGAGGCCGACCCCTTCTCCCGCGAGGGTGTCGTCGAGGTGGTCTCCGTACGGGCGTGGTCCGTCGTCGTCGGAGGCTGAGGAGCCGCCCTGTCGCAGGGACGACGAAGGGGCGCGCTCCCGCGGGAGCGCGGCCCCTTCGTCGGCGGCGGCAGGCGCCGGGACGAGCCCGGCGCGGCGGACGGCTCAGACCGAGGCGACCCGCTTGGCGAGGGCCTGCTTGCGGTTGGCGGCCTGGTTCTTGTGGATGACGCCCTTGCTCACGGCCTTGTCCAGGCGCTTGGAGGCGTGGGCGAGGGCGACCTGCGCGGCGTCGCGGTCGCCGGCAGCGGCAGCCTCGCGGACCGAGCGCACGGCCGACTTGAGCTCGGACTTGACGGCCTTGTTGCGCAGGCGCGCCTTCTCGTTGGTCGTGATGCGCTTGATCTGGCTCTTGATGTTGGCCACGGGTAGGTGCTCCAGGTCGGGTCAGGGTGGTCGTCGTCGTCTCGTCGCCCTCGTCGGCGCAGCCACCCAGCAGGCGCTGCTCGAGGACACGCTCGTCGGACGCGTCACGAGACGCGCGCCGGGCGCACCCGCACGAGGTTACCAGCGCGGAGGTGCCCGCCCTGCGTGCGACGATGGACGTCCTCGACCACGGGCGTCCCGCCCCGAGCCCGCCCGACGGAGGTGGCCCCAGCCCGTGAGCGCACCGGCCCGCAGCGAGACCGGCGAGCAGGGCATCGCGCCTGCCGCGACCGAGCCCGCCCTGCTGCGGAACTTCTCGATCATCGCCCACATCGACCACGGCAAGTCGACCCTCGCCGACCGCATGCTGCAGATCACCGGGGTCGTCGACGAGCGGGCCATGCGGGCGCAGTACCTCGACCGCATGGACATCGAGCGCGAGCGCGGCATCACCATCAAGAGCCAGGCCGTGCGGATGCCGTGGGCGGTGGACGGCGTCGCGCACGCGCTCAACATGATCGACACGCCCGGGCACGTCGACTTCACCTACGAGGTCTCGCGGTCCCTGGCCGCCTGCGAGGGGGCGATCCTCCTCGTCGACGCCTCCCAGGGCATCGAGGCCCAGACGCTGGCCAACCTCTACCTGGCGATGGAGGGCGACCTCGAGATCATCCCGGTGCTCAACAAGATCGACCTCCCCGCCGCGCAGCCGGAGCGCTACGCGGCGGAGATCGCCGGCCTCGTCGGCTGCGACCCGGGCGACGTGCTGCGGGTCTCGGGCAAGACCGGCGAGGGCGTCCGTGAGCTGCTCGACCGCATCGTCGAGCGGGTGCCGCCGCCGGTCGGGGTGGCCGACGCGCCTGCCCGGGCGATGATCTTCGACTCGGTCTACGACACCTACCGCGGCGTCATCACCTACGTCCGCGTCGTCGACGGGACGCTCCGGCCGCGCCAGCGCATCGCCATGATGTCGACGCGGGCCACGCACGAGCTGCTGGAGATCGGCGTCAGCTCGCCGGAGCCGACGCCGTCGGAGGGCCTCGGCGTCGGGGAGGTCGGCTACCTCATCACCGGTGTCAAGGACGTCCGCCAGTCCCGCGTCGGCGACACCGTGACCGACGCGGCGAGGCCGGCGACCGACTCCCTGGGCGGGTACCGCGACCCCAAGCCGATGGTCTTCTCCGGGCTCTTCCCCATCGACGGCTCGGACTACCCCGTGCTGCGCGACGCCCTCGACCGGCTCAAGCTCAACGACGCCGCCCTGCTCTACGAGCCCGAGACGTCCGTGGCCCTCGGCTTCGGCTTCCGCTGCGGCTTCCTGGGGCTGCTGCACCTGGAGATCGTCCGCGAGCGGCTGGAGCGCGAGTTCGACCTCGACCTCATCTCGACGGCGCCCAGCGTCGTCTACGAGGTCGCGATGGACGACGGCGAGGTGCTGCGGGTCACCAACCCCAGCGAGTTCCCCGAGGGCAAGGTCAAGGAGGTCCGCGAGCCCGTCGTCAAGGCGACCGTGCTGGCCCCCAGCGACTTCATCGGGCCCGTCATGGAGCTGTGCCAGGGCCGGCGCGGTGAGCTGCAAGGCATGGACTACCTGTCCCCGGAGCGCGTCGAGCTGCGCTACGTGCTGCCCCTCGCGGAGATCGTCTTCGACTTCTTCGACCAGCTGAAGTCCAAGACCCGCGGCTACGCCTCCCTGGACTACGAGCCCATGGGTGACCAGGCCGCCGACCTCGTGAAGGTCGACGTGCTGCTGCAGGGGGAGAAGGTCGACGCCTTCAGCGCCATCGTGCACAAGGACAAGGCCTACCCCTACGGGACGATGATGGCCGGTCGGCTGCGGGAGCTGATCCCGCGCCAGCAGTTCGAGGTGCCCGTGCAGGCGGCGATCGGCGCGCGCGTCATCGCCCGCGAGACGGTCCGTGCCATCCGCAAGGACGTCCTCTCCAAGTGCTACGGCGGCGACATCACCCGCAAGCGCAAGCTGCTGGAGAAGCAGAAGGAGGGCAAGAAGCGCATGAAGATGGTCGGCCGCGTCGAGGTCCCCCAGGAGGCCTTCATCGCCGCGCTGAGCTCCGACGCCGACGTCAAGGACGCCGCGAAGAAGTAGCCGTCCGACCTGGCGGACCTCGTCGCCTCTTCTCGCGTCGGGCGGGCGGGCGCCGAGGCGGACGTCGTCGCCCCTGCCCGGACGGTGCCGGCGGTCGTGGTCAGCGGCGGCGACGCGCGGGCGTGCGACGACGGTCGACGGCCGCCCACGAGGAGGCAGCGGCGGCGTCCTGCAGCCGGCAGCGCTCCTGCGCGGAGAGGACGGCGACGAGCCCGTGACCCTCCGTCGAGGCGGGCGCGGGCGCGCCCGTGGGCCGCTGCGCGGAGACGTCGTCCGTGGCGCTGGGCGCGTCGGGCCTGGCGGTCGAGGTCACGATCGTGCATCGGTCATGGCGGCCGGGACCTTGAGCGGGGGTGCCCGAGGTGCCGCCGTCTGCCCTCGGCGCCTGCTTCACTGCGCCCATGGCAGCTCCCGACGACCCGGCTGGCTCGGGCCTGACCCGCGGCGGGCAGGTCCTCGCCGTCTGCCGCGTCCACGCCCTCGCCGCGGACGGCGACCGCGGCGACGTCACGGCCATCGACAAGCGCCCGGTCCCGGAGCGGGTCGACGTCGGGACGCTCAGCCTGCGCGGGGACGTCCAGGCCGACCGGGAGCACCACGGCGGCCCGGACAAGGCGGTCTACGCCTACGCGCAGGAGGAGGCCGACCACTGGTCCGGGGTGCTGGCGCGCGACGTCACCCCCGGGCTGTTCGGGGAGAACCTGCGGACGACGGGCGTCGACGTCGACGGCGCCGAGGTCGGCGAGCGCTGGCGCGTAGGGGAGACGCTCGTCCTGGAGGTGACGATGGCCCGCACGCCCTGCCAGACCTTCGCCCGCCACCTCGGCGAGCAGCGGTGGGTCAGGCGCTTCACCGAGCGCGGTCGCCCGGGGGTGTACCTGCGCGTCGTGACGCCCGGCCCCGTCGCGGCGGGCGACGCCGTCGAGGTGCTCTCCCGGCCCGGCCACGGCGTGACCGCGTCAGGCTTCTTCGCCAGCCGCTCGCCGGAGCAGGCGCGGACCCTGCTGGCCGCCGAGGACTCCGGGGCGCTCGCCCTCGCCGCCGACCTGCGGCCCTACTGCGAGCGTGCGCTCGCCTCGGCCTGAGCCGACCCCCGCCGCCCCGGCCGGGAAGCGCCGTCGTGCGGGACGGCGGCGACGAGCACCCGCAGCGCGCCCAGCTCGCCGCCGACCTGGCGCACGCCCGTGTCGGTCCAGCCGGCCGCCGCGTAGGCGCGCTGCGCCACCACGTTGCCGTCGCCGACGGTGAGCACCGCGAGCGCCGGCCCTGCCGGCGGTGGGCCCCACACCTGTGCGGCCAGCGCGGGGACGGCGGCGGCCGCCCGGGTGCCCCAGCCGCGGCCCTGCTCGGCGGCCGCGAGGTAGAAGCCGCGCAGCAGGACGGCGCGGGCCGGGTCGTCCAGGACGGCGGCCAGCCACTCCCCGCGGTCGAGCACCCCGAAGCCGACGGGACGTCCGCCCGCGAGGACGGCGAACGGGGCCCGTCGCGGGTCGGCGTCCGCCGCAGGCAGGGTCTGCCGAGCGCTCGCCGAGTCGACCAGCTGGTGCGGCGCAGGCTCCAGCGCCAGGAGCTGCGCCCGGAGGGCGACGTCCTCAGGCCGCAGCGGGTGCAGCCGCACCCCGACACCCTCGCCCTCCGCGACGTGCGCCCTCGTCGCGGAGTCCTGCGCCGCCCGCTGCTCCCGCACGGACCCATCCTCGCCCCGACCGTGCGGTGCACCTGCCGGCCGGCTGGTGGCACGAGGCCCCGGTGCGGCGCTCGGGCCGTCGACGGGCGACGGCGTCGGTCGAGAGACCATGTCCCCGTGAGCCCTGCCCTGCCCGTCGGCGACCCCGCCCCGCCCGACGGCGCCCTGCCCGGCTCGGTCGTCGACGGTGCGCACGAGCGGGCGCTGGCGATGTACCTCCACGTGCCGTTCTGCCGGGTGCGCTGCGGCTACTGCGACTTCACGACCTACACCGCCGAGGAGCTCGGCGGCGCCGGCAGCGGCTCCTCGCGCGCCGGCTACGCCGCCGTGGCCGCGCGTGAGGTCGAGATGTCCGGCCAGGTGCTGGCCGCCGCCGGCCTGCCGCCGCGGCCGGTCTCCACCGTCTTCGTCGGGGGAGGCACGCCGACGCTGCTGGCCAGCCGTGACCTGCTCGGGCTGCTCGACGCCGTCCGCACCGTCCACGGGCTCGCCGACGACGCCGAGGTCACCACCGAGGCCAACCCGGACTCCGTGACCCCGGCGTCCCTCGCCGAGCTGGCGGCCGGCGGCTTCACGCGTGTGTCTTTCGGGATGCAGTCCGCGGTCCCGCACGTCCTCGCGACGCTCGACCGCACGCACGACCCCGCCCGCGTCCCCGACGTGGTCCGGTGGGCCCGTGACGTCGGGCTCCAGGTCAGCCTGGACCTCATCTACGGGACGCCGGGGGAGAGCCCGGCGGACTGGCGGGCCAGCGTCGAGGCGGCGCTCGCGTGCGAGCCCGACCACGTCTCCGCCTACGCGCTCGTGGTGGAGGCGGGCACCCGGATGGCCGGGCAGGTGCGCCGCGGCGAGCTGTCCCTGCCCGACCCCGACGACCTCGCGGGCAAGTACGAGGACGCCGACGCGCTGCTCCTCGCCGCCGGCCTGGGCTGGTACGAGGTGAGCAACTGGTCGAGCGGCCCGGGCACCCGGTGCCGCCACAACGTGTCCTACTGGCGCGGCGACGACTGGTGGGGGGTCGGGCCCGGCGCCCACAGCCACGTCGGCGGGGTGCGGTGGTGGAACGTCAAGCACCCCGGCGCCTACAGCGCACGGCTGGCCGAGGGGCGCTCACCGGCCCACTCCCGCGAGGTGCTGGACGACGGCGCACGCCTCGTGGAGCGGGTGCTGCTCGGGCTGCGGCTCGCCGACGGCCTGCCCGCGGCGGTGCTGCCGTCCGAGGGGCGCGCGCGAGTCGCCGACGTCGTCGCCGACGGGCTCCTGCGGCACCACCCCTCCCCGGCCGACGTCGACATGGCCGGAGGCGGACGGGTCGTGCTCACCGACCGCGGCCGCCTGCTGGCCGACGGCGTCGTCCGCCGCCTGCTCGGCTGGTGACGCGTCAGCGCACCAGACGCAGCGTCAGCGGGTAGCGGTAGCGCTCGCCGCCGTTGCTGCGGACGGCCGCGAGGACGGCGAAGACGAGGGCGTAGACCGGCAGCACGACCGACGCGATCGCGGGCACGAAGGTGAGGATGCCGAAGGTCACGATCCCGAGCAGCCACGTGGCGGCGAAGACGCCGGCGACCGTGATGTGGAAGTTGAGAGCCTCCTTCGTCTGCTCGCGCACGAACAGCCCCCGCTCGCGCAGGACGAGGTAGGCCACGAGAGGCCCGACGAAGGAGGAGACGAGACCGGAGAGGTGCGTCAGCGTGGCCCACAGCCGCTGGTCGGCCGGCGAGAGGTCGTCGGCGCCCTCGGGCCGCGGCCCGCCGCGCGGGGAGCCGCCGTACCCCTGCTGGCCGTACCCCTGCTGGCCGTAGCCCTGCTGGCCGTACTCCTGCTGGCCGTACTCCTGCTGGCCGTACCCCTGCTGGGGGCCGGGCGCCGGCTGCTGGTCACCACGGGGCTGCTGGTCGGACACGGGACGTCCCTCCTCTGCCGCGACCGCTCGGCCGCTCAGGTCGAGCCTACGGCCGGCCGAGCGCCCGGCTCCAGACGAGAAGGCCCTCCTCCGGCGTCCGGGTCTGCCGGGGTGGACGCGGTCAGGTGCCGGGCTCGGTGACGAAGTCGACGAGCTCCTCGACCCGCCCGGACAGCGAGGGCTCGAGGTCGGCGATGGTCGTCACCGCGCCGAGGATGCGCCGCCACCCGAGGGCGACGTCGCGCTGGTCGGCGTGCGGCCAGCCCAGCGCGGCCAGGACGCCGTGCTTCCACGACTGGCCTCTCGGCACCTCCGGCCAGGCCGGCAGGTCGAGGGCCCGGGGTCGCACGGCCGCCCAGACGTCGACGTAGGGGTGCCCGACGACGTGCACGAGCCCCCGCCAGCGCGGGTCCGCGCGGACGGCGTCGACGATGCGCGACTCCTTGGTCCCGGGCACGAGGTGGTCCACGAGGACGCCGACCCGCCGGCCGGGGGCGGGCCCGAAGGCGGCCAGCGCCCCGCCGAGGTCGTCGACGCCGTCGAGGGCCTCGACGACGACGCCCTCGACCCGCAGGTCGTCACCCCAGACCTTCTCGACCAGCTCGGCGTCGTGGCGGCCCTCGACCCAGATCCGGCTGCCCCGCGCCACCCGTGCCCGCCCCCCCAGGACGGCGCGGGAGCCGCTGGCCGTCCGTCCCGGCGCCGGGCCGGACGTGGGGCCCGCCGCCGGGGTCGAGGGGGCGGGCGGCACGAGCCGCACGGGACGCCCGTCGACGAGGAAGCCGGGGCCGAGCGGGAAGGCGCGGACCTGGCGGCGCCGGTCCTCCAGGTGGACCACGCGCGTGCCCCCGGCCTTCTCCACCCGGACGACGGCACCGACCCAGCCGGTCTCGGCCTCCTCGACCACGAGACCGGTCTCGGCCCGCAGGTCGACCGAGCGCCCATGGGGCGGGCGGCGCCAGTCGCCCGCCAGGACGTCGCCGCCGTAGCGGCCCGGCGGCGTGGTGGGGCTCATGGCGCGGACGCTAGCCGCCCCCCTCGGCCCGCCCCGGACGGCACGCGGGGTGACCCTCGCCGCGCAGCCTGCTCCCGCCGCTCCTAGCGTCGTCGCCGCACCATCCCGCCCCCGGCGGCACCAGCGGCCGTCACCGCGAGAGGACCCCCATGCAGATCGGCTACAAGCTCGCGACCGAGGCGTTCGACCCCAAGGAGGTCGTGCGCCAGGCCGTCGAGGCCGAGCGCGCCGGCTTCGACTTCGTGGAGATGAGCGACCACTTCCACCCGTGGCTGGAGACGCAGGGCCACAGCGGCTTCACCTGGGCGCTGCTCGCGAACATCGCGGCCAGGACCGACTCCCTCGGCCTCGCGACGGGCGTCACGTGCCCGACCGTCCGCTACCACCCGGCCGTCATCGCCCAGGCCGCCGCGACGCTCCAGATCATCTCCGACGGGCGGTTCACGCTCGGGGTCGGCGCCGGGGAGCGGCTCAACGAGCACGTCGTGGGCACCCGGCACTTCCCGGGCATCCGGCAGCGGCACGAGCTCTTCCGCGAGTCCCTGGAGATCATCCGGCTGCTCTGGCAGGGCGGCTACCGCTCCTACGAGGGCAAGCACCTGCAGCTGGAGGACGCCCGGGTCTTCGACCTGCCCGAGGACCTGCCCGCCATCGCCGTCGCCGCCAGCGGCCCGGCGTCGGCGCGCATCGCGGCCGAGCTCGGTGACGGGCTCTTCGCCACCGAGCCCAAGGGCGACATGGTCGCGACCTGGAAGCGGCTCGGCGGCAGCGGTCCCGCCTTCGCCGAGATCCCGCTCGCCTGGGCGCCGGACGCCGACACCGCCGCCGCGGCCGTGTGGGAGAAGACCCGGTGGGCGCTGACCGGGTGGAAGGTGATGTCCGAGCTGCCCAACCCGGTGAACTTCGACGCGGCGACCCAGAGCGTCACGACGGAGCAGATCAAGGCCCAGTTCGCCTGCGGCCCCGACGTCGCCCGCCACCTCGAGGTGGCCCAGCAGTTCGTGGACGCCGGCTTCGACCACGTGGTCACGATGAACGCGGGCCCCGACCCGGACGGATTCTTCGACTTCTTCGCCCGCGAGCTCGCGGAGCCGCTGCGTGCGCTCACGCCCTCGCAGGACGCCGGCGGCCCGGGGCTCGCCGACCGCGTCGTCGGCGCCGTCCGCGGCGGCTGACCGCGGCCGGCCCGCCGGTGGCCGGCGGGCCGGCCCCACGGGGGCCGGCCCTCGAGGGCTGCACGGGCACCGCCCAGGACCCGACGCCCACGGGCGTAGGCTTGGCACTCACGACATCTGAGTGCCAGCTGCCCGTGCGGCCGGCCTCGCGGCGACGGGCGGAGGTGCACCGGTGAGCGACGAGCGGCGGCTCGCGGTCCTGCGCGCCATCGTCGAGGACTACGTCGCGACCCGGGAGCCGGTCGGCTCGAAGGTCCTCGTCGAGCGGCACAGCCTCGGGGTCTCGCCGGCGACGATCCGCAACGACATGGCCGTCCTGGAGGAGGAGGGCTACATCGCCCAGCCGCACACCAGTGCCGGCCGGGTGCCGACGGACAAGGGCTACCGCGCCTTCGTCGACCGCATCGCCACCGTCAAGCCGCTGTCCCCGGCCGAGCGTCGCGCCATCTCCACGCTCCTGGACGACGCCACCGACCTCGACGACGTCCTCACCCGCACCGTGCGGGCGCTCGCGCACCTGACCCGCCAGGTCGCCGTCGTGCAGTACCCCTCGCTCAGCCGGGCCACGGTGCGCCACGTCGAGCTCGTGCCCCTCGGCGGGCCGCGCATGCTGCTCGTGCTCATCACCGACTCCGGGCGCGTCGAGCAGCGCACCGTCGAGGTGACCTCGGAGGTCCCCGACGAGCTGGTCGCCCGGATGCGGGCCGCTCTGGGCGTCGCCGCCGCCGGCCGGCGCCTGTCCGACGTCGTCGCCGTGCTGCCCTCGCTGCCGGAGACCTTCGCCCCCGCCGACCGCGACGTCGTCCGGGCCGTGCTGCGTGCCCTCGAGGACTCGCTGTCGGCCGAGCGGGAGGAGCGGGTGGTGCTCGCCGGCACGGCGAACCTCGCGCGCTCGGGCCTGGACTTCCCCCAGTCCATCTCCCCGGTGCTGGAGGCGATCGAGGAGCAAGTGGTGCTCCTGCGCCTGCTGGGGGAGATGGCGGAGGACACCGGCGCCGGCACGGGCGGGGTCGCGGTGCGCATCGGCCGCGAGCTGGCGCACGAGCGGCTGACCGAGACGTCGGTCGTGACCAGCGGGTACGCCTCCGGCGGGCAGGTCGTGGCCCACCTCGGCGTGCTCGGCCCCACGAGGATGGACTACCCGACGACGATGGCCGCGGTACGTGCGGTGGCCCGCTACGTCTCCCGCATGATCGGCGGCTGAGCCGCGCCCGACCAGGCGCCGCAGCGCCGACGGACCCGCAGGGCCGGCCCCGCAGCCGGCCCCGAGAGAAGTGAGCAGACCTGGTGAGCGACCACTACGACGCCCTCGGCGTGCCCCGCGACGCCTCGCAGGAGGACATCAAGAAGGCCTACCGACGGCTGGCGCGCAAGCTGCACCCCGACGTCAACCCGGGGGCCTCGGACGAGTTCAAGACGGTGTCGGCGGCCTACGACGTCCTGTCCAACCCGGAGAAGCGCCGGGCCTACGACCGCGGCGAGCAGATGGGCGGCTTCGGCGGCGGCACCGGCGGCTTCGGCTTCAGCGACATCTTCGACACCTTCTTCGGCGGCGCCGCAGGGGCCGGCCGAGGCCCGAGCACCCGCGCCCGGCGCGGGCAGGACGCCCTCGTGCGTGTCGAGGTGCCGCTGTGGGAGGCCGTCTTCGGCGCCGACCGGAAGGTCACCGTGGACACGGCCGTGGTCTGCCCCACCTGCACGGGCTCATGCTGCGCGCCGGGCTCCTCCCCCCGCCGCTGCGACGTCTGCGGCGGTCGCGGCCAGGTGCAGCGCCAGGTCCGCAGCTTCCTCGGGCAGGTCATGACGACGACGCCGTGCCCGCAGTGCCAGGGCTTCGGGACGACGATCCCCTCGCCGTGCCCGGAGTGCGCCGGGGAGGGCCGCGTCCAGGAGCGCCGCGACCTGACGGTGCGGGTGCCGCCCGGTGTCAGCACCGGCACCCGCATCCAGCTGGCCGGCCAGAGTGAGGTCGGCCCGGCCGGCGGCCCGCCCGGGGACCTCTTCGTCGAGGTCGTCGAGAAGCCGCACGAGACCTTCACCCGCCGCGGCGACGACCTGCACTGCAGCGTCGTGGTGCCGATGACGGCGGCGGCCCTGGGCACCGAGCTCGCCGTCGACACCCTCGACGGCAGCCAGCGGGTGGACGTGCGGCCCGGCACCCAGTCCGGCGAGGTCCACACCCTGCGCGGTCTCGGCGTCGGGCACCTGCGCGGCGGCGGGCGCGGCGACCTGCTCGTGCACGTGGACGTGCAGACCCCCACCCGGCTCGACGAGCGCCAGGAGGAGCTGCTGCGCCAGCTGGCGGAGCTGCGCGGCGAGGAGGCCCCCGAGGGGCGCCTCACCAGCGCGGGCGGTGGTGTCTTCGGCCGTCTGCGCGACATCTTCTCCGGCCGCTGACGCGCGGCGGAGATCGGGACGGCGCCTGGCAGCGGGTGGTCGGGCGTCAGCACACCCGGTGGCAGGTCGCAGAGCTGGGCGCCCCGTGCACCGCCCGTCCGTCTCTCCAGCCGACCTGGCCGGCTCCACACCGAGGCGCCCTACAGTGCCCCTCATGACCCGGTCGGAGCAGCACGGCCAGCAGCCCGCCCCGGCCAGCGACCGCGCGGCGCAGGGGGGCTGCCTCTTCTGCGGCATCGTCGCGGGGGAGGTGCCCGCGGAGCTGGTCGCGAGCACCGACGACGTGGTCGCCTTCCGTGACATCGACCCGAAGGCGCCGCTGCACGTGCTCGTCGTCCCTCGTGCGCACCACCCCGACGTCGTCTCGCTCGCGGCGGCGGCCCCCGCCGTGCTCGCCGAGCTCGTGGCCGTCGGCGCCCGTGTCGCCGCCGACGGCGGCGCGACCGCCGGTGAGCACCGCCTGTTCTTCTTCACCGGCGCGAGCGTCGGGCAGACCGTCTTCCACGCGCACGGCCACGTCCTCGCCGCCCCGGGCAGCACGATGGAGGGCGACGTCTGAGCGGCCGGGTGCCCGCGGGCTACCCTGTGCGGACCCGCGTGCCGTCCGGAGGCGCGCCTGCCCGCGAGGAGCCAGGGCGCCCAGCCCGCCCATGTCGCCGCCTCCCCTGACGCCGTCCCACCGGGTCTCGCCCGACCAGCCCTCCTCCCGACCGTCGGCAGCAGCGGCGGGCACGCCCCGGGCCACCGACCGCACGCGCCACACCGTCGTCGTGCCGCCGGAGGTGCCCATGCCGGCGCTGCTGGGCAGCGGTGACGCCGTGCTCCGGCTCGTCGAGCGGCTGTTCCCCGACCTCGACGTGCACGTCCGGGGGGACCAGGTCACGGCCACCGGCCCGGCCGCCGAGGTCGCGCTCCTGGAGCGCCTGGTGGACGAGCTGTCGGCCGTCGTCCTCGCGGGGGAGGTCCTGACCCCCGACGCCGTCGAGCGATCCGTCGCGATGCTGCGCCAGGCCACGAGCGTCCGCCCCGCCGACGTCCTCACCCTCGACGTCCTCTCCTCGCGGGGACGCACCATCCGCCCCAAGACGCTGGGGCAGAAGCGGTACGTGGAGGCCATCGAGGCGGAGACGGTCGTCTTCGGCATCGGCCCGGCGGGCACGGGCAAGACCTACCTCGCGATGGCCAAGGCCGTGCAGGCGCTGCAGACCAAGCAGGTCTCGCGCATCGTCCTGACCCGACCGGCCGTCGAGGCGGGGGAGCGGCTGGGCTTCCTGCCGGGGACGCTCACCGAGAAGATCGACCCCTACCTGCGGCCGCTGTACGACGCGCTGGGGGACATGCTCGACCCCGAGCAGGTGCCCCGGCTGCTGGCGGCCGGGACCATCGAGGTCGCGCCGCTGGCGTACATGCGCGGCCGGACGCTCAACGACGCCTTCATCATCCTCGACGAGGCGCAGAACACCTCCGCCGAGCAGATGAAGATGTTCCTCACCCGGCTCGGCTTCGGCTCGACCATGGTCATCACCGGTGACGTCACGCAGGTCGACCTGCCCAGCGGGACGCAGTCGGGCCTGCGGGTCGTCCAGGAGGTCCTCGACGGGGTCGACGGCGTCGCCTTCGCCCACCTGGACGCCGGGGACGTCGTGCGGCACAAGCTCGTCGCCGACATCGTCGAGGCCTACGGCCGCTGGGACGCCGCCCACGCCGCGCCCGCGCCCGCCGGCCAGCAGCGCGACCCGCGGCGGCCGCCCGCCCGGCCCGCCGCCGGGGGTGGCGCGTGAGCGTCGAGGTCGCCAACGAGAGCTCGCACGACGTCGCCGAGCGCGAGCTCTGCTCCCTCGCGCGCCACGTGCTCGACGCCCTCCACGTGCACGCGCAGGCCGAGCTGTCGGTCCTGCTCGTCGAGGAGGCGGCCATGGCCGCCCTGCACGAGCAGCACATGGGCGAGGAGGGGCCGACCGACGTCCTGTCCTTCCCCATGGACGAGCTCCGGCCGGGCACGGAGGACCGTCCGAGCCCGCCCGGGCTGCTCGGCGACGTCGTCCTGTGCCCCGACGTCGCGGCCCGCCAGGCCCGCGCCGCCGGGCACTCCACGGCCGACGAGCTGCTGCTGCTGACCACCCACGGCGTGCTGCACCTGCTCGGCTACGACCACGCCGAGCCGGAGGAGGAGCGGGCCATGTTCGCCCTCCAGCGCCAGCTGCTCCTGGAGTACCTCGGGACGCGGCGGTGAGCCCTCACAGCTCCCCGCTCGACGAGGACGACGTCCCCCCGCCGGGCGTCCCCGCGTCCGCGCTGGCCATGCCGGACGTCCCCGCGGGCTACCGCAGCGGCTTCGCCTGCTTCGTCGGGCGGCCCAACGCGGGCAAGTCGACGTTGACCAACGCCCTCGTGGGGCAGAAGGTCGCCATCACCTCGAGCCGTCCGCAGACGACACGCCACACCGTCCGCGGGGTGCTGCACCGCCCGCAGGCCCAGCTCGTGCTCGTCGACACCCCCGGGCTGCACCGGCCGCGCACGCTGCTGGGGCAGCGGCTCAACGACCTCGTCCTCGCGACCCTGGCCGAGGTCGACGTCATCGGCTTCTGCGTGCCCGCCGACCAGCCCGTCGGCCCGGGCGACCGGTGGATCACCGAGCAGCTGGCCCCGCTCGCGCAGGGCCGGCGCGCCGTCCCCGTCGTCGCGCTCGTGACCAAGACCGACCTCGTGCCCCGCGACCGCCTCGCGCGCCAGCTCGTCGAGGTCGCCGAGCTCGGGCCGTGGGCCGACGTCGTGCCCGTCTCGGCGACGGGCGGCCAGCAGGTCGACGTGGTGGAGGAGGTGCTGCTCGGGCACCTGCCGGAGGGGCCGCCGATGTACCCCGGTGGCGAGCTGACCGACGAGCCGGAGGCCGTCATGGTCGCCGAGCTCGTCCGCGAGGCCGCCCTGGAGGGCGTGCGCGACGAGCTGCCGCACAGCCTGGCCGTCGTCGTCGACGAGATGCTGCCGCGCGAGGACGAGCACGGCGAGCCCCGCGCCGACGGCATGGTCGAGGTCCGCGTGCACCTCTTCGTCGAGCGGGAGTCCCAGAAGGGCATCGTCATCGGGCGGCGCGGCGCCCGGCTCAAGGAGGTCGGCACGCAGGCGAGGGCGGGCGTCGAGGCCCTGCTCGGCGTCCCCGTCTGGCTCGACCTGCGCGTCAAGGTCGCCAAGGACTGGCAGCGCGACCCCCGGCAGCTGGCGCGGCTGGGCTTCTGAGGCCTCGGGGTCGACGGACTGCCGGGTCGCGGCGCCGGCGGGGGTAGGGTGCCCTCGTGCGCGTGAGCCTCCTCCTCGGCTGCCGCGGCGAGGGCCAGTAGCAGCCACCGGCCCCCTCGTCGCGGAGTCTGCTGTGCCGCCGGTGACGACGCCCGACCGGCTCCGGCCGGGGGCCCCGCTCACCACCTGACGAGGACGAGATGACCGACCCGCGCCCCAGCTCCTACCGCACCTCGACGCAGAAGCCCTCGGGCATGCCGGTGCACCGCTACCGCCCCTTCTCCGAGCAGGTCCGCGTCGAGCTCCCCGACCGGACCTGGCCGGCCAGGCAGCAGACCAGCGCGCCCCGCTGGTGCGCCGTCGACCTGCGGGACGGCAACCAGGCCCTCATCGACCCGATGAGCCCGGCCCGCAAGCTGCGGATGTTCCAGCTGCTCGTCGACATGGGCTACAAGGAGATCGAGGTCGGCTTCCCCTCGGCGAGCCAGACCGACTTCGACTTCGTCCGCCAGCTCGTCGACGGCGGCCTCATCCCGGACGACGTCACGATCCAGGTGCTCACCCAGGCGCGGGACCACCTCATCCACCGCACCTACGAGGCCATCGCCGGGGCCCCGCGGGCGATCGTCCACCTCTACAACTCCACGTCCGTGCTGCAGCGCGAGGTCGTCTTCGGCCTCGACGAGGACGGCGTCCTCGACATCGCCCTGCAGGGGGCGCGGCTGTGCCGCAAGCTCGAGGAGACGGTCCCCGAGACCGAGATCACCTACGAGTACTCCCCGGAGTCCTTCACCGGCACCGAGCTGGAGTACGCGGCGCGGGTCTGCAACGAGGTGCTGGAGGTCTTCGGGGCCTCGGCGCTGCGGCCGGTCATCATCAACCTGCCCGCGACGGTCGAGATGGCCTCGCCCAACGTCTACGCCGACGCCGTCGAGTGGATGGGCCGCCACCTCGTGCCGCGCGACGGCGTCGTGCTGTCCCTGCACCCGCACAACGACCGCGGCACCGCCGTCGCCGCCGCCGAGCTGGGCCTGCTGGCCGGCGCCGACCGGGTCGAGGGCTGCCTGTTCGGCAACGGCGAGCGGACGGGCAACGTCTGCCTCGTCACGCTGGCGATGAACCTCGTCACGCAGGGCGTCGACGCGATGGTCGACCTGTCCGACGTCGACGAGGTGCGCCGCACGGTCGAGTACTGCAACCAGCTCCCGGTCCCCGAGCGTCACCCCTACGGCGGCGACCTCGTGTACACGGCCTTCTCCGGCTCCCACCAGGACGCCATCAAGAAGGGCCTCGAGGCCATGGACCGCCGGGCGGCCGCGCAGGGGCGGGGCGTCGACGAGATCACCTGGGCGGTGCCGTACCTGCCGGTGGACCCCAAGGACGTCGGGCGCACGTACGAGGCGGTCGTGCGCGTCAACAGCCAGTCCGGCAAGGGCGGCGTGGCCTACCTCATGAAGAGCGAGCACCACCTCGACCTGCCGAGGCGCCTGCAGGTCGAGCTGTCCGCCGTCGTGCAGGCGCGCACCGACGAGGTCGGCGGCGAGGTCGACGCCGCGACCCTCTGGAGCATCTTCGAGGACGCCTACCTGCCGGCCCCGGACCCCGAGAGGGCGTGGGGCCGCTTCGCCCTCACCGCCCTGCGCCAGAGCAGCGAGGCCGACGGCGCCGCCCGCCTCGAGGTCGACATCACCGACGGCGGCGAGCCCCGGGTGCTGCGAGGGCTCGGCAACGGCCCGATCGACGCGCTCGTCGAGGCCCTGCGGGCCGAGGGCGTCGGGGTGCGGGTCCTCGACTACGTCGAGCACGCGCTGTCCGAGGGCGGGGACGCGCGCGCCGCCGCCTTCGTCGAGTGCGAGGTCTCCGACCCGGTGCACGGGGACCGGGTGCTCTGGGGGGTCGGCATCGACCCGAACACCGTGGTGGCGTCGCTGCGTGCGGTCCTGTCGGCCGTCAACCGGGCCGCGCCACCGACCTCTGCTCTCCCTGGGTGACGGGCACGACTCTCCGTCGTAGATTGGACCCGCAGAGCGGCGCCGTCCCTCCGGCGACGACGCCCCTACAGTGACGCTGGGCCCGCCCGGACCCGCCCCGACGACGGGGCGACGACCAGCCAGGCGGCGGCCCCTCGGGACACCACTTCGGGGGTGAGATGGGCGAGCTGGAGCCGGTGCACGCCTTCGGCCCGATGGACCCGCTGTGCGACCGGGCGCACCGCTACTACGTCGACGGCGACCCCGCTGCGGCCGTCGACGTCTGCGACCAGCTGCTGGCGCTCGTCCGGGCGGTCGGCGACGTCGCCTCCGAGCGCTTCCTCTGCTACTCCCGGGGGATCTCGCTGCGCGAGCTCGGCCGGTACGTCGAGGTGGTCGAGCAGAGCCAGGAGCTCCTGGACCTCGCCGGCGGGGACCCGCTGTGGCGAGCCAAGGCGCTGGCGCTGCTCGCCGAGGCCAGCACCGTGCTCGGCCGGACCTCGCTCGCCCTGGACCTGGTGGCCGAGGGCCTCGACCTCGTCGACGGCGGCGTCGACGGCTACAACCGGATGTCGGCGCTCATGGCGCTCGGCGTCACCCTCGAGGCGCTCGACCTGCACGAGGCGGCCGAGCAGGTGCTCGCCGGTCTCGTGGACCCCCGCGACCCGCACCGGACGACGGCCGTCGAGGAGGCGTGCGCGGTCCGCGCGGCCTGGGGCGGGCTCGCCGCGCTGCTCGGCGAGCAGGGCGAGGTCGAGCGCCACCAGCGCGTCGTCGCCGAGCGAGCCCTCGCGATGCGCCGGGCAGCAGCAGAGGTGGGCGACGTCGCCGCGACGGTCCGGGCCGACGTCTACTGCTCGCTGGCGCTGCAGGAGCTCGGGGCCGACGACGCGGCCTGGGCGCTCGTGGGCGACCCGAGCCTGCTCGAGCACCTGAGCCCCGCCGGCACGGACCGCCTGGTGGCCCTCGTCGTGCGGGGGCGCCACCAGCTCGCCGCGGGAGACCTGGTCGCCGCCCGCCTCAGCCTGGAGCTGGCGGAGCGCCTCGGTCGGCGCAGCCGGCGCGACGTCTGGCGCTGGGTGGCCGTGGACGCCCTCGTCGACGTCGACGTCGCCGAGCACGGCGACCACCCGGCCGTCGGCCGGGGCCGCGAGCACGCCCGGGCGCTGCTGCGCCGGCTTCAGCGTGACAGCGCCGGGCGGACGGCGGAGCTGGAGTCGCGCCGCCAGGTCCGCCGGCTCCTCGACGAGCGTGACGGCGTCCACCGCACCGCGCTCACCGACGCCCTCACCGGTCTCGGCAACCGTCGCGCCCTCGTCGCGGCGCTCGAGGCCGCACCCGCCGAGCTCGGCGTCGTCTTCGTCGACGTCGACCACTTCAAGGAGGTCAACGACCGGTTCTCCCACGAGGTCGGCGACCTCGTGCTCGTGCGTCTCGCGGGCCTGCTGACCTCGGCCTGCCGTGCCTCCGAGCTCGTCGTCCGCTACGGGGGCGACGAGTTCGTCGTCCTCGTCGCCGGGGACCCCACGGTGGCCACGAGCATCGCCCAGCGCGTGCTCGAGGCCGTCCGCGCCGAGGACTGGCAGGGGATCTGCGCCGGCCTCGCCGTCACGGTCTCGGTGGGGGTGGAGCCCGGCTCGAGCGTCGGCTCGGCGCTGGCGTCGGCCGACGCCGCGCTGTACGCCGCCAAGCACGCCGGTCGGGACCGGGTGGTGCTCGGCGTCAGCCGGGACGACCTGCCGCCTCCGCGCGAGGCGTCCCTGCCCGAGCCCCGCGGCGGCGGGCTGGAGGAGCCAGCCCCGGTCGTGGTCGCGCCCCTCGTGCCCGGCGGCGGCTGAGGGCGACGCCTGCGGCGACGGCGGGAGGCCGCGCACCGGTGCGCCGGCGCGCGGCCGCGGGGCCTGACCCGACCCGACGTCGCAGGCGGCCACACTGGGGGCGTGAAGCTCTACCGCGACGAGGCGCTCGTCCTGCGCACGCAGAAGATCGGTGAGGCCGACCGCGTCATCACGCTGCTCACGCGCACCTGCGGCCGGGTCCGCGGCGTCGCCAAGGGAGTACGCCGCACCGGCAGCCGCTTCGGCGCCCGGCTGGAGCCGGGCATGCTCGTCGACGTCCAGCTGCACCAGGGGCGCAGCCTCGACGTCGTCACGCAGGTCCTCACGCTCGGCCCGTACGCGAGGTCGCTGGGGCAGGACTACCCGCGCTACACCGCCGCGACGGCGATGCTCGAGGTGGCCGAGCGGCTCACGCCCGAGGAGAGGGAGCCGGCCACCCAGCAGTTCCTCCTGCTCGTCGGGGGGCTGCGGGCCCTGGTCGGCCCGCCGCACGCGCCCGTGCGACGCCCGCCGGGGCTGGTCCTCGACGCCTTCGTCGTGCGCTCGCTCGCCGTCGCCGGCTGGGGCGCCAGCTTCGACGCCTGCGCGCGGTGCGGCGAGCCGGGGCCGCACCGGGGCTTCGCCGTCGCGGCCGGCGGCGCGGTGTGCCGCTCCTGCCGACCGCCGGGGGCGGCCGCCCCCGCGGCCGCGACGCTGCAGCTGCTCGGGGCGCTGCTGGCCGGGGCCTGGGACGTCGCCGAGGCCAGCGGCGGGCGTGAGCGGCGCGAGGCCAGCGGCCTCGTGGCCGCCTACCTGCAGTGGCACCTCGAGCGCGCCGTCCGCTCCCTGCCGCTCGTCGACCGCGGCGAGGGCGAGCAGGGGCACGACGCCGAGGCCCCGCCACCTCCTCCTGCGGCCCCAGGCGCCCGCACCCTCGAGGTCGTGACGAGCGCCCAGGCGGCCGGGGCGCAGGACGTCCGGGCCGGGAGCCCGGCGTGAGGCTGCGCCGCCGGGCCGGCGCCGCCCCGCCGCCGCCCCCGGTGGCCCCGCCGCCGCACCCGAGCGGTGCGCGCCCGCCGGAGCTGCCGCCGGAGGCCGTGCCGCGCCACGTCGCGGTCGTCATGGACGGCAACGGCCGCTGGGCCAACGCGCGCGGGCTGCCGCGCACCGCGGGTCACGAGGCCGGCGAGGCCGCGCTGCTCGACCTCGTCGCGGGCGCGCTGGAGATCGGCGTGGAGTACGTCTCGGTCTACGCCTTCTCCACGGAGAACTGGAAGCGGTCGCCCGAGGAGGTCCGCTTCCTCATGGGCTTCAACCGCGACGTGCTGCGCCGCCGCCGGGACCAGATGGCGTCCTGGGGGGTGCGGGTGCGCTGGTCCGGGCGCCGGACCCGCCTGTGGCGCAGCGTGGTCGGCGAGCTGGAGGAGGCCGAGCGGGTCACCGCGGGCTGCGACCGGCTGCAGCTGACGATGTGCGTCAACTACGGCGGCCGGGCGGAGGTGGCCGACGCCGCGCGGGCCGTCGCCCGGGAGGTGGCGGCCGGCCGGCTGGACCCCGAGCGCGTGGACGAGCGCACCCTGGCGCGGTACCTCGACGAGCCTGACCTGCCCGACGTCGACCTGTTCCTGCGGACGTCGGGGGAGCAGCGCACGTCCAACTTCCTGCTGTGGCAGTCGGCCTACGCCGAGATGGTCTTCCTCGACGTGCTGTGGCCCGACGTCGACCGTCGGACGCTGTGGGACGCCGTGCTGCTCTACTCCGGCCGCGAGCGGCGGTACGGGGGTGCGGTGGACCGCTCCGCGCCGTCGGGCTGAGGGCGGCGCGGCCGGCGGCTCAGGGCTGGTCGCGGGCCGCCGAGCAGCTCGCGCAGGT
The DNA here is from genome assembly GCF_037482365.1 of Pseudokineococcus sp. 1T1Z-3. Lineage (NCBI taxonomy): Bacteria > Bacillati > Actinomycetota > Actinomycetes > Kineosporiales > Kineosporiaceae > Pseudokineococcus > Pseudokineococcus sp. 1T1Z-3. The sequence goes on from NZ_JBBHZF010000026.1 coordinate 178,863, forward strand.
CCCGAAGACCTCGACGACGTGGTCGGGCGCGGTGAAGCCGTGCTCCGCGGCGACCTGCGCGGCCCAGGCCTCGACGTCGGGGCCCTCGACCTCGACGGTCGCGCCGCAGCTGCGGCACACGAGGTGGTGGTGGTGGGTGGGGCTGCACCGGCGGTAGATCGCCTCGCCGTCGTCGGTGCGCAGGACGTCGACCTCGTCGTCCTCGACCATGCCCTGCAGCGCGCGGTAGACCGTCGCGAGCCCGATGGGGTTGCCCTGCTCGCGCAGCGTCGCGTAGAGGTCCTGGGCGCTCTGGAAGGCGTCGCTGCTGGCCAGCGAGGCCTGGACGGCGTCACGCTGGCGGCTCGCGCGCCGGACCCGCTGCTGCGGCACGGATGTCACGCTCCTGTCCTGGTGCTCACCTCGCGGTCCGCGGTCCCTCGCCGCTGCCCGCCCGCACCCGATGATGCCGGACCGGCCGGGGCGTCGCCGCCACCGGGCCTCGGTGACCCGTCGACGCCGCCCGCGGCGCGGGCCCGCCGCCGGTGCCCGCGCGAGCGTCCGAGCCGCAGCAGGGCCGAGCCGGCCGCGGCGAGGACGAACAGGGCGATGAGCAGCAGCACGATGGTCCCGCCGGAGGGCGTGTCGGCGTACCAGGAGCCGACGACGCCGGCGAGGCTGGCGCCCACCCCGACCACCATCGCGGTGGTGGTCGTCGCGCGGAAGCTGCGGCTCAGCTGCTGGGAGACGGCGACGGGCAGGATCATCAGCGCGCTGATGAGCAGCAGGCCGACGACCCGCATCGACAGGACGACGGTGACGGCCGTGAGGACGCCGAGCAGCACGTTGAGACCTGTGACGGGCAGCCCGCTGGCGCGGGCGTGCTCCTCGTCGCTGCTGACGGCGGCCAGGCGACGTCCGAGCCCCAGCGCGGTGACGAGGACTACGACGGCGAGGACGGCGGAGACCTGCAGGTCCTCGCGCGACGTCGTCGTGATGGCGCCGAAGAGGTAGGTGTTGAGCGTCGCGGTCGAGCCGCCCTCGTCCAGGGAGATGACGACGACGCCTCCCGCGATGCCGCCGTAGAAGAGCACCGCCAGGACGACGTCGGCGGCGGTGCGGCCGTAGCGGCGCAGCAGCTCGACGGCGACCGCGGCGAGGACGGTGAGGACGAGCGCGACCTCCACCTCGGCCTGGTTCGTGACGAGGGCGACCGCCACGCCCGTGAGCGCGACGTGCCCCATGCCGTCGCCGATGAGCGACAGGCGCCGCTGGACGAGGAAGACGCCGACCGTGGGCGCGGCCAGGCCCACGAGCACCGCGGCGAGCATCGCCCGCACCATGAAGTCGTACTGCAGGACCTCAGGCACCGTGACGCTCCGGGTGGTCGTCCGCGCCGACGACGGCGGCGTGGGTCCGCGGGTGGTCCACCCAGCCGCGCGGGCCGACCCGGCCCCGGCCGTCGCGGTGGTCGTCGCGGTGGCGGTCGTCGTGGTGGCAGACCTCCTGGTGCTCGAGCGGGCTCGCCTCGGACCGGGCCAGGCGCGGGACCAGCGGCCCGTCGTAGGTGAGGCGTCCGGAGGACAGGACCAGCGCCCGGTCCACGACGTCCTCCAGCGGCCCGACCTCGTGGGTGACGACGAGGAGGGTCACGTCGTGGTCGGCGAGGTCGACGAGGGTCCGCGCGAGCGCCTGCCCGCTGGCGGCGTCGACCCCGGCGAGCGGCTCGTCGAGGACCAGCAGGTCGGGACGGGCGGCCAGCGCCCGCGCGATGAGGACGCGGCGCTGCTGGCCGCCGGAGAGCTCGTTGACGTCCTCGTCGGCGTGCTCGGCCATGTCGACGGCCTCCAGCGCCTCCCGCTCGGCGTCGCGGTCCGCCCGTCCGGCGGGCCGCCAGAACGGGCGCAGCGGCAGGCGACCGGTCGCGACCACCTCGCGGACCGTCGTCGGGACGCCGCCGCCGACCGACATCGCCTGCGGCACGTACCCGGTCCGGCGCCGGCTCGCCCGGGAGGGTGCCGGCTGGCCGTCGACCTCGACGGTGCCGCCGGTGCGCGTGACGAGGCCGAGCACCCCGCGCAGCAGCGTCGTCTTGCCCGAGCCGTTGCTGCCGAGGAGGGCGACCCGCTCGCCGCGCCGGACCTCGAGGTCGACGTCGTGCACGACGACCCGGTCGCCGTAGCCGAAGCCGGCGCCGCGCAGGCGCAGCAGCGGGGGGCCGTCGGCGGTGGTCACGAGCAGCCCTGGCCCGCGCGCAAGGTCTCCAGGTCGGCCCGCATGACGGCGGGGTAGTCCTCGCCGGGCGAGGCGTCGGTGAGGCCCTCGAGGGTGTCCAGGACGGCGGTGCCGGCGCCGGTCTCGCTCGCGACGGTCTCGGCGACCGCAGGGCTGAGCAGCGTCTCGGTGTAGATCGTCCGCACGTCGTTCGCCCGGACGAAGTCGGCGACCTCGGCGAGGCGGGCCGTCGTGGGCTCGGTGCCGCCGCCGATGCCGGTGACGCCGCGCTGGGTGAGGTCGTAGCGCTCGGCCAGGTAGCCGAAGGCCTGGTGGGCCGTCACGAGGTCCCGGCTGTCGCAGGTCGCCAGGCCGGTGGCGTACTCCTCGTCGACGGCGGCGAGCTCGGCCTGCACGTCGGCCAGGTTGGCGGCGTAGGTGTCGGCGCCGTCGGGGTCGACGTCGGTGAGGCCCTGGGCCACGACCTCGGCGACGGCCTGCATCCGCACCGGGTCGAGCCAGAAGTGCGGGTCCTCGGCCAGGGCGTGCTCGTGGCCCTCCTCGGCGTGGTCGTGCTCGTCGGCGTGGCTCTCGTCGCCGTGGTCGTGGTCGTCGGCCGCGTGGTCGTCGTCCGCGTGGTCGTGGTCGTCGCCGCCGCCGTCGTCGGTGCCCTCCGGCGCGCCGGGGGAGTCCTCGAGGTCGGCCGCGGCGGCGACGTCGACGACCGGGTCGTCCCCGCGCTGCTGCGCCGCCGCGTCGACGGCCTGCTGGAAGCCTCCGAGGGTGACGAGCAGGTCCGCGTCCAGCGCCGTCGCGACGTCCCGCGGCGCCAGCTCGAGGTCGTGCGGGTCGACGCCGGGCGTCGTCAGCGACCCCACCTCGGCGCGGTCCCCGGCGACCTGCTGGGTGAGCCACTGCAGCGGGTAGAAGCTCGCGACGACCTCGACGTCGGCGTCCGTGGCGCCACCGGCGGCCGGGGTCGAGCCCGCGCCGGTCGTGGACGAGCCGGCGTCGGCGCCGCAGCCGGCGAGGACGAGCAGGCCCGCGAGGGGCAGGGCGACGAGACGAGCCGGTCGGGCGGTCATGATGACGATTCTCACCGTTGGCCTTGGCTGCGTCAACACCGCGGGGCGAGCGGCACCGGGGGCACGCCGTCGGGCCGATACCCTCGCGGCAGACCCGACCGGCAGCCCGCCGCCGGCTGCGCCGCCCGAGCGCCGGCCGCCGCCGCGCACCGGCGGGACCACCCCGACCCGCCCTCGAGCAGCCTGGAGCGAACCAGCGTGGCCGCACCCTCCCGGATCGACACCGTCGTCAGCCTCTGCAAGCGCCGGGGTTTCGTCTTCCCCAGCGGGGAGATCTACGGCGGCACCCGCTCGGCGTGGGACTACGGACCGCTGGGCGTCGAGCTCAAGGAGAACATCAAGCGGCAGTGGTGGAAGGCGGTCGTCACCGGGCGCGACGACGTCGTCGGCCTCGACAGCTCGGTCATCCTCCCGCGCGAGACGTGGGTCGCCTCCGGCCACGTCGGCGTCTTCACCGACCCGCTGACCGAGTGCCAGTCCTGCCACCGCCGCTTCCGGGCCGACCACCTCGAGGAGGGCTTCGAGGAGAAGAAGGGCCGCCCGCCGGAGGGGCTGGCCGAGATCGCCTGCCCGAACTGCGGCACTCGCGGCGCGTGGACCGAGCCGCGGGACTTCAACATGATGCTGAGCACCTACCTCGGTGCCGTGGAGGACGAGTCCGGGCTGCACTACCTGCGCCCGGAGACGGCGCAGGGCATCTTCGTGAACTTCGCCAACGTCATGGGCTCCTCGCGCCGCAAGCCGCCCTTCGGCATCGGCCAGATCGGCAAGTCCTTCCGCAACGAGATCACTCCCGGCAACTTCATCTTCCGCACCCGCGAGTTCGAGCAGATGGAGATGGAGTTCTTCGTCGAGCCGGGCACCGACGCGGGCTGGCACCAGTACTGGATCGACGCGCGCACCGACTGGTACGTCGGGCTCGGCATCGACCGGGACAACCTGCGCCACTACGAGCACCCGGCGGAGAAGCTCTCGCACTACTCGACGCGGACCGTCGACATCGAGTACCGCTTCGGCTTCACCGGCTCGGAGTGGGGCGAGCTGGAGGGCGTCGCCAACCGCACCGACTTCGACCTCTCGACGCACTCGGAGCACTCCGGGACCGACCTGTCCTACTTCGACCAGGCCAAGGGCGAGCGTTGGACGCCGTACGTCATCGAGCCGGCGGCAGGCCTCACGCGCTCGCTCATGGCCTTCCTCGTCGACGCCTACTGCGAGGACGAGGCGCCCAACGCCAAGGGCGGCGTCGACAAGCGTGTCGTCCTGCGCCTGGACCCGCGCCTGGCGCCGGTCAAGGCCGCCGTCCTCCCGCTCTCGCGCGGGGAGGCCCTGTCCCCGAAGGCCCGTGACCTCGCGGCGCAGCTGCGCCAGCACTGGAACGTCGACTTCGACGACGCGGGCGCCATCGGGCGTCGCTACCGCCGTCAGGACGAGATCGGCACGCCGTTCTGCCTGACGGTCGACTTCGACACGCTCGAGGACCAGGCCGTGACCGTCCGCGACCGTGACGCCATGACGCAGACGCGGGTGGGGCTCGACCAGGTCGAGGGCTACCTCGCCGCCCGCCTCGTCGGGGCCTGACCCCCGGCGGTCGGCCTCCTGCCCGGCGGTGTCCGGGCAGGAGGCCGACGTCGGCCGCGGGCGTCAGCCCTGGGCGACGCCGAGGGCCCGCGCGAGGTCGTCGAGCATCCCGACGGGGTGCGCGCGGAAGGTGGGGTAGGTCCCGAAGAGCACGGCGCGCCCGCCGGCCTCGCTCTCGCCCGAGATGACCGAGGGCTGCCCGGCGGCGGCAGCCGGCCCCCCGACGCCGGCGGCGTCCAGCGGCGTCCAGTGGCCGGCGACGAGCGGGTCGTCGCCGTAGGTCTGCTCCACGACGTCGCCCTCCCCGAGGTCGGTGAAGTGGACCGGTGCGTAGCCGAAGGCGTGGTCCTCCGCGACGCCGTCGAGCAGCCCGCCCGCCGGCGTCTCGACCGCCAGCAGGCCGTTGCCCCAGCCGTTGCCCGCGACGGCCGTGGCGTCGACGTAGCCGAGCTGCTGCGCCAGCGCCGTCGCCGCCGTCCCGCGCCCGACGAGGTCGCCGCCCGCCGCCGCGAAGGCCTCCAGCTCGGCGAGGGCCTCGGCCGGCAGCGGGCCCCGGGACAGCCCGGCGCCGACCCACAGCACGTCGACGTCCTCGAGCGAGGCCTCGCCGCTGGCCAGCGTCGCCGCGCTCACCCGCAGCGGGTCCTCGTAGCCCAGCGCCTCCAGGGAGAGCAGGTCGTCGCCGCCGAGCGGCACGGAGGAGGACGTGGTGTAGGCCACCCGCAGCGGCCGGGCCAGCGGCACGCCGTCCTCGCCCGGCGTCACGTCGTCGGCCTCGGTGAAGGCGACCCCCTCGGCCCGCGAGACGGCGGCCGCGGCGGCCCGCCGGCTCTGGTCGAGGACGACCGAGCCGTCGGGCAGGACGCCCACGGGTACCTCGTCGGCGAGCAGCCGGTTGAGCGCGCGCACCTCGGCGGGGCCCGTGAGCGCGAGCCGCAGGTCGCTGCCGCGGGGCACGGACGCCGTGCCCCGGGCCTGCGTGACGGGTCGCGCCCGGACGAGGCTGCGCCCGCGCGAGGTGCGGGGCAGCTCCTGGACCGTGTCCACGTCGGCGCCCCACAGCTCGCCCAGGCTCCACGCCGAGACGTCGTACATGAAGGGCACGCGGTCGCTGATGTCGCTGCCGGGCGCGAGCAGCGCGTTCGCGAGCCCGCGCATCGGCTGCTGCATGTCGACGAGGTAGGAGCCCGGGGCGACGGTGACGCCGTCCACCTCGTGACGGCCAGGGACCCGACCCACCTCGACGCCGTGGGCGAGGAGGGTGTCGACCAGCCGCGCCGCGTTAGTCGCCGACCGCTGGTCCTCGCCGACGCGGATGACGTAGGCGTCGGGGAAGTCGGTGCGGTAGACGTCCTCGGGCCCCCACAGCTCCGCCCACTGGTCCGGGCCGGGGACCGTCGCCGGGTCGGGGTCGGCGCCCAGGGTGCGCAGGGGCTCCCCGGCGCTGCCCCGCCGGAAGATCTCCACCTGGTTGGCCAGCATGTCCGCCCGGTTCTCGAGCACGTAGTCGGTGGTCGAGGTGATGACCTGGCGGCCGATGGTGATGTTGGTGGCCACGTCGGTGCCCCGGGGCAGCTCCACGGTCGAGGTGACGGCGCCCTGGTAGGCGACGTACTGCGCCGTGAAGACGGGGGGCCAGTCGTCCCAGCCGACCGGGGTGTCGCGGTAGGGGATGGTGAAGCGGCCGGTGTTCTCCGGCGTCGGGCTGCCGTCCTCCGCCCGGTACACGTTGCCGGGGATGTCCGCCGCCGCGACGTCGGCCTCGATGCGCAGCGCCGAGGCGTAGGCGTGCGGCAGGAAGAGGTCGTAGTCGTAGTTCTCCCCGTGGGGCGGACCGCAGGGCTCGACCTGCAGGGTGCGGGTGTAGCCGTGGATGTCGCTGAAGAAGAGCGGCTGGAGGCGGTCCGCGAGCGCCCGTGTCGTGCGGGTCTCGGGTGTCGCGTTGGTGATGTGGTCGCGGTTGGCGTCGAGGTCCAGGGCGGTGCGGCGCGCCCCGGCGACGCGGCCGTCGGGGTTGTTGGACATCGTGAAGTAGAGGCGGCTGGTGGCGAGGACCTCGAGCGCCTCGGCGTCGCCGGCCTCGGCCCGGTCCACGAGGTCCTCCATCCACGCCAGGCTCGCGTCGGTGCCCTCGACCTCGTTGCCGTGGATGTTGTTGTTGAACCAGAGGGGGACCTTGTACCCGGCCGCGAAGGCCTCGTCCGCGGCAGCGGCCTCGGCGTCGTCCTTCATCGCCTGGCGCCAGGCGGTCTGCTGGGCGGTCTCGGTGGGCGTCTCCGGTGCGGTGAGCGTGACGAGGAGCTGCTCGCGGCCGAGCGTCGAGGTGCCGACGACCTCGGCGGAGACGTACGCGCTGCGGTCCATCAGGGCCTGGACGCGCGGGGCGATCTCGTCGTAGGCGAGGGCCCCGCGCGCGGCGGCGGCGTCGGCGGGCTCGTCCGGGTAGACCCGCAGCCGCGGCTGGGACGGGTAGCTGCTCGGGCCCGCCGCGAGGGCGGACCCAGCGGTCGCTCCGGGGGCGGGCGTCGCGAGCGGGCCTGCGGCCCCGGCGGCGCTGGCACGCCGCGCGGGCGCCTCGGGGGTGGCGGCCGGCAGGCCGGCCCGCAGGAAGGCGTCGGCGGACGCGGGGGCCTCGAGGGAGCGCGAGGTGCGCTCGCGGCTCTCCGTGGCGGCTGCGGCGCCCGGTGCGCAGGACAGGGCGACGGCGACGGCGACGGCGCCGAGGCCGGTGCGTCGGCAGACCTTCGGGTGCACAGGTGCTCCAGGCGGGTGAGGGGTGGGGAGGTGAGGGCGCACCGTGGCACGCGAACGCCGCTCGCGGTGCGCTCGTCGTAGATCTCCGTACCGGCCGGGTCCGGGGCTGCCTCGCCGGCCGGCGCCCCGGTGGACGGGCGCGGGGCCGCAGCGCCGGGCCTGCCACCATGGGGAGGTGACCGCCGTCCCTGCGACCGCCCCGCCGCGCCCTGTCGACGGCCCGGTCGCCGACGGGCGCCCGGAGCGGTCGTCGTCGCCCGCCGGCCCGCTGCGGATCGGGCCGCACGAGGTGCCGACGCCCGTCGTCCTCGCCCCCATGGCCGGCATCACGGGCGAGGCCTACCGGACCCTGTGCCGCGAGCAGATGGCGGCGGCCGGCGGCGAGGGCGTTTTCGTCTCGGAGATGGTGACGTCGCGGGCGCTCGTCGAGCGGACGAAGGAGTCGCTGCGCCTCGTCGCCCACGCGCCCGGGGTCCGGCTGCGCAGCACCCAGGTGTACGGCGTCGAGCCGAGGACGGTCGGCGCCGCCGTCCGCGTGCTCGTCGAGGACGACCTCGCCGACCACGTCGACCTCAACTTCGGGTGCCCCGTCGCCAAGGTCACCCGCCGCGGCGGCGGGGCGGCGCTGCCCTGGAAGAGCTCGCTGTTCGCCAGCGTCGTCCGGGAGGCCGTGCGGGCGGCGGCCCCTGCGGGTGTGCCCGTCACGGTGAAGATGCGCGTCGGCATCGACGCCGAGCACGAGACCTACCTCGACGCCGGCCGCGCCGCCGAGGCCGAGGGCGCCGCCGCCGTCGCGCTGCACGCCCGCACCGCCGAGCAGTACTACTCCGGCACCGCCGACTGGAGCCGCATCGCCCGCCTGAAGGAGGCCGTCACCTCCGTGCCCGTCCTCGGCAACGGCGACGTCTGGTCCGGCGAGGACGGCGTCCGCATGGTCGCCGAGACGGGGTGCGACGGCGTCGTCGTCGGGCGTGGGTGCCTCGGCCGGCCGTGGCTGTTCGCCGACCTCGCCGCCGCCTTCGCCGGGCGCCCCGAGCGGGTGCGCCCCACCCTCGGCGAGGTGGCCGCGATGCTGCACCGCCACGCCGTCCTGCTCGCCGCCGAGCACGGCGCCGGCGTCGGCCAGCCGCTCTCCGACGTCACCGACGTCGACGAGGACCGTGCCTGCCGGGAGATCCGCAAGCACGTCGCCTGGTACCTCAAGGGCTTCCCCGTCGGCTCGTCCGTGCGGCAGCGGCTCGCGCTCGTGCCCAGCCTGGACGCCCTCGCCGAGGTGCTCGCCGAGCTGGACCCCGACGCGCCGTGGCCCGGGGACGACGCCGAGGGCCCCCGGGGGCGCACCGCCGCCACCAAGCGCGTGGCGCTGCCGCACCAGTGGCTCGACAGCCGGGAGCTGACGGGCGAGGCGGCCCGGATGGTCGCCGACGCCGAGGCGTCGGTCTCGGGCGGGTGAGCGTGCGCGACGCCGAGGACACCCCTGCGGGCCGCGCGCCGGGCCGTCCTCCTGCCCCCGCCGGCTGGGTGCGCCAGGACGACGCGCGCGTCCCCGGCTACTCCGAGCACGCCCGCGCCCGGCACGTGCCCGAGGCGCCCAAGAGCGCGGCGCGCGGTGACTTCGCCCGCGACCGCGCCCGGGTGCTGCACTCCTCGGCGCTGCGCCGTCTCGGCGGCAAGACCCAGGTCGTCGGCCCCGGCAGCGACGACTTCGTCCGCACCCGGCTGACCCACAGCCTCGAGGTCGCCCAGGTGGGGCGCGAGCTCGCCTCCTCCTTCGGCTGCGACCCCGACGTCGTCGAGACCGCCTGCCTCGCGCACGACCTCGGCCACCCGCCGTTCGGGCACAACGGGGAGCGGGCGCTCGCCGAGGCCGCCGCGGGCATCGGCGGCTTCGAGGGCAACGCCCAGACCCTGCGGCTGCTCACCCGGCTGGAGCCGAAGGTCGTCGACCTCCGCACCGGTCGCAGCGGCGGGCTCAACCTGACCCGCGCGAGCCTCGACGCCGTCGTGAAGTACCCCTGGCACGCCGGCCAGGCGCCGGGGGACCCGGCCGGTCCGGCGGCGGGCAAGTACGGCGTCTACGGCGGCCCGGACGGCGACGACGAGGTCTTCACCTGGTTGCGCGAGGACGCGCCGGCCCGGCGGCGCTGCCTGGAGGCGCAGGTGATGGACCTCGCCGACGACATCGCCTACAGCGTCCACGACGTCGAGGACGCCGTCGTCGCGGGTCGGCTGGACCTGGGCGTCGTCGCCGACCCCGGTCAGCGCGCGCTCGTCGCCCAGGTCGTCGCGCGCTGGCACGGCGTCGAGGCCGCCTCGGTCGAGGAGGGCCTGCTGCGGCTCGCGGCCTCCCCGGAGTGGGTGGGCCGCACGGCGCTGGACCGCGCCGCGCTCGCCGCGCTCAAGGACATGACGAGCCAGCTCGTCGGGCGGTTCGTCGACGCGGCACGCCGGGCGACGCACGCCGCGCACGGGCGCCTGCCGCTCGTGCGCTACGACGCCGACGTCGTCGTCCCGGAGGAGACCCTCGCCGAGATCGCGGCCCTCAAGGGCCTCTCGGCGCTGTTCGTCGTCGAGGCCGGGGACCGCCAGCCCGTGTACGTCCACCAGCGCGAGCTCCTCGCCGAGCTCGTCGACGCCCTCTGCTCCCGCGGCCCCGAGGTCTTCGAGCCGGCCTACGCCGCCGACCTCGCCGCCGCGGACGGCGACGACGCCCGCCTGCGCGTCGTCGTCGACCAGGTCGCCGCGCTCACCGACGTCAGCGCCGCCGCCTGGCACGAGCGTCTCGTGCGCTGAGCCTCACCTGTGGACGAGCGCGGCCACGCCGGTCGCCGGACCTAGACTCGGGCCGTGCCGGGACGCATCCGCAGCGAGGACGTCGAGGCCGTCCGCGCGCAGACCCGGCTCGACGAGGTCGTCGGCGAGTACGTCACCCTCAAGCCCGCGGGGGCGGGGTCGCTCAAGGGGCTGTGCCCCTTCCACGACGAGCGCTCGCCGTCCTTCCACGTGCGCCCGGCGGTCGGCTTCTACAAGTGCTTCGGGTGCGGCGCGGGCGGCGACGTCTTCCGGTTCCTGCAGGAGATGGACCACCAGACCTTCCCCGAGGTCGTCGAGCGCCTCGCCGTGCGCGTCGGCGTCGAGCTCCGCTACGAGGAGGGCAGCGGCGGCCCGCGGCGCCAGGACGTCGGCGAGCGGCAGCGCATGCTCGACGCCCACCGCGTCGCGGCAGACTTCTTCACCGAGCAGCTGGCGACGCCGGGCGCCCAGGTGGCCCGCCGCTTCCTCGCCGAGCGGGGCTTCGACCGGGCGGCCGCCCAGCAGTTCGGCGTCGGCTTCGCCCCCGAGGGCTGGGACGCGCTGCTGCAGCACCTGCGCGGCAAGGGCTACCGCGACGGCGAGCTGGCCACCGCCGGCCTCATGAGCCGCGCGCAGTCCGGCGACCGGGTCTACGACCGCTTCCGCGGGCGGCTCGTCTGGCCGATCCGCGACGTCGCAGGGGCCACGATCGGCTTCGGCGCGCGCCGCCTGCTCGAGTCCGACCAGGGCCCGAAGTACCTCAACACCCCGCAGACGCCGCTGTACGACAAGTCGACCGTCCTCTACGGCCTCGACCTCGCCAAGCGCGAGATCGCCCGCCGCCGCCAGGTCGTCTTCGTCGAGGGCTACACCGACGTGATGGCGTGCCACCTCTCCGGCGTCCCCACCGCCGTCGCGACGTGCGGCACGGCGTTCGGGCCCGAGCACATCCGCTCCGTGCGGCGCCTGCTCATGGACGACGACGCCTTCCGCGGCGAGGTCGTCTTCACCTTCGACGGCGACGCCGCCGGGCAGAAGGCGGCGCTGCGGGCCTTCGAGGAGGACCAGCGCTTCACCGCCTCGACCTTCGTCGCCGTCGAGCCGACCGGGCTTGACCCCTGCGACCTGCGCCTGGAGCGGGGCCCCGAGGCCGTCGTCGACCTCGTCGCCTCGCGCATCCCGCTGTTCGAGTTCGCGTTGCGCAGCACGCTGGAGCGCTTCGACCTCGACACGGCCGAGGGCCGGGTGGCGGCCATGCGGGCCGCCGCCCCCGTCGTCGCCGGCATCAAGGACCCGTCGCTGCGTCCGGAGTACGCCCGGCGGCTCTCGGGCTGGCTCGGCATGGACGTCGAGGAGGTCCGCCGTGCGGTCGCCGGCGTCGGCAGGGGGGCTGCCGGTCGTGGGGACGGTGGGGGAGGCTCCCGTCCCGACCAGCGCCGCGACCACGCCCGCGGCCGGGAGCGCGGTGACGTCGCCCGCGACCAGGGCCCGGGGCGCGACGCCCCCTCCCTCCCGCGACCGACGCCGCCCGACCCCCGCGACCCCGTCGTGCGGCTGGAGCGTGAGCTGCTGCAGGCGCTCCTGCAGGCCCCGGGCGACGTGGACGCCGCCCGCTTCGACGCCCTGCCGGCCGACGCCTTCGCCGTGCCCGCGCACCGCGCCGTCCACGAGGTCGTCCGGGCCGTCGGCGGTCTCGCCGCCGCCGGCACCGGCTGGACCGGGCAGGTCCGCGAGACGGCGGGGGAGTCGCTGCGGCCCTACGTCGAGGAGCTCGCCGTCGCCCCGATGATGCTCCGCCCCGGCGAGGGAGCAGGTCGGCTGGCGGCCGCCGCCCTGCGCGAGCTGGAGCTGCGGGGCCTGCTGCGCGAGTCCGGCGAGGTCACCGGCCGGGCCCAGCGGGCCGAGGCAGCCGGGGACGTCGCCGGTGCGGGCGAGCTGTGGGCGCACGCCGCGGCCATCACGGCGCAGCTGCAGCGCCTGCGGGCCGAGAGCGCCTGAGCGCCTGAGTGGCTTCAGCGCCACGACCTACGGCGTCCGGCAGCCGGGCCTCGCAGCGGCCGCGACGACGCGCCCGCCAGCGCTCAAGAACGGCGACGGCCGGCCCGATACGTCCTGGTAGCCTCGACCCCGCTCGAACCGCCGGGAGCCCCGCTCCCGGCACGGTCCCGCGTAGCTCAACGGCAGAGCATTCGACTGTTAATCGAACGGTTGCTGGTTCGAATCCAGCCGCGGGAGCCCAGGTCGCTCGTCGACCCTGCCCCCACGTCGTCACCGTGGTGACGACCCCTCGCGCAGGTCCAGGGTCACACAGGTCCAGGGTCACGGAGCTGGCGTCCGCGGGCGCTCGGTAGGGTCGCCCGTCGCGGGGCAGTAGCTCAGCCGGTCAGAGCAGCGGACTCATAATCCGTCGGTCGTGGGTTCGAGCCCCACCTGCCCCACCCCTCCTGACCAGCGACGATGCCTGCGAAGGCTGCCCGCTCGGCGGGGTCGATGCCCTCCGGTGGGCACAAGGTGGGCACAGGCCGCTGCATCCGCGGCACGAGGGCCGCCGCTGCATCCGCCGCCTCCCGCTCGACGTCGGCGAAGACGGACACGTAGATGGCCTCCGTGATGGCCGTCGAGGCGTGCCCGAGCATCTGCGACTTGAGTTTGAGGTCCCGGGTCGCCCGGTAGGTCAGCGACGCCGCGACGTGCCGGGTGTCGTGGAACCGGACGGGCGGCAGCCCCGACCGGGTGACGAGCCGGTCCCACCGCTGCGACACCGAGTCGGGCTGCAGGGGCGCCCCGTCGGGCTTGGTGAAGACGAGGCCCGTGTCGGTGTAGGCGGCGCCGAGCTCGTCGCGCATGGCGACCTGGCGCGCCCGGTGAGCACGGAGCACCCCCAGCGTGCCGGCGTCGAGGCTGATGGTGCGGGCGGACGTCGCGGACTTCGTGCCTCCGGCGATGACGCGGTGCCCGACCTGCAGGAGGGTCGCGCCGATGCGGACGGAGCCGGCATCGAGGTCGACGTCGGACCACGGCAGCCCGACGGCCTCACCGCGGCGGAGGCCGCGGAACAGGACGAGGTGCCAGAGGGCGTAGAGGTCGTCCGTCGCGGCGTAGTCGAGGAAGCCGCCGGCCTGCTCGGGTGTCCACACCATGACGGGGGGGGCGCTCGCCGGTGCGCTGCCATGCCTCGACGCGGTGCTCGGTCCACAGCAGGGCCTTCTCGGCGCGGCCGGTGGCCAGCTCGACGTGCAGGGCCGGGTTCGCGGCGACCTTCCGCCGCTTCATCGCGGCGTTGAGCGCGCTCATGAGGGTGGAGTGGACCCGGCGCAGGGTGCCGTCGGACAAGGGCCGGCGGGCCGAGGCGGCGTCAGTGCGGGCCTCGAGGAGCCGCAGGAGCGTCTGCGACGGCCGGACTGGCGCGGGGTGACCGATGAGCCGCATGGCGTCGTACAGGGCTTCCACGTCGGTGTCGCGCAGGTCGACGAGCCGTAGGTGCCCTAGGCCGGGCAGGAGGTACAGGTCGAGGTGCTGGCGGTAAGAGTGCCGGGTCGAGTCGGCGAGGCGAACCTTCCCCGCCAGCCAGTCCTCGAGGTAGCGAGCGACGGTCAGGCCGCGCTCGGCGGCGACGTGGGTGCCGTGGCGGACGTCCCGCACCTGCTCGGCAAGAGCGGCCTCGGCGTCCTTCTTCGTGGCGTAGGGCCCGAGTACCTGACGACCCGTGAGGTAGCCGCGCATGCGCGGGTTACCGCTGGGTCGCGGGTCAACCCGATGCCGTACCTGACCGGCGGGAACGTCGGCGCCGCGGACGAGGGCGGCTTCTTCTCGAGGCTGCTTGACTTCGTGAACCCCTTCGACGGGCTCGAGATCCCGAAGGTCGCCGGCCTCATGGGCGACCTCGGTGTCGGCGCGGTGAAGGGGCTCATCGGGTCCGTCGGCACGATGCTGAAGGACAAGTTCCTCAGCATCTTCGGGTCCGACGACACGGCCAGCGCCACCGAGGGCGCGATCAGCGGTGGTGTCGGGTCGGGCGTCGAGCGGTGGCGCGGGATGCTGCTGCAGGCTCTGGGGATCCTCGGCCTGCCCGCCAGCCTCGCGGACACGACGTTGCGGCGGATGAACCAGGAGTCCGGCGGTAACGCCCGGGCGATCAACAACTGGGACATCAACGCCCGCAACGGCGTGGCCAGCCGCGGACGGCTACAAGTCATCCCGCCGACGTTCCGTGCCCACGCCCTCGACGGGTATGACCAGGACATCTTCGACCCGCTGTCGAACATCCTCGCGTCGATGCGGTACGCGTTGTCGCGGTACGGGTCCCTGCCGAAGGCGTACAACCGCAAGGGCGGGTACTCGCGGGGGTCAGCGCCGGAGGACTTCGCCGGCCTCACGCCGACGCTGTTCGACGGCGGCGGGTGGATGGACGACACCATGCTCGGCGTCCACAAGCTCGCGACGCCCGATGCGGTAATCCCGGCCGCGGAGATGGCCGTCATCCGGCAGGCCGCCACGAGGCCCGCCGGGCCCGCAGGCTTCGTCGGCCCGGTCACGCTGCAGGCGGACGACGGCACCTACCTCGGCGTGTTCCGTGCCGTGGCGGGTGACGTCGCGTCGCAGGTGCTGACGGACTCCGCGAACGACATGGCCGACCAGTTGCTGTCCCGGACGGGGGTCTAGATGCCCGTCATTGTCGGCACCACCCCGGCGGCCGGGGTCCCCGGGTCGGGCCCGCGGTTGGCCGCGACGCCCGACCCGGAAGGCCAGTCACATCTTCTTGCAGTGCCCGCACTTCGGGTAGCCGCCGGTTCCCGAGAGACGGTTCCTCTGCGGGATCTGCTGCCCCGACGGGCAGTCACTCTGGTCGTGGTGCACGTCGGGGTCCGACGGATTGCTCGAGTGGTACGTCGACACCTTTGTCATGGGACTTCCCCTCCATCTCATCGGCCACGCCGTCGTGACCGACGAGCACGGTATCCCGCCATTCGACTCGCTGTCCGACGCATGCACTATTGGGAAAGACACCCGTTCTCACCTCGACCGGGTCGCCCACTGACCAAGGAGTACCCATGAGCACCCCCACCGAGCCGACCGTTACCGCCCCCCAGGTCGCCCAGACGATGGCGTCAGCCATCGCCGACGGCTCTACCGTCGCCGACGTCATGCACGCCGGGAACGCCGTGCTGAGCGACTGGTGGACCAACGAGGCCCACCCCATCGCCCGCGCCTACATCGACGCCGAGACCGGCCTCAGCGCCCGCAGCCGCACCTTCGCCGGCAAGGCCAGCTCCATCGTCGTCGAGCAGGCCACCGGCCAGCTCCTCGGCGCCGGCCTCCTCAGCGCCGTCCTCGCCACCCGCCTCGCCGAGCTCACCGGCGACACCGTCGTCGACGTCCTCAACGACACCCTCGAGCGCGCCGACCACCTCTGACGGGGTGGCGTCCTTGCGTGGCCTCGCGGGCATGCGGCGTTGGTCGCGCGCGTTGTGGGTCGTCTCCGGTACAACGGGGCACACCACGGGACGCCACTCCCGAGCGCGGGGGACGACAGGTGCGACGACGAGGGGAGACCTGGCCATGCCCAACATGAAGTACGCGTCCGAGCGCGACGCGAAGGCGACCCTCGCGACCTACTGGACGTCCGCCTCCCTGCCAGTCGACCCCGTGAAGATCGCCCGCGACATGGGTGTCCGGGTGGTCCTCGCGCAGCTGGGCGAGGACATCTCGGGCATGATCGTGAAGCGTCCCGACGAGGACGCCACCATCTACGTGGACGTCGACGACTCCCCTAAGCGGCAGCGGTTCACCGTCGCGCACGAGCTGGGTCACTACGTCGAGCGCGCTGACGACCGAGGCCAGCTCAGCTACGTGGACCGTCGAGGTGGCCCGTGGAGTCTGCGCGAGCTCTACGCCAACGAGTTCGCGGGCCACCTGCTCATGCCGGCCGACGCCTTCACCCGGCAGTGGGCCGAGCAACGGTCGCTCGTCTCGGTCGCCAACCACTTCGGTGTCTCCCAGGACGCTGCGGAGGTACGCCGGCGGCGTCTCGGACTGCAGTGATCGACGCCCCCCGACCCGAGGACTCGTCCAACGAGGACGGTGTCGAGGGGTTCACGCGAGAGCAGCTCGAGGAAATCTACGGGGCCGAAGCTGCCGCACAGCTTCTCAGGTCAGCGACGGCTGGGGATGGCGCGCCCCAAGAGGGCGGCAGCGACGCACCGACTGCAAGAACGGCCGGCGAGACCCGTGAGCCCAAGAAGATTCTGCGGCAGGAAGCCGACGGCACCGATCCCGTCGGCGTCTCGAGCATGCAGCAGGTTGTCCGCTACGAGCGGGAACGCGCCGCACTCGCCAACGACAAGCAGAACAACCGACTCCGTCTCATCATCACCATCTGGGCCATCAGCGCGTCCTCGACGATGCTCGTCCTCAGCACCGCAGCCTTCGGCGTCTACGTCGGGAGCCAGTGGGGCCAGGTCCCCGCGTGGGCCATCGGCGCCTACCTCGCCAGCACGGTGACTGAAGTGCTCGGCATCCTCTACGTGGTCGCCAACTACCTCTTCCCCAAGCGTGTGCACGCGGCGTCCACCAACGAGTAGCGGTACACGGCGAGGGACCCCCAGGTGACGTACTACACCCGCGGGCCCACTCCCGTTTGGTGAATCGGCCTAGCCGACCTCACGTACCTCACCGACCGCCGCCGCCCCCAGGTAGTGGCGACCAGCGTCGTCTCAGACCTCAGGCTCGTCGTGGAAGAGGAGGGCTTCGACGTTGGCGCGGGCGAGGGAGAAGTTACCGGCGTGCTCGAAGCTCGTCCCATCAATGAGCTCGATGCCCGGAAGCGTCTCAGCCAGGTGCGTACGGGTGCACGTTGGGACGGACACCGTGCTCTCGACAGCGCCACGGGCGCGGCTCGGAAGGGCCGGACAGCGGCGGGTCGGCTCGCATGGGCGTGAGAAGGCGTGTGCAGCCGTCGACGTCGCACGTCGGGGAGCGCATCACGTCAGCCCCGCGCGATGGTGTCGTCGCCGCGCCGGCGGAGCCAGTCGGCGTCCTCGGTGGACATGGTCCAGGCGCCAGGGTCGCTTCCGCCTATCCACTGAGCGTGGACGAGGGTGGGCGCATTGGGCCGCTGGAAGTGGTCCAGGGCGGCCGTGGGGACGTGGCCGTCTGGGTCGAAGGCGGTGACGGTGGCGGGGCCCTCGTCGTCGAGCGCGTTCCACCAGTGGTCTCGAGCGTCGGCAGCCATGCCGTCGACGGTAGGTGTCCTGTCGCCGGCTCAGGCCGGAACGGAGAGGGCCGTGGCGAGCGGCATCAACGCCCGCCACGGCCCTCGTACTGTCGGCCTGTCGACTCAGGACGGCGGTAGGCCGCGCTCCGCCCGGAGCCGCGCCTCGAGCTCGACCTTCGATGGACCGCCCGGCACCCACGCCGCCTCCGCGGCCTCCCTCGGGCTCATCGCAGCCACACGCTGCGCCGCCCTAGCCAGTCGCTCCCCCGCCGCGCGCACGCACTCCTCGCGGGTGCGCGGCCTACGCCCGTCGTCCATCACCGGCCGTGCTCAGCCGAGTCGGCCAGCTGCACCAGGGCTGCGGCGAGGGACCGGGCCTGCGGCGGCCGCAAGCACAGCTCCTGGTCGTTGCCGTGGCGGTCGGCGAAGCCGCTGAGCGTGACGACGCTCGGCTTCGACGGCTCACGGAGGAGGGCTGCGTACATGTCGGCCGGCCAGCTCTCCTCGGTCTGTGACACGTACTCGAGGGTGATGTCGTCGCTCATGCAGGCGTGGTCCTCCGTTCGCCCAGCCGAGTGGCTAACGCAGAAGGCGGCGTGGGCGTTGTCGGTCGCGGCTACCGTGGTCATGGTCAGTGGCTCTCTCTCGCAAGGGGTGGGTGCTGACTCTCGCCCCGCCGGTGTTCCAGCACCGGCGGGGCTTCGTTGTTCGTGGGCGCGGCGTGGGCACACGCGGCCGGCTACAGGGGGGCACGCCGGGACACAGCGGGGGACCACGTACCCGTGCTGACCTGCGGTTACGCCCCTGAGGGCACCAGCGGGTCATGACGGGTCACCGGGCCCGGGTGACTCATAATCCGTCGGTCGTGGGTTCGAGCCCCACCTGCCCTACCTCCGCCCGGGCCCCCTTCTGCTCCCGTCACCTCTGGCTCCTGTCACCTCGCCGCGGCCGCGTACTCGTGCACCTGTGCGATGTAGGCCGCGCGTCGGGCCGGGGTGAGCCAGGCGGCCTCGAAGGAGTTGACGGCCAGCTGCACGAGGTCCTCGGCGCCAAGGTCTGCCTGCTCGGCGAGCGCCACGTAGTTGCCGCCGACGTAGGCCCCGAAGTAGGCGGGGTCGTCGGAGTTCACCGTCACCCGGACGCCCCGGCTCAGCAGCCCGACGATCTCGTCGGCCTTCATCTGCTCGGTCACGAAGGAGTTCGAGACGGGGCAGCACGTCAGCCCCAGGCCGCGCTCGGCGACCAGCTCGACGAGCGCGTCGTCCTCGACGACGTTGGTGCCGTGGTCGACCCGGTCGACGCCGATCTCCCGGACGACGTGCCCGATGTTGGCGATCGACCCCTCCTGGTCGATGTCGCAGTGCGCCGTCAGCAGGAAGCCCTCGGCCCGCGCCCGGGCGAAGACGGCGTCGAACTTCGACGGGGGGTTGCCGCGCTCGTCGGAGTCCAGGCCGACCCCGATGATCCACCGCTTGTACGGCAGCGCCTCCATGAGCGTGGACATGGCGTGCTCGGCGCTCATGTCCCGCAGGAAGCACAGGACGAGCTCGGCGGAGACGCCCAGCTCCCGCCCGGCCCGGACGACGGCGCGGTGGTAGCCGGTGACGACGTCGTCGAAGGGCACGCCGCGGCTCGTGTGCGCCTGCGGGTCGAAGAACATCTCGGTGTGGACGACGCCCTCGGCGGCTGCGCGCTGCAGGTAGGCCCACGCCAGGTCGTGGAAGTCCTCGGCGGTCCGCAGCACGTCCATCGCCGGGTAGTAGACGGCGAGGAAGCTCGTGAGGTCGGTGAAGTCGTAGGTGGCGCGCACCTCCTCGACGGTCTTCTGCGCCAGCTCGACGCCGTTGCGCGCGGCCAGCGCGAACTTCAGCTCGGGCTCGAGCGTCCCCTCGAGGTGCAGGTGCAGCTCGGCCTTCGGCAGGCCGTGGGCGAAGGTGGTCAGGTCGGTCACGGGTACCTCTCGTCGGGGGATCAGCTGCCGGTCATGCCCATGCGGGCCAGGACGACGGCCTCGAGGATCTGGACGGCCTGGTAGACCAGCAGGGCGATGACCGTGACGGCGATGACGGCCGCCCACAGGTCGGGGAAGCGGGCCTGGGTCGAGAAGACGAGCGCCGCCCGCCCGACGCCGTCGCCCGTGGAGAGCATCTCGGCGAGCAGCGCGCCGGTCAGCGCCGCGGGCACGGAG
This sequence comes from Pseudokineococcus sp. 1T1Z-3, assembly GCF_037482365.1. NCBI lineage: Bacteria > Bacillati > Actinomycetota > Actinomycetes > Kineosporiales > Kineosporiaceae > Pseudokineococcus > Pseudokineococcus sp. 1T1Z-3. Next base: position 198,670 of record NZ_JBBHZF010000026.1, read on the forward strand.
ACGCGCACGGCGGCGAACAGGGACGGCAGGGCGGCCGGCAGCGCCACGCGGCGGATCCCCGCCCAGGTGCCGCCGCCGTAGACGTGGACGACGTCCAGCATCTGCGGGGACGCGGTGCGCAGCCCGAAGACCATCGTGACGAGCGCGGGGAACAGCACGACGACGGCGCCGATGACCATCACCGAGGCTTGGCTGCCGTAGCCGAGGAGCAGGATGATGACCGGCGCGAGGGCGACCAGCGGGACCGAGCGCAGCAGGGTGGCGACGGGCATCAGCGCGGCCTCGACGGTGCGGGAGAGCCGGAAGAGCACGGCGCCGACCAGGGCGACGGCCAGGCCCGCGGCGAAGCCGCTCGCCGCGTGGCCGAAGGTGACGGCGAGGTTCTCCCCGAGCACCGCGCGGTTCTGCGCGGCGCCCTCGTCGGTGAGGAGGAAGCGCCCCACCTCCAGCGGCCCCTTGGCCACGTAGGCGGAGATGCCCGTCAGGTGGACGACGGCGAGCCACACGAGCAGCACGATGCCGAGGGTGCCGAGCGCCGAGAGCGTGCTGCGCAGCAGCGCCCGGACCACCGAGGCGGTGGCTGCGCCGCGCACGCGCGGGGTCCCGGGGGGACCGACGTCGACGCTCACGCGCGGGCCCCCTGACCGGCCGACCAGGGCGCCGCGAGACGCCCGAGCAGGCCCATGAGGCCGAAGCCGACGATCGCCACGAGCGCGGAGATCAGCAGCACGGCCCACACCCGCGGGGAGTCCAGCGCCACCTGGGAGGACACGAGGAGCGGGCCGACGCCGCGGCTGATCTTGCCGAAGTACTCCCCGAGCACGGCGCCGAGGAAGGCGGCGGGCACGGCGATCTGCAGGGCGGTGAAGACGGCGGGGATCGCCGCGACGAGCCGCACCTTGCGCAGCTGCGTGAGGCGGGAGCCGCCGTAGACGCTGACGACGTCGAGCGCGGCGCGGTCCGCGGCCCGCAGCCCCAGCAGCGCGCCGACGACCGTCGTGAAGACGACGGACAGCCCGGCGAAGAGCACCGCCGTCGCGGACGGGTCCCCAGGGCTGCGCGCACCGCCGAGGACGACGACGGCGATGGGCCCGATGGCGACGATGGGGATGCAGTAGGTGATGACGGCCAGCTGGTTGACGAACCAGTCGGCCCGGGGCAGGAGGAGCACGAGAGCCGCCATGAGCAGCGCGACGGCGTTGCCGACGGCGTAGCCGATGCCCGCCTCGGTGATGGTCACCACGAAGTTCGTCCAGTACAGCCCGGCCCCGTCGTCCAGGAGGGTCGCGACGACGGCGGCGGGCGAGGGGACCGGCGCGTAGCTGCCCGTCGAGGGCACGATCGCCGACAGCAGCCACCACCCGGCGAGGACGGCGAGCGTCCCGAGCACCGACGTCGCCCAGCGGGGCAGCCCCCGGCTCACGCCGGCCCTGCGGCCGCCGGGGCCGCCGTCCCGAAGAGGACCTCCGAGGCCCGGTCGTGCAGCGCGTGGAACTCCGGTGTCCGCAGCATCTCGGGCGTGCGCGGGCGCGGGAGGTCGATCTCGAGCACCTCCTTGACGCGGCCCGGGCGCGGGGACATGACGGCGACCTGGTCGGAGAGGAACACCGCCTCGCTGATGCCGTGGGTGACCAGCAGCGTCGTCGCGGGCTTCTCGGTCCAGATCCGCAGCAGCTCGAGGTTGAGGCGCTGGCGCGTCATGTCGTCGAGGGCGCCGAAGGGCTCGTCGAGCAGCAGCACCGAGGGACGCAGCACCAGGGAGCGGGCGATGGAGACCCGCTGCCGCATGCCGCCGGACAGCTGGGAGGGCTTGGCTCCCTCGAAGCCGCGCAGGCCGACGAGGTCCACCAGCTCCTCCACGTAGGCCTTGTCGACCTGGCGTCCGGCGACCTCGAAGGGCAGGCAGATGTTCGCCGTCACCGAGCGCCAGGGGAGCAGCGCGTGGTCCTGGAAGGCGATGCCGAGCTCGCCCGCGCGCCGCAGCTCCTGCGGGCTCTTGCCGTCCACCGTCGCCGTGCCCGAGGTGGGGTCCTCGAGGCCGGCGAGGATGCGCAGGATCGTCGACTTGCCGCAGCCCGACGGCCCGAGCAGGGACAAGAAGCTGCCCTGCTCGGTGTGCAGGTGGGCGTCCTCCAGCGCGACGACGTCGCGCCGCCCCGTCCGGAAGCTCTTGTGCAGGCCGCGCAGGTGCAGGCCCGTGCCTGCACCTGCGCCTGCGCCCGCCGGTCCCGCGGTGCCCTCGCTCACGAGTGCCGCGTCAGCTGCTGTAGTCGACGAGGTCGGGGTTCTCCTCGTAGACCTCGTCGAGCAGCGTGAGGTCGAAGAGGTCCTCGTCCGCCACGTCGAGGCCGACGCCCTGCAGGCTCGCGAGCGTCTGCTCCCGCAGCTCGTCGCTGATGGTGAACAGGCCGTTCTCCTGCGTGCTGCCAGAGGTGACGAGCAGCTCGTTCTGCAGCGAGGAGGCGATGCGGGCCTTCTCCGGGTCGAGGTCGAGGTCGACCCCGTACTCCTCGACGGCGAGCCGCGCGCCCTCGTCGGGGTCGGCGAGCTGGTCGGTCCAGCCGCGGATCTCCGCGACGAGGAAGGCCTTGAGCAGCTCGCGGTCCTCGGCGAGGGTCTGGTCGGTCACGGTGAAGGTCTCGGCGACGAAGGGCAGCCCGTTGTCGGCGAAGTTCAGCGTGGTCGTCTCCAGGCCCTGCTGCTGGACGGTGATGACCTCGTTGGTGAGGTAGGAGAGGAAGCCGTCGACGTCGCCGTTGACGAGCACCGAGGGGTCGTACTCGACGGGGACGACGGTGACGTCGGCCGGGTCGATGTCGTTGGCCGCGAGCAGCGCCTCGAAGAGGGAGGTGTTGGAGGCCTGGACGCCGATCCGCTGGCCGACCATGTCCTGCGGCGTCGCGATGTCCCCGCCGTCGGCGAGGGAGAGGATCGTGAAGGGGTTGGCCTGGTACGTCGCGCCGATGATCTTCAGCGGCGCGTCCTCGTTGGCGACGACGGTGCCGACGGCGACCGAGTCCGAGAGGGCGACGTCGGCGCTGCCCGAGAGCAGCTCCGCCGTGCCGGTCGAGGGCCCCGGGGTCATGACGACGTCGGAGAAGCCGGCCTCGGCGAAGTAGCCGTTGCTGTCGGCGAAGTACTCGCCGGCGAACTCCTCGTTGAGGATCCACGAGAGCTGCAGGTCCAGCGTGCCGTAGTCGGCGGCCTCGCCGTCGCCGCCCGAGCCTGTGCCGTCGTCGGAGCCGCCCCCGCAGGCGGCGAGCGTGAGGGCGGCGGTGAGGGCGACGGCGGTGGTGGCGGTCCGGCGGGCAGGGCGCGGCGAGATGGTCACGGGGCTCCAGGTGGCTCTGGCGATGAGGTGTGCGCGCCTTCGAGGCGCTGCCGAGGCGGAAGGTACGAGCGTGGTGTTTCGACCTTCAACTGCCTCAGGTTTCCGCCCGGTAAACGACGCATCCCCACCCCCGGACCTCGTCCGGGGGTGGGGATGCCGAGCCGCTGGCGACGCCGAGCCGGGGTCTCAGCCCCGCGGGCGTCGCCGCAGCAGCACCACCCCGCTGGCCCCGGCCGCCGCGAGGGCACCCCCGGCGGCGAGCAGCGTGGTGGTGCCGCCGGCCCCGCCGCCCAGGCCGGTGGCCACGCCGCCGCTGGGCATGGTCATGGAGCCGGTGCCGGTGCCGGTCGGGCCCGCACCCGGGGACCCGCCACGCGGCAGGTCCTCGCACGCGACGCCGTCGTCATCAGCGTCGAGCCCCGACGGGTCACCGGGGTCTCGGTCCAGCTCGGCCTGGGCCTCCTCCTGGGTGGCGAAGTCGTCGCAGTCGAAGGGATCGCCGGAGGTGGCGAGCGCCGGTGCGCCGAGGCCGACGAGGCCGGCGGCCAGCACGGTGGACAGGGCGGCAGGCAGGGCGAAGCGGGTGGTGCGCATGGTTCTCCCCCGAGGTGAGACGTCGTCGTCTGGCCGTGCCCGATCGACGGTAGGTGGCCCAGCGTGAGGGGTCGAGTACTCCAGGTGACCTCGAAGGGGTGAAGAACGCGGCCTCTCGACCGCGCCGTCAGGGCTGGTCGCCGACCAGCCACACCACCTCGTACGGCGAGAGCCACAGCTGGCCGTCGCCGCCGAGCGGGGGCACGCGGCCCGAGAGGGCGTCGAGGGCCCCGGCGACGCCGTGGGCGGCCAGGCGCTCGGCCGGGAAGGGGCGCCAGCCCTCGGTGACGTTGGCGAGCACGAGCAGCGGCCCTTCGGGGTGGCGCCGCAGGACGGCGAGCACGCCCGGGTCGCCCGGGTCGAGCACCTGGGCGGCGACGGCCGCGTGCAGGTGGGGCAGCGACGCGCGGGTGCGGGCCAGGTGGCGGACGCCGGCGAAGACCGCGCCGGGGACCGTCGAGGGGTCGTGGCGCTGCTCCAGCAGCTCGGCGGACATCCGGGGCCGGTGCACCCAGCGGTTGTCCGCCTCGTGCCCGGGCTCGGCGGCCCAGCCGTCGTCGCCGGGGTGGCCGAGCTCGTCGCCCGTCCACAGCACCGGGATGCCGCCCCAGGCCATGACGAGGGCGTGCGCCAGCAGCAGCCGGCCGACGGCGAGGTCGACGTCCTCCTGCCCGAGCCGTCCGCCGCGGGCCACCGCGGCCTCCAGCCCGACGAGGGCCGCCGTGCTGCCGCTGATCCGGCGGTCGCCCGTCGCGGGGTCGGCCTGGAAGACCAGCCCGGTCGCGGAGGAGCCGGGGAAGGCGCCGGAGTACCAGTCGGACAGGAAGGAGCGGTGGGCGTACCCGCCCAGACCCGCTGCTGCGGCGTCCTCGTCGGAGACGGCCCAGCCGACGTCGTCGTGGCAGCGCACGTAGGTGATCCACGACGTCGAGGCGGGCACCGGCGGGATGGCCTGCAGCGCCCTGCTCGCCAGCCGGACGTCGCCGGTGGCGAGCATCGACCACACCTGCACCATGAGGGAGTTGTGGTAGGCCAGGTCGCTGACGCGGCCGACGTGGCGGCCCGTGCCGAGGTAGTGCACGAGGTCGGTGGGGGCGACGATCGCCTCGGCCTTGAGCAGCACGCCCGGGCAGGCCACCCGGGTCACGCCGCGCAGCACCTGGGTGAGGGCGTGGACCTCCGGCTGGTTCTGGCAGGCCGTGCCCATCCGTTTCCAGAGGAAGGCGACGGCGTCCAGGCGCAGCACCTCGACGCCCAGCCCCGCCAGGTGCAGGACGACGTCGACCATCTCGGCGAGGACGTCGGGGCAGGACCAGTCGAGGTCCCACTGGAAGGCGTTGAAGGTCGTCCAGACCCACCCGGACAGCTCGTCGTCCCAGGTGAAGCTGCCGGGAGCGGTGCCGGGGAAGACCTCCGGCAGGGTGCGCTCGTAGGCGTCGGGCACCCCGCGGTCGTCGAAGACGTGGAAGTAGGCCCGGTACCGGGCTCGCTCCTCGGGCGAGCCGGTGCGGGCGGCCCGCGCCCACGGGTGCTCACGGGCGACGTGGTTGAGGACGACGTCGAGCACCAGGCTGATGCCGCGCGAGCGCAGGTCGGCGGCGAGGGCGCGCACGTCCTGCGTCGTGCCGAGGTCCGGCCGCACCCGCCGGTAGTCCGCGACCGCGTACCCCCCGTCGCTGTCGCCCTCGCGCGGGAGCAGCAGCGGCATGAGGTGCAGGTAGGTGACGCCCAGCTCGGCCAGCAGCGGCAGGCGCTCGCGGACGTCGGCGAGCGTGCCGGGGGCGTCGGCCGTGCCGGTCAGGCGGTCGGTGTAGGCGGCGTAGCCGAGCATGCCCGGGCGCTGGAACCAGTCCGGCGCCAGCGTGCGGGCCAGGTCGAGGCGGTGCAGCTCGGGGTCGCGCTCGGCGTAGGCCCGGGCCGCGGACCGCAGCAGGCGGCGCTCCAGCGCGGCGACGTCCTCGGGGGCGTGCACGGCCAGCAGGCCGTCGCGCACGTCGGGCCACCACCGCTCCAGCCGGAGCGCGAAGAGCTCACGCCGGTCCGCCGACAGGTCGGCGAGGAGGTCCGCGACGTCGGCGACGTCCGGCACCCGCCCCGCCCCGCTCACCCCGCCCCGCTCATGGGCCGTCGCCGGCGCCCGGCATCTCCTCGCGGTCGTTGTCGTAGTCGGCGGAGGCCTGCGGGGCGGTCGGGTCGCTGGTGGTCGCGCTGGGGTCGGGGTCCTGCTCGGCGGCGTTGAGCGCGACGGTCGGCATCGCCGGCTCCCGTCGCTCGGCACCTGCCTCGTCCGCCGGGCCGTCCTGGGCTGGGCTGCCGCGCGTGGGCTCCTCGACCATGCCGCACAGCATGGGCGGTGCGGACCCACCCGTCGAGCCCCACCCGTCGACGAGGAGCGGCCCCGAGGCCCACCACGACCGCCATCGGGACCTTACGGTGGGTGACCGCTCGGTGAACGGGGGACGAGCGGCAGGTGGCGGACCGGTCGTCGGCGCTCGGCCGGGGACCGACGGGGGGCGTGATGGCCGGTCGACATGGCCCGGCGGCACGGGTGGACGACGGCGGAGGGCGGCGGACGTCGCCCGGCCTCGCCGACCGTCCCGCCGGGGCCGGCGAGGAGGGCCGGGGCGGGCTGGTCGACGACCGCATCGGCTCCCGCCGCGTCGTGCCCCGCTGGAGGTCCTCCCGCCGGGCCGGGGCCCTGCTCGTCGTGCTGGTGCTGCTGGACCTCGGCGTCCTCGCCGGGGACGCGCTGCACCGCTACGCCACCCTCCAAGGCCGGTTCCCCGCCTTCGCCGGGTGGCGGTGGGACAGCCAGCTGGACTGGTCGTGGGCCGAGGTGCTCGGCTACGTCCAGCTCGCCGCGGCGTCGCTCGTCCTGCTCGTCGTCGCGCTGCGGGCCCGGTCGCTCCTCCTCGGCGCCTGGTCGTCGCTGCTCGGCGTCGTCGTCCTCGACGACGCCGCCCAGCTGCACGAGCGGGGCGGCTTCGCCCTGGCCCGCGCCGTCGGCGTCTCCGAGGTGGGTGGGCTGCGAGGCGGTGACGTCGGCGAGCTGGTCGTCTGGGCGGCCTACGGCTCCGTGCTCGGGCTCCTGGTCGTGCTCGCGCACCGCCGCTGCGCCGACGCCGGGCTGCGCCGGGCGTCGTGGTGGCTCGCGGGCGGGACGGGGCTGCTCCTGCTGGCCGGTGCGGGCCTCGACGTCGCGCACGAGCTGCTGGCGCCCGTCCTGCCCGGGCGGGCGGGGTACGCCCTCGCTCTCGCCGAGTCCGCGGGGGAGCTCCTGGCGATGAGCCTGCTGCTGGTGCTGGCCCTGGTGACGGCCCTGACCACGGCCCCGACCACGGCCCTGACCACGGCCCTGCCCTCCGGGCGAGCCGGGAGGGCGTGACGACGACAGCGGCCAGGCAGGTCGGTCATGGTGGGGCGGTGACCTCCCTCGTGCTCGTCGTCGACGCCGCCAACGTGGTGGGCGCCCGCCCGGACGGCTGGTGGCGCGACCGCGCGGGCGCGGCCCGCCGGCTGCTGGACCAGCTGGCGTCGCTGCCGGGGAGACCCGTCACGGGCGCGGACGGCGAGGCGGTCTCGGTGGCGGCCGTCGCCGTGGTCCTCGAGGGGGCGGCGCGCGGCGCGGGCACCACCGCGGCTAGCCCGCAGGTGCGGGTGCTGGAGGCGCCCGGCTCCGGGGACGACGCGGTCGTCGAGCTGACGCGCGAGCTGCTCAGCTCGCCGGCAGGAGCCGAGGTCGTCGTCGTCACCGCCGACCGGGGGCTGCGGGCGCGCCTGCCCGTGCGGTGCTGGGGCCCCGGATGGTTGCGCGCCCTGCTCGACGACCTGGCGGCGGGTGCCGACCTCAGGACGCCGCGCTCTGGCCGAGGCGAGCGGGGGGAGTAGGTGCGCCGGGCCGGGAGCGCCTCTCGGCGCGTGGCCGCTCGTAGCGGCTTCAGGTGGAGCCCGGGGCTACCGCGGCCCGGCGCGCGACAACTGTAACCACGGTCCGACGGCGCCGTCGCGCTCGGGCGGGCACGAGCGGCGCACCGCCGGCGTGGCCCGCGCCGCGCCTCCGGTGTCAGCGTCCGCGCTCGTCCGGCTGCCCGCCCGGCTGTCCGTCCAGGGGCCCGCCCGGGTGCTCGCCCGAGGCGTCCGCGCCGACCTCGATGGCCGTCAGCGCCCGGCGCGCTGCGGCGGCGTCGGTCCCCTCGGCGACGGCGAGCAGGGCCTCGCGCCAGGCGGCCAGCAGCAGCCGGCCGACAGGCTCGTCCACGCCGCACGCCTGGGCGAGACCGACGCCCAGGCGGTGGCTGGCGGCCGTCCCGGGAGGCGCGGCCATCAGGCGCAGGAAGTGCTCGCGCACGGCGAAGTCGAAGCCGGCGAGGAGGGCGGCGCGCGCTGGTGGCCGGTCCTCGCCGGCGGCCGCGGCGGCCGCCTCGAACCGGTCGAGGACGCGCTGCTCGACGTCGGCGCGCACGACCTCGTAGAGACCGAGCTTGCTCCCGAAGTGGTGGTACAGCGCCCCCGTCGTCACCTGCGCCGCCCCAGCCAGCTCCGTCACGGCGACGTCGTCGTAGGCGGTGTCACCGAAGGCGTTCAGCGCGGCCAGCACGAGCCGGCCCCGCGTCGACGTCCGCACCGGCACCCACTCCCGCATGCGCCCATCATGTTGCTACGGTCGACGTAACTCGACTACGTAACCCGGAGTCCCGAGCGGGACTCCGGCCCGACGGCAGGAGCCGACCGTGCAGCTGGAGTTCTTCTACGTGCCGACCCGTGACCTGGCGGCCTCGGTGGCGCTCTACCGGGACGGGTTGGGGATGACGGAGGTGTGGCGGGAGGGCGAGACGACCGTCGCGCTCCGCGACGTCCGGTCGGGGGCGCAGGTGATGCTCGACGCGAGCGACGACGGCGCCACCCCGGGGCCGATCTTCCTCGTCGAGGACGTCAGCGCCTTCCACGCCGACCGGCCCCAGGGTCTGGAGGAGGTCCAGGGCCCGAGCGAGATCCCCGGCGGGTTCGTGGCCCTCTACCGCGACCCGAGCGGCCTGCTCGTGCAGGTGATGGACCAGTCGACCGAGGACGTCTAGCCGCGCCCTCTCACGGCGGTGACGCCCTCAGGGCAGCGGGCCCCCCCAGAGCAGCGAGGCCCTCAGAGCAGCGACCCCGAGCGCCAGCGCCCGGCGCAGGCCTCGAGGTGCTCGGCGGTGCGCACGAGCCGGGCGGCCGACGTCGTCAGGCTCTCCTCGGCGTCGGTCCTGTCGTCCACCTCGGGCGTCCATCCCGTGCTGTCGGCTAGGTCGGCGCGGCCGACGGCCACCACGCGGGCGAAGGCGGCGGCGCGGTCGAGGGTGCCGGCGAAGTCGCCCGTCGCGACGCCGGCGAGGACGGCGTCGACCTGGGCGCGCACCTCGTCGGGCCCGGGCGGGTCGGCGACCCCGGCGACGACCTCCAGCACGGGCGCGCGCCGGCGACCTTCGTCGAACTGCCGGGCGGCCTCGGACGGGGCGGCGTGCACCCACTGGCGCAGCACGTAGAGCCGCCAGAGCGCGCCCGGCAGCGACTCCGGCGGGGCGTCGGCCCACAGCTCGGCGAGCAGCTCCAGGCCCTGGTCGTCGGCCAGGGCGACCAGGCGCGCCGCCACGCCGGCGTCGCCGGAGCCCTGGGCCCCCTCGACGAGCAGCCGCGCGGTCGCGTGGGCGGCGGCGTCACGCGACGTCGGGTCGCCCGGGCTCTCCAGGCTGTCCATCGCGCGGGGCCCGAGGAAGGTGGGGCGCCGCGGCCGCTGCGGGGGGCTCACGCGCCCATGGTGCTCCGCGCAGCCCGTCCTCGCCGCTCGCCCGCGCCGTCCGGACCAGCTGTGCGGCAGGGGCTGGCGGGCGAGAGAGGTCTCTGGCATCCTGCCCGCGACGGCGCCGCGCCGTCCGGCACGACGACCACCCGGTCAGGGCTCGAGGACGTTGGGGAAGACGCACCTCGGAGACCGACACCAGGAGGGTCAGCCATGGCCGGAGCACTGACGCGCGGGGTGCTGTTCGTGCACTCCGCGCCGCGCGCGCTGCTGCCCCACGTCGAGTGGGCCGCGGGCGGCGTCATCGGCGTGCCCGCGACGCTGGACTGGATCGAGCAGCCCGTCGCCCCCGGCGCCTTCCGCACGGAGCTGTCGTGGCAGGCCGAGCAGGGCACGGGCGCCCGTCTCGCCTCGGCGCTGCGCGGGTGGGCGCACCTGCGCTACGAGGTGACCGAGGAGCCGAGCCCCGGCGTCGACGGCGGCCGGTGGAGCCACACGCCCGAGCTGGGCATCTTCCACGCCGTCACCGACGTCCACGGCAACGTCCTCGTGCCCGAGGACAGGGTCCGCGCCGCGCTGGAGTGCTCGGTCGAGTCGGCCGCCGACGTCCGGGCCGAGCTGGAGCTGGCCCTCGGCACGGCCTGGGACGACGAGCTCGAGCCCTTCCGCTACGCCGGCGACGGCACGCCCGTCCGCTGGCTGCACCGCGTCGGCTGAGCCGATCCCTTCGCCCGGGCGGAGAAGGGCGTCGAGGACGTCGGGCGGCGCCGGCCGGTCAAAGGGGGATGTTGCCGTGGCGGCCGCGGCGCTGGGGCGCGGAGGCGATGGCGGAGGCCACCGCCGCACGGGTCGCGCCGGGCTCGACCACCTCGTCGACGACACCGATGTCGAGGGCGCGGGCCAGGCCGCCGGAGAGCTGCTCGTGCTCGGCGGCCAGCTCGGCCTCGACCTGGGCCCTCGCGTCCGGGGGCACCTCGGCGAGGCGACGACGGTGCAGGACCCGCACGGCGGCGACGGCGCCCATGACGGCGACCTCCGACGTCGGCCAGGCGAGGACCCGGGTCGCCCCGAGGGAGCGGGAGTTCATCGCGATGTAGGCCCCGCCGTAGCTCTTGCGGGTCACGAGGGTGACGCGCGGGACGACCGACTCGGCGAAGGCGTGCAGCAGCTTGGCGCCGCGGCGCACCACGCCGTCCCACTCCTGGCCGACGCCCGGCAGGTAGCCCGGCACGTCCACGACGACGACGAGCGGCACCCCCAGGGCGTCGCACAGCCGCACGAAGCGGGCGGCCTTCTCGGCCGAGGAGGAGTCCAGGCACCCGCCCAGGCGCAGCGGGTTGTTGGCGACGACGCCGACCGTGCGGCCGCCGAGGCGCCCCAGCGTCGTCGTGACGTTGGGCGCCCACCGCGGGTGCAGCTCGAGCGCACCGTCGCCCTCGCCGTGCCCGGCGGGGGAGTCCAGCAGGTCGTCGACGAGCGGGTGGACGTCGTAGGCGCGGCGGACGTTCTCGGGCAGGTGCTCCGAGAGGTCGCGCTCCTCCACGGAGGCCACGTCGAGGAGTCCTTGCGTGCCGAGCAGGTGCACGAGCTTGCGAGCCTGGGTGTACGCCTCCGGCTGCGACGCGGCGACGACGTGGACGACGCCGGAGCGGCGGCCGTGCGGCTCGGGCCCGCCGAGGCGGGCGGCGTCGACGTCCTCGCCCGTCACCGACCGGACGACGTCCGGGCCCGTGACGAAGACCCGGCCCTCGGGGGCGAGCACTACGACGTCGGTCAGCGCGGGCCCGTAGGCGGCGCCACCGGCGGCCGGGCCGACGACGACGGAGATCTGCGGCACGACGCCCGAGGCGCGTGTCATCACGGCGAAGACGGCACCGAAGGCGTCGAGGGAGACGACGCCCTCGCGCAGCCTCGCCCCGCCGGAGTGCCACACGCCGACCACGGGGACCTGCTCGGCCAGGGCCCGCTCGTAGGCTGCCAGGACGACGCGGCTGCCGGCCGCGCCCATCGCGCCGCCCTGCACGCGCGCGTCGCAGGCGAAGGCCACGGCGGGGGTGCCGTCGACCAGCCCGGCCGCGGCGAGCATCCCGGAGTCGTCGACGGGCGTGAGGGGCGTGACCGAGCCCTCGTCGAACAGGGTCCGCAGCCGGAGCAGCGGGTCCTTGGGGTCCACCTCGGCGGGCACCTCGACCGCTCGGGTCGTCCCGACGCTCAGGCCGGGCCCACCAGCGCGAGCGCGGCGTTGTGGCCGCCGAAGCCGAAGGAGTTGTTGAGCGCCACCGCGTCCGGCCCGGTCACGAGCTTGCGGGGCTCGTCGAGGACGACGTCGAGGTCGACGCGGGGGTCCAGCTCGGTGACGTTGATGGTCGGCGGGGCCAGACCCTCGGCCAGCGCCTTGAGGCAGAAGATGCTCTCCAGCGCGCCGGCGCCGCCGAGGAGGTGGCCCGTCATCGACTTGGTCGCCGACACGGCCACCTGGTCGAGGTCAGCGCCGAGCGCCGCCCGGAGGGCGACGACCTCGGCGACGTCGCCGACCGGCGTCGACGTCGCGTGCGCGTTGACGTGGACGACGTCGCCCGGCGTCGCCCCGGCCTGCTCGAGCGCGAGCCGCATGGCCCGGGTGGCCCCGAGTCCCTCGGGGTCGGGCGCGGCGATGTGGTGGGCGTCGGAGGTGATGCCCGCACCCGCGATCGCCCCGAGCACCTGGGCCCCGCGCGCGGCGGCGTGGGCGGCCGACTCCAGCACGAGGATGCCGGCGCCCTCGCCGAGGACGAAGCCGTCGCGCGTGACGTCGTAGGGGCGGGAGGCGGTGCCGGGCTCGTCGTTGCGCTGGGAGAGCGCGTGCATCGAGGCGAACGCGGCGATGGGCAGCGCCATGATCGCCGCCTCGGTGCCCCCGGCGACGACCACGTCGGCGCGCCCGGTGCGGATCATCTCGGCGCCCTGGGCGATGGCCTCGGCCCCGGTCGCGCAGGCCGACGCCGGGCTGTGGGCGCCGGCCCGCGCGCCGAGCTCGATGGACAGGGCCCCCGCGGCGCCGTTGGCCATGAGCATGGGCACCGTCAGCGGCAGGACCCTGCGCGGACCCTTGTCGCGCAACGTGTCCTGCGCGTTGATGAGGGTGGTGATGCCGCCGATGCCGGTGCCCACGACGACGCCGAGGCGTTGGCCGTCGACCTGCGGGGTGCCCGCTTGCGTCCACGCCTCACGACCGGCGATGAGCGCGTACTGGGCCGAGAGGTCGAGGCGCTTGGTCTCGTGCCGGGCCAGCACCTCGTTGGCCGGGACGGCGAGGCTGCCGGCGAAGGTGACCGGCAGGGAGTAGTCCTCGACCCACGGCTGGGTGAGGGGGCGGGCGCCCGAGCGGCCGGCGAGCGCCGCCTCCCAGGTGCTCGCGACGTCGCCGCCGAGCGGGGTGGTGGCCCCCATCCCGGTGACGACGACGGCGCGCGCGTCGCTCGCGCCGGGCGCGCCGTCGGCGGACGAGCGGGTCGTCTCGGTCATGGCGAGGGCCTCCAGGTCGGACGGGTCGGGTGCTGCGTCGGTGCGCTCGTGGTGGTGCGCTCGTGCTGGTGCTCTCGTGCCGGTGCTGCCTCGGGCGGGTCTCCCGGCCGGCGCGGGGGCCGGCCGGGAGACCCGCCCGAGGTCAGCGGCGAGGTCAGCCCTGCGCCTGCTGGATGTAGGCGACGACGTCGCGGACGGTGCTGAGGTTCTTGCTGTCCTCGTCGGGGATCGTGACGCCGAACTTCTCCTCGGCGTGGACGACGATGGAGGTCATCGACAGGGAGTCGATGTCGAGGTCGTCGGTGAACGACTTGTCCATCTCGACGGACTCCTTGGGCAGGCCGGTCTCCTCGTTCACGAGGTCGGCGATGCCGTCGAGGATCTCGTTCTCGCTCTGGGCCATGGGTGGGTGCTCCTCGTCTGCGGCGCGGATGCGCCGGCTCTGCGGTCTGGTCCGGGTGGTGCGGTGCTGCGGTGGTGCGACCCGCCGGGGCGGGGGGCTGGGGGCCGTCGGTGCTCGCGGGGTCCGCGGAGCACGTCCGGTGGGGGTCAGGGCAGGACGACGACCTGGGCGGCGTAGGACAGGCCGGCGCCGAAGCCGACGAGCAGGGCCAGGCCGCCGGAGGTCACCTGGCCCTCGGCGAGCATCCGGTGCATCGCCAGCGGCACGGAGGCCGCCGAGGTGTTGCCCGTCGTGCGGACGTCCCGCGCGATCGCGACGTGCTCGGGCAGCCGGATCTGGTGCGCGAGCTTGTCGATGATGCGCATGTTCGCCTGGTGCGGAATGAACGCGGCCAGGTCGCCCGCGGTGATGCCGGCGGCGTCGATCGCCCGCTGCGCCAGCGGCGCCATCGCCCACACCGCCCAGCGGAAGACCTTCTGCCCCTCCTGCTGCAGCGCCGGCCACTCCACGGCCGCCGGGCCGGCGTCGCGGTGCTCCAGCCAGGAGGTCTTGCTGCGGATGACGTCCCACTGCTCGCCGTCGGAGCCCCAGACGGTCGGGCCGATGCCCGGGGTGTCGGAGGGGCCGACGACCACGGCGCCGGCGCCGTCGGCGAACAGGAAGGCGGTCGAGCGGTCGGTGAGGTCGGTGAAGTCGGTGAGCTTGTCGACGCCGACGACCAGCACGTGCTCGCTCGTGCCGCCGCGCACGAGGTCGGAGGCCTGGGCGAGGGCGTGGCAGAAGGCGGCGCAGCCCGCGGAGATGTCCCACGCCGCCGCCGGGCTGGCGCCGAGGCGGTGCGCGACGAGGGTGGCGGCCGCCGGCGTCTGGTAGGGGTGGGAGACGGTCGCGACGATGACGGCGCCCACGGCCGACGGCTCGACGCCCGCGGCGGCGAGGGCCTCGGCGCCGGCGTGGACGGCCATGTCGACGACCGAGGTCTCGGCGTCGGCCCACCCGCGCGACTCGATGCCGGTGCGCTGGCGGATCCACTCGTCGGTCGAGTCGATGTGCTGGCACACCTCCTCGTTGGTGACGACCCGCTCGGGCCGCCACGCGCCGACCCCGAGGACCCGGGTGTGCTCCGGGCCGCGGCTCGTGCGCAGGACCGGGCTCACGCGGCACCGCCCACGGGGTGGAGCCGCACGAGGGGCTGGCCGGGGGCGACCGGGTCGCCGTCCTCGACGAGCCACTCGAGCACGCAGCCGCCGTGGGGGGCCGTGGCGTCGTGCCCGTCGCGCAGCCCCTCGACCCGGGCGACGACGGCGCCCGGCTCGACGGCGGCGCCCTCCTCGCGGGGGCCCTGCACGTGCACGACCCCCTTGGCCGGGGCGACGACGAGCCGCCACGGCGGGGCGCCCTCGACCGTGCTGGGCTCGCCGTGGCGGGCGACGAAGGCGCGGGCGTCGTCCAGCTGGTCGGGCGAGGTCAGCGCGAAGGTCTCCACGCCGGGCAGCGAGCGCTTGGCCAGGCCCGTGAGCGTGCCCGCCGGTGGAACCTCGAGCAGGCCGGTGACGCCGCGGTCGGCGAAGGTCTGCTGGCACAGGTCCCAGCGGACTGGGCGGGCGACCTGCGCGACGATCCGCCGCAGGACCTGCGCGCCGTCGTGCAGCAGCGTGCCGTCGGCGTTGCTCGCGAGCAGGACCCGGGGGTCGTGCGTCGTGATCGCGCGGGCGAGGCGCTCCAGCTCGGGGACGGCGGGAGCCATGTGCTCGGTGTGGAAGGCGCCCGCGACGGACAGCGGGATGACGCGGGCGCGGGCCGGCCCGTCGGCCCGCAGCGCCGCCAGCTGCTCGGTGGTGCCCGCGGCCACGACCTGCCCGGCGCCGTTGGCGTTGGCGGCCACCAGCCCGTGCCGCGCCAGGGTGGCGGCGACGTCGTCGGGGTCGCCGCCGACGACGGCGCTCATGCCCGTCGGCGCGGTCGCGCTCGCGGCGGCCATGCCCCGACCCCGCTCGCGCACGAGCACCATGGCCTGCTCGGCGGAGACGACGCCGGCGGCCGCCGCCGCCGTGATCTCCCCGACGCTGTGGCCCGCGGCCATCCCCACGAGGGAGAAGGCGTCGTCGGGACGGGGGAAGAGCGCGAGCAGCGAGAGCAGGCCGCTCGCCACCAGCAGGGGCTGGGCGACGGCCGTGTCGCGGATGGTCTCGGCGTCCGAGGTGGTCCCGTGGGCCTCCAGGTCGAGCCCCGAGACGACCGAGAGCCAGTGCAGCCGGTCGGCGAAGCCGGGCACCTCGAGCCACGGGGCGAGGAAGCCGGGCTTCTGGGACCCCTGGCCGGGGCACGCGATGACGAGCACGCGACGACTGTGGTCCGCGGGGCGCGCTCGCGAGGGTGAGGACGCCGACAGCGCCGCCGCGGCGACGTTGTAGGGGTCCTACAACGGGGGGCGGCGCGCAGGTGTCGAGGCCGTGACGCTGCGTCGACCAGCAGGTGCGTCGAGTGAGCGCCTGTGACAGTTGTGGCTGATGTGCGCCACGGGCTGCCGAGTGGCGTCCCTGCTCGTCGCCCTCGGTGGCCGTGCGTGCCCCTGGACCCGCAGAGGTGGCTCGCTGCGCGGCCGCCGCGCCCCTGACCTGCGGCGACGTGCCGCGCTGCCGGCCTCGGGCAGGTCGCCCGGCACCTCACCCGTCGCGCGCCCGTCCCGGGGGGCCGTCGGCCAGGGCGCCGACGACCAGGGCGACCTGCAGCACGAGGGCGTCGCGCGCGGACGTGGCGTCATACCCCGTGACGTCGACGACCTTGCGGAGCCGGTAGCGCACGGTGTTGGGGTGCACGAACAGCAGGCGGGCCGTCGCCTCCAGCGAGCGGCCCTGCTCCAGGTACGTCGTCACGGTCTGGGCGAGGCCGCCGCCCGCCGCGACGAGCGGGCGGTAGACGGCGTCCAGCACGGCCCGCCGGGCGCGCACGTCCCCGGAGAGCACCCGCTCGGGCCAGAGCTCGTCGGCGAGTACCGGGCGCGGCGCCCCGGGCCAGGCGCGGGCGGCGGCGAGCCCCGACAGCGCCGCGCGGGTCGAGATGCCGGCCGAGGCGAGGTCGGGCACGGCCGGCCCGACGACGACGGGGCCGGGGCCGAAGGAGCGCGCCAGCGCCGTGGTCGCCGTGCGCAGGTCGACCAGGGCCGGGTCCGCAGGTGTCGGCGCGGAGGGCTCCTCGTGCCGGCGACGTCGGCCGGTGAGCCCGAGCAGCACGACGAGGCGCTCGCCCTGGAGACCCACGAGCGCGTCGTCGGCGGAGGCCCGCGCGGCGCGCCGGAGCCGGGCGACGACGTCCTCGGGCGCCCCCGCCGGCGCGGACCCGACGACGACCGTGACGGCCGACGGCCGCCCCCACCCGAGCGCGGACAGGCGGGAGCGCACGGCGTCGTCGACGTCCCCGCGCACGACGGCGTCGACGACGAGCGCCTCGAGCCGGGCGTCCCAGGCCCCCCGGGCCTCGGCGGCGCCGGCGTACAGCCGGGCCGCCGCGAAGGCGACCTCGCGGGAGTAGCGCAGGACCGCCTCACGCAGGTGCTGCTCGCGGCCGGGGGCGGCGACGACGTCGACGTGGTCCTCGACGACGTCCACGGCCGCCCGCACCAGCTCCAGGGTCTGGGCGAGGGTGACGGCGCGGGTGAGCTCGCGGGGGGCGCTGCCGAAGACGTCCGCGGTGATGGCGAGGGAGGCGTCGGCGTCCGGGTCGGAGTACCAGGTCGTGAAGGCGCCGATGCCGGCCTGGGCGACCAGCCCGACCCAGGAGCGGTCCTCGGCCCGCATGGCGCCGTACCAGGGCAGCGTCTCGTCGAGGTGGCGCAGCGCCGCGGTGGCCAGCAGCCCGGTGGCGGCGCGCAGGCGGGCGACGTCGTCGGCGGAGGGCTCGGTGCGGCGCAGGCGGTGCGGGCTGCGGCGCGGCCCGCGGCCCGTCCGCGGGTGCTGGGTGGCCGCGGCGACGGGGGAGGGGCCTCCGGCGTCGTCCACGGCTGAGATCGTAAGGACCAGGCGTGGCCGCGCGGGGGCACGGCGGTGCCAGCGGAAGCGGTGGGGCGTGTCCGGACCGTGACCGGCGCGAGGCCCCGCTGCGCCGTCGGGGGCGTGCCGGGGGCGGGGCCGGGGGATATGGTCGAGTCGTCCGGGGGTCCGGCGCACAGCACCACCGCGCGGTCCGACGCACCGACGGAAGGACCGCATGAGCCTGCTCGAGAAGCTTCGCCGCCGAGTGGGTCGCGGCGCCCCGGCGGAGCAGACGCCGTCGGCACGGAAGGTGGACCCGGTCAGCAGGCGGTCCGGGCACCCCCACTCCGACGACCGCCGCGAGGACGCGCTGCGCGAGCGTCTGCACGACGACCCCAACGACGAGAGCGCCTTCGTCGAGCTGGCGGGCATCGTGCGCCGCCGGGCCGCCGAGAACCACGCCGAGGGTGACCCCCGCCGCGCCGAGGCCGACGCCGTCTGGGCGCTCGCCGAGGAGATGGCCGGCTCCAGCCGCTCCTGGTACCCGCTGCTGGAGCTGGGCCGCCTGTCCATCCACGACGACCGCGACGGCGCGATGCGTCGCCTGTCGACGGCGTCCGAGCGGGACGGCTCGGGCCGCGCGCTGGCGCACGCCCTGTCCATCCTGCGCGAGGCCGGCCTGCCGGGCGACGCCCTGGGCCTCGGCGTCGGCCACTGGCGCCCGCGCGAGCACCGCATCGACGCGGGGGTGCAGATGGTGCACGCCGCCGTCGAGGCGGGCCGGGTCGGCGAGGCCAAGCGCCACCTCGAGGCTCTCTCGGCCCACCCGGACTCCGAGCGCGCCGACGCCGTCCAGGCCGAGCTGGAGCGCGTCATCGCCGGCGCCGAGAGCCGCCGCTGACTCGCCGTCACGAGCGCGACGCGCCATCACCCCCACGGGTGGCGGCCCGTCGTCGTCCGCGGGCACGTAGGAGGCACGTCGTCGTCGGCTCGCCGGCGGGCGGTGCGGGGAGGGCGAGATGTCGCCGACCCGCGGGGCGGGGGCATGGGCCGTCGGAGCACGACCACGGACGACGACGGCCGGCCACCCCACCAGGGGTGACCGGCCGTCGGCCTCGGGGGCTGCCTCAGGCGTCGCCGCCCGCGGAGCCGGAGGTGCCGGCGCGGGGGTCGTCGAGCTGCCAGGTCGAGTAGGCCTTGGCCGGGACGTCGGCGTCGACCTCGCCGCGGGCGGCGAGGCGCACCAGCGCCTGGTAGGCCATCGAGGGCCCGTCGACGTGGAAGTGACGACGGACGGCGGGCCGGGTGTCGGAGAGGCCGAAGCCGTCGGTGCCGAGGACGGTGTAGTCCCCGTCCACCCAGGGGCGGATCTGCTCCTGCACCGACTTCATGTAGTCGCTCACCGCGACGACCGGCCCCTCGAAGCCCCGGAGCTTCTTCGTCAGGTACGGCACGGGCGCCTCGTCGGCCGAGGCACCCGGGTTGTCGTAGACCCACTGGTCGCACGCCAGCCCGTCGCGGCGCAGCTCGCCCCACGAGGTCACCGACCACACGTCGGCGTCGACGCCGAACTCGTTGCCCAGCAGCTCTTGGGCCTCCAGCGCCCACGGCACGCCGACGCCCGAGGCGAGCAGCTGGACCCGGGGCCGGTCGCCCTCGTGACCCCTGCTCACGAGGTGGATGCCCCGGACGATCCCCTCGACGTCCACGTCGTCCGGCTCGGCCGGCTGCACCATCGGCTCGTTGTAGACGGTGATGTAGTACATGACGTTCGGGTCGACGTCGTGCCCGGCCGCGTCGGTGCCCTTGGGCCCCTCGCCGTACATCCGCTCCAGCCCGGCGCGCACGACGTGGCCGATCTCGTACCCGTAGGCCGGGTCGTAGGAGACGACGGCCGGGTTCGTCGAGGCCAGCAGCGGGGAGTGCCCGTCCGCGTGCTGCAGGCCCTCACCCGTCAGCGTGGTGCGACCGGCGGTCGCCCCCAGCAGGAAGCCGCGGGCCATCTGGTCGGCGGCCGCCCACATGCTGTCGCCGGTGCGCTGGAAGCCGAACATCGAGTAGAAGACGTAGACCGGGATGAGCGCCTCGCCGTGCGTGGCGTAGGCGGAGCCGGCGGCGGTGAAGGCGCCCATGGAGCCGCCCTCGTTGATGCCGACGTGCAGTATCTGCCCGGTCTCGGACTCCTTGTAGGCGAGCATCAGCTCGCGGTCCACCGACTGGTACTTCTGCCCGTTCGGGTTGTAGATCTTCGCCGTCGGGAAGAAGGAGTCCATCCCGAAGGTGCGTGCCTCGTCGGGGATGATCGGCACGACCCGCCGGCCGAGCTCCTTGTCGCGCATGAGGTCCTTGAGCAGCCGGACGAAGGCCATCGTCGTGGCGATCGTCTGCTTGCCCGAGCCGCGCTTGAGCACCTTGTAGGCGTCGTCGCCCGGCATCTCGATCTTCGTGTGCGGCGTCGTGCGGCGCGCCGGCAGCGGGCCGCCGAGCTTCTGCCGCCGCTCCTTGAGGTAGCGGATCTCCTCGGCGTCCTCGCCCGGGTGGTAGTAGGGCGGGTTGTAGAGGTTCTCCTCGAGCCGCTCGTCGGTGATCGGGATCCGCAGGCTGTCACGGAAGGCCTTGAGGTCCTCCAGCGTGAGCTTCTTCATCTGGTGCGTGGCGTTGCGGCCCTCGAAGTGCGAGCCGAGGCCGTAGCCCTTCACCGTCTTCGCCAGGACGACGGTCGGCTGGCCGGTGTGCTCGACGGCTGCCTTGTAGGCCGCGAAGACCTTGCGGTAGTCGTGGCCGCCACGCTTGAGGCCCCACAGCTGGTCGTCGGTGTAGTCCTCGACGAGCTTGCGGGTGCGGGGGTCCTGCCCGAAGAAGTGCTCGCGGATGTAGCCGCCGGACTCGGCCTTGAAGGTCTGGTAGTCCCCGTCGAGCGTCTGGTTCATGACGTTGACGAGGGCGCCGCCGGCGTCGGCGGCCAGCAGCGGGTCCCACTCCCGGCCCCACAGCACCTTGATGACGTTCCAGCCGGCGCCACGGAAGAAGCTCTCGAGCTCCTGCACGATCTTGCCGTTGCCGCGCACCGGGCCGTCGAGGCGCTGGAGGTTGCAGTTGACGACGAAGGTGAGGTTGTCGAGGTTCTCGTTGGCGGCCACCTGCAGCAGGCCGCGGCTCTCGGGCTCGTCCATCTCGCCGTCGCCGAGGAAGGCCCACACGTGGCTCGCGGAGACGTCCTTGATGCCGCGGGCGGTGAGGTACTTGTTCGACTGCGCCTGGTAGATCGCGTTCATCGGCCCCAGGCCCATGGACACGGTGGGGAACTCCCAGAAGTCGCGCATGAGACGCGGGTGGGGGTAGCTCGGCAGGCCGCGACCCTTCGCGGTCAGCTCCTGGCGGAAGCCGTCCATGTCGGTCTCGGACAGCCGGCCCTCGAGGAAGGCACGCGCGTAGACGCCGGGGGAGGCGTGCCCCTGGATGTAGACCTGGTCGGGGGTGCCGTTCTCGTGGCCCTTGAAGAAGTGGTTGAAGCCGACCTCGTAGAGCGTCGCCGAGGAGGCGTAGCTGGAGATGTGCCCGCCGACGGCGACGTCGGGCCGCTGCGCGCGGTGCACCTGGACGGCGGCGTTCCACCGCAGCCACGCGCGGTAGCGGCGCTCGACCTCCTCGTCACCGGGGAACCACGGCTCCTGCTCGGGGCCGATGGTGTTGACGTAGTCGCTCGTCACCGGGTTCGGGACGCCGACGCCGCGCTCCCGCGCGCGCTGCAGCGTCGAGAGCATGAGGTAGCGCGCCCGGGTGCGGCCCCGCTCGTCGACGGCACCGTCCAGGGAGTCCAGCCACTCCTGGGTCTCCTCGGGGTCGATGTCCGGGACCTGGGAGGGCATGCCGCTCCGCTGGGGACCGGCGTCGTCGCGTCCTGCCACTGGGCGTCTCCGTCTCGCTCGCCGCCGTGGCTGCTGCCCCGGCGGTCCGGCCGCGGCCGGCTCGGCCGCACACCGCGGAGAGGGGTCGACCGCGGCGGACCCATCCTCGCGTGCCCGGTGGCGCGCCGTCACATCAGGGGCGCCACTTTCTCGCCGTGGTCGCCCGGGACCGGCTCGTGGGGGACGCCTACCCGCTGCGCGCCGGCGTACAGGGTGAAGGTCGGGGCGCGGACGAAGCCCGCGAGCGTCATGCCGGCCTCGCGGGCCAGCTGGACGGCGAGCGACGACGGCGCCGACACGGCGGCCAGCACGGGCACGCCCGCCATCCACGCCTTCTGCGCCAGCTCGAAGGAGGCGCGCCCGCTGACGACGAGCACGTGACCCCGCAGCGGCCACCCGACCTCCCGCGCCGCCCACCCGAGCACCTTGTCGACGGCGTTGTGGCGCCCGACGTCCTCCCGGACGACGAGCACCGTCCCGTCCGCGCTCGCCAGCCCGGCGGCGTGCAGCCCGCCGGTGGAGGCGAAGACGCGCTGGGCCTCCCGCAGCCGGTCCGGCAGGGCGACCAGCACGCCCGCGTCGACGACGACGTCGTCGCGCCACAGGTTCGTCCCCGTCCGGGCCCGGACGGCGTCCACGCTCGCCGACCCGCACACCCCGCATGCCGAGGTCATGCCGAAGGTGCGGCGCCCCTCCAGGTCCGGGACGGGGACGCCGCCGGCCAGCGCCAGCTCCAGCGACCCGACCAGCGGCTCGCCGTCCACGCCGACGTCAACGCACGCCGTCGTCCGGGCGACCGCCGCCGGCCCCGGCAGCAGCCCCTCGGTGAGCAGGAAGCCCAGCGCCAGGTCCTCGTCGTGGCCGGGCGTGCGCATCGTCACGACGACGGGCGCGCCGGCGACGCGGACCTCCAGCGGCTCCTCGACGGCGACCCGGTCGGGCCGGGGCGACGCCGTGCTGGCGCTCGCGGCCGCCCCGCCGCCCACCCGGACGTGCACGACGTCCACGGCGCTGCTGCCGACCGCCCCCGGGGCCCCGCCGTCGTCGCCGTCCTCGCCGCCCGCGGGAGCCGCGCCTGCTGCCACGCCCCGACTGTAGGTCGGCACGCCACCGCGACCGCCCCCGACCCGGCTCCGGCGGGGGCCGACGGCCAGGGCGTGCACTACGGTCGCCCCCACCGGGGGCGGGGGAGCCCGTCCGGCGGCAGGCCGAGGGGCCGACGACGACCGACGCACGACGACGAGGGGTGGGGCACGACGGTGGTTGGAAGCGCGGACGCCGCGGGGGGCGGGGCCGCACGGCGCCTGGCCGTCTCGGCGGACCAGGTGGTGCAGGAGCTGGGCTACGACTCTGACGTCGACCACGACCTGCGCGACGCCGTCGAGGAGGCCATCGGCACGGAGATGCTCGACGAGGACGCCGTCGAGCCCGTGGACGTCGTGCTGCTGTGGTGGCGCGAGGGCGACGGCGACCTCGTCGACGCCCTCGTCGACTCCCTCACCTCGCTGGCCGACGGCGGGGTGGTGTGGCTGCTGAGCCCCAAGAGCGGCCGGCCGGGGCACGTCGAGCCCGCCGACGTCGACGACGCCGCGCCCACCGCAGGCCTGCACGCGACGTCGACGCTGGCGGTGACCGAGGACTGGTCCGGCACCCGGCTCGTGGCCCGCAGCCGCAAGGCCTGAGCGCCGACGGGCCCGGGCCGTGCTGCGCACCCTGCGGCGGCGACGGCACGGGCGGCCCCCTCGGGGGCTGCGGGTCGGGCACCGCCTTCCGTCGACACCGCTGACCGCCGCCGACGGCTCGACCGTCGACCTCGGCGAGACCCCGCCCGGTCGTGCCGGCCGGCTCGTCGTCTTCTTGCCCTTCGCGTCCTCACCGGTGTGCACGGGCGAGGTCGGGACGCTTCGCGACCGGTCGCAGGAGCTCTCCGCCGCAGGCCTCGACGTCGTCGCCGTCACCTGCGACGCCGTCCCGGCGCTCGCGGCGTGGGCCCGCGCCGAGCGCCTGCCCTTCCCGCTGCTTTCGGACTTCTGGCCGCACGGCGCCGCCTCGCGCGCCTGCGGGGCGCTCGAGGAGGCGACGGGTGCACCGCGCCGGGTGAGCCTGCTGCTCGACCAGCAGGCCGTCGTGCTCTGGCGCGACGAGGTGGCCCCGGGGGGTGCCCGGAGGTTGGATGATGCTCTCGACGCGGCGCACCGGCTGCTGCGCCCTCCGGGGCCGGCCTGACGTCGCGGCACGAGGGCCCGTAGCTCAGCTGGCAGAGCGCCGCGTTTACACCGCGGATGTCGTCGGTTCGACTCCGGCCGGGCCCACGCAGACTCCGTGTGCCGTCGTGAGGGGCGCCGTCAGGGCCGTCGTGAGGGGAGCGTCGGTCAGCTGCCCGGGGAGAGGAACGCCTGCCCGGCGGTGACCGAGACGTCGACCGTGCGCGGCGCCCCCGGCACGGAGGTGAGCTCGTCGACGACCTCCCACGGCCCGGCCTCGGTCGTCACGTCGTACGTGGCGGTCGGCAGCACGAGGTCGAGCGAGCCCGCGGTGACGTCGACGACGACCTCCTCGGGCGGCGTCCCGGTCGCCACGACGCTGCCTGACCCGCCGGTGACGCCCAGGTCGACCTCGGCCACGTCCTCGAGACGGGCGGTGAGGGTGCCACCGGTCACGACGGCAGCCACCGAGGTGGCGCGCAGGCCCTCGTCCGGCGCGCCGCCGAGCCAGAGCTCACCGCCGGTGACGGAGACCGCGAGGTCGCCGTAGCGGCCCTCGACCGTGACCGAGCTCCCGAGCACGTCCAGGTCCGCCGACAGGTCCCCCCGCAGCAGGGACGCCGGCAGGGAGAGGTCTGCGTGCCCGGCGCCGCTGCCCGACGCGCGCGCTC
This sequence comes from Pseudokineococcus sp. 1T1Z-3, assembly GCF_037482365.1. Taxonomy (NCBI): domain Bacteria; kingdom Bacillati; phylum Actinomycetota; class Actinomycetes; order Kineosporiales; family Kineosporiaceae; genus Pseudokineococcus; species Pseudokineococcus sp. 1T1Z-3. Next base: position 223,032 of record NZ_JBBHZF010000026.1, read on the forward strand.
TCTCCCGGGAGGGACCGGTCACGACGAGCGTGCTGCCCACCCGCTCCATCCGCCAGTCGCCGCGGACGCCGTCGAGGACGAGCCGGGCGTCGCTGCTGCCGGTGACGGGCGAGACGACGACGGAGGCCCCCGCGGCGTCCAGGTCCAGGCTCGTGACCCCCGCGACGGGCTCGGTGAGCGTGGTGTCGTAGCGCCCGACCTGGTCGGCGGTGATCCCGATCGCCGAGGCCGTCGTGGCCGCCAGCACGAGCCCTCCGAGCGCGGCCGCGACGACGGAGACGACCCGGGGCGCGCGCCGCGGGGGCGCAGGTGACGTCAGGGGCGGGGCCTGGGCGGTGCTCATCGGGGGGCTCCCTGCTGCGGCGTCGCGCCGCGCTGCTCGAGGTGGGCCAGCACGGCCAGCACGCGGCGGTTGCCCGCCTCGTCGCGCTCCAGGCCGAGCTTGGTGAAGATCGCGGTGATGTGCTTCTCGACGCTCGCGGGGGAGAGGAACAGCGTCCCCGCGACCGCCTGGTTGGAGCGGCCCTCGGCCAGCAGCCCGAGGACGGTGCGCTCGCGGTCGGTGAGCCGGGTCATCCGCTCGTCGCGCGCCCGGCGGCTCAGCAGCTGGGCGACGACCTCGGGGTCGAGCACCGTCGCGCCGGCGGCGATGCGTCCCACGGCGTCGAGGAAGTCGGCGACGTCGACCACGCGGTCCTTGAGCAGGTACCCCAGGCCACCGGCCGGCTCGGCGAAGAGCTCTGCGGCGTACCGCTCCTCGACGTACTGGGACAGCACGAGCACGGGCAGCCGCGGGTGCGCGGCCCGCAGCGCGAGGGCGGCGCGCACGCCCTCGTCGCTCCAGGTCGGCGGTAGCCGGACGTCGAGGACGCACAGCTGCGGGTCGTGCTCGGTGACGACCCGGGCGAGGTGCTCGGCGTCGGGCAGCGCCGCGACGACGTCGTGCCCGGCGTCGGCGAGCAGCCGGGCGAGGCCCTCGCGCAGGAGGACCGAGTCCTCGCAGATCAGGACGCGCACGGCACGACCACCTCCAGCGCCGTCGGCCCGCCGGCGGGGCTGTCGAGCCGCACGGTGCCGCCCGCCGCCGTGACGCGTCCGGTGACGCCGTCCAGCCCCCCGCCCGGCGTGACGCGGGCGCCGCCGACGCCGTCGTCCTCGACCCGCGCCCACAGGCTGCCGTCGGGACGCTGGCGGACGGCGACCCGGCACGCCCCGGCGCGGGAGTGCTTGGCGGCGTTGGTGAGCTGCTCGGCGACGGCGAAGTAGACGGCCGCCTCGGCGGGGCGCGCGCAGCGCTCGGGCAGGCGCACGTCGAGGTCGACGGGCACGTGCGAGCGGGCCGCGAGCGCCGAGAGCGCCGCGTCGAGGCCGCGGTCGTCGAGCACCGAGGCGTGGATGCCGCGGGCGAGCTGGCGCAGCTCGGTGATCGCGGCCTTCGTCGAGGCGTGCGCCTCCTCGACGAGCGCCCGCGCGGCGGCGGGGTCGCCCTCGATCTTCTGCCGGGCCAGGCCGAGCGACATGCCGACCGCGACGAGGCGGGGCTGGACGCCGTCGTGCAGGTCCCGCTCGATGCGGGTGCGCTCGACCTCCGCGGCGTGCACGGCGCTCTCGCGACGGGTGTCGGCGACGCGCGCGTGGGCCTCCAGCTGGGCCTCCCGCGAGGGCGCCAGGAGGGCCGGGGTGACGAGCCCGTGCAGCAGCGCGAGGCCCACGACGGCGGTCGGCGAGCCGACCACCAGGAGCAGCCCGGCGAGGGGGGCGACGTCTGCGCCGATCTCCAGCCCGAGCAGCCCGACGGTGTCGTCCGACGCGGACAGGGCCGCCGGCAGCAGCGTGAGGCCGGTGCCGGCGAGGCTCGCGAGCAGCAGCGTCAGCAGACCCAGGGCGGTCGCGAGCGCGAGGCTGACGAGGGCACGCCACATGGCGCCGTCGACGCTCTGGCTGCCGATCATCCGCAGCACAGCGGCGAGGCCCGGGCCCTGTCGTCGACGACGCTGCAGCGGCGGCAGGCCGAGCCGGTAGAGGCCCTCGACGCGGGCCGACTCCGCCCAGGCGCAGGCGTAGAGCACGTACACGAGGCCGACGAGGACGAGCACGCCGAGCCCGAGCGCGGTGAGGCTGCTGATCCCGACGATGAAGAGGGCGAAGACGACGCCGGCGGCGAGGGTGCCCGCGACGCCGAGGGCCGCGAGGTGCAGCACGGTGAGCAGCACCGTGCCGACACCACGGCGGCGCGGGTGGCGTCCCCCGGCGGTACGGCCGGGCCCCGAGCCACGCGGGCCACGCGAGCCACGCGGGCCACGCGGGCCGGGCGAGTCACGCGGGCCGGGCGGGACGTCGGAGGACGGGACCCGGCCCTGGCCCCCGTGCGTCCCGGGGGTGTCGCGGGGCAGCGGCGTGGTGGGGGAGGCGTCGGCGGCGGTCGGCGAGCTCATGCCGAGGACGGTAGGAGCGTGGCGGTCCCCCGGTCTGCCCGGCGGACCCGACGTCTGGTGAGGGAAAACCGGAGCCGGGCGGCGTCAGGTGCCGCCGGGCCGGCTCGCCGCGCGCGCTCGTCCCTGCGCGCCTAGCGTCCCCGTCGAGGTGCCGCCCGGCCCTGCTCCTGCCCGGGCGCGCCGACGGCCCTGCGACGCAGCGGCCACGAGGGGCCGTCCGAGGGCGGTCACCACCCAGACCACGGACAGCGCCGCCCTGCGGCGCAGGAGCACCACGGAGGAGACCCATGGACCTCGGCATCACCGGCAAGACGGCGCTCGTGACGGGCGCCGACTCGGGCATCGGCTGGCACACCGCCCGGATGCTGCTGGAGGAGGGCGTGCGCGTCGCCGTCTCCGACATCGACGCCGACTCCCTCAAGGAGTCCGCGAGCCGGCTGCCCGGCGAGGTCGTCACCGTCGCCGCCGACCTCACGAGCCTGGACGACGTCGCGACGCTCAAGTCCGAGGTCGAGGCCGGTCTCGGCGGGGCGCCGGACATCATCGTCGCGGCCGCGGGCATCACGGGCGCGCAGGGCTTTTTCCACGAGATCGACGACGAGGGCTGGACGAAGACCGTCGAGGTCGACCTCATGTCGCCCGTGCGCACGGTCAAGGCCTTCATCGACGGCATGCGCCCGAAGGGCTGGGGCCGGATCGTCCTGCTCACCAGCGAGGACGCCTTCCAGCCCTACGCCGACGAGATCCCCTACTGCGCGGCGAAGGCGGGCGTGCTGGCGCTCATGAAGGGGCTGTCGAAGACCTACGCGTCCGAGGGCATCCTCGTCAACAGCGTCGCTCCCGCCTTCATCTCCACGCCGATGACCGACGCGATGATGCAGAAGCGGGCCGACCAGCTGGACACCTCCACCGACGAGGCGATCAAGAGCTTCCTCGCCGAGGAGCGCCCCGGCATGGAGCTCGGTCGGCGCGGGGAGCCCGAGGAGGTCGCCGCCGCCATCGTCTTCCTGTGCTCCGAGCGCGCCAGCTTCGTCAACGGGGCCACGCTGCGCGTGGACTCCGGCTCGGTGCAGACGATCTGAGCCTGACCCCGCCCTCCCCGGCGTCGCCGCGGGCCGTGACCCCGGTCCGGCCCGCGGCGTCCGGTCGGCGCGGGGCCACCCGCGCAGGTCCTCAGCTCTCGCAGGGTGGTCACGACGCACCGCACGCGCCATGATCAGATGACTCTGTGTCGCTGACGGCTACGGTGAGGGCGTGATGGGTGCGGTGGGCAACGGGATACCGCTGGGCGAGCTGCTCGGGGTGCTCGAGCGCCGCTACCCGGAGTCGTCCGCGCAGGAGTGGGACGCCGTCGGCCTCGTGTGCGGTGACCCCACCCGCCCCGTCCGCTCGGTGCTGCTCGCCGTCGACCCCGTCGCCGACGTCGTCGACGAGGCCGTCGAGCTCGGGGTCGACCTGCTGCTCGTGCACCACCCGCTGCTCCTGCGGCCCGTCCGCTCCGTGCGGGCCGACGACCCGAAGGGCGCTGTGGTGCACCGGCTCGTGCGCGCGGGCATCGCGCTGCACGTGCTCCACACCAACGCCGACGCCGCCCGCCCCGGCGTCTCGGACGCCCTCGCCCGGGTGATCGGGCTGGACCACCTGGCCCCGCTCGCGGCGGCGCCGTCCGACCCGGTCGACAAGCACGTCGTCTACGTGCCCGAGCCCGACGCGGAGCGCGTCGTCGACGCGATGGCGGCCGCGGGGGCCGGGGAGATCGGCGAGTACGCCCGGTGCGCCTTCACCGCGCCGGGCACCCAGACCTTCACCCCCGGGCCGCGGGCGAGCCCGGCGGTGGGCACGGTGGGTGAGCGGCACACCGGCCCCGAGGCCCGTGTCGAGATGGTGGCGCCGCGCCGCCTGCGCGAGCGGGTGCTGTCGGCCGTGCGTGCCGTGCATCCCTACGAGGAGCCGGCGATCGACGTGCTGGAGCTGGCCCCGTGGTCCTCCCCGCGCGGGCTGGGGCGCGTCGGCACCCTCGACACGACGGTGACGGTCGACCAGCTCGCCGGCGTCGTCGCCGCAGCCCTGCCCTTCACCCACCACGGCGTCCGCGTCGCCGGTGACCCCTCGGCCCTCGTGCGGCGTGTCGCCGTCTGCGGGGGCAGCGGCGACAGCCTCCTGGACGCGGTGCGCGCCAGCGGCGCCGACGCCTACGTGACGGCGGACCTGCGCCACCACCCGGTCTCCGAGCTGCGGGAGCGGGCGCGCGGCGGCCCGCCCCACCTGCTCGACGTCTCGCACTGGGCCAGCGAGTGGCCGTGGCTGCAGGCGGCTGGTGACCGGCTGCGGGCCGACCTCGAGGGCGTCGGCACCGTCGAGGTCAACATCAGCCGGCGGCGCAGCGACCCGTGGTCGCTGCGGGTCGCGAGCCCGGGCGGCCCGGTCCGCTGACCTGTCGACCTCCGGGTCGTCCGGGCGTACCGTCGAGTCGTGAGCGACGAGCCTGGGGGCCTCGGCGGTCTGGCCCGGGAGACGTACGTCAGCCTCGTGACCTACCGCCCCGACGGCTCGGCGCGCCCCACGCCGGTGTGGCTCGTGGGGGACGGGGACGTGCTGCGGGTGCTCACCGGGAGCGCGACGGCCAAGGCGAGGCGGGCGCGACGCGATCCCCGCGGCACCATCACACCGTGCGACGCCAGGGGTCGGCTGCGCGAGGGGGCGCCGACGACGGCGGTCGGCGTGGAGGTCCGTGAGGACCCGGCCGAGGTGGCGCGGACGACGTCGCTGCTGCGCCGCAAGCACCCCGTCGGCTACCGCGTGCTGGTGCTCGCGCGCGCCGCGGCGCGGATGCGGCCCGGGCGGGCCGGCCTCGCCGGGGAGCAGGTCACGCTCGTGCTGCGCCTGCTGCCGACACGCTGAGCCGCCTCGCCGCCCCCGCGGGGTCGAGGGGTCGACGCCGGCGACCGGACGAGAAGGAGCCACGGGCGCTCGGCGGTAGCGTGAGGCACCCGCGTCGTCCCGCCCTCATGCCCCGCGGGGAGACGGGCGCCGCGGCGGCAGTCTCACCGCGACGCCCGCCAGGGCGTCGCCGACCCGGGAGGACAGGTCCCCTGACCACCACCGCCCCTGCCCGCGACCAGCTCCGGCTGCTCGACGTGCAGGCCCTCGACACCCGCCTCGCCCAGCTGGCCCACCGGCGACGGACGCTGCCCGAGCGGGCCGTGCTCGCAGAGCGGCAGCAGCGCGTCGCCCAGCTGCAGGACGACGTCGTGCGCGCGCGCACGGCCGTGGCGGACGTCGAGCGCGAGGTCGTCCGGGCCGAGCGCGACGTCGAGCAGGTGCGCCAGCGCGCCGCGCGCAACCAGTCCCGCCTCGACTCTGGGGCCGTGGGCGCCAAGGACGCCACGGCGCTCGCCTCCGAGCTGGAGTCCCTCGCCCGGCGCCAGAGCGCGCTGGAGGAGGTCGAGCTGGAGGTCATGGAGCGCCAGGAGGCGGCGCAGGGGGCGCTCGTGGGGCTGGAGCAGCTGCTCGCCGAGGTCGACGCCGACGCCGAGCAGGCGAGGGCGGCGCTGGGCAGCGCGGTGACGGAGATCGACCGGGACGTGGCGTCGGTGCGGGCCGACCGCGAGAGCACGGCCGGTGGCGTCGTCGACGACCTCCTCGCGCTCTACGAGCGGGTGCGGGGCGAGCACGGTGGCCTGGGAGCGGCGCCGCTGCGCGCCCGACGGTGCGAGGGGTGCCGGATGGAGCAGGACACGGTGACGCTGAACCGGATTCGCGCGGCGGCCGAGGACGCCGTGCTGCGGTGCGAGGAGTGCGAGCGGATCCTCGTCCGGACCCCGGAGTCGGGGCTGTGAGCGCCTCGGTGCCACGGCGTCTCGTCGTCGAGGCCGACGGCGGGTCGCGGGGCAACCCCGGCCCGGCCGGCTACGGCGCCGTCGTGCTCGACGGGGGACCGGGCGGCCCGGTGCTGGCCGAGGTCGCCGAGGCGATCGGGCGGGCGACGAACAACGTGGCCGAGTACGGCGGGCTGCTCGCGGGGCTCCGGGCCGCGCGCGAGATCGACTCGGGGGCAAGCGTCCTGGTCCGGATGGACTCCAAGCTCGTGGTCGAGCAGATGTCGGGGCGCTGGAAGGTCAAGCACGCCGACATGCAGCGGCTCTGGCAGGAGGCGCGCGAGGTGTGGCCGCGCGCCCAGGTGCGCTACGAGTGGATCCCGCGGGCGCAGAACAGCCACGCCGACCGCCTGGCCAACGAGGCGATGGACGCCGCGGCGCAGGGGCGGGCGTGGGCGCCGAGGAGCGTCGCGTCGGGAGTGGCGACGTCGGCCGAGACCCTCTTCGGCGGCGGCGAGGCAGGTGCCGAGGAGGCCACCGACGTCGAGCCGGACGTCGAGGAGGAGCTGGGGGAGGCCGACGTGACCGCGTCGACGGCTGTGGGCGGTGCAGGGGCGCAGCCGGCGCCGACACGGCGGAAGTCCTACAAGCTGCTGACGGGCCCGGACACGAGCGACTTCTGCCAGAAGGTCTCCGACCACCTCGACGAGGGGTACGTGCTGCACGGCCCGCCCGTCATCACCCCGCTCGGGGGCGGCGAGGTGCACTGCGCGCAGGCCGTGCTGCTGCCGGAGGACCAGCGGTGAGCGCCGGCGACCGGGGCTCGTCGGGCCGGCCGCCGGCGGACGGCTCCTACGCGGGCGACGTCACGCCGCGCGAGGCGTGGGAGCTGCTGGCCGGTGACGAGCGCGCCGTCCTCGTCGACGTGCGCACCGACGCGGAGTGGGCCTACGTGGGGGTGCCCGACGTCTCCTCGCTCGGGCGTGACGTCCTCGGCGTGCAGTGGCAGCACTTCCCGACGGGCGAGCGCAACCCCACCTTCCTCGCCGAGCTGGCCGACGCGGGCGTGGGGGAGGAGACGCCCGTCGTCTTCCTGTGCCGCTCGGGGGTGCGCTCGGTCGGCGCGGCGCAGGCGGCGACGACGGCCGGGCTCGGCCCGGCCTACAACGTGCTGGACGGCTTCGAGGGCCCGACCGACGCCGAGGGCCACCGAGGCGCGTCCGGCTGGCGCGCCGACGGGCTGCCGTGGCGGCAGGGATGAGCGACACCGGCGGGGAGCCGCTGTCGCTGCGGCCCGACACCCTCGCCGTCCGAGGCGGTCTCGCCCGGTCGGGCTTCGCCGAGACGGCGGAGGCGCTGTACCTGACGTCGGGGTACGTCTACGGCTCGGCGGCCGAGGCGGAGGCGGCCTTCTCGGGCGACCTCGACCGGTTCGTCTACTCCCGCTACGGCAACCCGACGGTGGCGGTCTTCGAGGAGCGGCTGCGACTGCTGGAGGGCGCGCCGGCGTGCGTGGCGACGGCGTCCGGGATGTCGGCGGTCTTCACGGCGCTGGCGGCGCTGCTGGGCCAGGGCGACCGGGTGGTGGCGGCGCGCAGCCTGTTCGGCTCGTGCTTCGTCGTCCTCGACGAGATCCTGCCGCGCTGGGGCGTGGAGACGGTCTTCGTCGACGGCACCGACCTCGAGCAGTGGGAGGCGGCGCTGGCGGTGCCGACGACGGCGGTCTTCTTCGAGACGCCGTCGAACCCGACGCAGGAGGTCGTCGACGTCCGCCGCGTCAGCGAGATGGCGCACGCGGCCGGCGCGACGGTGGTCGTCGACAATGTCTTCGCCACCCCGGTGCTGCAGCGGCCGCTGGAGCTGGGCGCCGACGTCGTCGTCTACTCGGCGACCAAGCACATCGACGGCCAGGGCCGCACCCTGGGCGGGGCGATCCTCGGGCCGACCGAGCTGCTGACCGGCGGCGTCGAGACCCTGATCCGCCACACCGGCCCGTCGCTGTCGCCGTTCAACGCCTGGACGCTCACGAAGGGCCTGGAGACGCTGTCGATGCGGGTCGAGCGCCAGGTCGCCAGCGCCGAGCGGATCGCCCGGTGGCTGGAGGGCCAGCCGGGCGTGAGCAGCGTCGTCTACCCCTTCCTCGACAGCCACCCGCAGGCCGACCTCGCCCGCTCCCAGATGAGCGGGGGCGGCACGGTCGTGACGATGACGCTGGACGGCGGCAAGGACGCGGCCTTCCGCCTGCTCGACGGGCTGCGGGTGGTCGACATCTCCAACAACCTCGGTGACGCCAAGTCGCTCGTCACTCACCCCGCCACGACGACGCACCGCCGGCTCGGGCCGGAAGGTCGTGCGCGGGTGGGGATCACCGACGGGCTCGTGCGGTTGTCGGTGGGGCTGGAGGACGTCGAGGACCTGCTGGCCGATCTCGACGGCGGCCTGACGGCTGCGTCCTGACGCCCAGGCCCGTGCCAGGCGACCGTGCGGGCGCCTGAGACCGCGAGGGGCGAGGCCTGGGTCGTTCGCCGGCACGTCGTCGCCCGGTGGCTGGTGCCGGGGTTGCCGGACTCGCCGTCGTGGGGGAGGCGGGCGTCGGTGCGGCAGCCGTCCTCGCCGAGGCCGTCGAGGTCCTGCGCCAGCACGGCGCCGGCTTCGCCTACCTCCACGGCAGCCAGGCCGACGGCACGGCGGGCGCAGGCTCCGACGTCGACGTCGCCGCGTGGTGGCGGAGAGTCCCGCCTGCTTCGTCCGACGTGCTCCTGCCGTCGCGAGTCGACCTCCTGGTGCTCAACACCGCCCCCTGGTGCTGCGCGGACGCGTCGCAGCCCGGGGCCGGCTGCTCTTCGAGGTCGACGCCGCCGAGCGGGTCCGCTGGGAGGCCATGACCCGGAAGATCTACTCCGACGAGCTGCCGCGCCTCCGACGTGCCGACGCCGAGTTCGCGGAGGCGGTGAAGCGTGGTCGATGAGACACGTCTGCTGCGGCTGCTGAGGTCGGTGACCGACGACGTCGCCCACCTCGAGAGCGAGGCCAGCGCCGACGCCTCGCGTCGTGCTGACCCGATGTGGCTCCGCGGCGTCAAGTACACCTTCGTGACGGCGATCGAGGCATGCGTGGACGCAGCGCAGCACGTCTGCTCGGCCGAGGGCTGGGGACCGCCGTCCGACAACGGTGATGCCGTCCGTCTCCTCGGAGGTCACCAGGTGGTGCCACCTGCGGTCGCGGACGCCGTCCGCAGAGCTGTCGGCTTCCGCGACGTGCTGGTGCACGACTACGCCGTCGTGGACGACGACATGGTCGTCGGGCGCCTGCTCGACCTCTCGGACCTGCACGCCTACGTCCGTGCCGTCGCCGGGTGGTTGGAGGAGCAGCGGTCCGGCGTGGCGGACGACGGCTGACGACACGTCGTGCGTCGGAGGGGACCGTGCACGGTCACCTCCGACGCACAACTTCGGTGCGTGCGCCCGCGAGCCCCTCCGTCGGCCCTAGCGTCCGGTCATGGCCCTGCCCCGCCGGGACGTCGCCCCCGGGACCGCCCGCGTCGCCGCCCTGCAGCTGGCGCCCACGCTGCTGGACCTGCCGGGCAACGCCACCCGGAGCGCGGCGGCGATCACCGCGGCGCTCGCGGACGGCGTCGACGTCGTCGTGCTGCCCGAGCTCGTGACGAGCGGCTACGTGCTCGCCGACGTCCACGAGGCGCGGTCAGTGGCGATCCCCGCGACCTCGCCCGTGCTCGGCGGCTGGGCGGAGGCCTGCCGCGCCCGGCCGGGCGCCGTCGTCGTCGGCGGCTTCTGCGAGCTCGGCGAGGACGGGCGGCTGCACAACAGCGCCGCGGTCGTCGACGCCACCGGGGTGCGCGCCGTCTACCGCAAGGTGCACCTGTGGGACGCCGAGCGGCACCTCTTCGCGCCCGGCGACGCGCCGCCGCCCGTCGTGACGACGGCGCACGGGCGCCTCGCCCCGCTCGTCTGCTACGACCTCGGCTTCCCCGAGTGGCCCCGTACCGCCGCGCTGGACGGGGCCGACCTCCTCGCCGTGCCGACCAACTGGGCCGCCGGGTACCGGCCGCCGGGGGAGCGGCCGATGGGCCAGGTCGCGGCCATGGGTGCGGCGCGGGCCAACCACGTCGCCGTCGTGGTCGCCGACCGCGCCGGCACCGAGCGCGGCGTCGCCTGGTCCGAGGGCTCGGCGGTCGTCAGCGCTGACGGCTGGGTGCTCAGCGCCGCCGTCGTCGGCGAGGGCGTCGCGGTCGCCGACCTCGACGTGCTCGCCTCGCGCGACCGCCGTCCGGGCACGGCCGGGCACCAGTGGCTCGACCGCCGTCCCGACCTCTACGGCAGCCTCGTCGTCGCCCGGCACGCGCCCCTGCCGACGATGCGGGAGGAGGTGCCCGCCGAGCTGGTCAGCGGCGCCGTCGACGACGCGGGAGCCTCGCTCGAGGGGGCGTGAGGGGTCTCAGCCGCTCCGCGGGTGGGCGTCGTCGTCGCCCGTCGGCAGGTCGATCTCGTCGACGTGCGTGCGCTCGCTCGCCACGGCGCCGGTGAGGCGCGCCGCCTGCCCGATCTCGAAACCGGCGATCGGCACCGTGAACAGCTGCAGTCCGACGGCCACGAGCAGGGTGACGACGGCGCCAGCGGTCGGGGCGAGCACCATGCCACCGAGGAGCACGAGGACGAGCCCCAGCCCGGCGGCCTTGGCCACGGCGTTCGTGCGGGCGTAGACGTCGGGCAGCCGCACCATGCCCACCGCGGCGGCGCCGACGAGCAGCGAGCCCAGCAGCAGCAGCCCCTGCCCGAGCACGGCGACGACGACGCTCACGAGGAGCCTCCTGCGGCCCGTCCCGCGACGAGCCGCGCGAGGACGACGGTGGCGAGGAAGCCCACGAGCGTGGCGACGAGCACGAGGTCGAGGAAGGCCGGGGTGGCCAGCCGCACCGCGAGCAGCGCCACGGAGCAGACGACGACGACGAAGCCGAGGTCCACGGCGAGCACGCGGTCGGCGTCGCTCGGACCGACGACGACCCGCCACGACGCGACCAGCAGGCACAGCGCCATGACGACGAGGCAGACGTCGACGACGATCACGACCCCACCCCTCTCACGGCCGTCTCTCCGGCGCATCGACGACGACTCGCCGCCGATGCGGCCCCTCCCACGGCACTTCGACGACGAAGTGCCGGGTATGGAGGCTCCTTCACGGCACGTCGACGACTATCTGCCGGGGATGGGGGTGCTTTCACGGCTCGACGACGTCGATCTGCCGGGGAAGGGGTGCGGCGGAGGGGCGCGGTCATGACGCGGCGTCCGTCGTGGTCGCGCGGGTGCCGCGCAGGGCGGCGAGCAGGCGGGTCTCTAGCTGCTCGACGCGCTCGTGCGCGTCGGCCGCGTCGATGACGTGGACGTCGAGCAGGGGCGAGCCGCCCTCGTCGCGGCGGTCCTGGCTGCCGACCACCATCGTGCCCGGCGTCAGCCCGACGAGGGCGATGAAGGTGGCCAGCTCGACGTCCGTGCGGGCGCGGGAGCTCACCCGGATCGCCGCGGGCGAGATGGTCAGGCGCGGCGAGAGCACCGCGCCGAGCACCTGCACGTTGGCCACCAGGAACTGACCCGCGTACCAGCCGCCGAAGGCGACCAGCCCGACCGCCCGGCCCACCGGGCCCCTCACCGCGGCGGCCCTGTCACGACGGCCGCCCACGCGCCCGGGTCGGCGAGCCCGGCGGCCGCCTGGTCGGCGACGGCCAGCAGCGGCTCCGCCCCGACGCCCAGCAGGAGCGCGACGACGCCGAGCACGAGCGGCGGACCGACGAGGGCCGCCCGCGTCGCCCGGCTGGCGGCGGCGGCGGGCGCCTGCCCGTCGTCGCGGGTGCCGCGCTCGCGGCTGCCCACCCCGCCGCCGCGGCGGTCCGTGCCGCTCTCGCGGGCGTCCTCGTCCCGCTGCGCCGGTCCGGCGAGCCCCAGGCCGTCGGCGGCGCCCAGCCCGGCGGCGCGCGTGGCGAGCGGTCGGGGCGCGTCGTCGGCCGGGCCCCAGAAGACGCCGTTCCACACCTTGAGCATCGACGTCAGCGTCAGCAGGCTCACGACGACGAGGACGGCGACGGTCACGTAGGCGCCGGCGCCGACCGCTGCCGTGAGCACCTGCAGCTTGCCGACGAAGCCGGACGTCGGCGGCAGCCCCACGAGCGCCGCCGCCGAGAGCGCGAACGCCAGGGCCAGCACCGGCTCGCGGTGCGCGAGGCCGCCGAGCGAGGAGAGCTCGTCCGTCCCGTACCGCGTCTCCACGGCCCCGGACACCATGAACAGCGCCGCCTTGACGACGACGTACTGCACGAGGAAGAAGACCGAGGCCGCCAGCCCGAGCGTGGTCACCAGCCCGACCCCGGCGAGCAGGAAGCCGACCTGGCTCACCATGTGCGCCGCCAGCACCGCCCGCATGCCCTTGGAGCCGACGGCGAGTAGCACGCCGACGCTGGCGGACAGCAGCGCGACGACGAGGACGACACCGGCGACCGCCGAGCCGTCGGGCACGAGCAGCGCGTCGAGCCGGATGAGCACGACGAGGCCGGTCTTCGTCAGCAGGCCGGAGAAGATCGCCACGACGGCGGGCCCGGCGACGGCGTAGCTGCGCGGCAGCCACCCGTGCAGCGGCACCGCGCCGCACTTGAAGGCCATGGGCAGCAGGAGGAACCAGACGGCGACGTCCAGCTCGGGCGTGCGCGGCAGCTGCGCCAGCTCCCCGAGCTGCACCGTGCCCGTGCTCGCGTACACGAGCGCGACACCGGCGAGGAAGATCGTCGAGGCCAGCAGGTTGACGGCGACGTAGACCCGCGCGGCGTCCATGCGCGCGTGCGTGCGCCGTCGCCCGAGGAAGAGCAGGACGTAGCTCGGCACGAGCATGATCTCGACGAAGACGAAGAGGTTGAACAGGTCGGCCGTGAAGAGGGCGCCGTTGACGCCTGCCTGGACCACGAGGACGAGCGGCACGAGCAGCGGGGCGCGGTCCTCGCCCGTCCCGCGGGCGTGCACCAGCCCGGCCAGCACGACGACGGCGACGGCGAGGGCGACCACGGAGCCGAAGCCGTCGGCGGCCAGCGGGATGGCGACGCCGGGCACCCACCCGCCCACCTGCACGACGGTCGGCCCGTCGTCGACCGCCCGCAGCAGCAGGACCAGCGCCCCGGCGCCCTGCGCGGCGGCGGTGAGACGACCGGCCCAGCGCACCGTCCCGGACAGGTCGGGCTGGCTCGCCCCGCGCGTCAGGACGAGCACGCCCGCGACGAGCAGCGGCAGGGCGACCATGCCGATCAGCACCAGCTGGTGGACGTTCATCCGTCGCGGCCCACCTCTCCGGAGTCGCCGTGGCCGCCGACCCGGCCGGCGTCGGCGCCGGCCTGCTCCTCGACCTCGGCGTCCTCGGCGTCGTCGTCGGCTGCCGCGCCCTGGGCGCGCAGGACGCCGAGCAGCAGCAGCGTCACGGCGAAGGCGATGACGACGGCCGTGAGCGCGAAGGCCTGCGGCACCGGGTCGCCGAGCGGGACGTCGGCGACCTGGTCCAGCAGCGGGACGCCGCGCCGGTCGCCACCCGCGGAGGCGACGAGCAGCACGACCGCCGCGTGCCCGAGGAGCACGAACCCGACGATCACCCGGACCGACCCGCGGTGCAGGACGAGGTAGCTCCCGGTCCCGGCGAGCAGCGCGACGACGAAGGCGGTGGTCACGAGACCTCCTCGGGCACCGTGGTGGCCGGCCGCACGGGCGCCGGCTCCTCGTCCCCGCCCGTGCGAGGCCGCCCCCGTGACGGGGGGAGCGCCGTCGCCGCCCCGGCGTCGAGGGAGTGCACGGCGGCGACGGCGAGGGAGAGCACGAGCAGGTACACCCCGACGTCGAAGAGGACGGCGTAGCCGAGGCCGAGCGCGCCCAGCACCGGGACGTCGGTGGGCTCCAGCAGCGTGCCGCCGACCAGCAGGGGGTACAGGCCCGTGCCGAGCGCCAGGCACAGGCCCGCACCGGCGAGGACGCTCGGCGCCATCCACCGCGGGGTACGGGCGAAGGGCGCCTGGCCGCCGGCGAGGTGGCCGAGGGCGACGGCGCTGCCGAGCACGAGAGCGGCGATGAACCCCCCGCCCGGCTGGTCGTGGCCGCGCCACAGCAGCCACACGGAGATGACGAGCATGAGCGGCACGAGGACGCGCGCACCGACCCGCAGGACGACGTCCTCGCTCGCCGGCTCCGGCCCGGCCGGCCCGCGCCGCCGTCCCGCCGGGCCGCGGCCGAGCATGACGAGCCCGAGGGCGACCACGCCGACGACGACGGTCTCCAGGAAGGTGTCGAGCCCGCGGACGTCGACGAGGACGACGTTGACGGCGTTCGTGCCCCCGGTGGCGGCCTCGGCGCCCGAGAGGACGCGCTCGCCGACGGGCGACAGGTCCCCGCGCCCCGTCATCGCCCACGTCCCGGCCCCGGCGACGAGGGCGACGCCGACGGCCAGGGCGCCCGTCGGGAGGGCGCGCCGGCGCTGGGCCCGGGGGAGCCGGTCGTCACCGCCGCGCAGCGCCAGCACGACCGCCACGGCCGTGAGGACCTCCACGAGCAGCAGGGTGATGGCCACGTCGAGGGCGCCCTGCAGCAGGAACCAGCCGGCGACGAGCAGGCCGATGAGCCCGAGCGCGCAGACGAGCACGAGGGCCGAGCGGGTGCACGCGGCGACGAGGACGACGACCAGCAGCAGCCCGACGACCGCCCACTCGGCCGGCTGGCTGCCCGCCGTCCGCTCCGGCAGCGGCCCCAGCACGACGGCGGCCGGGACGGCGAGGGCGAGCACCGCGACGAGCACCCGCACGAGGTGGCCCGCCTCCGCGCCGGCGGCGTCCGGGCGTCCGAGCACCCCGGCGGTGTGCAGCAGCCCGTCGTGCCCGCGGTCGAAGAGCCGGCCCACCGACGGCGGTGACCAGGACTGCAGCACCCGGTCGACGCCGTCACGGCGCCAGAACAGCAACGACCCGAGGGCGATGGTGAGCGCAGACAGGCCCAGCTCGGGGGAGAGGCCGTGCCAGAAGTAGACCTCCGGGGCGTCGGCCCCCGGCAGCGCGTCGGCGGTCGCGGCCGCGACCACGGGGTCAGCGAGGGAGACGGCGGGACCGGCGACCAGCCCCACCAGCGCCGCGAGGGCGGCCGGGGCCAGGAAGGCCGTCGGCGGCTCGTGCAGGTCGGGGTGGGAGGGCTCGCCGCCGCCGAAGGCGCCGTGGACGATGCGCAGCGCGTAGGCGAAGGTCAGCGCGGACGCCGCGACGGCGGTCAGCGCGGCGACCGGGCCGACCCACGGCGCCAGGTCCACCGAGAGGAAGCCCTGGAACAGGTACTCCTTGCTGACGAAGCCCAGCAGCGGCGGCACCCCGGCCATCGAGAGGGCCGCGACCGCCGTCGCCAGCGCCGTCCTCGGCATCACGTGGCGCAGGCCCGCGAGGTCACGGACGTCGCGCCCACCGGTCTCGTGGTCGACGATGCCGACGAGCATGAACAGCGTCGCCTTGAACAGGGCGTGGGCGGCGGTGTGCAGCAGCGCGGCGGCCAGCGCGGTCGGCGTCCCCACGCCGATGGCCGCGACGAGCAGGCCCAGCTGGCTGACGGTGGAGTAGGCGAGGACGCCCTTGAGGTCGTGCTCGCGTAGGGCCAGCAGCGCGCCGAGGACGGCGGTGGTGAGACCGAGGACGAGCAGCGCGGCGGTCCAGGCGGGCTGGCCGCCGTACACGGGGCTGACCCGCACGAGCAGGTAGATGCCGGCCTTCACCATCGTCGCCGCGTGCAGGTAGGCGCTGACCGGCGTCATCGCGACCATGGCGCCTGGCAGCCAGAAGTGCAGCGGCATCTGCGCCGACTTCGTCGCGGCCGCGACCACGAGCAGGACGGCGACCCACGGGGCGAGCGGCGAGCCGAGGACCAGCGCCGGGTCCGCGGTGATGGTCGAGATCCGCGAGGTCCCGGTGGCGGCGACGAGCAGCACGACCGCGGCGAGCAGCGCCAGGCCGCCGGTGACGGTCACGAGCAGCGCTCGTCGGGCCGGCGCGGCGGCGTCGGCGCCGGCGGTCGAGAGGAGGACGAAGGAGCAGAGCGTCGTCAGCTCCCAGCCGACGTACAGCAGGGCCAGGTCGTCGGCGAGCACGAGCAGGCACATCGACGCGGCGAAGACGACGAGCAGCGCCGGGACGGGGCCGCGGGCCTCCTCGTCGTCGAGGTAGCTGGCGCAGTAGGCCAGCACGAGCGCCCCGACGACGAGGGCGACCATCACGAAGACGAGCGACGTGCCGTCCAGCCGCAGCGCGGCCTCGACGCCGAGGCTGGGCAGCCAGGCGCGCGAGACCTCGACGGGGGTGCCGGCGAGGACGCCCGGCGCGAGGACGGCGACGCCGGCGGCCGCGACCGCGAAGCCGGTGGCGAGCACCCAGCCGACCTGGCGCCCGAGCAGCCGTCCGAGGAGCGGGGCGGCGGCGGCCAGCAGGCCCAGCCCGGCGAGGAGGGCGACGAGCGCCACCTACGACCCCCGCGGGCGGTAGTCGGCCGGGCGGTGGTCGGCGAGGCGGTGGTCGGCCGGGCGGGGCGCGGGTGCGGCGTCCAGCACGTCGGCCTCCCGGCGCTCGGTCGAGATGTCGGCGGACCTGGTGGCCGCGTCGCCGTCATCGTCGCAGGGGCTAGGGGCGGCCCTGCCGGAGGGGCCTGCGTCATCGCCGCCCAGCGCGCCGTCAGGCGGCGGCCTCCACGCCCAGCCAGGCCATGACGGCGGCGTGGGCGGCGGTGACGCCGGTCGTCAGCGTCGGCTCCAGCGCGGGCGCGAAGTGCGGGGAGTGGTTGACCGGCACCGGCTCCGGCCCGTCGACGACGGCGTCGGGCATGCCGCCGAAGAACCAGTAGACGCCGGGCACGCCGACCGACTCGGGCAGGAAGCCGAAGTCCTCGCTGCCCATCCGGGGCGGGCAGGCGCGGACCCGGTCTGCGCCGAGCGCCCCGGTGAGCGCCGCCGTCACCGTGGCGGTGGCGCCGGGGTCGTTGGTCGTGAGGGGGAAGGTGTAGAGCTCCTCGACCTTAGGCGGCGGTGCCCCCGACGCCAGCGCCTCGGCGTCGAGCACCCGGCGGACGGCGGCCAGCACGCCAGCGCGCACGTCCTCGTCGAGCGAGCGCACGTTGACCGTGAAGACCGCCTCGCTGGGGATGATGTTCTCCTTCAGCCCGGCGTGGAAGCTGCCCACCGTGACGACGGCGGCGGCCTGCGGCGCCACCTCGCGGGAGACGACCGACTGCAGCCGCACGACCATGTGCGCGGCGAGGACGACGGGGTCGGTGCTCGTGTGCGGCTGCGAGCCGTGCCCGCCGCGCCCGTGCACCGTCACCCTCCAGGCGTCGGCCATCGCCATCGCCGGCCCGGTCGAGACCTCGACCGTGCCCGCCCGCCCCGACCACACGTGCTGGCCGAGGACGACCTGCGGGCGGGGGACGTGCTCCCACAGCCCGTCGGCGACCATCGCCCGCGCCCCGGCACCGGTCTCCTCGCCGGGCTGCAGCAGCAGCACGAAGGTGCCCGCCCAGGCCGACCGGTCGCGCGCGAGCAGCGCTGCCAGCCCGATCGCGCTCGTCATGTGCGTGTCGTGCCCGCACGCGTGCATGACGGGCACGTCGCTGCCGTCGGGCAGGACGCCGCGGGCGGTGCTCGCGTAGTCGACGCCGCTGTCCTCGGCGACGGGCAGCCCGTCGGTGTCGGCGCGGAAGGCCACGACCGGCCCGGGGCCGTTCTCCAGCACCGCGACGACGCCGGTGCCGCCGACGGTGCGGGCGGTCAGGCCCAGCGCCTCGACCCGCTCGGTGAGCAGCCGCGCCGTCGCGTGCTCGGCCATCGACAGCTCGGGCGCGGCGTGCAGCGTGCGGTAGAGGTCGTGCAGGTCGGCGCGCAGGGCGTCGTCGACGAGCGGGGTACCGGTCACGGGTCCTCCTGGGGTCCTGCGGGCGGGAGCGGTGGGCGGGCGGGAGAGTGCAGGGCGGGGCCGGCGGGCGTGGGGCCGGGTCAGCGCAGGACGACGTCGAGCCCTCGGCGGCCGTCACGACCGGGTTCGCCGAGCTCGACGGCGACGTCGTCCGCGCCGCGCACCGACGCCGCGGTCGCCGCCCGTACCAGCGGCGGCAGGGCGGCGGCGAGCAGCTGGCAGCACTCCTGCGGGGTCGTCGGCTCGCCCGGCTCGAGGACGAGCGCCCGGGCGACGAGGCCGCGCGTGTGCTTGGCCATGTGGGAGACGACCGACCGCCGGCCGTCCACCTCGCGGAGCACGCGGACGGCGACGGTGCGGGTCGCCGCTGCGCCGCGCGGGCTCCACGCGGCGGCGTAGTCGCCCGAGCGGCAGTCGACGACGAGCCCCTCGGCGGCGACCGGGTCGAGCGCCGCGCGCAGCGGCTCGCGCCACACCGACGCCAGGCGCTCGTGCTCGGGCAGCCGCACGCCCATGGCGAGCCGGTAGGCGGGCACCCGGTCGGCCAGGCGCAGGACGCCCCAGGCGGCGGACGCGACGAGCAGGCGCCGCCCGGCCCGGGCATGGGCGTCGTCGTCGAGGGAGGCGAGGTCGAGCGCGTCGAAGAGGACGCCGGTGTAGAGGTCGGCGACAGGGGTGGCGGGCTCGGTGCGCCAGCGGGTGGTGCGCTCGGCCTCGCCGCGGAGCTGGTCGCTGCCGGCGCCCAGCGCCTCGCGGCCCGCCTGCGTGCGGGCCAGGCGTGCCGTGGCGCCGAGGACGCTGCGGCGGGTCGCCGTCAGGGCGGGGAAGGAGAGGGCGCGCAGGTCGACCGGCTGGCCGTCCTGCGCGGGGGTCTTGCCCTGCGAGGGCGGCAGCAGCACGAGCACGCGGCGGAGCCTACGAACTCCCGCGGCGGTCGCCGCCGTCCTCGGGCGCCTCGGTGCGGGCCGGCACCGCGGCCTGCCCGGGGCCGCGCCCGGCCAGCTCGGCCCGCAGCGCCGCGACCTGCGCGGCGAGCGCGGCGACGTCGGCGCGGGTGGCCGGCGGCTCCTCCTCGTCCTCCTCCTGGCGCACCTTGTCGACGAGCCAGGAGGCGAGCGAGGCGGTCACGCTGCCCAGGAGCGCCACGCCGGTGATCATGAGGCCGACGGCGATGGCGCGGCCCTCGTCGGTCACGGGCGTGATGTCGCCGTAGCCGACGGTGGACACCGTGACGACCGACCACCACAGCGCGTCGGCGTAGCCCTCGATCTGGGCCCCGGGCGCGCCCCGCTCGGCGTCCAGCGCCGCGAGGGCGGCGACCGCGACGACCAGGACGCTGGCACCGGCGATGTAGACCGCCACGCGCCCGCGCAGGCTGCTCGCCGCGTGCCGGTTGAGCACGACGAGGAGCGTCACGAGCCGCAGCAGCCGCAGCGGGCGCAGCAGCGGCAGGGCGACGACGGCGAGGTCGAGCAGGTGGGTGCGCACGAAGCGCCACCGTCGCTCGGCCAGCGTCAGCCGGACGACGTAGTCGACGAGGAAGACCCCCCAGACGACCCACCCGGCGGCCGTCAGGGCCGACGCGAGCGTCGGCGACAGCGCGGTGTCGAGGATCGGGACGGCGTAGGCGGCGATGAACACCAGCGCGGCACCGGTGAGCGGCCACTCGGCGCGCTCCTCCCACCGACGCCGCCGCGCGTCGTCCGCCACGCCCATGCCAGGCAGGCTAGGCGGCGACCGGTCGGGGGAGCGCGAGGTGCGGACGAGCGGGTCTGTACGCCGGGTTCTGTCCCCCGCCGCCGTCACCGGCGCTGGCGAGGGGGCGACCATCCATCTCGGGCGTACGTCGCCGCACGCCTCCAGCGACCTACCCGGCAGCTCGGGCGGGCCGCCCTCGAGCGCTGCCTGTCTGGTCTTGCTCCGGGTGGGGTTTGCCGAGCCACCCCCGTCACCGGGGGTGCTGGTGGTCTCTTGCACCACCCTTTCACCCTTACCCCGCGGGCCGTCCGAGGACGGCCGCGAGGCGGTCTTCTCTCTGTGGCACTGTCCCGCGGGTCACCCCGGGTGGGCGTTACCCACCACCCTGCCCTGCGGAGCCCGGACGTTCCTCGGCGCCGGCCGCCCCGCGAGGAGGTGACCGGCGACGCGGCCGCCCGACCCGCTCGTCCGCGGGGCGACGGTACCGGGCGGAGGCGGTTCAGCGCGACGACGCCGGGACGTCGTCCCGGCGTTGCCCGGGCACGTGGGCTGCCCCGGGCGTCCTGGAGCCGGGCGTCGTGGCGGCCGGGGTGCTCTCCAGCCGGGCCGCGAGCGCGGCCAGCGGCTCGGGGCGCGCGAGGTGGTAGCCCTGGAAGAGGTCGCAACCCAGCGCGCGCAGCGCCTCGGCCTGCTCGGCGGTCTCGACGCCCTCGGCGACGACGCCGAGGCCCATCGCCCGGCTGAGCTGGACGACGGCCGCCACGAGGAGGGCCCGGCGCGGGGAGGTGTGGGCCGTGGCGGTGAAGGACCGGTCGAGCTTCAGGTAGTTGGCGGGGACGTCGTCGAGCCGGCTGAGGCAGGAGTAGCCCGTGCCGAAGTCGTCGACGGCGACACCGACCCCCTGCGCCCGGACGGCGTGCAGCGCGGCGACCGCCACCTCGGCGTCGGCCTCGACGACGGACTCGGTGACCTCCAGCACGAGGCGCCCGGCCGGCCAGCCCGTGCGGCGCAGGACCTGCGCGACACCCTCGGCGTAGCCGGGGCGCACCAGCTCCAGCCCTGAGACGTTCACGCCGACGACGACGCCCGACGCGACGGCGGCCGGCGACGACGCCAGCTCGCGGCACGTCCGCTCCAGCACGGCGGAGCCGAGACGGTGCACCAGCCCGTGCTCCTCGGCGGCGGCGACGAACTCCGCCGGGCTGATGGGGCCCTGGACGGCATGCACCCACCGGGCCAGTGCCTCGAGGCCGCACAGGACCGGCGTCCCGGACGCGTCGTAGGCGTAGAGCGGCTGGTAGTGGACCTTCACCTGCCCGCGGTCCAGCGCCAGCGACAGGGCCGAGGCCAGCAGCGCCGACCCGCTGAGTGTCTCGCCGCCCCCGTCGGCGCCCACGACGCAGCGGCCACGACCGGCGCGCTTGGCCCGGTGCACCGCCGCGTCGGCCCGGCGCAGCAGCTCGGCGGGGGTCTCGTCCAGGCGGGCCCGGACGACGCCGGCGGACGCCGGCCGGCGGGTGTCCGTGACGAGCGGCTGCAGCACGCGCACCAGCTCCTCCTCGTCCCCGCCGGGCAGCAGGACGGCGAACTGGTCGCCGCCGAAGCGCGTCAGAGCCGACCTGGCGGGCAGCGCGGCCCGCCAGCTCGCCGCGACCTCCCGCAGCGCCGCGTCGCCGGCGTCGTTGCCCCCGGTCGCGTTGACCCGCTTGAAGCCGTCGAGGTCCAGCATCGCCACGGCGAGCGCTTCCCCGGAGCGGTCGGCGGCCCGCAGCTCCCGGTCGAGCAGGTCGTCGAGACCGCGCCGGTTGGGCAGCCCGGTGAGCGCGTCGACGCTGGCGCTGGAGGCGCGGTCGACCACGAGGCGCACCATGACGGCGACGGCGACGAGCAGCAGGTCGGCGGCGACCGTCTCGGCGACGGTGACGTCGCCGCGCAGCAGCAGCGCCGTCGTGCTGAGCGCCATCGACGCGGACAGGTAGCCGGCGGCGGTCGCGAGCGGGAAGAAGATGGTGGCCGCGACGGCGACGACGGTGTGCAGGCTCGCGAGCAGGAGGGCGCCGGAGGCGTCGTCGGCGACGACGCTCACCAGCGCGGCCAGGCCGATGCTCAGCGCGACGAGGGCGTGCACGGCGGGCCGGCCGACCCGGTGGCGCAGCAGCGCCACCCCTGCTCCCGCGACGACGCCGGTGCCGGCGACCGCCGCGAGGACGCCCCGGGACGTCGAGGCGTGCTGCCCGGCGAGGACCAGCAGGCAGCTGAGGCTGGCGAGGGCGTACGCGACCGAGAGCGTGACACCCACCAGGTGCGGCGTAGCCACCTCCGGGACACGTCGCCAGTCGGTCATGGCCTCCCCATCGGCAGGTGGCGGCCTCGACCACCCCGGACGGGTGAGCCCCGGCGTTCTGCTCACCCGTCCGGACCGTCGTGCCAGGCTGGGTGGGTGCCACCCCGACGTCCTGCCACCACGAGGGCGACGGGGTGACGAGCGTCCTGGCCGGTGCGCTGACCACCCTGACCCTCGTCGTCGGCCTGGCCCTCGCCCTCGCGGGTGCGTCGGTGCTGCGGCGCGAGCGGCGCCTCGCCCGGCGCCGACGGCGGCTGCGCCAGCACGGTCGCGAGGTGGCCGGGCGGGTCGTCGACACCCAGATCCACACCCGCGGGCGCGGCGACGCGACCGCGCGGGCCTTCCGCCCCGTCGTCCGCTTCACCACCGCCGAGGGCGTCACGGTCACGACGGTCGCGGGGCCGCTGACCGACAGGGAGTGGTACCTGCGGACACCGGTGCGGCTGCGCCACGACGCCGACGACCCGGAGGTGGCCGACGTCGTCGAGCCGGTGGCGGGCTCGCCCGCCGAGCAGAGCGGGGCCGCGGTCGTCGCGGCCGGCGTCGTGCTCCTGGTCAGCGGGGTGGGCGCGCTGGTCACCGCCGCCGTCGGGCTCCTCGGGACACTCGGGTAGCTCGCCGCTGCTCCGAGCGGGTGGTCCGGGCCCCCGCCGGCGTCCGGAGCGGGCGCCGTGCGGCCGCAGCGGTGCACGGTGGGGCGTGAGCCCTCTGCTGCTGCGTGCCCCCGTCGTCGCCCTCGTGGCGTCGCGGGCACCGGCCGGGACACCGCCGGAGGCCTTCGTCGCGCTGACGCTGGCCCTCGCCCTGCCCGTGGCCGGCCCCGTCGTCGGGGTGGTCCTCGGCCGCCGGACCCGCCGGCGCTGCGAGGCGGCGGGCCTGCCGGGCCGGGAGGTGGCCCTGGCGGCGGAGGTCGTCGGGTGGGTGCTGCTCGGCGTCCTCGCCCTGGGCGTGGTGCTCGTCGCGGCGCTCGTCGCCGTCCCGCTGGTGCTGCTCAGCCAGGCCTGAGGCAGCCGGACGCCCCTACGAACCCGCCCGCGCGTGCCCGAAGAAGCCGCGACGCCTGACCATGTCGGCCACCTCGGGCGGGACCATCGGCTCCCAGCTGTCGTCGCCGGCGGCGATGCGACGCAGGACGTCGCGGCTGAGGATCGGCAGGAAGTCCTCGCGGAAGTTGTCGAGGTCGACGAAGCTGCCACGGCCCGCGAGGTAGTCGAACAACGGCTGCAGCTCCTCGGTCACCTGCACCTGGCCGACCCGGCGCACCTCGTGGCTGCCCATGTCGAGCATCGGGTAGACGAAGAGCTTGAGGTCGTCCTTGAAGAGGCGGCCGAAGCTCTCCAGGATCCCGCCGGGCAGGTGGCTGTGGCTCGCCTCCTGGAAGAGGTCGACCAGGCTCGGGACACCCATGACGATGCCGATGCGCTCGCGGGTGCGCTCGGAGAGGTAGGCCGCGAGACGGTGGTGCTCGACGTAGTCGGTGATGAGCGTCGTCATCCCGCACGCGCCCAGGAGGTCGGCGCGGGCCAGGAAGTCCCGCTGGTCGACGTCCGCCCCGCCCGCCAGCAGGTTGCTCATCGTCAGCTCGGTCAGGCGCAGCACCCGGTCGCCGTCGACGTCGGGGGAGGTGGCGAACTTCTCGTGCGCGCAGCGGAGCATGTCCATGTTGACGACCGTCGGCGGGCGGAAGCTGCCGCGCTCGACGAGCACGGGCCGCTTGCGCAGCACCTCGCTGGGCTGCTGGACCTCCCCGTCCGGGCCGAACATGGCGACGCCGGACAGCCCCAGCTGGACCAGCCGCAGCGCCATGAGCCGGTTGTCGACGTGCCGGAACTCGATGCCCTTGAAGGCGATCATGTCGATCTCGATGCGGCCGGTCGAGAGCCGGTCGAGCAGGCTCTCGACCATCTGCCCCGGCTCGAGGCGCTCGAAGAAGGCGGCGTGCAGCAGGTTGACGCCGACGACGCCGAGGGCCTCCTGCTGCAGCTCGGCCTCGTCGTCGAGCATCCGGACGTGGATGACGATCTGGCTCGGCTCGTCCGCCGGGTGGGCCTGGAAGCGCACGCCCATCCAGCCGTGGCACTCGTTGCCGCCCCGGTAGCTGCGGGCCACGACGGTGTCGGCGAAGGCGAAGAAGCAGGTGTCGTCGCCGCGCGTCGGGCCGAGCCGCTCGACGTTGAGGTCCAGCTCGTGGGTGAGCATCGCCTCCAGCCGACCGCGGGAGACGTAGCGCTCCGACCGGCCGTAGACCGCGTCGCTGACCGCCATGTCGTAGGCCGACATCGACTTGGCGACCGTCCCGGCGGCGCCACCGGCACGGAAGAACCACCGCGCGACCTCCTGGCCGGCGCCGATCTCCGCGATGGTCCCGTACCACCGCGGCTCGAGGTTGATCCGCAGCGCCTTCTGCAGCGTGTCGACGGACGTGTCGACGGCGGCGCTCCTCGGGCTCATCACGCGCTCCTCGCCTCGGGGAGAGCGCCCGTGCGAGGCGCCCGGTGGTGCGGCGACGATCCTCGTGCGCCTGGTGCCTCCCGTCGACCCCCGGGGACGCACCCGGGGCGGGCGACCCGGGTGCGTCGGGCTCAGGCCCCGGCGCTGCGGGCGTCGGCCCTCTGGTCGCGCCAGAGCACTCCCACCGCTGCGACGCCCGCGAGCGAGCCGGCGGCCAGCACCGCCAGCGCGAGCGACCAGGAGGTCGCGGCGACGAGGACGGGGACGAGCCACACCGTGACCGCGGACGTGAGGTAGCCCGCGGCCATCTGCACGGCGACGGCGCCGGCGACGAGGTCGGGGTCGGCGTGTTCGGTGACGAGCGCGGACAGCTGGGCGGAGTCGGCGACCACCCAGAAGCCCCACGCGGCGAGCAGGACGACGACGAGCAGCAACGGCCCCTGCCGGCCTGCCGCGACCGCGAGGGCCGCGACCGCGGAGGCGGTCCCGCACAGCACGACGCTGGCGGGGCGGCCGACCCGGTCCCCGAGGACGCCGGCGAGCACGCACCCGAGCGCGCCGGCGGCCAGGCACGCCGCCGTGATGGACGCCGCGCCCCGGGCGGGGTCGGCGGCGCCGTCGAGGCTGCTCAGTCCGGCGACGAGGACGCCGAGCCACGCCCACATGGCGTAGAGCTCCCACATGTGGCCGACGTAGCCGAGCACGGCGAGCACCACGGGGCGTCGTCGCAGCGCGGTGAGGGCGGCGTGCCGGTCGAAGGTCGCCGGCGGGCGGGCGTGCGGTCCCGAGCGGCGCACGAGCAGCACGAGGAGGCCGCCGACCACCGCCAGGACGCTGGTCACGACGACGACGGGCTGCCACGGGACGCCGTCCGCGGCGGCCCCCGTGCCGCCGCCCAGCGCCGCGACGGCGTGGGGGAGGGCCGTGCCGAGCGTGAGGGCACCCACCATGACGCCCATCGCCGTCCCGCGGCGGCGTCGCGACCACGTGGCGACCTCCTTGAGCGCCGAGGGGTAGACCAGCGCGAGCAGGGCCCCGGTGGCCAGCCGGGCGACCAGCCCTCCGGCGAGACCTCCCGCCAGCAGGAGGCCGGCGTTGGCCACCGCCGCCCCGAGCGCCCCGAGCGTGAGCAGCCGGCGGGCGGGCACGCGGTCGGCCAGGCCCGTCCCGGCCGAGACGAGCGCGCCCACGACGAAGCCGAGCTGCACCGCGACGGTCAGCAGCGCCGACCCGCCGGGCGTCAGGTCCCAGGCCAGCGACAGCTGGGGCACGACCGCGGCCGCCGAGAACCACACGCCCATGGCCAGCGCGGTGGCGGCGGCAAGGAGCGCGACCGCGGTCACCGGGTGCGCGGGAGGGGGCGCCGCACGCGCCGCGGCCCCCGGCACCGGGGGGTGTCGGGGGCCGCGGCGGGAGGGCACCGGCTCAGATGTCGTAGTACATCTCGAACTCGTGGGGGTGCGGGCGGAAGCGGATCGGGTCGATCTCGTTGGTCCGCTTGTAGTCGATCCAGGTCTCGATGAGGTCCTCGGTGAAGACCCCGCCCTTGGTGAGGTACTCGTGGTCCTCCTCGAGCTTGTCGAGGACGGCGCCGAGCGAGCCGGGCACCTGGTCGATGGACGCGAGCTCGTCCGGCGGCAGGTCGTAGAGGTCCTTGTCGACCGGCGTGGGCGGCTCGATGCGGTTCTGGATGCCGTCGAGCCCCGCCATCAGCATGGCGGCGAAGGCCAGGTAGGGGTTGCTCGACGGGTCCGGCACGCGGAACTCGATGCGCTTGGCCTTCGGGTTGCTGCCCGTGATCGGGATGCGGACGCACGCCGAGCGGTTGCGGGCCGAGTAGACGAGGTTGACCGGCGCCTCGTAGCCCGGCACGAGCCGGTGGTAGCTGTTGACCGTCGGGTTGGTGAAGGCCAGCAGCGACGGCGCGTGCTTGAGCAGCCCGCCGATGTACCAGCGCGCGGTGTCCGAGAGCCCGCCGTAGCCCTGCTCGTCGTAGAAGAGGGGCTCGCCGTCCTTCCAGAGCGACTGGTGGCAGTGCATGCCCGACCCGTTGTCGCCGAAGAGCGGCTTCGGCATGAAGGTCGCCGTCTTGCCGTGCAGGTGCGCGACGCTCTTGATGACGTACTTGAAGAGCATCACCTTGTCGGCGGACTTGAACAGCGTGTCGAACCTGTAGTTGATCTCGGCCTGGCCCGCGGTGCCGACCTCGTGGTGGGCGCGCTCGACATCGAGGCCGAGCTCGTCGAGGGCCAGCACCATCTGGTCGCGCAGGTCGGCGTAGTGGTCGACCGGGGGCACCGGGAAGTAGCCGCCCTTGTACGGCGTCTTGTGCCCGAGGTTGCCGCCCTCCTCCTCGCGACCGGTGTTCCAGGCGCCCTCGATCGAGTCGATGTAGTAGTAGCCGGCGTTCTGCTTCGTCTCGAAGCGGACGTCGTCGAAGACGTAGAACTCGGCCTCGGGGGCGAAGAAGGCGGTGTCGGCGATGCCGGTGGACTTGAGGTACTCCTCGGCGCGCCGGGCGATCTGGCGCGGGTCGCGCGAGTAGGCCTCGTCGGTGAAGGGGTCGACGATGCCGAAGTTGAGCACGAGGGTCTTCTCGGCGCGGAAGGGGTCGACGAAGGCGGTCTCCAGGTCGGGCACGAGCTTCATGTCCGACTCGTGGATGGCCTGGAACCCGCTGATCGAGGACCCGTCGAACATCTGGCCGTCGGTGAAGAAGTCGGCGTCGACGGACTTCGCCGGGACCGTGAAGTGCTGCATGGCACCTGGCAGGTCGCAGAACCGGACGTCGACGAACTTGACGTCGTTGTCCTTCAGGTAGGCCATGACCTCGTCGGCGTTGGTGAACATCCACACTCCTGGCTCGTCTGGGCCTCGTTGGGCGCGTCTGGGGCTCGCTGGGCGGGACCGCCGGGAGGCGCTCCGGTCCCGCCCGGTCTGGAGGAAGGTAGGTGCGACCGGCGCCACCCGGGTTACCCGCATGTTTCAGGCGTGTTGCCGCGGCTCGTCGGGCGGCCGTGAGGGGGCGAGCGCCCGTGACTACCGTGGGGCGTGTGGCGGCAGGTGCGGGCGGGTCGGGTCGCGTGGGGTCCCAGGGGCACGAGGGCCGGGAGCAGGACTGGCCCGGTCAGCGCCTCGGCCTGCCGAGGGAGGGGCCGCGCTCGATGGCGCGGCTGGGGCGCCGGGTGGTCGGCGTCGTCGTCGACTGGCTGCTCGCGCTGCTCGTCTCCTCGGCGCTGCTCGGCGGTGACCCGTGGGCGACGCTCGCCGTCTTCGCCGTCGTCCACGTCCTCGGGGTCGCCACCGTGGGCGCGAGCCCTGGCCACCTGCTCCTCGGCATGCGGGTGATCGGCACGGACGGCGGGTGGGCCGGCCCTCTGCCGGCGCTCGGGCGGACGGTGCTGCTGTGCCTCGTCATCCCCGCGGCGGTCTGGGACGCCGACACCCGCGGTCTGCACGACCGGCTCGTCGGCACGGTGCTGGTGCGCCGCTAGGGCACGGCGCCAGCCGCGCTGCCGAGCCGTCCCGCGCTGCCGAGCCGTTCAGCGACCCCGCGCGGCCTTGCGGTCGGGACGGGCGCGCATCGGGTCGACGCCCTTGGGCACCGGCATCCGCATGCCCCCGATGGCCTTGAGGCGGCGGCTGACCTCGCCGAGCTCGCCGCGGGTCATGACGGGCTTGAGGCGTTGGACCTTGCGAGGGAGCTTCGCCAGGGGGACCTGGCCCTCGCCCCTGCCGGTCTCCAGCACGTGCACCGGGACGCTCGGCAGGACGCGCGCGACCTTGCGGCGCTCGCCCTCCAGCAGCTTGCCCACGCGGTGCGAGGGGCCGTCGCCGACGAGGACCACGCCGGCGCGCCCGAGCCCGCGGAAGACCGAGTCGTGCGTGCGCGGGTCGACCGCGACGGGCTCCTCGGGGAAGTCCCAGCCGCGACGGATGGAGCGCAGCGCGGCCCCGGCGGCCCCGGGGCGGCCCTCGATCTGGCGGTAGGCGGCGGCCTCGGCCTTGCGGGCGAGGACGACCATCGCCGCGAGCGCGGCGAGGGGCAGGCCGATGACCGTGAGGTAGATGGGGTGGCCGACGGCGAAGCCGACGAGGAGGGCGACGGCGAGGATGCCGGCGGCGAGGCCGAGCATCCACCAGCGGACCGACGGGTCGGCCCTGCGGGTCATCGTGTAGACCTGCCGCATCTGCGCGATGCGACCGGTGGGGCGTCCGTCGGGCCCGAACTTGGGGCGGTTGCGGCGGCGACGGATCGCCGCCAGCGGCCCCTTCCCGCCCGCAACCGTGCCCGCGGCGGCGCTGCTGGAGGAGGAAGGGGCTGCAGGAGCGGGTGCGCGGCGGGCCATGGCGCTCAGGATACGGGCCGGCGCGACGAGCCTCCCTGGCGCCGTCGGCTCGCCCGGTGGCCGGCTCAGCGCGAGCGCGAGAGCAGGCTCGAGGCCTCCTGGCGTGCGGGCTGCTCGACGTCGAGGTGCGCCAGCGCCTCGGGGATGGACTCCCCGCGCCGCTTCATCGCCCCGGCCCACAGCCGCCCGGCGCGGTAGGACGAGCGCACCAGCGGGCCGCTCATGACGCCGGCGAAGCCCATCTCCTCCGCGGCGTCCCGCAGCTCGACGAACTCCTCCGGCCTGACCCACCGGTCGACCGGGTGGTGCCTCGGGCTGGGGCGCAGGTACTGGGTGATGGTGACGAGGTCGCAGCCGGCCTCGTGCAGGTCCCGCAGCGCGTCGACGATCTCCTCGGTGGTCTCGCCCATGCCGAGGATGAGGTTCGACTTCGTCACGTGGCCTGCGTCGCGGCCCATCCGCAGGACGTCGAGCGAGCGCTCGTACCGGAAGGCCGGGCGGATGCGCTTGAAGATCCGCGGCACCGTCTCCACGTTGTGGGCGAAGACCTGCGGGCCGGCGTCGAGCACCTGCCCGACCTGCTCGGGCTTGCCGTCGAAGTCGGGCACGAGGATCTCCACGCCCGTGCCGGGGTTGAGCGTGCGGATGGCGCGGATCGTCTCCGCGTACAGCCAGGCGCCGCCGTCCTCGAGGTCGTCGCGTGCGACGCCCGTGACCGTCGCGTAGCGCAGACCCATCGCCTGGACGCTCTCGGCGACCCGGCGCGGCTCGTCGGTGTCCAGCGGTGAGGGCTTGCCGGTGTCGATCTGGCAGAAGTCGCACCGGCGGGTGCACTGCTCGCCGCCGATGAGGAAGGTGGCCTCGCGGTCCTCCCAGCACTCGAAGATGTTGGGGCAGCCCGCCTCCTCGCAGACCGTGTGCAGCCCCTCACGCTTGACCAGGCCCTTGAGCTCGGAGTACTCGGGCCCCATCTTCGCGCGGGTCCGGATCCACTCGGGCTTCTTCTCGATGGGCGTCGCGGCGTTGCGGGCCTCGACGCGCAGCATCTTGCGTCCCTCAGGTGCGACCGTCACGTCACGAGCGTACGCGCGAGACGCCCGGGCCTCGTCGGCGGGAGAGCGCCGATGGGACGGCCCCTGCCCCTCGTGGTCGAGCCCGGGGACGACGAGGAGGAGGCGAGGTCGACGGGCGATGTGCACCTGCGGCGACGCCGGTGCGCAGCGCGCTGGCCGGCCCTGCCCCGCTCCAGGGCTCCGCGGAGGAGCTCCCGGACCGGCGCCTCGGCGACCCGCCCTCTGAGGTACGAGGCGGGCGCCGGGTCGCTCACGCTCGCCAGCCGCCCTCGTCCACGCCGCCGGGGACGTCGGCGCCCGGGTCGTACGGCGTGCGGGTGAGGCGGAAGGTCGCGAGGTCGAGGTGGGAGACACCGCCGTCGGCGGCGCGGACGACGCGCAGGCGCTCGCCGGCGTAGTAGGCGTCCAGCCCGACCCACGTGCCGTCGCCAGCCGGGCGGAAGCGCGCGGAGCGAGCGGGTCGCCCCAGCCCCTCGAGGAGCAGGCCTTCGCCGTCGGCCCGCACGACCAGCGGCGCGGGCCCCCAGTACCAGGGGCCGACGAGCTCGAGGACCTCCGGCGCGGGCGCGCGGGGCGTCCACGGCGCCGGCAGCGGCGGCTCGGCGTCGACCATCGCGTCGAGCAGGCGGGTGGCGAGGTCCCCGAAGCCCGTCGTCGAGTTGGTCATCGCGACGACGCCGTCACCCGTGCTCGCGTCCACCTGGAGCATCGCGACGAAGCCGGGCATCGACCCGCTGTGGCCCACGAGCCGTCGGCCGCCGACGTTCCACAGCTGCAGGCCCAGGCCGTACCCGACGCCCCAGGCGCCGCTGCGCGGGTCGTCGACGACCTGCAGCTGCCTCATGAGCGCCAGCGCCTGCGGGCTCAGCACGCCGGCGTCGTCTCGCCCGGCGAGCAGCGCGGCGAAGCGCGCCAGGTCGGGCACGGTGGCCCACACCTGCCCGGCGGGGGCCATCGCCCCCGCGTCGTGCTCGGGCTCCGGCAGCACGACGTCGGCCCACGGGTGCACGGCCAGGCCCGGCGCGGAGTCGGCGTCACGGCGCAGACCGGCCCGCCCCATGCCCAGCGGGTCGAGGACGTCGATCTGCACGACGTCGTGCCACGGACGCCCCCGCAGGCGGCCCAGCAGCTCGCCGAGGACGCCGAACCCGGTGTTGGAGTAGTGGAAGCGCACGCCGGGGCGGTGCCGCCGCGCGTCGGGGGTGAGCGCCGGGGCGAGGGCCGCCCAGTCCCCGCCGGGCGTGCGCTCCCACCACGGGCCGGCGCCGTCGTTCTCGGCCTGCAGGCCCGAGGCCTGGCCGAGCAGCTGCCCGACCGTCAGTGCGCCGACGTCCTCGCGGGCTGACCCCAGCTCGGGCAGGTGGGTCCCGACCGGGTCCTCCAGCGTGAGGAGCCCCTCGTCGTGCGCCCGCATGAGCGCCGTCGCGACGAGGCTCTTGGTGATCGAGCCGATGCGGTAGCGCGTCGTCGGCGCCGGCGGCACGGGCGCGGCGCCCGGCTCGGCGGCGCTGCCGCGGGCGCCCCACCACACGAGGTGGCCGTCGCGCACGAGCCCGGCGACGACCGACGGCAGCCGCCGGTCGACCTGCTCGCGGGCCAGCAGGTGCAGCAGGCGGTCGGTGGTCGCCTCGCGCAGCCGGGGCCGGTCGGTGGGCGCCGGGGTGCTCGCGCTGTCGGTGTCCGTCACAGCGGACAGGATGGCGGTCATGGACCTCCGCGTGTTCACCGAGCCCCAGCAGGGCGCCTCCTACGACGACCTGCTCGCCGTCGCCCGCACCGCCGAGGCGGCCGGCTACGACGCCTTCTTCCGCTCCGACCACTACCTCGCGATGGGCGGTGACGGGCTGCCCGGGCCCACGGACGCGTGGACGACGCTCGCCGGGCTGGCGCGGGAGACCTCGACGATCCGCCTCGGGACGCTCGTGTCCTCGGCGACCTTCCGGCACCCTGGCGTCCTCGCGGTGCAGGTCGCGCAGGTCGACCAGATGTCGGGCGGGCGCGTCGAGCTCGGCCTGGGGTCCGGATGGTTCGAGGCGGAGCACACCGCCTACGGCATCCCCTTCCCCGACGTCCGCGAGCGCTTCGACCGCTACGCCGAGCAGCTGGCCGTCGTCACCGGCCTGCTGGGGACCCCGGAGGGGGAGACCTTCTCCTACGCGGGGGACCACTACACGCTCACCGACTCTCCGGCGCTGCCCAAGCCGGTGCAGCGGCCCGTGCCCGTCCTCGTCGGCGGGGGCGGCAAGCGACGGACGCCGGCGCTGGCCGCGCAGCACGCGAGCGAGTTCAACCTCCCCTTCGGGTCGGTGGACGACGTCGCGGCGCAGTTCGGGCGGGTCCGCGAGGCGTGCGCGAGCGCGGGGCGCGACCCCGAGGAGCTCGTGTGGTCCAGCGCCCTCGTCGTGTGCGTCGGGCGCGACGACGCCGAGGTGGCCCGGCGGGCGGCGGCGATCGGCCGGGAGGTCGAGGAGCTCAAGGCCAACGGGCTGGCCGGCTCGCCCGACGAGGTCGTCGAGAAGCTGGGGCGCTTCGCCGCGGCCGGCTCCCAGCGCACCTACTGCCAGTTCCTCGACCTGGGCGACCTCGACCACCTCGAGCTCGTGGCCGAGCAGGTGGCGCCGCAGGTCGCGGCGCTCTAGCGGCGCCCGAGGCCGGCGGTCACGGGCTCTTCAGGCGGTCGCGGCCTCTTCAGGCAGGCACGGGCTCTGCGGCAGGGACGGGCGTCGCCGGGGTCACCGGCAAGGTGCGGGCGAGGTGCCGCTGGACGACCGGCAGCACCTCGGTGACGGTGACGTCGCGGCCGAGCTCGGCCGAGAGCGTCGTCACGTCGGCGTCGGCGATGCCGCAGGGCACGATGCCGCCGAAGGCGTCGAGGGCGTTGTCGCAGTTGAGGGCGAAGCCGTGCATCGTCACGCCCTGGGCGACGCGGATGCCGATGGCGCCGACCTTGCGGTCCCGAGAGCCCGGCCGGCCAGAGCCGTCACCGCGGACCCAGACGCCGCTGCGCCCGCGGACCCGCTCGGTGGCCAGGCCCAGCTCGGCGCAGGTGTCGACGAGCACCTGCTCCAGCCGGCGGACGTAGGCGACGACGTCGACCGGGTCGGGCAGCCGCGTGATCGGGTAGCCGACGAGCTGGCCAGGACCGTGCCAGGTGATCTTGCCCCCGCGGTCGACGTCGACGACGGGCGTCCCGTCGAGCGGTCGCTC
The DNA here is from genome assembly GCF_037482365.1 of Pseudokineococcus sp. 1T1Z-3. Taxonomy (NCBI): domain Bacteria; kingdom Bacillati; phylum Actinomycetota; class Actinomycetes; order Kineosporiales; family Kineosporiaceae; genus Pseudokineococcus; species Pseudokineococcus sp. 1T1Z-3. Next base: position 256,372 of record NZ_JBBHZF010000026.1, read on the forward strand.
GGCCGGCAGCGTCCGCTTGCCGGCGGTGTAGACGGCCTCGTGCTCCAGGAGCAGGACGACGTCCTGCGCACCGGCGACGACCTCGGCGTGCGCGGCGCGCTGCAGGTCCCACCCGCGGCGGTACTCGACGGCGTCGGGCCCGAGGCCCACGGTCTGGAAGCGCATGGGACGACGGTACGCCCGTGCGGGCGAGGCGCCGCCGTCGCGGTGGCGAGGCAGGATGCGGGCCATGAGCACCTCCTCCAGCCCTGCGGTCCGGGTCGGCCTGGTCGGCTACGGCAGCGCCGGGCGCGGCATCCACGCACCTCTGCTGCGCGAGGCGGGGCTGGACGTGGCGCTGGTCGCGACCTCGTCGGCCGAGCGCGCCGAGGCGGCGGCGCGGGAGAACCCGGGGGCGCGCGTCGTCGCGGACCTCGACGCGGTGCTGGCGGTCGGGGACGGGCCCGTCAGGGGCGGGGACGGCGTCGACGTCGTCGTGCTCGCCTCGCCCACCGGCGTGCACGAGGAGCAGGTGCTCGCGTGCGTCGCGGCAGGCCGGCCCGTGCTCGTGGACAAGCCGCTGGCCGTCGACGCCGCCGGCGCGGCGCGGTGCGTGCGGGCGGCCCGTGCGGCCGGCGTCCCGCTGACGGTCTTCCAGAACCGCCGCTGGGACGACGAGCAGCGGGCGCTCGCCGCGGTGCTGGCGGCCGGGGAGGTCGGCGAGGTGCTGCGGCTGGAGCGCCGGTGGGAGCGCTGGCGGCCCGTGCCCAAGGAGCGGTGGCGCGAGAACGCCACCCCGGCCGAGGGCGGCGGGCTCCTGCTGGACCTGCACAGCCACCTCGTGGACTCCTCGGTGCAGCTGCTCGGCCCGGTCGAGGCCGTCTACGCCGAGATCTCCGCGGTGCTGACGCCGGCGGAGGACATGACCTTCCTCGCGCTGCGGCACGTCGGCGGCGCCCGCAGCCACCTGTCGGCGGTCAGCGCGGTCGGGGCGCCAGGGCCGAGGACGCGCGTGCTCGGGACGCAGGGGTCCTTCGTCGTCGTGCCCTTCGAGGGGGAGGTCTCGGGCTTCGCCGGCGTGCTCGACGACGAGCCCGGGTGCACGGGGTGGGTGGTCCGCGGCCAGGAGCGCACGCCCGTGCCGACGCCGCCCGGGGGCCACGCCGACCTGTACCGCCAGGTGGCGGCGGCCGTCCGCGGCGAGGGGGCGTGGCCCGTGGACCCGGCCGACGCCGTCGCGACGCTCGCCGTCCTGGACGCGGCCCGCGCCAGCGCGCGGACCGGCCAGGTGGTCGACGTCGAGGTGCCGTCGCTCGCCGCCTGACCCGGCTCCGTCCGCACCCGCGGGGGCGGGCTCAGGGCTGGGGGAGCAGCCGGGCCTCGAGCGGGCTCTCGACGGCGCGGGGCGCCGCGCCGCTGGTGTCGCGCTCGACGCGGTAGCCGCGGGCCCCGGGGCGGTCGGTGAGGACCTCGACGAGCTCGGTGCCGCGGTAGAGCAGCCCGGCGCCGTCGTCGCTGCAGTAGGTGAGCGGCAGGTCGCCCGCCGCGACGGCGCGCTGGACGAGCGGACGGCGCTGGGCCTCGGAGTCGTAGTGGACGCCGTTGCCGTAGGGCAGCAGCGCGAGGCCGTCGGTCACCAGGCGCAGGTCGGGCCCGAAGGAGTCCGTCGGGCCGCCGACGTGCCAGCACAGCGACCCGGCGCTCACGCCGGATAGGACCACGCCGGCGCGCCAGGCCTCCGCCATGAGCGGTCCGAGGTCGTGCAGCCGCCAGAGCGCGAGCAGCCCGGCGACGCTGCCACCGCCCACCCAGACGACGTCGGCCCCGAGCAGCAGCCCGCGGACGTCGTCGTGGCTCGGCATCGGCAGCAGCGCCAGGTGGTCGAGGTGGAAGCCGGCGTGGCGGGCGGCCTCGGACAGCTCGGCGGCGAACCAGCGCTGGTCCCCGCCCGCCGTCCCGACGTGGACGACCCGCGGGGCGCGGCCCGTGGTGCCGGAGCGCTCGACGGCGTGGTGGACGAGCCCGGAGAAGGCCAGGCGGCTGCGCTCGCCGGGGCGCAGGCCTCCGGAGGTCGCGAGGATCGTGGGTGCGTCGGCGGGCATGGAGGTCATCGTGCTCCTCGCCGTCGCGCAGGTGTCGACGGGCGGCCGCCTGTGGACGACGGCTCACGGGCGACGCCGCGGCGGGGCCTGTGGACGACGCCGGCGGGCGGTCGGCCGGTCGCGGTGGGATGCCGCCATGGCAGGACGGCACGCAGCAGGACGTGGGGGCGCGGACGGCGAGGGCGCGTCGTGGTGGGAGGAGCTCGACGGCCTGGGCGCTGCCCCCGGGGCCTGGCCGCTCGGGCAGCTCGACCCGGGAGGTGACCCGGGAGGTGAGCCGGCAGGGGGTCCGGGGGTCCAGGGGCCTGCGGGCCGGGCCGTGCCCCCGGTCGTCCCCGGCTACGTCGTCGAGCGTCTGCTCGGCGCGGGCGGCAGCGGCGAGGTGTGGCGGGGACGCCCGGTGGGCACGGCGCCGGGCGAGACCGCCCCGGTGGCGCTCAAGGTGCTGCGGTCCTGCGTGGCCGGCGACCCGGTGGCCCAGCACCGGCTGGAGGCCGAGGCGTCCTTGCTGGCTGCGCTGGGGGACGAGCACGTCGTCCGGCTGGAGGGCGTGGTGTCGAGCGCCCCGCCGGACCCGCGCACCGTCCTGGTGCTGGAGCACGCCCCCGGTGGCAGCCTCGGTGCGCTCGTCGCCCGACGCGGTGCCCTGGACGCCGGCGAGGTCGTCACGGTCCTCGTGCCGCTCGCCGGCGTGCTCGAGCGGCTGCACGCCGGCGGCGTCGTCCACGGTGACGTCGCGCCCGGCAACGTCCTGTTCGCCGCGGACGGGCGGCCGCTGCTCGGCGACCTCGGCACGGCCGTCCTGCTGGCGTGCGGGCAGGCCGGCGCCGACGCCAGCCCGCCAGGGCACCTCCCGCCAGGCGAGGAGGACGTCACCACCGGGTACGCCGACCCGGAGCGGGTCGCGGGGGGCGCGCCGAGCGCGGCGGGTGACGTCTACGCCCTCGGCGCGTGCGCCTGGCACGCCCTCGCGGGGATGGCGCCGGGCGCGCCGCAGGTGCGCCCGCCGCTCGTCACGCTGCGCCCAGAGCTGCCGCGGGCGCTCGTCGACCTCGTCGAGGACTGCCTCGAGCCCGACCCCCGCGAGCGTCCCCTCGCCGCCGACCTGGCCCGGCGGGCCTGGGACGCGGCGGAGGCCGAGGCGGTGCGGCTCGTCGGCACCGATCCGCACGCGCCGCCCGACGAGGTCATCACCCACCGCGTGCGCGCCGCGGCGCGGCGCAGCCCCGCGCCGGTCGAGGAGCGGCCGCGCCGGCGGGGGCTGCGCCCGCGAGCCGGCCGTGCCGTGGCCGGCGCCGCCGGGCTGGCGCTCCTGCTCGCGCTGGGCGGGCTCGTCGCGCCGTCGTTCTGGCCGCGACCCTCGGCGGCGGTCGACGAGGAGGCCGCCGGTCCGGCGGGCTCGGTGGCCCCCGAGCCGTCCGAGCCGTCCGAGCCGTCCGAGACGGCGGAGCGGGCCGAGCCGTCCGAGACGGCGGAGCAGGCCGAGCCGGCGGAGGAGGCCGACGCCCGGTCCGGCGGCCCCGACGCGCCGGCGGCCACGTCGAGGGCTCCCTCGCCACGGCCGCCGGTGGAGGCCAGCGAGGCGAGGGCCAGCGAGGTGGGAGCCCTCGAGGTGAGGGCCGGCGAGGTAGACGCCCTGGACGCCCAGGACGCGCTGACCCTGCGGGGGCAGGACCCGCTCGCGGCCGTCCCCGTGCTCGCCCGTCTTCGCGCTCAGGCGCTCGCGACCCGGGACCCCGAGCTGCTCGCGCGGGTGGTGGCCCCAGGCTCGGCGGCGATGGCGGCGGACGAGGAGGCCCTCGCGCAGCTCCAGCGGTCGGGGCGGCTCGAGGGGCTGGACGTCGAGGTGCTGCGCGTGAGCCTCGTCGCGGGGCAGACGCCCGGCGCGGACGGGAGCGCTGCTCCAGCCGCCGGGGAGCCGCTCAGCGCCCTCGTCGACGTGCGGACCCGCACGCCGGCGCACCGGCTCGTCGGCGACGACGGCGCCGTCCTGGCCGAGGTGCCCGGCGCGGACCCCGTCGACGCCCGCCTGCGCCTCGTCGACGACGGCGAGGGCTGGCGGGTCGCCGAGGTGCTGGCCCCGCCCTGAGCACCCGCCCGGGTGACCACCCTGAGTGCCCGCTCGGGGTGACCACCCTGCGCGCTCGCCGCAGCGGCTACTCCTCGTCCAGCGGGGTGACGACGGCCGCCCCGCCCTGCCCGCTCGCGCGCTCGGCGACGACCACCTCGGCCGCGACGCCGGGGTCGGTGCGCGACACGAGGTCGTACGTGCCGGGCTCGTCGGGCGCACGCAGCGCGACCAGCGAGACGAGGGGCACCTCCACCGGCGGGGCGTCCCCGAGGACCACCAGCTGGTCGGCGCTCGTGTGGTTGACGACCGTGACGAGGGCACCGGGCTCGACGGGACCAGCCACCAGCGTCTCGCCGTCGGCGGCGAGCATCACGGTGACCTCCAGGTCGCCGTGGTCGTGCACGACGCGCCCGTCGGGGGTGGTCGCCAGGCCGGCGCCCAGGCCGTCGGCGGGCAGGGGCTGGTCTGCTGCCGTGCCGTCGGCCCCGCCCACCGGCAGGACGCCGTGGTGCGCCCCCTCCTGCGCGCCGGCGCGCTCGTCCCCGCTGAGCGCCCACCCGGCGACGAGCGCGGCGAGCAGTCCCGCCGCCGTCGCCGCTCCCAGCACCTGGGCCGGTCGGACATGGGCCGGTCGGACCTGGGCCGGTCGGACCTGGGTGGAGCCGAGCTCGGCGGGACTGACCTGGGCCGAGCGGACCTGGGTCGGGCGCGCCGGGATGTCCCGGCGCGCCCGGCGGTCAGGTGTCACGGTGCTCGGGTGTCACGGTGCTCAGGTGCCACGGATCTCCGGCGCAGGAGCCGGGTCAGCCCTGCGCGGCGCGACGGCGGGCGACGACGACGCCGGCTGCACCCGCGGCGGCCAGGGCTGCGCCGCCGACGACGACGAGGGTCGTCGTCGAGGTGCCGCCGAGGCCGGTGGCGGCGCCACCCTCGGGCATCGTCATCTGCGCGACGTCGAGGGTGCCGCAGGCGGCCGGGTTGGTGGCCTCCTCGGGCAGGGTCGGGTCGAGGTCGGAGGGCACGTCGCCGTCGTAGGTCCCGGAGCCGTTCTGGTCGACCCCGTGGACGACGACGACGCCGTCACCGGCGGCGATCTGGTCGGCGACCTCGTCGCTGACCTCGATGGTCCGCTCGTAGGTGTAGTTGCCGGTCGGGAAGCGGTCGACGGCGAGGCCCGAGTCGGGTGAGGTGTCGCCCTCCGTCGTCAGCGAGACGGCGATGCCGCCGTAGGTCGACGCGCCGTCGCTGGTCTGGAACGCGCCGTCCGCCCCGGAGCCCTCGGCACCGTTGGCCGGGCACGTGCCGTTGCCGCCGATGTGGATGTGCTGGGCGTGGGGTGCTCCCTCGAGCAGCCCGGACGTCGTCATGGTCAGGGTGAGGTCGTCGCCGTCGAGCGTGCCCGTCAGCTCGGCCGAGGCGCCCGAGTCGTTGAGCTGGGTGAGGTTCGCGACCAGGTCGACGGGGCCGCTGGAGCTCGCGAGCGCCGGCGCGGTCGCCAGCGGCAGGGCGACCAGGGCGAGGCCGGCGGAGAGGGCCAGGGACTTCTTCACGATTTCTCCTCGACGCGCACCGCGTCGGCGCGGGCGCTGGGTGGGTGGCAGGCGGAGAGGGCGGGGCGTGCGCGGACGTCACCGCTCTTGCCCTCGGGAGAACCTGACCACGGCGTGCCACCGAGCGCGAGCATCCGGCGGCATTCCACCGGTTCGGGTGGTCCGTGCATCTACGGACCACTGGGCCAATCCGTCGGCGCGACGGCGACGGCTCACCGTGCGCTCACGCCCGGTGACCACCCGGTCCGGTCTCAGCCCACCTGCTCGGCCAACCAGCGGGCCGCAGCGCCGGCGTCTGCCTGCGCGAAGGTGAAACCGCTGCGCTGCAGTGCCTCCGGGACGACGCGCTGGCTGGCGAGGATCTCCTCGGCGAACCCTCCGAGGGCCAGTCGCAGCGCCGGGCCAGGAGCTGGCACGACCGTCGGGCGACCCAGCGCACGTCCGAGGGCCCGCGTCAGCTCCGCGTTGCGGACCGGCGCCGGCCCGGTGAGGTTGACCGGCCCCTCGACGTCCGCGGTGAGCAGGTGGACGAGCGCCGAGACCTCGTCCTCCAGCGTGATCCAGCTCCACCACTGGCGGCCGTCGCCGAGCGGCCCGGCGAGCCCGAGCCGCAGCAGCGGCAGGAGACGACCGAAGGCGCCCCCGTCCGGCGCCATGACGAGCCCGGTCCGGGCGAAGGCGGTCCGGATGCCGGCCTCCTGCGCCGGCCGCGCCGCCGCCTCCCAGTCGACGACGACGTCGGCGAGGAAGGTCGAGCCGGGCGAGGACTGCTCGGTGAGCACCTCCTCGCCGCGGTGGCCGTAGACGCCGATGGCCGAGCCCTGCACGAGCACCGCCGGGAGCGGGTCCAGGCGGGCCAGGGCCTCGGCGAGGGTGCGGGTGGGCTCCGTCCGCGAGGAGAGGATCTCCCGCTGGTACCCGGCGCTCCACCGCCGGTCCCCGACCCCCGTCCCGGAGAGGTTGACGGCCGCGTCGACGCCGGCCAGGGCGGCCTCGTCGAGCCGGCCGCGGGCCGGGTCCCAGCGCACCTGGCCAGGCCCGTCGGGCTCGCGCCGCACGAGCTGGACCACCTCGTGGCCGAGGTCTGCGAGGCGCGTGCGCAGCGGCGTCCCCACGAGGCCGGAGGCACCGCAGACGACGACCTTCACGAGGCCGTCCGGGCAGCGGTGCAGCGGTCGGACGCAGCGGTGGTGCTCACGGGGGCTCCCCTCGGGAGGCGGCGCCGCCCGCCCCGCACGGCGGCGGGGCGGGCGGCGACGGCGACGGCGGTCGACCAGCCGGGGCTAGAGCCCCAGCTCGGACTCGAAGGCGCCCTCCTCCAGGCGTGCCTTGAGCGTCGAGAGGAAGCGCGCGGCGTCCGCCCCGTCGACGATCCGGTGGTCGTAGGACAGGGCCAGGTACATCATCGAGCGCACCGAGATCGCCTCGCCGCCGTCGGGGTCGGTGACGACGACCGGCTTCTTGACGATGGCGCCCGTGCCGAGGATGGCCACCTGCGGCTGGTTGATGATCGGGGTGTCGAAGAGGGCACCCCGGCTGCCGGTGTTGGTGATGGTGAACGTGCCGCCGGCGAGGTCGTCGGGCGTGACCTTGTTCGTCCGGGTGCGCTCGGCGAGGTCGGCGATCCGCTTGTTCAGCCCGGCGAGGTTGAGGTCACCGGCCTCCTTGATGACCGGCACGAGCAGCCCGCGCTCGGTGTCCACCGCGATGCCGAGGTGCTCGCTCGCGTGGTAGACGACCGAGTCGCCGTCGACGCTCGCGTTGACCTGCGGGTAGGCCTTGAGCGCCTCGCAGACGGCGAGCGCGAAGAACGGCATGAAGGACAGCCGGCCCCCCTCGCGCTGCTCGAAGGAGGACTTGGCCCGGGCGCGGAGCTTGGCGATCCGCGTGAGGTCGACCTCGACGACGCTCGTCAGCTGCGCCGACACCTGCAGCGACTCGACCATGCGCTGGGCGATGACCTTGCGCAGCCGGCTCATCTTCTCGGTCGTGCCGCGCTTGCCCGACGCCGCCTCGGCGGCCTGCTGCGTCTTCTCCTTGACCGACGGACCGGCCTTCGGGGCGGGCTGCTCCGCCGGCGCCTGTGAGGGCGCCGCGGGAGCCTCGTCCGGCTGGGCACCCTTCTCGGCGGCCGCGAGGACGTCCTGCTTGCGCAGACGCCCGCCCACGCCGGTCCCCGTGAGCGTCGACAGGTCGACGCCGTGCTCCTTGGCGAGCTTGCGCACGAGGGGGGTGACGTAGCCGCTGCCGGTCGACTGCGGGGAGGCCCCCTCGTCGCCGCCGGAGGACGGCTGCGGCTGGGCGGTACCCGTGGGCACCTGGGGCGCGGGGGAGTTGTAGGACTCGGTCGCCTGCTCCGGCTCGGACACCCCGGCCGGCGGGGCCTCCGGGTCCTCGTCCTGCGACGCGTCGCCGTCCGAGCTGCCTCGGGTCGAGGTCTTCTCCTCCGCCTCGGTCTCGGCGGCCTCGCGGGAGGAGGCCTCGTCGCCCAGGTCCTCGGCGTCGTCGGCGCCGCCGGGCTCCGGGGCGGCCGCCTCGTCGGCGCTGGCGCTCCCACCGCCGCTGGCGTCCCCGCTGGCCTCGCCGCCGACGACCGCCAGCTCGGCGCCGACCTCGACCGTCTCGTCCTCAGCGACGAGGATCTTGGTGATGGTGCCCGCGACCGGGGAGGGCACCTCGGTGTCGACCTTGTCGGTGGAGACCTCCAGCAGCGGCTCGTCGACCTCGACCTCGTCGCCCTCGGCCTTCAGCCAGCGCGTGATGGTGCCCTCGGTGACGCTCTCCCCGAGCGCCGGCATCGTGATCGGCGTCCCACCGCCACCGCCACCGCCGGAGCTCTTGGCCTCCGGCTCGGGCGAGGGCTCCGGCTCGGAGGACGGCTCGGGCTCGGCCTCGGAGGTCGCCTCGGGCTCTGCGCTCTCGGACGCCCCGCTACCGCCGGAGCCGTCCGCCTCCTCGCCGTCGCCGATGACCGCGAGGTCGGCGCCGACCTCGACCGTCTCGTCCTCCTCGACGAGGATCTTCTGGAGGGTGCCGGCGACGGGCGAGGGCACCTCGGTGTCGACCTTGTCGGTCGAGACCTCCAGCAGCGGCTCGTCGACCTCGACGGCCTCGCCGACGGACTTCAGCCAGCGCGTGACGGTGCCCTCCGTGACGCTCTCGCCGAGGGCGGGCATCTGCACGGACTGGGACATGGGGTCTCCTGTTCCTGGGTCGGTCTGAGGCTCGTACCTGGCGGGCGGGGCGGGCCCGGTGGCCCGCCCCGCCTCAGGCGTGGCTGTGGAGCGGCTTGCCCGCGAGCGCGAGGTGCGCCTCGCCGAGCGACTCGTTCTGCGTGGGGTGGGCGTGCACGAGCGCCGCGACCTCCTCGGGGAAGGCCTCCCAGCTGACGATGAGCTGGCCCTCGCCGACCTGCTCGCCCATCCGCTCGCCGACGGCGACGAAGCCGACGACCGGGCCGTCCTTCTGGCGCACGAGCTTGACGAAGCCGGCCGTGCCGAGGATCTGGCTCTTGCCGTTGCCGCCGAGGTTGTACTCGAGCACCTCGACCTGGTCGTCGCCGTGCAGCTCGCGGGCCTGGCGCTCGGTGAGCCCGACCGAGGCGATCTCGGGGTTGGAGTAGGTGACCCGCGGGACCATCGCGTCGACCACGGGCGCGGGCTTCTGCCCGGCGATCTCCTCGGCGACGAAGATGCCCTGGGCGAAGCCGCGGTGGGCCAGCTGCAGGCCGGGGACGATGTCGCCGACGGCGTAGACCTTCCCGCCGGCACCCGTCTCGACGCCGGTGCTGAGCCGCTCGTCGGTGATGACGAAGCCCCGGTCGAGGGTGACGCCGACGTCCTCGAAGCCCAGGCCGTCCGTCGTGGGGCCGCGGCCGACGGCCACGAGCATGAGCTCGGCGTCGAAGGTCTTGCCGTTCTCCAGCTCGACGTGGACGCCGGAGTCGTCCTGCGTCACGCCCTTGAAGCGGACGCCCGTGGAGAAGTTGATCTTGCGCTTGCGGAAGGCCCGCTCGAGAGCCTTGGAGGCGGCCTCGTCCTCGGCCGCGACGAGGCGGGGGAGTGCCTCCACGATGGTCACGTCGACCCCGAAGGACTTCCAGACGCTCGCGAACTCGCAGCCGATGACGCCGCCGCCGAGCACGACGACGCTCTCGGGCACCGAGTCGAGCCGGATGGCCTGCTCGCTGGTGATGACGCGGCCGCCGAGCTCCAGCCCGGGCAGGCTCTTGGAGTAGGACCCGGTGGCCAGGACGAGGTTCTTGCCGCGGTAGCGCGTGCCGTCGACCTCGACGGAGTCGGCGGCGACGACCCGGCCCTCGCCCTCGACCATGGTGACCTTGTGCGCCTTGACGAGACCCTGGAGCCCCTTGTAGAGGCGGCTGACGATGCCGTCCTTGTACTTGTTGACCCCGGCCATGTCGATGCCCTCGAGCTGGGCCTTGACCCCGAAGCCCTCGGCGTGGCGGGCGGAGTCGGCGACCTCGGCGGCGTGCAGAAGGGCCTTGGTGGGGATGCAGCCGCGGTGCAGGCAGGTGCCGCCCAGCTCGGCCTTCTCGACGAGGCAGACCGACAGGCCGAGCTCGGCCGCGCGGAAGGCCGCGGAGTACCCGCCGCTCCCACCGCCCAGGACGACGAGGTCGTAGACGGTGTCTGCGGGGGACTCGGGCACGCTGGGCTCCTCGGCTCGCTGACGGGCTGTCCGCCCCGCGCGCGGCCGGTCCGGCTGCGCCGCAGGGCGCGCCCATCCTGGCACTACCGCCGCGCCTCGCGGCAACCGGACGCGACCCGGTCGGCCCTGGCCGCACAGCGCAGGCCCAGGTCGCGCGGCTAGCGTGGTGCACATCACGTCGCCGCGGGCCTGCGAGCCCGGCGACCCGCAGGACGGAGGACGGCATGGCCTGGTGGTCGCGGCTGCGCGGTGCTGGCGTGCCCGCGGCGGGCGCTGGTGGTGGGCGCGAGCCCTCGCCCCGCAGCGCCGCCCGCGCCGAGCGCGGCGAGGCGTCCTCCCACCTCGCCGAGTTCGCCCGGACCCGCGTGGGCGTCGAGGCCTACCTGGAGCCCGCGACGACGGAGGCCGGCCTGACGCTCCTGCTCATCGCCACCGACGGGGAGTGGACCCGGCGGCGCGTCCCCGACGCCCGGACGGCGCAGTCCTTCGCCCAGGACCTCGCGATGCCGTTCTACGACGTCAACTTCACCGGCTACCCGCAGCGGATGCGCGACTACACCGCCCGCCGCCGGGCCGAGGAGAAGGCGCGCCGCCGCCGCTGATCTGTATCAACGGTTGTGCTTGACGCCTGACACAGAGGTCAGTACGTTCGAGGGGCTGGTCGATCCCCCTCGGAGGTCCTCGTGCCCGTCGTCCTGCTCGGCACCCTCGCCGTGCTCCTGCTCGTGCGTGCCGCCTGGGTGGTCTGGAGCCGCCCGTGGCGCCGCTCGCAGCTGCAGCAGCTCTCCGTGCGCGCCCAGCTCCCTCTCGACACCGCCGACGGGATGCCGTCGGCACTGGCCGAGCGCGTCGGCCGGCGGCTCGTACGACGCGAGGTCGGCTCGTCCGTGGGCGGGCTCCTCGCGACGCTGGCCGTCCTCCTGCTCGTCCTCGCCGACGGCGGCCTGGACGAGGCGGGCGGTTGGGTCGAGGGCGCCCTGACGTTCGCGGTGGTGGGTCTCGGCCTGACTGCCGGCACGACGGCCGTCGTGGCGCGCGACGCGCTCGCACCGCCCAGCCTCCCCGGCGTCCGGCGGGCGAGGTCACGGGCGGGAGGCCTCGAGGACTACGTGCCGTGGTTGCGCCTGCTGACCGGCCGTCTGCTGTGCGCCGTCTCGGCGGGTGCCGGGGTCCTCATGGCCGTGCTGGCCACCCGGTCCGGCGAGGCGGTCGCCGGCGCCGGCGGCCTCCCGGTGTCGAACCTCGTCCTCGGTGGCTGCGTCGCCGTCGCGTGGGTCCTCACCGAGCTGCTGGCCCGCCGCGTCGTCGCCCTGCCGCAGCCTGCCGGACGCCCGCTGGAGCTCGCGTGGGACGACGTGCTGCGCGCGCGCCACCTCCGCGAGCTCGCCTTCTTCCCCTGCTACCTCGCCTGCCTCAACCTCCTCTACCTCCCCGGGGAGGTCGCGGGGGTGCTGGGGCTGTCCCAGGGCGACCACTTCGTCGTCGTGGTCGTCGTCCTGCTCGTCGCGTTGGCAGGGCTGATGCTCCCGGGACGCGGCCAGCCGGTGGAGCGCTACGCCCGGTACCGGCTCTGGCCGGTCACGCTCTCGGCCGACCGCCCGGGTGAGGTCGAGGACCCGGCCCTCGCGCCCTGAGCCCTCCCGGGTCGCCGGTGCCGCTGCTCGGCTGCGCCGCTGCCTGTCCTGCCCGCCCCTGCCCGCCCTGTCCTGCTTCGCCGTGCCCTGGAGGCTCTCGTGGTCGCTCTCTGGCTCTACGTCGTCAGCACCGTCGTCGTGGCGGTGGTCCTGGTCCAGCAGCTCGTCGTCACCCGTGTCCCTGCCCGCCGGCAGCACCGCCTCGAGCGCCTCGCGCGGCGGGCGGCCCTGCCCGCCGCTCCCGCCTCCGCCGGCGGGGACCTGCCCGACGACCTCGTCGAGCGGCTGCGGGCGCGGGTCGTGGCCCGCGACCTCGCCGGTCTCGCCGGCGGCCTCGCCGGGCTCGTGCTCACCACGGTCCTCCTCGCCCTGGGCCCGGAGCTGGGCCGTCGCGGCGCGGAGCTCGAGGTCGGGGCTGCGGGCGGTGGCTTCGCCCTGGACGTCTCGATGCTGCCCGTCGCCGGCGTCCTGCTCGTACTTCTGGGCCAGCAGGTCGGCGTCCTGCTCGTGGCCGGTCGCCAGGCGCTGGCCAGGCCCGACGGCGGCGGGCCCCGCGTCGCGCGGGCCACCGCGCCGGTCCTCGCGGACTACGTGCCCCGGCTCGAGACGACCCTCGTGCGGCTGGTCTCGCTCGTGCCCCTTCTCGCGGCCCTCGTGGTCGGTGCGGCGTGGCTCGCCCTGCCGGCCGGCCCGAGGAGCGGTGAGGGTGCCGTCCTCGCGGTCGCGGCGCTCGCGGCGCTGCTGCAGGTCGGGGTCGAGCTGCTGTGCCGGCGGGTCCTGGACCAGCCCCAGCCGGCGCGCAGCGCCGTCGAGCTGGCCTGGGACGACGTCCTGCGGGCCCGGCTGCTGCGCGACCTCGTGCCGGTGCCGCTCCTGCTCGGCGCCTTCGCCGGCGGGCTGCTGGCCGTCGCGGCGCTTCCGCCCGTCGTCGCCGCGCTCGGCCTCTCCGACGGTCGAGCGGTGGCCGCCGTGGCCTTCGGGGTGATGCTGCTGGTCCTCGCCGTCGCCCTCGTGCTGCTCGTCTCGGTGGTCTCCCGCTCCGCCGAGCAGCACGTGCGCCGGCGGCTGTGGTCGACGCCCGCCGCCCCGGCCGGGCCCGGCGCGGAGGTCGCCCGGTGAGGCTGCTGTCGGTCGACCCCGCCTCGCCCGTCCCGCCGTACGAGCAGCTGCGCGGCCAGGTGGTGGCGGCCGTCGAGGCGGGGGAGCTGGCGCCGGGGGAGCGGCTGCCGCCGGTGCGCCGGCTCGCCGCCGACCTCGGCGTCGCCCCGGGGACGGTCGCGCGGACGTACAAGGAGCTGGAGGCCGACGGCGTCGTCGAGACGCGGGGGCGCGGGGGCACCGTCGTCGCCGCCCGCTCGGGCGCGGAGAGCGAGGCCGTCGAGGCCGCCGCGGCCTACGCCGAGCGCGTGCGGCGGCTCGGGCTCGACGGCGAGCGGGCGGTCGCGCTCGTCCGGGCGGCGCTCGGGACGACGTGAGGGGCGGGGCCCCTCCCCACGACTGGTCCCTCGTCGAGACTGACGAAGCACGGCTCCCCGGGAACGGGGAGCCGTGCTCCGTCAGTCTCGCCGCGTGCGGGCGTCGTCGGACGCGCTCAGCGCGCGGCGGCGTCCTCCAGCACCTGCACGAGCGTGCGGACGGCGACACCGGTGCCGCCCTTGCCCGTGTAGCCGTAGGGCTTGCCCTCGTTGAAGGCCGGCCCGGCGATGTCGAGGTGGGCCCAGGGGATGCGGGGGCTGTGCTCGCCGTCGACGCGGCCGACGAACTCGCGCAGGAAGATCCCGGCGACGAGCATGCCGCCGTAGCGCTCGCCCATGTTGGCGATGTCGGCGACCTGGCTGTCCAGGCTCGCGCGCAGCTCCTCCGGCAGCGGCATCGGCCAGAAGGCCTCGCCGGCGCGGTCGGCGGCGTCGACGACGCGGCGGCCGACCGCCTCGTCCGCGGCCATGACCGCCGAGACGCGGTTGCCGAGCGCGACCATCTGCGCGCCGGTCAGGGTGGCGACGTCGACGATGAGGTCCGGCCCCGTCTCGCTGGCGGCCACGAGGCCGTCGGCGAGCACGAGGCGACCCTCGGCGTCGGTGTTGAGGACCTCGACGGTGCGCCCGCCGTAGGTGCTGATGACGTCGGACGGCCGCATGGCCGTGCCCGAGGGCATGTTCTCGGCCAGGCACAGCCATGCCGTCACCTCGACGGGCAGCTTGAGCCGGGCCGCGGCGACGACGGCCTGGAAGACCGCGGCCGCCCCGCCCATGTCGATCTTCATCGTCTCCATGGCGGCGGCGGGCTTGATGGACAGGCCGCCGGAGTCGAAGGTGATGCCCTTGCCGACGAGCGCCACCTTCGCGGCCGCACCGCGCGGGGACCACGTGACGCTGACCAGTCGCGGCCCCCGCGAGGAGCCCTTGCCGACGCCCGTGAGGCCGCCGTAGCCGCCCTTGGCGAGGGCGGCGTCGTCGAGGACCTTGACCTTGAGCCCGTGCTCCTTGCCCGCGGCGACGGCGAGGTCGGCGAAGGACTCGGGGTAGAGGTCCGCGGGCGGGGTGTTGACGAGGTCTCGCGCGGTGGCGACCGCCTCGGCGACGACCGTGGCACGCTCGACCCCCGCCTTCAGCGCCTTGTCGCGCGGGGAGGAGGTGAGCAGGACGAGCTCGGCGACGGGCGCCTTCTGCGCCGCGGCGCTGCGCTCCTTGTACGTGGCGTAGCCGTAGGCGCCGAGCAGGGCGCCCTCGACGGCGGCGACGCCGTCCTCGACCGAGGCGGCGGGCAGCGCGAGGGCGACCGTCGACAGGCCCGCGCAGGCCCGGGTCGCGGCGCCGGCGGCGCGGCGCAGCGTCTCGTGCCCCGGCTGGTCGCCGTCCAGCGCGCCGACGCCGGTGAGGACGAGCACGCCGGCGCTCGCGCCGCCGGCCGAGGCCACCTTGACGACCTCGTCGGCCGCGCCGCTCACCCCGAGCGAGGTCAGCGACCCGGTCAGCCACCGCAGGGGGCGGGGGAGGTCGGCGAGGAGGCGAGGGCCGTCGTCGCCCGTGGCGACGGCGAGGACGACGGCGTCCGCCGAGACGGCCGCCACGTCCTTGTTCTGCAGGGTCACGGAGGTCATCCGCGCAGGCTACCGACGGGGTGCGAGGTCGCGAGGTCGCGCCGGGCGGGCGGCGTGAGGGCGTGTCGTCCTCGAGCCGCCCCGGGAGCGCGCCCGAGAGGCCCCGGCGGCCGCGTCGCTAGGGTCGCCCCCGTGAGCAGCGGACCGGTGCCCCGGACGAGCGACGAGACGGGCGCCGACCCGCGCGCCGCTGACGACGCCCTGGACCGGGCGGCCGAGGTCGCCGAGGCGCAGGAGGACCAGGTGGCCGAGGAGGCCGCCGACGACCTCGCGCCCTCGCCCTCGGTGCAGGACGGGCCCCAGCACGGGCCTCTGCACGAGCACCACGTCGCCTCCGGCGCGCGGATGGCCGACTTCGGCGGCTGGTCGATGCCGCTGGAGCACGCCGGCGGCGGCGTCGTCGCCGAGCACCGCGCCGTCCGGGAGGCGGTGGGCCTCTTCGACGTCAGCCACCTCGGCACGGTGCGGGTGCGCGGCGCTGGCGCCGCGGCCTTCGTCAACTCCTGCCTCACGAACGACCTCGGCCGCATCGCCCCCGGCAAGGCGCAGTACACGCTGTGCTGCACGCAGGGCGGCGGCGTCGTCGACGACATGCTCGCCTACCTCGTCTCCGACGACGAGGTCCTCACCATCCCCAACGCGGCCAACGCCGGCCGGGTCGCCGGCATGCTCGCCGACGCCGCGCCCGCGGGCGTGGAGGTCCTCGACGAGCACCGCGAGCACGCCGTCCTCGCCGTCCAGGGCCCCGAGGCCGACGGCGTCCTACATGCCCTGGGCCTGCCGGTCGGCGCGGACGCCATGAGCTGGGTCGAGGCGTCCTGGCGCGGGCGGCCGGTGCTCGTGTGCCGCACCGGGTACACCGGCGAGCAGGGCTACGAGCTGCTGCCGCGCTGGGAGGACGCCGAGGACCTGTGGGACGCCGCGCTGGAGCAGGTCCGCGCCCGGGACGGGCGCGCCTGCGGCCTCGGCGCCCGCGACACGCTGCGCACCGAGATGGGCTACGCCCTGCACGGCCACGAGCTCTCGACCGACGTCACCCCCGTGCAGGCACGTCTCGGCTGGGCCGTCGGCTGGGACAAGCCCACCTTCTGGGGCCGCGAGGCGCTCCTCGCCGAGCGCGAGGCCGGCCCCGCCCGGCGGGCGTGGGGGCTGCTGGCGCAGGGGCGCGGCGTCCTGCGGGCCGACCTGCCCGTGCTGTCGGCCGACGGGGAGCCGCTGGGGACGACGACGTCGGGCACCTTCTCCCCGACGCTCGGGGTCGGTGTGGGGCTGGCGCTGCTGGACGCCTCGGTCGCCCGCGACGACGTCGTCGCGGTCGCCGTGCGCAGCCGCAGCATCGCCTGCCGCGTCGTCCGCCCGCCCTTCGTGCCTGACCGCACGCGCGGCTGAGGCCTCCGCCTCAGGGCGGACCCGGGCTACCCGAGCGCGCCGCCCACGAGCGAGCCGACGACGTAGGTCAGGCCCATCGCCAGCGCCCCGCCCGCGAGCAGGCGCAGCACGGCCGGCCGCAGCGGGGAGCGCCCCAGCCGTGCGCTGAGCGCCCCCGTCAGCGCCAGGGCCAGGAGGACCGCGACGACCGTCACCGGTACCCGGGCCGACGCCGGCGGCAGCACGACTGCGAGCAGGGGCAGCAGCGCGCCGCTCGTGAAGGCCAGGGCGGAGGAGCCCGCGGCCTGCCACGGCCGGCTGAGCTGGTCGGGGTCCAGGCCCAGCTCGACGTCGACGTGCGCGGCGAAGGCGTCGTGCTCGGTGAGCTCCTCCGCGACCTGCCGGGCGGTCGCGGGGCGCAGGCCCTTCGCCTCGTAGAGGGCCGCCAGCTCGGCGAGCTCCTCCTGCGGCATCGTCTCCAGCTCGCGGCGCTCCTTCGCGAGCAGGGTGCGCTCGCTGTCGCGCTGGGTGCTCACCGAGACGTACTCGCCCAGCGCCATCGAGACGGCCCCCGCCACCAGCCCGGCGAGCCCGGCGGCGAGCAGGGCGCCGCTGTCGGTCGTCGCCCCCGCGACGCCGACGACGAGGCCGGCCGTGGAGACGATGCCGTCGTTGGCGCCCAGCACACCGGCGCGCAGCCAGCCCAGCCGGCCGTCGCCGCGGTCGTGCGGCTCGCCCGCGTGGAGGGCGGCCCGGGGGGCGCTGGCGGCGGGTTCCTCGTCCATGGCGTCCATCGTGCCCGCCGGCCCCGACGGTGCGGGCTCAGCCTCGGGCGGCGCGGCGCCGGCGCAGCAGCAGCGAGCCGCCCGCGGCGACGACGGCCGAGACCGCCAGCGCGCCCGCGACGGCGACGCCCAGCCCCACCGGACCGGCGGCGACGCCGGCCTCCGGAGCCGGGGCAGGGGCGGCCTGCGGCGCCGGCGCGCCGATCGCGACGTCGACGGGCCCCTCGCCCGCGCGCGCGGCGTCGGGCAGGTCGACGGCGGGCTGGCACGTCGTCGCGGGGTAGCCGTCGAGGCCGCAGAGCACGCCCGCCTCGGCCCGCAGGGTGGCGACGTCGTCGAGCACCACCTCGGCCGAGGAACCCTCCGGCACCTGGGCGCACGCGGCGCGCGGAGCGGGCGGCTCGACCTCCTCGCCCGGCGGGGCGTCGACGAGCCGGCCGTAGTCGAGGACCACGCCGACCCGGACCTCACCCTCGACCGGCTCCGTCGCCTCGCAGATCTCCTCGAAGGTCGGCTGGGCCCGCGGCGGCCGGGCGCGCGCGTCGGTGCCGACGGTGGCGAAGCGCCAGCCCTCGACGCCGCCGTCCTGCGCCGGGCGGGCGCTCGGCCCGACCGGCGCGAACACCCACGCGCCGTCCTCGACGAGGAAGGAGCCCCAGTACGCGTACGCCTGGGGCGTGGCGGCCGGGGGCTTGGTGGCGGCCGGCGAGTCGTCCGTCGCGGCGGTCGCGGGCCCGGCGAGGAGGACGCCGAGCGCCAGGGCCGCCGCCAGCGCGCCGAGCCGGTGGCGCAGGCGGTGCGCGCTCCGGTCGCTGGTCCTCACGTTCTCCTCCTCGGCTGTCGTGCGTGCGGGGGTCACGGTAGGAGGGAGCCCGCGGCAGCACGGCACTGGCACGATCCGCGGGTGGTCGACGACGCGCTGCGCTCCCGGGCCAGGCCGGTGCCCGTGCCCGGCGTGCCCGAGGTGGTGCTGCCGACGGCCGACGACGTCATGGCGCTGTGGCTGGACACCGAGGCCAGCGCCGGCTCGCCGCAGCCCCCGCCGTTCTGGGGCTTCCCGTGGGCGGGCGGCCAGGTGCTGGCCCGGCACGTCCTCGACCACCCCGACCTCGTCGCCGGTGCCCGCGTCGTCGACGTCGGCTGCGGCTCCGGGCTGCTCGCCGTCGCCGCGGCGCTCGCGGGCGCGCAGGCGGTGCTCGCGCTCGACGTCGACCCGCTGGCCGTCGCCGCCGCCCGCTGGTCGGCGGACCTCAACGACGTCGCCGTCGAGGTCCGCCGCACCGACGTCCTCACCGAGCCCGGCGCGGTCGCCGGCGCCGACGTCGTCCTCGTCGGGGACCTCTTCTACGAGCGGGCGACGGCGCAGGCGCTGCTGCCGCTGCTGCAGGAGCAGGCGGCCCGCGGCGCGCTCGTGCTCGTCGGCGACCCCGGGCGCGCGCACCTGCCCGCCGCGGCCTTCGTCGAGGTCGCGCGCCACGACGTCCCCGTCGTCGCGACGCTGGAGGAGCGCGACGTCCGCTCGACCGCCGTCCTGCGGCTGCGCGCGGGCGGGGGCGAGGCTCAGCCCAGCGGCTCGTCGTCCATCGGCGTCGCGCAGGTGCCCCGGTAGACGTACTGGGACAGGCGCTTGCGCTGCCGGCTGGACCAGTCGATGGTCGGGCGCCGTGCCTCCTGCGGCACGTACCCGAGGCGGTAGACGGCCATGAGCTCGAGGTCGTCGGGCACCTGGAGCATCCGGCCGAGCTGCGCCCAGGCCTGCGGCACCTCCATGGGGAAGGAGATGAACTGGATGCCCATGCCGAGCTCGACCGTCGTCAGCCAGACGTTCTCCATGGCCGCGCCCATGCCGAAAGTCGAGTAGAAGCCCGACAGCTCACCGGGGCGGTACTCGGTCTTGTCCAGGAGCACGGCCAGCAGCAGCGGCGAGCCGGCCACGAGCGCCCGGTTCTGCTGGGCCAGCGTGCGCGGCACCTTCAGCCGGTTCATGACCGACTGCCCGGCACCCGTGAAGACGGCCCTCGTGAACGGCCGCAGCGCCGCCGGCAGCTGGTCGACGTGCATGCCGTCACGGCGGCGCTCCATCTCCTCGGCCGAGAAGCGGAAGTACGGCTTGTACCGCTCGAAGAAGGTGCCGTTCGAGAGCATCGTCTCCATCGAGGACGCCGAGAGGTCGGCGACCGCGTCGATGGTCGAGCGCTCCTCGACGAGGACGAAGCGCCAGGGCTGGCTGTTGAAGTGCGACGGCGCCGCGCCCGCGACCGTGACGAGCAGGCGCTGGTGCTCGGGGGAGACGGGGTCGGGCAGGAAGTGCCCGTTCGTCGTCCGCCGGTTGCGGATGGCGTCGATGAGCTCCACGGGTCAGGCCTTCCTGGGGGGTGCGGTCGGTGGCTCGGCCGGCGTCGGGCGGGCCGCCCGCAGCGCCCCGGCGTAGCTCGGCGCCATCGCCGCGGCGAGCAGGACGTGGCCGCGGGAGGGGGCGTGGACGCGCGGGAGCACCGCGAGGGGGACCAGCGCGGGGGCGAGCGCGAGCCCGGCCCGCGTCGACGTCAGGACCCCGCCCGCCACCGCCCCGAGCGCGCCGGCCACCACGGCGCCGTACAGGGCGTGGTGCACCCAGTGCGCGCGCGAGGTGTCCACGAGGCGCAGCCCGACCGCGGTCCCCAGGGCGCAGTTCGCCAGGTACAGCCCGGTCGCGGCGCCGACGGAGGCCCGGGCGGCGCGGGCGGCTGCCGTGGGCGCCGGGAGCTCGTGCGCCCTCCGCGGCACGCTCAGCCGATCTTCTGGCCGTGCACGACCTTCGGCTTGGGCAGCCGGCTGCGCCGGATCTGCAGCGAGCGCATGACCCCGTACCGCACGGCCCCGACCGGGACCTCGCCGAAGCGCTCCTGCAGCCGCCTCCTGAGGGTCCGGCTCAGCACGAAGCTGTCGATCACGACGGACAGGACGAGGAACCACATGCCGAAGACGCCGAAGAGCGCGATGTCGGCCGGCAGGAAGGTGAAGACGACGAGGACGAGCGCGGCGAAGAGCAGGTACTCCCCGACGTTGCGGCGGGTGTCGACGACGTCGCGCACGAACCGCTTCACGGGGCCCTTGTCGCGCGGCGGCAGGTAGCGCTCGTCACCGGTCTCCATCGCGACGCGCGTCTTCGAGCGCTCCGCCCTCAGCCGCTCGCGCGACGCCTTGGCCGCGGCCTTGCGGTCGGTGACGACGAGCGGCCGCCTGCGCAGCGCCTCGGCCTCGTGCCGCCTCGGCGTCGGACGGCCCTTGCCGGCGGTGCGGACCTCCTCCTCCGGTGCGGTCTCCACCAGCGGCTGCGAGGTCTTCCGTCGTCCGAGCACGGGGGCAGTCTAGGCGGGGGCCTGGTGCGCCCTCCTGGCGCCGACGCGTCGGTAGCGTCGCCCGACGTGACCTCCACGAGCGCCCCGACCTCCGGCGACCCGACCTCCAGCGCCCCGACCGTCGGGCCCGACGTCCCCGCGGCGGCCCAGGCCCTGCGCGAGCGGGTCCGCGGGCTGCTGCCCGCCGCGCGGGCGGACCTGGAGGCGCTCGTGCGCATCCCGTCCGTCTCGGCCTCGAGCACGCCGGAGGCCCGGGCCGCGGTGGCCCGGAGCGCCGAGGTGGTCGCCGGCCTGCTGCGCGACGCGGGGATGCCCGAGGTCGAGGTGCTCACCGCGCGCTGCCCCGACGGCAGCCCCGGTGCCCCCGCCGTGCTGGCCCGCCGCCCGGCCCCGGCCGGCGCGCCGACGGTCCTGCTCTACGCCCACCACGACGTCCAGCCCGCCGGGCGCCCCGAGCGGTGGAGCAGCCCGCCGTTCGAGCCCACCGAGCGCGACGGCCGCCTCTTCGGCCGCGGCACCGCGGACGACACGGCCGGCGTCCTCGCCCACGTGACCGCGCTGCGGGCGCTGCTGCCGACGTGGGGACCGGCCGACGGGGTGGGGGTGCTCGTCCTCGTCGAGGGGGAGGAGGAGTCCGGCTCGCCGTCGCTGCCCGACCTGCTGGCCACCCACGCGGACCGGCTGGCCGCCGACGTCGTCGTCGTGGCCGACAGCGACAACTGGTCGGTCGACGTCCCCTCCCTCACCACCAGCCTGCGCGGGCTGCTGGAGCTGCGGGTCACGGTCGCGACGCTCGACCACCCGCTGCACTCGGGCATCTACGGCGGCGCCGTGCCCGACGCGACCATGGCGCTGACCGTGCTGCTCGCCCGGCTGTGGGACGACGCCGGCGACCTCGCCGTCGAGGGACTCGTCCGGACGGAGGCCGAGGACCTGCCACGCACCGAGGAGGAGCTGCGCCGCGACGCCGGGGTGCTGCCCGGCGTCGGGCTCGTCGGGCGTGGCTCGCTGCTGTCGCGGACGTGGACCCGGCCGTCGGCGACCGTCGTCGCCACCGACGCGACGCCGCTGGCCGAGGCGAGCAACACCCTCGCCGCGTCGGCCACCGCGCTGGTCTCGGTGCGGCTGGCGCCCGGGCAGGACGTCGACGCCGCCGAGGAGGCCGTGCGCGCCCACCTGGCCGAGACCGTCCCGTTCGGCGCGCACCTGTCCGTCACCCGCACCGGCTCGGGGCGCCCCTTCGCCGGCGACGCCCCTGGCCCCGCGCGCGACGCGGCCGACTGGGCGCTGTCGCTCGCCTGGGACGGCGCCGCGCCGGCGCACCAGGGGATGGGCGGCTCGATCCCCGTCGTCGCCGAGCTGCTCGACGTCATGCCGGAGGCCGCCGTGCTCGTCACGGGCGTCGAGGACCCTGACACCCGGGCCCACGGCGTGGACGAGTCCCTGTCGCTCCTCGTCCTCGAGCGGGCCTGCGTCGCGCACACGCTGCTGCTCGCGCGGCTGGCGGGGGAGGTCTAGGGCGCTGCGGGCCCGGGCGCCCGCGTCCCCGGTCGGGTCACCGGGTCGGACCGGGGACGCTGCCGCCCGACCGGCAGCGGTCGTAGGCTGGCGGCACCGGAACACCTCGGCGGCCGACGCGGTTCACGTCCTCGACAGGTCGCGGCGGGCCACGGCAGCACCGCCGGACCGGCACGAGCAGCGCACCGGCACGCAGAGCACCACCGCAGCCACACCTCTCCAGACCACCGGCGCCCATGGCGCCCGCAGTGCGGAGGCACACATGAGCACGCAGACCTCGGAGCCCACCACGGACGCCACCGCCCCGGCGGAGGCCAAGACCCACGGCGTCGACCTGAGCGCCCCGGCCGTGGAGAAGGTGCGGGCCCTGCTGGAGCAGACCGACCGCGACGACCTGCGCCTGCGGGTGGCCGTGCAGCCCGGCGGCTGCTCGGGACTGATCTACCAGCTGTACTTCGACGAGCGGACCCTGGACGGCGACGCGCTGCGCGACTTCGACGGCGTCGAGGTCGTCGTGGACAAGATGAGCGTCCCCTACCTCGAGGGCGCGACGATCGACTTCGCCGACACGATCGAGAAGCAGGGCTTCACCATCGACAACCCCAACGCGGGCAGCTCCTGCGCCTGCGGCGACTCCTTCAGCTGACCGGGCGCGGGGTGCTTGCGCCGCTGACGGCGGAGCAGCCGTGACGACCCGACGGGCCGTCGTCCTCCTCGCGGAGGGCGGCGGCCCGCGGTGCGTCCCGACCCCTGCCGGGCCCGGGAGCCCGGGCGACGCGGGGGGTGGAGGGTGAGCAGCTCGACCTGGGCCGGCTCCTTCGCCGCAGCGCTGGCGCGCGCCGCGCCGGGGGAGGACCTCGTCGCCGTCGGCGGCGACCTCGACCCGGAGACCCTGCTAGAGGCCTACCGGCTGGGCCTGTTCCCCATGGGCGTCGGCGGCGGGGGTGCCCCGCCGACGGGCTGGTGGTCGCCCGACCCGCGTGGGGTGCTCCCGCTCGACGGGCTGCGCATCACGCGCTCCCTCAGGCGCTCGTGCCGCACCTTCTCGACCACGGTCGGGCAGGCCTTCGCCGAGGTCGTCGACGCGTGCGCCGACCCGGACCGCCCCGGCCGGTGGATCACCCCGGAGGTCCGAGACGCCTACGTGGCCCTGCACGAGCGCGGGCGGGCCACGAGCGTCGAGGTCCGGGACGGCGACGGCCTCCTCGTCGGGGGGCTGTACGGCGTCGTGCTGGGCGGGCTCTTCGCCGGCGAGTCGATGTTCCACACCGTCCGCGACGCCTCGAAGGTGGCGCTGCTCGCGCTCGTGGAGCACCTGCGCGACGACGGCGCGGACGGTGCCGGGCGGCTCCTGGACGTGCAGTGGAGCACCGACCACCTCGCCTCGCTCGGCGTCGTCGAGGTCCCCCGCGCGCAGTACCTGGCGCGGCTGCGGCGGGCGCTGCCGCTGCCGGACCCACCCGCGTTGCGGCGCAGGCCGGGTCACGGCCCGGTCACGCCAGGCCACCACCCGGTCACGGCGGGCGGGCCCGGCCGGGCGGTCCAGGGGCCGGCGGCGCGTCCCGCACGCACCACCCTCACCCGGCAGGGGGGCGGGGGGTAGCCTCGCGCTCGTCAACACCCGCTGGCTCGGGCGCGCGGTCCTCCGCCGCGACCGACGGACCGGAAGGCTCATGGTGCGCCCGACCGCCACGAACCGCCCTCGCCGCAGGGCCGCGCCGCTGCTCGCGGGGACGGCTGCGATGACGCTGCTCCTCGCGGGCTGCTCCTCGCAGGCCGTCTCCACCGGCTGGCTGCCGAGCACGGCCGACGTCACCGACCGCACCGGGCGGACCATCGCCCTCTGGAACGGCTCGTGGATCGCCGCGCTGGTCGTCGGGCTTCTCGTGTGGGGGCTCATCCTGTGGGTCGTCGTGGCCTACCGCCGCAAGCCCGACGACGTCGGCCTGCCGGCCCAGCTGCGCTACAACGTCCCGCTGGAGATCCTGTACACCATCGTCCCGCTGATGATGGTGGGCGTCCTGTTCTACTTCACCGCGCGGGACCAGATCGCCATCGAGGCGCTCTCGGACGACCCGGACCTCGAGGTCAACGTCGTCGGCAAGCAGTGGGCCTGGGACTTCAACTACGTCACCGACGACGTGTACGAGACCTCGACCCAGGTCGACATCGACGACGACGGCAACCCGCTCACCGAGATCCCCGTGCTCTACCTGCCGGTCGACCAGACGGTCCAGATCCGGCTCACCTCCCGCGACGTCATCCACTCCTTCTGGGTCACCGGGTTCCTCTACAAGAAGGACATGATCCCCGGGCGGGAGAACCTGATGGAGGTCACGCCCACCCAGGAGGGCGTCTTCGAGGGCAAGTGCGCCGAGCTCTGCGGCCAGTACCACTCCGAGATGCTGTTCCGGGTCGCCGTCGTCAGCGAGGCCGAGTACGACCAGCAGATGCAGGCGCTGCGCGACGCGGGCCAGACCGGCCAGCTCTCCAGCGACCTCGACAAGACCGGCTCCAGCGGCATCCGGGAGGGTGAGCAGTGACCACCTACTACGAGGCCGCCGGCGCGGGGGAGACCGCCGCCGCCGCCCGTCAGGCCGCGGGGCGGGTCTCCCAGCGGTCGCTCGGCCGGGCCGTCGTCAGCTGGATCACCTCGACCGACCACAAGGTCATCGGGTACATGTACCTGGCGACCTCGTTCTTCTGGTTCCTGGTGGCCGGCGTCATGGCGCTGATCATCCGCGCCGAGCTCTTCGAGCCCGGCATCCAGATCGTGCAGAACAAGGAGCAGTACAACCAGCTCTTCACGATGCACGGCACGATCATGCTGCTGATGTTCGCGACGCCGCTGTTCATCGGCTTCGGCAACATCATCGTGCCGCTGCAGATCGGCGCCCCCGACGTCGCCTTCCCGCGGCTCAACATGTTCTCGTACTGGCTCTTCCTGTTCGGCGGCTTCATGGTCTTCATGGGCTTCTTCGTGCCGGGCGGGGCCGCCTCGTTCGGGTGGTTCGCCTACGCCCCGCTGTCCGGGCCCGTGTACTCACCGGGGGTCGGGGGGGACCTGTGGGTCTTCGGCCTTGCGCTGCAGGGCTTCGGGACCATCCTCGGCGGCGTCAACTTCATCACCACGATCATCTGCATGCGCGCCCCCGGCATGACGATGTTCCGGATGCCGCTCTTCGTCTGGAACATCCTGCTGACGGCCGTCCTCGTCATCATGGCGTTCCCGCCGCTGGCGGCCGCGCTGCTCGCCCTGGGTGCGGACCGCCGGCTCGGCGCGCAGGTCTTCGAGGCCGAGAACGGCGGGGCCATCCTCTGGCAGCACCTGTTCTGGTTCTTCGGCCACCCCGAGGTGTACATCATCGCGCTGCCGTTCTTCGGCATCGTCACCGAGATCTTCCCCGTCTTCAGCCGGAAGCCGCTGTTCGGCTACAAGGGGCTCGTGTTCGCCACGATCGCCATCGCCGGCCTGTCCGTGACGGTGTGGGCCCACCACATGTACGTCACCGGCGCGGTGCTGCTGCCCTTCTTCGCGCTGATGACCATGTTCATCGCGGTGCCGACCGGGGTGAAGTTCTTCAACTGGATCGGCACCATGTGGCGGGGGTCGTTGACCTTCGAGACGCCGATGCTGTGGGCCATCGGCTTCCTCGTCACCTTCCTCTTCGGCGGTCTCACCGGCATCATCCTGGCCAGCCCGCCGCTGACCTTCCACACCTCCGACAGCTACTTCGTCGTCGCGCACTTCCACTACGTCGTCTTCGGCACGGTCGTCTTCGCGATGTTCGCAGGCTTCTACTTCTGGTGGCCAAAGTTCACCGGGACGATGCTCGACGAGAAGCTTGGCAAGTGGCACTTCTGGGCGCTGTTCGTCGGCTTCCACGGGACCTTCCTCATCCAGCACTGGCTGGGGGTCATCGGGATGCCGCGCCGCTACGCCGACTACCTGGCGAGCGACGGGTTCACCGGCATGAACCAGGTGTCGACCATCTTCTCCTTCCTGCTGGGCGCGTCGATGCTGCCCTTCGCCTGGAACGTCTACAAGACGTGGCGGACGGCTCCTCGGGTCGTCGTCGACGACCCGTGGGGCTACGGCCGCTCGCTGGAGTGGGCGACCTCCTGCCCGCCCCCGCGGCACAACTTCACCGCCATCCCCCGCATCCGCTCGGAGTCGCCGGCCTTCGACCTCCACCACCCCGAGGTGGCGGCGGCGACGGCGTCGACCCCTGACCGGAACACCCTGGACCGGCTGTACGGCGAGGCGGACCTGGCCGGCGAGCGGAAGGGCCGCGACCAGTGAAGATCGAGACCAACCTCTTCTTCAGCGGGATCTACGTCTTCCTGCCGATCGGTGCGATCTACGCCTTCTTCAGCGGGGGCGAGGCCGTCGGGACGACGGGCCTCTTCCTCACGGGAGGCCTCGCGGCGATGGTGGGTGGCTACCTGTGGCTCACGGCGCGGCGGATCGACGCCCGTCCTGAGGACGACCCCCAGGCGCACATCGACGAGGCGGCCGGGGAGCAGGGCTTCTTCAGCCCGTGGTCGTGGTGGCCGCTGCCGGTGGCCTTCTCGGCGTTCATCTTCTTCTTCGGTCTCGCCGTGGCCTGGTGGGTCACCTACATCGGCGCGGCCATGGCCGTGATCTCCCTCGTGGGCCTGCTGTACGAGCACTACCGAGGACGCTTCGCCCACTGACCGTCGTCCGTACCGTCCAGACCCCGGAGGGGTCGGCCCGCGTCCTCGTCCGTGCGGCGCCGGGAGCAGCCGTCGGTCGTCTGGTGCTTGGTCACGGCGCCGGGGGAGCGGCTGGGGCGCAGACCTCGGACCTCCTGGCCGTGGCCGGCGTCGCAGGCAGGTGCGGCTGGGCCGTGGCCCTCGTCGACCAGCCGTGGGTCGTCGCCGGGCGCCGCGTGGCCGTAGCGCCGCCTCGGCTCGACGTCGCCTGGCTCGCGGTCGTCGAGCACCTGCGCCACCACGCCGAAGCCTTCGCCGACGGCGTGCCGCTCGTCCTCGGCGGCCGCAGCGCCGGTGCCCGCGTGGCCTGCCGGACGGCCAGTCAGCTGGGCGCTGACGGCGTCCTCTGCCTTGCCTTCCCGCTCGTCACCCCGCGAGGCGTGAGTCGGGCCGACGAGCTGCCGACGTCCTCGCCCACGCTCGTGGCCCAGGGGGAGCGCGATCGCTTCGCCGACCCGGACGCCGTCCGCCGAGCAGCGAGCCCGGACGTCGAGGTCGTGGCTCTGCGCACGGACCACTCCTTGCGCCAGGACCACGACGTCCTGACCCAGGCCGTCGGGTCGTGGCTCGACCGCCTCGCGCAGCGGCGGCCGTGAGCCAGGTCGAGACCGCCCCCGCGCGGCCCGGACGAGGACGTCGCGGCCGCCGACGTCCTCGTGGGGCAGTCCCACGACGTCGTGCTCGTCCCCGGGTTGCGTCGCCGTCGTGGTCGCCCGAGGCCCGGCCGTCGCAGACCTGCCGCGGCGAGCCTGGCTGCTCGCGGCACTGGCTGGCCAGGACTTCCCCCTCGCCGTGCCGGTGGCGCCGGCTGTCGGCCGACGTGCGTGCCGAGGCCGGACGCAGGTCCGCGCGGCGCTCGCGCTGCCGCCTGTCCCGTCGGCGCTCGTCCAGGGAGACCTCACGGGCAGCAACGTCCTCTGGCGTGCCGACGGGGCCCTGTCCGGAGTGCTGGACCGGGACCTGGGCAGTGCCTTCGACGTCGCCTGCCGCTAGTTCGGCTGGGACGCTGCGCTGCAGCAGGGCGAGCCCGAGGACGTCGTCGAGACGTGCCTGCGGCCGACGGGCTGCGACGTGGCGCGTCGCCCTGGGTGGTGAGGAGACTCCGGCCGCTCACGAGGACGTCCCCTCCCGTAGGTCTCAGCCGTCCGCGACCAGCTCGACCTCCAGGCCCTCCGCGCACTCCAGGTAGGCGGCGTAGTGCCCGGTGCCACCGGCGAAGGGATAGGCGTGGGGGAAGAGCAGCGTCCAGCCGTGCGCCGGTGCGTCGGCCGTCAGCACGTCGACGTCGTCGCACGTCCCCGCCCAGAAGGCGACGTGGTTCATGCCGCTGCGACGGCGCTCCGCCCGGCCTCGCTCGTGGTCGCGTCCTGACTCCAGGACGACGTAGGCGCTCCCCAGCCGCCAGCTCGCGCCGCTGGCCCAGGTCGACTCCCGCTCGTACCCCAGACGCGTCAGGAGCCATGACCATGGGCCGTCGTCCGTTCTCGCTGCGCCGACCCACAGCTCGAGGTGGTGCAGCTGCCCTCGCGCCGCCATGGGCGTCATCGTCGCAGGCCGAGACCGACCGCTGGAGCCCAGCCGCCGGGGCCCAGTCGCTGGAAGCAGGGCAGCCGGAGCGGGGCGGCACACGACGGCGCCCCGTCCCCCGGCGGGGGGAACGGGGCGCCGACGACGTGGTCGAGGGAGGTCAGGGCCCGGAGGTGAGCTCCCGACGCTCGGCCTCCTCGCCCGTGGGCTGCTCGATGGCCTCGTGCTCGTGGCCGTGGTGCTGGGCCGCTTCCAGCTCCCGCGGGGTGACGGGCTCGACGCGGTCCTCGAAGAAGAAGTTCGACAGGGACGCCCGCAGCCGCTCGTGCGCCTTGGGCTTGCTGCCGTCCTCGCGGACCTTCGGGGGCAGGGCCAACGGCTTGTAGGCCTCGTGCTGCACGAGCACCCACCGCTCGGAGTCCGACAGCGGCTCGTGCACCTCGAAGTACTCGCCGTCGGCCGTGCGGACGACACGGCCCGTCTCGTGGCCGTGCAGCGCCAGCTCGCGGTCCTTGCGCTGCAGCGCGAGGCAGATGCGCTTGGTGACCACGAAGGCGACCGGCGGCAGCACGAAGAACATGAAGCGCAGCATCCACGTGAGGTCGTTGATCGACAGGCCGAAGGCGATCGCCATGAGGTCGTTGCCGGCGGCGGCCCACATGATGCAGTACGACACGATCGCCATGACACCGATGCCGGTGCGGACCGGGGCGTTGCGGGGGCGGTCCAGCAGGTGGTGCTCACGCTTGTCGCCGGTGACCCACTGCTCGAGGAAGGGGTAGGCGATGAGCGCCATCACCATGATCCCCGGCAGGACGAGCGAGGGCAGGAAGATGTTCAGCGACAAGGTGTAGCCCGCGATGACGAACTCCGGGTGACCCGGCATCAGGCGGAGCAGGCCGTCGACGAAGCCGATGTACCAGTCGGGCTGGGTCCCCGCCGAGACCGGCGAGGGGTCGTACGGCCCGTACACCCACAGCGCGTTGATCGAGACGACCGAGGCCAGCAGCACGATGAAGCCGAGGACGATGAAGAAGAACCCGCCCGCCTTGGCCGCGTAGACCGGCAGCAGCGGGAAGCCGACGACGTTGTCGTTGGTCCGCCCGGGGCCGGGGTACTGCGTGTGCTTGTGCGCCACGACCAGCGCCAGGTGCAGCGCGATGATCGCGAGGATGATCCCCGGCAGCACGAACACGTGGAGGATGTAGAGCCGCGGGATGATCACCTCGCCGGGGAACAGGCCCCCGAAGAGGAAGAAGACGATGTAGGTGCCCACCACCGGGATGGCCAGCACCACGCCCTCGATGATGCGCAGGCCGTTGCCGGAGAGCAGGTCGTCGGGCAGCGAGTAGCCCGTGAAGCCCTCGGCGAGGGCGAGCACCGCGAGCAGGACGCCGAGCACCCAGTTGAGCTCGCGCGGCTTGCGGAACGCACCGGTGAAGAAGACCCGGAGCATGTGGACGACGATGGCCGCGACGAAGATGAGAGCCGACCAGTGGTGCACCTGCCGCATGAGCAGGCCGCCGCGGATGTCGAACGACAGGTTGAGGGTCGTCGCGTAGGCCTCGGACATCGTCACGCCGTACAGCGGCGCGTAGGACCCGTCGTACTCGACGAGGGTCATGCTCGGCACGTACCACAGGGTGAGGAAGGTGCCCGAGATGAGCAGGATGACGAAGCTGTAGAGCGCGACCTCGCCCAGCATGAAGGACCAGTGGTCGGGGAAGACCTTGCGGGCGAAGCCCTTGACCAGTCGTGCTGCGCCGATGCGCTCGTCGAAGTAGTCAGCAGCCCCGGCGGACAGGCGGGCGGTGCGGCTGGTGGACGCGGTGGTGGCAGCAGGGCTGCCCGCGGTGGTGCTCATCCGCGCTCACGCTCCCAGTAGCTGGCTCCGGTGGGTTCGAGGAAGTCGCTCTGCGCCACAAGGTACCCCTCGTCGTCCACCGCGATGGGCAGCTGGGGGAGGGCGCGCTTGGCCGGTCCGAAGATGACCTTGCAGTGCTGCGTCAGGTCGAAGGTGGACTGGTGGCACGGGCACAGCAGGTGGTGCGTCTGCTGCTCGTAGAGGGCCACGGGGCACCCGACGTGCGTGCAGATCTTGGAGAAGGCGTAGATGCCGTCGACGTCCCAGCCCTCGCGCTCGGGGTCGTACTGCACGACGTCTGGGTCGACCCGCATGATCAGCACGGCCGCGAGCGCCTTCTCGTCGAGGAAGTGGTCGCTCTCGTAGAGGTTCTCGGGGATGACGTGGAAGACGGAGCCGAGGGTCACGTCCGAGGCCAGGATCGGCTCGGCCGAGGGGTCCAGGGCCAGGCGCACGCCGGCCTCCCACATCGAGACGGCGAGGGAGTCCCCCGGCAGCGGCCCGAGGTCGCGCAGCAGCACGACCGCCGGCAGGGGTGCGAGGGCGGCCGCGCCGACGAGCCCGCCGAGGATGAACGGGCGACGACCCAGGCCGGACTCCTGACCGCCCTGGGTCATGATGCCGGCGGCCTCCTCGCGCTCCTCCTCGGTGCCGCGCTGGGGATGACGCTCGTCGATCATCTCGGTGTCGGGCATGAGCGTCTTGGCCAGGTGGACGGCCGCGACGCCGATGAAGAAGATGCCGCACCCGAGGCCCAGCCCGAGGGACAGGTTGCTCAGCTGCAGCGTCGCGAAGGACCCGTCGAGGGGGATGGCGAAGTAGGCCACGACCGCCACGACCGAGCCGATCGCCGAGATCGCGAGCATCGCCAGCACCTGGCGCTCGGCGCGCTTGGCGGCCTTGGGGTCGACGTCGGCGTTGCGGTGGCGGTGGGCGGGCAGGCCCGGGTTGGCGAAGCGGACCGGCGTGCGCCCGGCGTCCGGCTCGTCGGCCGGCGTCATGCCCGAGTTGGGCCTCTGGACGTCGCTCACGAGGACTTCGCCCCCAGCCACACCGCGCAGCCGATGAGCAGCGTCATGACCCCCACCCACAGGAACAGGCCCTCGGTCACCGGGCCGATGTTCCCGAGCGACCAGCCGCCGGGGGAGGGGGCCGTGTTGACCTCGTGCAGGTAGCTGATGATCTGCTGCTTCTCGGCGGGCGAGATGTTGTCGTCGTTGAAGACGGGCATGGACTGCGGGCCCGTCTGCATGGCCTCGTAGATGTGCCGGTTGCTGACGTCGTCCAGCGGCGGGGCGTACTTGCCCTGCGTGAGGGCACCGCCCGCCCCGACGACGTTGTGGCACATGGCGCAGTTGATGCGGAAGAGCTCGGCGCCCAGGGCGATGTCGCGCTCGCCCTCCAGCGGCTCGAGGTACTGCTCGTCGGGGATGGCCGGGCCGGGGGCGAGGGAGGCGACGTAGGCGGACAGGTCCGCCGTGTCCTGGTCGCTGAAGACGACCGGCTTCTGCGGGGCCTGCGGCGCCTGCTGCGCCAGGGGCATCCGGCCGGTGGCGACCTGGAAGTCGACGGCGGCGGCGCCCACGCCGATGAGGCTCGGGCCGGCGGTGCCGCCCTGCGCCTGCAGCCCGTGGCACGTCGCGCAGTTGGCGAGGAAGAGCTCCTGGCCGCGGTCGACGTCGCCGACCGCGCCCTCGACGACGGGGGCGGACGCGTCGGCCTGGCCGGGCGCCAGGGCGGTGTAGGCGGCGCCGGTGAGCACGAGCGCCAGCATCAGCAGCAGCGCCGTCGCGGCCGGTGAGCGCCGGCGGGCGGTGAGTCGTCTCACGTCCTGGTGTTCCTCACGCTCGGGGTGCGGTGCCGGGCCGCTCGCGCGGCCCCGCGGGGGGTGGTGGTCGTGCGGCGCGGCCGCACGAGCTCGGGAGGGCGGCTACCTGATGAGGTAGATGACGGCGAAGAGGCCGACCCAGACGACGTCGACGAAGTGCCAGTAGTAGGAGGTCACCACGGCGCTCGTCGCCTCGTGGTGGCCGAAGCGGTAGGAGGCGAAGGCGCGCCCGATCACGACGAGGAAGGCGACGAGCCCGCCGATGACGTGCAGGCCGTGGAAGCCGGTGGCGAGGAAGAAGACCGAGCCGTAGGCCGAGCTGGCGATGGTCAGGCCCTCGCTGACCAGGACCGCGTACTCCCAGACCTGGCCCGCGACGAAGATCGACCCCATGACGAAGGTGACGACGAACCACTCGACCATGCCCCAGCGCCGGACGTCGAGACGGCCGCCGGTGCGGTAGGGCTGGAACCGCTCGGCGGCGAAGACGCCCAGCTGGCAGGTGAAGGAGCTGGACACGAGGATCCCCGTGTTGATGCTCGCGAACTGCAGGTCGAGCAACGGGGTGCCCTCGACCCAGAGGTCGGGGGCCGCGGCGCGGATCGTGAAGTACATGGCGAAGAGGCCGGCGAAGAACATCAGCTCGCTGGAGAGCCACACGATCGTGCCGACCGAGGTCATGTTCGGCCGGTTCACGCTCCCGTGGCCCACACCCGCGGGGACTGCCGTCTCAGAGGTCACGGGCACGAGTATGGCCGACGACCTCCCGGCTGGTGAGGGGGGTGCGCGCGTGTCTCCGCCCACACCCGGATCGTTACGCTCGCCCGGCTCGCGCGGAGGCCCCCGGCGGCGCGCCACCGCGCCGTCCGTGCAGGTCACGCCCCTGGTTGTCGCCCCGAGGAGGACCCGTGGACGCCCCTGCCCCGTCCTGGCGGGACCTCACCGCCCGCGCCCTCGAGGGTCTGGACCTGGCCCCGGAGGAGACCTCCTGGGCGATGGCGCAGGTGATGGCCGGGCAGGCGCCCGCCGTGCCGCTGGCCGGGCTCCTCGTCGCCCTGCGGGCCAAGGGGGAGTCGGTCGGGGAGCTCACGGGGCTCTCCGACGCGATGCTCGCCGCCGCCGTGCCGCTGCAGGTCCCGGGGCGGTGCCTCGACGTCGTCGGCACGGGCGGCGACCTCGCCAGCACGGTGAACCTCTCGACCATGGCGGCGGTCGTGGCCGCCGGGGCGGGGGAGCGGGTCGTCAAGCACGGCAACCGGGCG